>NZ_JAWGMB010000001.1:0-419824 GCF_032557235.1 Varibaculum cambriense
CTACCCTCAAACAAGGCAAACCTAGCGCCACCAACAAGCACACCATCGCTAGCAGAACAAAGCCTACTACGAGTACACCTAGTCACAGTCTTAGAATCCGCAACCCCCAACTTAAACAACCTAAACTTCCCCGCAGGAGTTACTGGGGCACGCCTGGGGGATGGACAAGCAGCGCCCGAGCATTGCGAATGGGCGCTATTCGCAGAGGTACTTTGAGCCGCGGAAGTTTCAGCAGCTCCCTGATTGCGGGAAGCTGCCAATGCCCTCCCTGCCTTCGGGCTAGCGGAAACATTAGCAGGGTCTAGAACTGAATGGTAAAAGCTGTTAGCGGTAGAGAACTCCGCTGGTTTTATCTGAGCATGCGCAGACACGGTATTGCCGGAAACAGTTTTAGCGTCAACCTTGGGAGCCGGGGAAGCGGAATCATCTGCGGAAGTGAAAAATAAAGTGCCCGCCAACAAGGACGCGAACAGTAGCCCCAGAACCGAAGCCACCCCTAGGGTACGCCTATTAAGAACCGAAGCTTTGCCGCTTTCGCTAGTAGCAGTGCCGGTGTTTCCATGATCAGCAGCTAGCTGACTAGGCTGAATGTCATTATCCGCAGTGTTCAGATCAGCATTTTTACCGTTCATGTTACTTCCTGTGCGTTTCACGGCTACCTCATCACATAGTCGGAGGGAAAACTAGCATCATTTTATCTAACTATGTGTCGTTATATATCAACCAATTTAGCATTGCCGTTCTCTAATAAAAAGTCATAATGCAGGATAAAGCCTACCGGGGCTTTCCTGTCCTATTACCCTGAACTTACTTCCCCATTTTCGCAAGTAAACAAATTTGGGAAGCTACCCTTTTTAGGCCGTTAGTCCGCCTTTCACCTTAAGTTATTAGCTCCCTACCAACATCGCCGGTTATCCGGTGCTTAAACTCCCATTTGATTACCGCCCCTTGGCCAGCAAAACCCCAGATACACTACCACCTCTCGTTAGTATTTTTGCAGTTAAATCCAGATTTATTTCCCCAAAAAGTTAACGGAAGTAGAATTTTAGATTACGAACAAAAGTTGGATACTCTAAAGGCGGATGGTTCTTCGCCAAGGAGGCACGAATGCTGTTCAAGAAGAAGCAGAAAGAAGAAGATTTCTTCGACCTATTCACGAAAGCGGCACAAAACTTAGATGCCGCATCCGAACTATTGTTGAAAATCACCCAGGTTGATTCTTTCGAGGAACGCAAGGAGCTACGCTCCCAACTCCACGATCTAGAGCATGACTCAGACGTGATTACTCACCGCACCATGAGCATGCTGAATGCAACTTTCGTTACTCCCATGGATCGGGAAGATATCTCCCTGCTAACCGGCGCCTTGGATGATTGCATGGACGGAATCGATGAGGCCGGAGACTTAATCGTCCTCTACGAGATTCAGGATATTCCTCGCAGGCTAGAAAAGCAGGCAAATATTTTGCGTGAATGCGCCCAGGAAACAGCTCTCGCCATTCCCAAGCTGCGGGGAGGACGCGACCTTAAAGATTTCACGGTGCACATTAACAGCCTAGAGAACAAGGGCGACAAACAGTACCGGAAGATGCTGGCAGAAGTATTTGCTTCCGAAACTGACCCTATATACGTAATCAAGATTAAGGACGTAATCGAGTCGCTAGAAACCGCGTGTGATTCCTTTGAAACCTTAGCCAACGCGGTTGAGGCTATCTACATCAAGGAGTCTTAAACCGTGGATATCACCTTGGGGTTGGTGATCGCGGTCGTCGCCATTGCCTTAATCTTCGATTTCACCAATGGCTTCCATGACGCCGCTAATGCCATCGCTACCTGTGTTTCTACCCGCTCAATGCGCCCTAAAGCCGCTCTTTTAATGGCGGCAATCATGAACATTATCGGGGCGATGCTAGGCACCGGCGTAGCCCAAACCATCGGTAACGGGATTATTGATATTTCCCATTTCACCGAATCCACTTCGCTGGCTGACCGCCACCATGGGCTGGTGGTAATTCTGGCGGCGCTGGTCGGGGCAATCGCCTGGAATATCATCACCTGGTATTTCGGGCTGCCATCTTCGTCTTCCCACGCCCTGATCGGAGGCATGGCGGGAGTGGGACTGGCCGCGACTATCACTGTGAAATGGATGGGGATAGTCAATCACGTACTAATTCCTATGGTAGTTTCGCCTCTAATCGGGTTTTTCACGGCTTATTTCGTCATGCGGTTTTTACTTTCGGCGCTCCAACGAGCCAGCTATCACCGCACTATGAACAACTTCCGTTTCCTGCAACGCTTTTCCGCGGCAGCGATGGCGCTTGGTCACGGTTTGCAGGACGCCCAAAAAACCATGGGAATTATTACTATGGCGCTACTAGCTGCCGGCTATCATGCTACCGACGCCAATGGCTCCATGCAGATTCCTTTTTGGGTAAAACTGGCTGCCGCCGGTGCGATTTCTCTGGGCACCTACTTCGGCGGTGGGCGAATCATGCACACCTTAGGATCGAAGGTTATTGACGTTACTCCCGCCCACGGCTTCGTGGCAGAAACTACTTCCGCTACCATTCTCTATTTGACCGCATTCGTTTGGCACGCTCCGATTTCCACTACGCAGTCGGTTTCCTCCGCCATCATGGGGGTGGGAGCCACTAAGCGCCTTTCTGCAGTACGTTGGGGAGTTGCCGGCAATATTGCGATTGCCTGGGTGCTGACTTTGCCCGGCGCCGCACTCATTGGCGCTATCAGTTATTTCCTGATCCACGCAGTTTTCCCCTATTAAGGGATAATCTGTAAGTGATGAGTGCCTATCCGTTTGCCCAGTTGAAACGGTACCTTACCCTTTTTTGTGCCCTGGCTCTAGCAAACTGCGGATTCTTGAGCGGATGCGCTTCGCAACCAGTTGCCACTTCTGATCTTAAAGTGGGCGACTGTTTTAACATGGCAGAGGAAGTGCTCACCGGTGCGCAACCCGCTGGACAGGTGGAACGGGTAGATTGCCAACACTCCCATAACTCACAAGTGGTGGGCATAAAGAAGCTATCGGGCAATAGCTACCCGGGACAAAAGCAGCTTTACGACCTGGCGCTTAAAGAATGCGCCCGAGAGTTCGAAGGTTTTGTGGGGATTAGTTATCGCGATTCCAAGTGGGATTTGTATCCACTAACCCCTACCGAAACTACTTGGCAGGATAAGAGCGAACGCAAACTTACCTGCGTGGCATTGAGCTTGCCAGAGCAAAAAGGTTCCTTAAAGGATTCAGGATAGTAATTTATTAGAATCCCTCTCCCCTTGGCGGTGCTGTTTTATTGCTGCCTCAGGTATATTCCGGGCTTTACGTCCTAGTAAGGTTTACCTTACAATGACTATTGTCGTAATTCGTTAGGTGAACATAAGTTCCCGAATTAATATTACGAATTCACGAGAGGACTGGGTTATGAGAATCGCCTTTGCTGGCAATCCTAATAGCGGCAAGACCACTATGTTTAATGCATTAACCGGGAAAAAGGCCAAGGTAGGCAACTGGGGTGGGGTTACCGTCGGACAAGCTGAGGCTAAACTAAGAAATGAGCTCAGCGGTAATCGCGATGCCACGGCCGTGGATTTGCCCGGTGCGTACTCCATGTCCCCCTTTACCCCGGAAGAATCCATCACCAGTAAATACGTTCATGACGCGGCCCCGGACGCTATTGTCAATATCGTTGATGCCACCAATCTGCGCCGCTCGCTATTCTTTACTACCCAACTGCTGGAGTTAGGGGTTCCTATCGTAGTCGCCCTCAATAAGAGCGATATTAACGATAAGGAACAGACCCAGATTGACGCCCAGAAGCTGCAACGTGAACTGGGATGCCCGGTAATACCTACGGTTTCCACCGCAAAAGAGAACAACGGCCTAGATCAGGTTCTGCGCGCAGTTTTTACTCAGGAAGGGAAAAAACAAAAAGCCCCCTACCTGCAAGCAGATATTGATCTTACCGATAAGCAGGCAGTCGATATAGAAGACCGGCGCCGCTACCAGTTCGTAGACTCGGTAGTGGACGCGGTCGAAACCCGGAAAGTGAAAGTTGCCGCTCACACTCGTCAAGACACCCTAGACGCGGTACTAACCAACAAATTTGCGGGGATAGCAATCTTCGCGGCGATTATGTGGGCGGTATTTGCGATTTCTCAAACTTATCTTGGCCCCCTTATCGCCGACTGGTTAGTCGGCTGGATCGAAGCCTTCCAAGACTGGGTCAGCGAACAAATGGCGGATTCTCCTGCCCTGTTACGCACCATCATTGCCGACGGTCTCATTGGCGGGGTAGGTGCGGTAATCGGATTCCTCCCGTTAGTGATGGTGATGTACTTCCTGCTGGCACTATTAGAGGAATCCGGATATATGGCACGGGTAAGTGCCGTTCTAGATCCCATCTTCAAGCGGGTGGGGCTATCCGGTAAATCTGTAATCCCCATCGTCATCAGCACCGGTTGCGCCATTCCCGGGATTATGAGCTGCCGGACCATCCGCGATGAACGCGAACGTCGCGCCACCGCGATGCTAGCTTCCTTCATACCCTGTGGAGCAAAAATCCCGGTGATTGCGCTATTTGGTGGAGCCTTCTTTGCCGGGTCTGCTTGGGTGAGTTGGGTCAGCTACTTTGTAGGGCTGTGCCTGATTTTCCTGGGGGCACTACTGGTAAAGATGGTCACCGGACACAAGTTCCGGAAAACTTTCTTCATCATGGAACTACCTCGTTACCGGGTTCCTTCCCTGTGGAATGCCACCTTGTCGATGCTAGAAAGGGCGAAGGCTTACATTATTAAGGCCGCTACCATCATTTTGGTGTGTAACCTGGTAGTCCAACTTATGCAAACCTTCAATTGGAGTTTCCAAGTAGTCGAAGAGGGTGCGGAAAACACTTCGATCCTGGCTTCTATTGCTACCCCCTTCTCCTTCTTGCTCATTCCGCTAGGTTTTGGCACCTGGCAGCTGGCAGCGGCTGCGGTCACTGGGTTTATCGCCAAAGAAAACGTAGTCGGCACCTTGGCGGTGGTATATGGTCTAACCCGCTTTATCGATACCGATGAACTAGCAATGACTGGTGGAGCCAACACCGTTGCTGCCACTATGGGGCTTACCTCGGTAAGCGCCCTCGCCTACCTGTTCTTTAACCTGTACACCCCGCCCTGCTTCGCCGCTATCGGCGCCATGAACTCCGAGATGCGCGATCGTCGCTGGTTGTGGAGCGCCATCGGATTGCAGTTCTGCACCGGTTACACCATTGCCTTCCTGGTCAATCAAGTGGGAACGCTGGTGGTGTACGGGCACCTGGCGGCCGGATTCCTCCCGGGGCTACTGGCAGTAGCCATAATGGCCGGGGTGATTACCCTAATCTCCCGGCAGATTCACGCCAATTTCTCCGCTCAATACAACCTGCACCAACAAGTTGAGAAAGCCGCCTAAGAAAGAGGAAGCGAATTGAGTACAATTATTGCCAGCCTGGCACTAGTGGCGATTGTCAGTGGAGCCATCACCTATATCGTCAAAGAGAAGCGCAAAGGCACCAAATGTATCGGTTGCCCGATTTCCTCCTCCTGCACTTTCAATCCCGAGGTTGCACCCAGCTCCGGAAACCGTCATAATCTGCAAATAGTAGGTATCACTAACCAAGCAGGTGAACCGAAATGTCACTGTCACTAGCGTGCCAGACAAAAGAGGCCTGCCAGACTAAGGAAAGAATGAATCTTCTGGAAGCTATCGAAGGTCAAACCTATATCGTCAAAGATATAGCTACCGATGACCCCGAGATGGATAGTTTCCTGTTTCGCTTAGGATGCTACAGTGGCCAAGAAATCACGGTTATTTCCCGTAAACGGAAAATGTGCATCGTGGTGATCAAAGACAGCCGCTACAGTATCGATAATCAAATTGCCGCAGCCATTATGATTTAGCGCGCCGGCAGAGCACCTTTGATAACTGCTACTTCGGCCGATTTTCCTACCTGGGGGCGTGGCCGGTAAAAGATGCGAGAGGGGGCTTGAGCCGAGCGAAGCGAGGGTCACCGGGGTCCCCCGAGCGCTTTTACCGAGCCAGCCTCACATCTAGCGCTAATCCGTGGACAGCAAAAAAAGGGGTTCCGCCGGTGGATTTTTCCACCGGCGGGATCCCTTTGATTTTCAGCTATTGTGCCTTTGCCCTAAGGCGGGCATGCAATCCTTAGCGAGGATCGTCAGTCGCTAGATCTTTCGTCAGCGAGCTATCCAAGGGGATGGACGGCCCCATCGAAGTAGAAACGGCGATCTTCTTGATGTACAGACCCTTTAGGGCTGCCGGACGCAGACGCAGGATCTCATCCAGAACTGCCTGATAGTTCTCTGCCAGCTTCTCGGCATCGAAAGAGCTCTTACCCAGCACTACGTGTAGGTTGGCGTGCTTATCCACCCGAAAGTCGATACGACCACCCTTGATCTCTTTAACTGCCTTAGCAACATCCATAGTGACGGTGCCGGTACGAGGGTTCGGCATCAGACCACGCGGGCCGAGGACGCGACCGAGGCGTCCCACTTTACCCATCATGTCCGGGGTAGCTACCGCCACATCAAAGTCCAAGTATCCACCTTGCACTTTTTCGATCAGTTCATCGCCGCCGGCTTCGTCGGCTCCAGCCTCTAACGCTTCCTTGTCCTTGGGGCTATTGGCAAAAACCAGGACCCTAACGGTCTTACCAGTGCCATTAGGCAAAGAAACGGTGCCCCGGATCATCTGATCCGATTTACGCGGATCAACCGTGAGCCGGAAAACCGCGTCAACGGTGGAATCGAACTTGGTGGAAGAAATTTCCTTGGCCAAGCGGAAAGCCTCTAGCGGTTGGTAGAGACGATCCTTATGAACTTTCTCAGCAGCCTGGTTAAAGGCTTTCGAGTGCTTTTTCATCTGCTTTTCTCCTTGCAGGTTGTGGTGAGGGCGCACATTCCCCTCCACGGTTTATAGTCTTTTTTAGCTGTTCGCCAGGCTAGCCCTCGACGACAACTCCCATTGAACGAGCCGTTCCCGCGATAATCTTTGCGGCCGCATCGATATCATTCGCGTTCAGGTCATCCTTCTTTTGCTCGGCAATCTCTTTAACCTGGGCCATGGTCAGCTTTGCCACCTTATTGGTGTTCGGAGTACCAGAGCCCTTAGCGATCCCAGCAGCTTTCTTAATCAACTGGGCAGCCGGCGGGGACTTGAGAACAAAGTCAAAGGAGTGATCTTCGTAGACACTGATTTCTACCGGGATCACGTTCCCGCGTTGATCCTGCGTAGCCGCATTGTAGGCCTTGCAGAACTCCATGATATTTACCTGGTGCTGCGAAAGCGCGGGGCCTACTGGAGGCGCCGGGTTTGCAGCACCGGCCTCGATCTGTAACTTGATCAGGCCGATTACCTTTTTATTCTTGGCAGGCATATAGGGTCCTTCTCAATATAATTTCTTGATTTTACTTTCCCGGCGGTTGCCGGAAACTCTTTGCGGTCTGGCAATTTTTCCGTAGAAAAACTACCAGCACAGTCGTCCATTCTAAGGGCGCACCCGTCCTTACAACCAATTAGGACTGCTCACTGTGAGCAATTAAATCTTTGCTACCTGGTTAAATCCAAGCTCTACCGGAGTTTCGCGATCAAAGATAACCACCAGAACTTTAAGTTTCTGCTGGTCAGGCATGATCTCTGAAATGGTAGCCGGCATAGTCGCAAACGGGCCGTCGGTAACAGTTACGTTCTCTCCGACCTCGAAATCAACCTCAATAACTGGCTGTTCCGGCTGCTTGGCCTGGCTGGCGCGCTCATCTTGCAGTTCCGCAGCCTTAATGGAGGCAGGAGTAGGCGCCAACATGGAAACTACTTCGTCCTCGGTCAAAGGCATCGGATGCTGCGAATCACCCACGAATCCGGTGACCGCGGGCGTGTCCTTAACTACCCGCCAAGCATCGGGGGCGTCCTCGACTGCTTCCATCCGCACGAGGGCGTAACCGGGAATCCGTACCCGATCCACCACTTTACGTTCAGTGGATTTCACCTGGACGACTTTTTCCATCGGTACTTCAATCTGGTAGATCTGATCTTCCATATTGAAAGTAACGATTCGCTGTTCCAGATTGGCTTTCACCCGCCGCTCATATCCGGAATAGGTATGCAGAACGTACCAGTAGCCGGGCAGAAACTCAAGTTCCTCGCGCAACTTGTCTTGTTCAGCCTTAGAAAGCTCTTCCGCAGTAGCCGAGGGGGCGAGCTCTTGATCTTGGGGGGTATCCGTGAGTTCTATCTGTGCGGGAACGGTTGCTGGTTCGGCATAAGCTTCTTCAGCGGGAGCGGCCGGCTCTTCTGGGGTGTTTTCTACCCTGGCCTCGGTTTCTGCTGCCACCGGTTGCTCATTATCAGCAGCCTGTGCACTCACTTCAGCGGAGGCACCTGCCTCTGAGGAGAATACGGGATCGTTGCTCACAGTGTTTTCTTCCTGCTCCTTATTGCCTGTTTGCAATTCTTGCTCCTTAATTAACCGCCAAATACCTTGGTTACTAGCCAGGCGGTGATGACGTCGACAACTCCTGAAAAAGCCATCATTGCCAGCACAAACACAATCACAACCACAAAGAAAGTGGTGAGTTCATCGCGGGTGGGCCAAACAACTTTTTTTAACTCGGCAATGACCTGTCGCACGAACTGCACGATGCGACCCCAAAAACCATTTTTTGTCGCTTTTGCGTCTGCCTCTACGGAGGCTGCGCCCTCGTTAGGTGCCAAGATCGTTTCCTCACTTGCTGTCTTGGAGCTCCCGTCGAAGCCCCTATTTCGTCCTGTACCGGGCCCGGCACAGGTTTCAAATTTGCAGGGCAGGCGGGACTCGAACCCACAACCTACGGTTTTGGAGACCGTTGCGCTACCAATTGCGCCACTGCCCTTCCAGCCATCAGGCTGACCGAATACGGTGCTAAATAAGTTTATGGGGTTTTACTGGTCACGTCCAACCTACGGGCACATAGTGGGGAAAAACGCATATTCTGACTCCCCTCGGCAAGCTAGCGGCTACTACTGACAACCACACCGGACACAATCAACTACACATTTTGGTCGTAGCAGGTAAACAATCGCCAGACGTGGCAAAATGGGGATATGCACAAACAGCTAGAACACAGAATCTCGAATCGTCTTGCGCAAATATCTCCTTCTGCCACTCTGGCAGTGGATGCGGCCGCGAAAGAACTCAAAGCTCAGGGACGCCCGGTAATCGGATTTGGCGCCGGGGAACCCAACTTTTCTACCCCTGACTATATTGTTGAGGCCGCACAGGCTGCTTGCGCGGATCCCGTTATGCATCATTACAGCCCGGGGAAAGGCCTGCCCCAGTTGCGGGAAGCGATCGCGAAGAAGACCCTGCGGGATTCTGGTTACGAAGTTGACCCCAATACCGAAATCATTGTTACTAACGGTGGCAAACAGGCAGTTTTCGAGGCTTTCTCGGCCATAGTAGAGGTCGGCGACGAAGTCCTAATGCCCGCCCCCTATTGGACGACTTACCCGGAAGTTATCAAGATCGCCGGCGGGGTTCCGGTTTCGGTAATGGCTGGAGCAGATCAACACTATAAGGTGACGGTCGAACAACTAGACGCCGCTAAAACTGAGAAGACTAAAGCTCTTTTAATAGTCAGCCCCTCTAACCCCACCGGCGCGGTCTATGACGCGAATGAACTAAAAGCTATTGGCCAGTGGGCATTAGACAACGGGATCTGGGTGATCACGGACGAGATCTACGAACACCTAATCTATGACGGGATTCATGCCGAACATATTGTGAAACTGGTTCCGGAACTGGCAAAACAAACTCTGGTGCTAAACGGGGTAGCCAAAACTTATGCCATGACCGGCTGGAGAGTCGGTTGGATGATAGCTCCGCCGGATGTAATCAAAGCCTGCGCCGCTTTCCAATCCCACACCACTGGAAATGTCTCAAATATTGCGCAGCGGGCGGCATTGGCGGCCGTGAGCGGTCCGCTCGATAAAGTTCAGCAGATGCGAGAGGTCTTCGATCGGCGGCGTCAGCGGATGGTGGAGCTACTACGCCAGGTTCCCGACCTCGAAGTTCCTATGCCGCATGGCGCTTTTTACTGTTACCCCAGTGTAGAACGTATTTTGGGACGCGAAATCGCGGGCGAAACCCCACAGACTTCCGCCGAATTGGCTGATCTAATGCTCCGCAAAGTCGAAGTGGCGGTCGTTCCTGGCGAGGCCTTTGGCCCTTCCGGTTTCTTCCGACTTTCCTACGCGTTAAGCGATGAAGATCTAGAAGAAGGCGTCGGCCGCATAGTCGATTTTCTTAATCAAGTAAAATAGGTTGTCCTTACTACCCTCTCTATAATCTATAATGATTAGAGAGAGGGGCGCCTGAACGCCCTAACCGAACGGCTATCACCAGAGAGGGCGGCGAAGTGCGCAAGTTTGCAGCAGTGGCAATTGTCTGTACCGCCCTTTGTCTTGCGGTTTTAATCGGAACGCGGGCTATGGTGCTAAACGGAGTCTATGATTTGGGCCCGGCAGTTAACTTTGAACCCCAAATTCCGGTTGCTACCCAGCAAGCTCCGCAGCTTCCCCCCAGTGCTCCCGCTCCCAATAAGGGGGACAGCCATGAGTGAGAAACTCAGCTACCCGGGCAATAGCTATCCCGGAGGCTCTAGCGGTTCCCCAGTTCCGGCTCCCCCTACGCTGGCGGCTAGTCAGCCTCGTCCTGCCGTGCAATTACCTGGGGATCAGCCCTTGCCGCAGATCCTCAACCCTGCCAACGCTGCCCCACCTTCCCCTCTTTCCCCCTCCCTACCGCCCGTAGCAACCACCCCGCCGCCCTCTGGGGAACGCGCCGCCTATCAAAGCCGTCCACGACGAGTAGTAGAAAAAACCATCCAGCCTCAAAGCAATGCCCCTAAGCTGCGGATTACTAACCTGCGTAACCGGATGCTGGTGCATTCGGTATTGATTTCCGGATTCGCTCTCACGATCGTAGGGCTGATTATGTTGGTCAGTGGAATGTTTCAAATCTCCCACGCCGAGCGTTCTCAAACCGAGCTAATCACCAATGATCTGCGCAATTTCGTGAAAGCCGAAAGTGGCAAATCAAACGGAGGAATAGTTTCAGCCAAAGATGCCTTAAGTAAGTTCATTGCTGCCGAAGATGCGCCCTACAACGGTAGTTTGTTGGGATTTTCGGCCGGGCAATTAATTGAGCAAAAAGGTGCGCGCGATTCCGCCGCCCATCAAGATGCGCAGCTTTTGGCAGAACTAGCCAGTTATTCCGATATCAACTCGGCCAGAATGTTTATGATCCGCACCGATCAGGCCACCTATGCGGTGGGAATGGTGCCGATTAGCGCAGCCGATACCGATGATGCCCTGCTGGCGATCGTCTCTAACTATTCGGCTGATATTACCCCGACTCAAACCCAACTGTTATTGTTTGCTGGCATCTCCTTCTTGGTCTTAGCCCTGGTGGGTTTGGTAAATGTACGCGCTTCCCAGTCACTGCTTGCCCCTATTGGCAGGTTGCGAAATTTGATGGCGTCTATTACCAGCGAACAGGATCTAACTAAACGTTTGCCGGTAGAAGGTGATGATGACCTAGCAGATGTTACCCGGCAGATGAACTCGATGATTGCCCGCCTGCAGTCCAGTTTCGACGAACAACGCGACCTGCTAAATGATGTGGGACATGAACTGCGCACCCCCATAACCGTGGTTCGCGGGCATCTAGAACTGCTAAACCCTGGCGACCCTCAAGATACTGCCCGCACCCGCGAACTGGCTTTAGAAGAACTCTCGCGAATGCATCGGCTAACCGAAGACCTGATTACCGTTGCCAAGAGTGACCGCCCCGACTTTATCCGTCCCGAACGGGTAGATATCGGCGATTTACTGATGGATGTCTTCGAAAATGCCACCCAATTAGGCAAATTCAACTGGCGAATCGATAACCTCACCATCGTCCCCACCACCGCTGATCCTCAACGCCTGCAGCAAGCATTACTCGCCCTCGCCCAAAATGCTTCTAAGTTTGCTACCCCCGGCACCGTAATTGCCCTGGGGGCGGGGATTGATTATCAGCAACCCCTACTGGACCAGCAAGGTAATCCGGTGCCCGCAGACACTATCACTGCTCCCAGCCTGCAGATGCTCGCACAAGTTCCCCCGGTAGAAGGCACCCACCGTCTCAACCTGTGGGTACGTGACCAGGGAATCGGTATTGACCCCAAAGATCAAGAGCAAATCTTTAGCCGTTTCATGCGGGTCAATCACTCCTATGCTGGTTCCGGTCTGGGACTGTCCATTGTCAACGCCATCGCTCAAGCACATGGGGGAATTTTGCAAGTCCGATCCGCACTTTCAGTTGGTTCGGTCTTTAATATCAGCCTGCCGATATCAAATGATGATTGCAAAGATGAATTACAAGGAGAATAAAACATGACCAGTATTTTGGTGGTAGAGGACGAGCCTGGCATCTCCTCTTTTGTCGCTAAAGGACTAACTTCCGCCGGATATAACGTGACTGTAGTCGACAAAGGAGCAGACGCGATCTCGGGGGCTCTAGGCGGCGATTATTCCCTAATCGTCCTCGATATCGGCCTTCCCGATATGGACGGTTTCGAAGTATTAGAGCAGATTCGCGGACAGGGAGCCACTTTACCGATTATTGTGCTCACTGCCCGCTCTTCGGTTGAGGACACGGTCAGCGGCTTGGAGCAGGGCGCTGACGACTACATGTCCAAGCCTTTCCGTTTCGAGGAGCTCTTAGCCCGGATCCGGCTACGGTTAAAGAATGCCAGCTCTGAAGATCCCACCAATATGGTGCAAATCAATGTGGGGGGTCTACACCTGGATTTGCGGACCCGCTGCGCCAGCATTGACGGGGAACCAGTAGAACTATCCGCCCGCGAGTTCACTATGCTACAAGCCTTTATGGAGCACCCTGACCAGGTTCTTTCTCGTTCTCAGTTGCTAGATATGGTTTGGGGCTACGATTTCGATCCCGGTTCAAATGTGGTGGATGTATACGTGCGTTACCTGCGCCGCAAAATCGGTTCGGAACGTATCGTGACCGTACGCGGTATGGGGTACCGCCTGGTCGTGATGTAATTTTCCCCTGTATTTTTGATTCTATCTGAGCTACCAAACCTTATAATTAAGTGCTTGATAGCTACCTGAAACAATCATTTATTCTCCAGCTACTACCAGAAAGAAAAAGATGACAACCGGTCGTTTTACTCTCCCTAGTGAAGAAAACTTTGCAGAAGAAACCGCACGTATCGGCGAACTATGGGGCGCTGACGCCATCCGTAACGCCGATGGTACTCACCTTGACGAGGACGTGCTGAAACTCGGGAAAAAAATCTATTCCGCATATTTCCCTACCCGTGGACATAACGAGTTCATAAGTAAACATATGGAGCAGACCCCGCAGATTTACCTACTGTCGCAGCGGGTACTAGCGGAAGATGATTCAGTTTCTATTCCCTATATGCAACGTTTCTATAGCGAACAGTTGCAGGCTAACCAGGATGCAGATCCGAAGAAATACTGGGAAGTTATTGACCGTACCACCGGTGAGGTTGTTGATCCTGGCAACTGGGATGTCGATTTCACCTTGCAGGTAGTGAAGATTTCTGATGCCCAGCCGATGCACGAGTACACGGTTACTTTCCTGGCTTATATCATTTGGGATCCGGTGGAAATGTATAACCACCTGACCAACGATTGGGGGGACAAAGAACACGAGATTCCTTTCGATATTCGTAACCCCGAAACCCACCAGTTCGTGATGGATACTTTCCGCAAGTGGCTAAAGGATAATCCCCAAACCGATGTGGTACGTTTTACCACTTTCTTTTACCAGTTCACCCTGGTTTTTGATGAAAAACATCGGGAAAAAATTGTGGACTGGTTTGGCTATGCGGCAACCGTGTCACCCGAGGCTTTGGCCGAGTTTGAAAAAGCCAAGGGATACCCGATTCGCCCTGAAGATTTCGTAAATGGTGGAACCTATAATTCGACTTTCTGTATCCCCAGCAAGGCGCAGCTAGATTGGATTGATTTCGTCTCTGATTTCGTGCATGAAAACGTAAAAACCATGGTCAAAGATACTCATGATGCCGGTAAAGAGGCCATGATGTTCTTGGGGGATCAGTGGCTAGGCACCGAGCCATATCGTGATGGCTTTGAAAAGCTCGGTTTAGATGCAGTGGTGGGTTCGATTGGGGATGGCACTACCACCCGCATGATTTCTGATATTCCCGGGGTTAAATACACCGAGGGTCGTTTCCTCCCCTATTTCTTCCCCGATACTTTCTATGAGGGTAATGACCCCAGTATTGAAGCCTTGGATAACTGGCGGAAGGCACGGCGCGCGATTTTGCGTAGCCCGATTGCCCGCATGGGTTATGGCGGTTATTTGAGCTTGGCCGCCAAATTCCCGAAGTTTGTGGACACGGTAACCGATATTGCTAACGAGTTCCGCGATATTCACGAGCAGACCGACAGTGAACCTGCGCAAGGGATTTTGAATGTGGCGATTGTGAATGCCTGGGGCAAGATGCGTTCTTGGCAAGCTTTTACGGTGGCTCACGCCCTACCTAATAAATACAACCATTCCTATTACGGCATTCTGGAAGCGCTGTCCGGGATGCGGGTGAATGTGCGTTTTATTAGTTTCGAGGACGTGTTGAACGAGGGGATTGCCAGCGATATTGATGTGCTGATTAACGCCGGTCCTTACAATACTGCGTTTACTGGCGGGGACGTTTGGAATGATGGTCGCTTGGTTTCCATTATTCGCTCCTGGGTACGCCAGGGAGGCGCTTTTGTGGGGGTTGGTCAGCCGGCGTCTAGTGAACGCCCTGGCCGGTTCTTCCAGTTAGCGGATGTGCTCGGCATTGACGAGGAACGCTACCATACTCTTTCGGTCGATAAATATTTCCCCGAGGTCGTTTCTGAGCATTTCGTGACCGCTGATTTAGATAAGGAAACGGCGATTGATTTTGGTGAACCGGTTCAAAATACTTTCCCAATCAGTGAAGACACCACTTTGATTTGTGCTGAGGACGGGCAAGTGCAGTTGGCAGCCAACGAGTACGGTAAGGGTCGTGGGGTTTATATTTCCGGCCTTCCCTATTCGGCTGCTAATGCTCGTTTGTTGGAGCGGGTCTTGTTCTTCGCTTCTCATAACGAGGAAAAATATGCTGCCTGGAGTTCTTCTAATCCTCATTGTGAGGTGGCAGAGTTCGTTAAGGCCGGCAAGTACTGCGTTATCAACAACACCGAGAATCCGCAATCAACGGTAGTTTATTTGCCTGGAGGTCGCGAGGAAAGCTTCGAACTTCCTGGTAGTGGTATTGCTTGGAGGAACATCTAAGTAGCCCGATTTAACGGGTTCGCCTAAGCATTTCGGGTGGGTGGCATAAATAATGCCACCCACCCGATTTTTATTTCTCGCATATTTCCTAGGGCTAATACCCATTTTTTTATTTTTAAGGAGAAGAAAAATTGTGCAGCGATTTTTATCCAGAGTTTTCTTATATTATTTTCGTAAAGTTCTAATAGAATGTAGGTCTGCCAATGAGGGCAACCTGGTAACGAAAAGGCTACTGATAAATGAAAATAGAAAACCGGGTATTTGCGCATCGCGGGTTAAACACTCTAGCTCCCGAAAACACCATGTCAGCGTTCAAAAAAGTAGTTGAACATGGGCTGAACTGGATTGAAACCGATGTTGATATTTTAGGTGACGGCACTGCCATTATTTGCCATGACACTACTTTGGATCGCACCACCAATAAAACTGGTGGTTATTATGAATTAACTGTCAAAGATTTACCCAGCATTGATGCCGGTAGTTGGTTTAGTCCCGAATTTGCGGGGGAACCTTTACCAACGCTCCATCAACTGGTGGATTTCATGAACGAAACTGGTCTAAATGCCAATATCGAAATAAAGTCGAATGAAGCCGGAGCCACCATGACCCGCCAGCTCATAAAAGCCGTAATCAGTGAGCTAAAACGTTTAGACGGACCAGAAGTTATTGTTTCCTGCTTCAACCATGTACTGCTATCCGAATTCCACGCCCTCGCCCCTCAGATTCCCCTGGGATGTCTCTATGAAACTTGCGCCCTCTACGATGATTGGCGCTCAGTTCTAGAACTGGTAGGTGCTAGCTATATCCACCCCGAGGATGCCGGTTTAACCCGCGAAAAAGTGCGGGCATTTAGAGATGCTGGTTTTGGGGTAAACGTGTGGACAGTGAACTCTCCTGCCCGGGCTAATGAACTATTCAATTGGGGCGTAACCGGGGTATTCACCGATACTGCCCACCTGATTCCTCTCCGGAATTGATTGCCTCAGTAAGCTATTCCCCCTGGATTTTAGAAACCTACCTGGACTGGTTCTTCTACCAGTTCAACCCCAAATTTTTCCCACACCCCGCGTTTAATCGTGGCTGCCAGCTGCGCAATATCGGCACTGGAAGCCGGCCCGCGATTAGTTAGCGCCAGGACGTGTTTATTAGATAGTGACGCCCTCACCGGCTGGTCACTCCCATTGGTAGAATCCAGCGAGAAACCTTTAGAAAAACCAGCGTGCGAAATCAGCCAGGCCGCAGAAGTTTTCACCACTCCCTCAAGTTTCGGAGCCACTCCGGTAACGGAATTACGCAGCTGTAAATCATAAACCGGGAAACGAGGAGCATCGGCAGGAAGTCCCCGTGCGTCCTCGTTAGAAATAATCGGATTAGTAAAGAAAGAACCACAAGAACACGTATCGGGGTCGGCAGGGTCAAGTACCATTCCTTTGGAACGGCGCAGCTCTAAAACTGCCTCACGTACCTGCCGCATATCGGCACGCTCCCCCAGTTTTACCCCCAACTTATCGGCCAGCTGTTGATATTCAATCGGGGCAGACAAAGAGGCATGAGCTAGTTGAAAATCGGCAGAAAGCACCACGTAACGCCCGGTATTATTCCAAATCCGTCCGCCTCCCGCCTCCTCATCGTGAAGGGAGCGCTTAATAATCGAGGTGCGGTAGCCGAGACGTAAATCCCCGACCGGCAAAATCCGGATTGCATCCCGGATACGATCAAAAACCCGCACTGTGGACAAGGTTTCGGCCACTTCATGACCATAGGCACCAATATTTTGCACCGGGGCTGCCCCCACCGTTCCCGGTATCCCCGAAAGCGCCTCTAAACCCATCTGGTCATTATCAATGCATCCACACACGAACTCGTCCCAGGACTGACCAGCTGGGGCGCTAACCATTGCGCCCCCACAAGCGGTATCTTCGGTAACCTTAATGCCGCTGCGCCGATCTTGGATAACTACCAAATCATTTAACTCATCGGCACAAAGCAGATTAGAACCGCCCCCTAGCACCAGCAGGGGACGGCGTTCTTTATCGGCTGCGCGAATTGCCGCCACGAAATCATCTTCGGTATCCACCGGGATAAAATCGGCGGGCGCTCCCCCAACTTTGATAGTGGTCATATCCTTCAAAGCCGGGATTTTAGCGCTATCGCCACTATCAGGGGCAGCTTCGTAACTTCGATACCAAGCCGGAACCGGATGGGTGGGTTGATGGTCGGCGCGGGGAGGAATCCACTCGCAAGCGTCAGTGAAATCGGTTTTTACCATGGCTCTATTCTAGGACTTTGCTAATGCCCACACCTTTTCCGCTATCGCTTTATCGCAAACCAAATCGGTAGCTACCCCCGCGTTAAGCGCTCCTAGCAGGGATTGAGCTTTGTTCTTCCCCGCAACCACGCAAAAACGCCGTGGAATACGACGCAGCTGATCGGGGCTAGGGCCGGTGGCGCGCCTATTTAAGGAAATATCACTCCAGGATCCGTCCGGTCTGATAAGTACCGTGCAAACATCCCCCACCACTTTATCTAGCGCCAATTTATTTAACTCGCTGCGCGAGAGATAGCCGGCAGCATACACGTGGGAAGGAATTTCCGCCCGCAACGCCCCTACGCTAAACACTGCTAAAGTACACTTTTCCTGCCAATTTAGCACGCGCCGCACCGACCCCTCCCGCCAAAGCGCCTCTTTAGTAGCCGGATCATCAAAAAAAGCAGGAACCGGGAACTGCACGATATTAGCCTTCCACTGATAAGCCATACGCGCTAGAATTCCGCCTACGTGCGCGATTCCGGAAGTTTCGGTAGAGGCCGCGCCATTTAGCTGTACCAAGGTGACGTTATCGACGTCCTTTTGAGTTATATGACCGGCCATCTCGGTGGTGGTGTTCCCCCAGGCGATACCTACTACTTCTCCGTCATTGACCATCTGCCCTAGCATTTGGGCAGCGGTTTTCGTAACATTTTCGAGGACGCGGTTTTGGGTAGTGTCGGGAGGCATTTCCACTATGTGTACATTTACCCCAAATCGTTCCTGCAATTGTCGCTCTAAGCGGGTGTGCGGCGTATTTGAGGTTTGCACCGAAATGGTCACGATTCCGCGCTTGCGGGCATATGACAACAGGCGGGACACCGTAGAGCGTGACACTCCCATGCGCCGGCGGATTGCCTCCATAGTTTGTCCCTGTACGTAATATGCCAGAGCAGCAGCGCGTGCCAATTCATCTCTATTGACATTCTCTTCGGTAAACTGATCCTCGGTTGGTTTTACTTCCTTTGACAAAAATCTCACCTCGAGGCTTATGTGCGCACGTTTGTTCTACTATGTTGAACATTAGTGTCCGAAAGCAAAAAATGGAAGTAGACCATTGGTAAAAAGTGAGAGGTATCGCAGAAGATTTCTCACTTTTAACCATGACCTAACAAAACTGAATAAAGAATAATCCAATAACCTAGCGCAAAGGAGCGCGTATGTTTGCGACATTGAATGATCTCCTGGTACCCATGGCAACAGCCACCCCAGGTAGTGGTGAGATTTTCGCATCAGAGTTTTTTGGCACCGCCATCCTCATCATGTTCGGTGTTGGCACCTGCTGCACCAATAACCTTTTGAAATCAAAAGGTCACGGCGGCGGCTGGTTAATGATCAACTTTGGGTGGGGTTTGGCAGTATACATGGGTGTGTATGCTGCCTATAAGACCGGCGGTCACCTCAACCCGGCAGTTACTATCATGAAAGCTGTCTGGCACGGCCTGGACAGCAAAGTAACTCTCAATGGCCCCAGTATCGCTGACGGTGGCATTCCAGCTACTGGGATGAACGTGTGTATTTATATTATTGCCCAACTGCTGGGAGCAATGGTGGGTGCGCTAATCGCCTACTTGGCTTACAAGAAGCATTTCGATCTGCAGATGGATGATCCCAGCCCCAAGTTGTGGTGCTTCTCTACTGCGCCCGAGGTACGTTCCTACGGATGGAACACCCTCACCGAGATCATCGGCACCTTCGGTCTCCTCGCCTTCGTGATGGTATCGGGCGGTACCCCGACTCAGGTAGGCCCCTTGGCGGTGGCTCTCTGTATCGTAGTAATCGGTATTGGTTTGGGTGGTCCTACCGGATACGCCATCAACCAGGTTCGTGACTTGGGGCCGCGTATTATGTTCAGCCTACTCCCGATGAAGGGCGGAAAGCCGAACGCTGACTGGGCTTACTCTTGGGTTCCGATTGTTGGACCCACGATTGCTGCCATCATCACTCCGCTGATCGTAGTCGGCGTGGGTATGGCTGCCTAGGAAGTTTAGGAAGACTGTTTAAGGACAATTAGAAAAACCCTAAAGGAAGAAAAGAGATATGACCGAAAAAAAATATGTAATGGCCATTGACCAGGGAACAACCTCCTCGCGCGCGATTCTGTTCGACCACGGCGGACAAATCGTGTCGGTAGGACAAAAAGAACACGAACAGATTTTCCCGAAGGCCGGTTGGGTTGAGCACAATCCGATTGAGATCTGGGACAACATTCGCGCCTGCGTGGCTGATGCACTACAAAAAGCCCAGGTAAACCGGCATGAGATCGCCGCAGTGGGAATCACCAATCAGCGCGAAACCGTAGTAGTTTGGGACAAGAATACTGGGGAACCGGTATATAACGCGATTGTTTGGCAGGATACCCGCACCTCGCAGATTATTCGGGAACTCGCCGGCGAGGAGGGAATGTCAAAGTACCGGGATATTTGCGGGCTTGACCTTTCTACCTATTATTCAGGTCCCGAAATCAAGTGGATTTTGGATAATGTCGAGGGCGCACGCGAGAAGGCAGAAGCCGGAGACCTGCTGTTCGGTAACACCGATTGCTGGGTACTGTGGAATATGACTGGCGGCGTGAACGGCGGGGTACACAAGACCGATGTCACCAATGCTTCCCGTACCATGCTGATGGATATTCGCACCCTCCAGTGGCGCGAAGACATCTGCAAAGACTTTGGGATTCCCATGTCGATGCTGCCGGAGATTTGCTCCTCTTCCGAGGTCTACGGTTATGGTCGTAAGAACGGCTTGCTGATTGACACCCCAATTTCGGGTATTTTGGGTGACCAGCAGGCTGCTACTTTCGGTCAGGCCTGTTTTGAGAAAGGCATGGCAAAGAACACCTACGGTACTGGTTGCTTCGTATTGATGAATACTGGTGAAGAACCGGTATTTTCTGAAAATGGTTTGCTAACTACCGTGGCTTACAAGATTGGTGATAACAAGCCAGTTTACGCCTTGGAGGGTTCGATTGCGGTTGCTGGCTCGCTGGTACAGTGGCTACGCGACAACCTAGGAATGATCAAGAGTTCGGACGAGATCGAGAAGCTGGCCAGCACAGTTGATGATAACGGTGGCGTCTACTTTGTGCCCGCATTCTCTGGCCTATTTGCTCCTTACTGGAAGGATGATGCCCGGGGTGCGATTGTGGGTCTAACCCGTTACAACAACAAGGGACACATTGCGCGCGCGGTACAGGAAGCAACTCCTTATCAGACCCGTGAAGTATTTGACGCGATGGTGGCAGACTCGGGCGTGGAGCTTAAAGAGCTGCGGGTAGATGGTGGCATGACCAAGGACGAAATGGTTATGCAGTTCCAGGCCGACCAATTGGGCGTGCCGCTGGTTCGTCCTCAGGTACTAGAAACTACTGCCTTGGGCGCAGCATATGCTGCCGGTATCGCCGTAGGATTCTGGGACGGTGAACAGGACGTGATTGATAACTGGGCAGAAGGCAAACGCTGGGAGCCAGGTAAAGATCGCGAAGAGTACGACCGCAACTACCGCTTGTGGAAGAAAGCGGTAACTCGCACCTTCGAGTGGGTAGATACCGACGTAGAGAACGCCTAGTCGTCAAGGCGTTTTAGTCACGTAAGAAAATACTTATTGCGTGGCATATCGGGGTAATACCTGCAATAACTAAATTGTGAAACCTCCAATGCGGGTTCGGAAAACAAAAGGTTTTCCGAACCCGCATTTTCAATGTGTTGTTACCAGGCTTTCAAGGTAGCTTTGGGTAGCAAACGACGAGAGTTTTTAGGAATATCAGCGATAGGGTTTCACATCTTTAACGCACTTTGGCACGAATCATTGCCCCAGTTGGTAGGGACAATGGGCAAGGGAAGGAAAACTCATGTGCGGGATGATTGATTTCTGGTACTTCATGTCCAAACTCATCCTGTAAATCATGGTCAGGGATTTGGTACTCAATTGGTCCCGCACCAGGAATTAAAAACTCGATAGGCATTAAGGGGGTTATTTTATTTTTCGCTAATATATAGACCCGTCCTTCATCTGAGCGGTGTTCGCGAACGCTACCTAACCAACGCCAAGCGTTTATATATCCCCCTTTGGTAATGGATTCACTGGCCGGGTTCTCGGGATAATAAAAACCGGTTGAGTATTCACGATGGGTAACTTTATAGGGCTCTTGTCCAATCCAATCAGGCAGAACTACCTTATCCATCGGTTCATCACCGGGGATAAAGGGTTTAAGCTCTTTCCCTTGCGCATTTTCAAAACCACGTTGAAGCATATATTCATTAACCGCACATTTATAGGCGTTCGCCATAGCGGCCACATAGTAGGCACTTTTAGCACGTCCCTCTATTTTTAGGCTGGTAACCCCGGCATCTATCACGTCTGCTACGTGTTCAACCATATTCATATCTTGGGAGTTGAACAGGAACGAACCTTGATCGGTTACTTCAACCGGAATAAAGTTCCCGGATTTTTTCTCTTCCACCACGTGATATTTATAGCGACATGCTTGCACACAATCCCCGTGGTTAGCGTCCCTCCCGGTGGTGTGTTGAGAAATCAGACAGCGCCCAGAAAACGCCATACACATTGAGCCGTGCACAAATGCTTCAATCTCAAGTTCGGGAGAAACGTGAGCGCGCAGCATCCGGATTGCCGCTAAATCAAGTTCGCGTGCCAGGACTACCCGGCTAGCCCCCAGGGCTGCTAAAGCTTCAGCTGCCTGATAGTTGGTTACTCCTGCCTGAGTGGAGATATGAATATCCGTATCGGGAGCAACCCGACGCGCTGCCATTAAAACCCCGATATCGGTAACTATGAGGGCGTCTACCCCAATCTCGCCTAGCTGTCCCATATATTCGTTCATGGCTACAACTTCGTCACTGTCCGGCAAGATATTGCAGGTTACATAAACCCGTGCCCCTCGCTGGTGAGCATAGCTGATCGCATCCTCGAAATCTTCAAGGCTGAAATTGCGGGGAGCCGCCCGCATCCCGAAAGCTTTCCCCCCGCAATAAACCGCGTCTGCCCCGAAATCGATAGCAGTTTTTAAGGTGTCGAGATTACCGGCTGGTGCCAGCACCTCGGGGTTTGAGCGACGTAGGATTTGCGGAAAATCTGCGTGATTATCAATGGTCACCAGATAAGGATACGAAAGATTGGGCGACAATAGCTAGATTCCCCCCTTTCCCTATAAACCTTCCTACATTAATTCGACAGATTGTCTCCTTACCGGGCGCGAGGATAAATAAAGCTGAAAACAGTGCCTCCAGCGCGATATGCGATAGCCTTAGCCTGCTGTCTAAAGGCCGCCACCAGTAACGCTAACGTAGCCTAAAAACTAGGAAAAACGGAAGAGTTGGGCTCCAGGACAAATAAAGGTGGGAGGCTCGAAAATCGAACCCCCCACCTTTATTTAGATGAGCATCTGGCAGATGCTAAAAGGAACTAACCTGTTTATCCCTTCACCGCACCAGCTGCCAGACCGGACTGCCAGTACTTTTGCAGCACCAGGAACAGCACAATCAGCGGAATAATACCGAACAGCGATGCCATCATCATTTGTCCATAGGGCGGCGAGAAGTAGGAAGCCATACCGTATAGACCCAAGGTGATCGGTTTGAGCTCTTCGGAGGAAATCATCAGCTGTGGAAGCACAAAGTTGTTCCAAGTAGCTACGAAGATAAACAAGAAAATCGTCACCATAGCGGGTGCTAATAGACGCAAAACCATCCCGAAGAAGATCCGGAATTCTCCTGCCCCATCGATCCGGGCTGCTTCCAGCAGCTCGGTTGGTACCGAAGTTTGGGCATATACGCGCCCTAGGAATACCCCGAATGGTGATACACAGCAGGGAACAATGATCGATGCCATCGTGTTATTTAGGCCCATATGCAAGAACATCACATACATAGGAACGGTCAGAATGGAAACTGGCATCAGCAGACCAGCCATGATGATCCCGGCAGTACCGTTCTTGAAGGGGAATTTGAACTTCGCCAGTGCGTAACCCGCCATAACACTTACCAGGGTTCCGACGGTGGCGGCAACGGCTGAGTAGAACAGGGAGTTACCAATCCAGCGCCAAACCATGTTCTTGGTCCATCCCAAAAGCCCAACATAGTTAGCTTTGGTACTTTCCCAAACAGACCCAGAATCGTCGTGCGGAGCGAACCAGAAACCGAAGGATCCGGAAATTTCGGCATTAGTTTTGGTAGAAGCGATAATCACCCAGTAAATCGGGAAAATGAAATAGATTAGGACAATTATCATCACCAAGATGGCGAGGATTTTCGACCACATTGCCGGTTTTAAGGAACGTGATTGTAAGCCCTTGATAGAGGGGCGATACTCGACCCCACCAGGGGTAACAGCGGTTTTCTTAGTCATTACTACCACCTAGTTTCCGATCGGCTAAGAAATAAGCAACTGCCAAAATACCGGCGATTAGCGCCATAACGATAGCGATTGCAGACGCCGGGCCGTCCCCTGAAGGCGACATATATCCTTTCGCGGTATTAAGCGCCATCATCATCGGTGTATAGGCAGAGCCCATCCACTTTTGACTGGTTTCCATCACCGCTGGTTCGTTGTACAGCTGAATCGTTCCCACGATAGACAGCAGGATCGCCAGCAGGGCTGCCCCTCGCACCATCGGGATTTTAATCTTGGTGACAATCTGGAAGCTACTGGCGCCATCAAGGCGAGCTGCCTCATACAAATCATGGGGGATAGCCTGCAAAGCTGCCAGGAAAATCAGCATATTGTAGCCGGTGAACGTCCAGGTAGTCATGTTGGCCATAGAAAGTAAAATCATTTTCTTGCCAAAGAAGTTAATAGTGAGGTCGCCGCCAAAAGCCTCTACCAGGGAGTTAAGCGGAGAAACTTCCGGGGTGTAAATACACAGCCAAATAATAGCGGCAACTACCCCCGGTACCGCATAGGGCAAGAACCAACCTAAACGGAAAACAGTTACGTGGCGAACGATCAGGGAATCAATAAGCAACGCCAAAGCGAGAGCAGCGATAATCATCACTGGTACCTGCACTATGGTGTACAGGATTACCCGGCCGATTCCCGACCAGAAGGCTCCGGAGAAAATAACGTATTGGTAATTCTCGAGGCCGACGAAAACGTTCTGAGATTCACCCCCACCGAATGCGCCGCCACCTTGTGTTTTAACTTGGAAAAAACTAGAAAATACCGATATGCAAATCGGCAAAATAAAAATAAACAGGAACAGAATCGTGAACGGAGCCATAAACGCCCAGCCCGTCAACGCTTCCTTTCTTGCTCGAGGCGTCTTTCGCTCCTTTGCGACCCCTGCCTCAGGTGGGAGCGTATCAGCATTATCTGCTGGTTTACGCTTTTTTACTTTAGTAGCACTCATGCTTAAATCCCCACGTATTTGTATTAAAGATTATTGGTATGCATCAGAAAATGGATGCCTATATTTTATTTCATTCAACAGTTTGGGATATACGGTATACAGACTGAAATCCGTAAAAATCTACGGAATGCCAGATATAGAAATGGAGGCACCTACCAACTTTGCGGGATGGTAGGTGCCTCCCTGATGTTACGTGGGTACATCCGGTATCCAAGAACATCAACTAAGACTGAAACTTAGTTACTTAACTTCAAGATTCAGTTTCTTCAAGGCGTCCTTGAGCTGATCGCCCGAATTCTTGAACACGTCCGCAACCTTCATGGTGCCGTCTCCGGCAGCAGCGCCGCCTTCACCACTGAGGTAGCCCTGAGGTACCGACCAGGAGGGCGGGAAGGTGAACGGTTTCATATTGGTGTTAGCAGTGGTGAACTCTTTAATTACGTCCTGGCCGCCATAGAACTTGGCATAATCAGGAGCTTTAGGAGTTGCTTTCGCAGCTACAACCAGACCCTGGCTGGCTAGATCATCAACCTGCTCGTTGAACCAAGCGTTGAACTTCATGGCCTGTTCAGGATGCTCACAGGTCTTGGAAACCACTACACCGGAACCACCATCGGGGCCGGATGCGCCACCAGGCAGCTGAGCAATAGCCCATTGACCGGACTGGTCAGGAGCGTCACCAGCGATCAGCGGAGCTTCCCAAGCGGCACCGATAGTACCGATGATTTCGCCCTTCTGAACAGCAGGAGCCCATTCGTCAGCCCAGCGACCAACTACCTTTGCGGACTTTTCGTCAAGCAGTTTCTGCCACAAAGCAGCAACGGACGCAGAGCCTTCATCGGTGGTATCAACCTTCCAGGCATCGCCTTCTACTCCGTACCACTGACCACCAGCGGCGGCAGTCATAGCGGAGAAGATCTGGGCGCCCTCGTCACCTTCGTAGGCCACGATGTACTTGCCTTTTTCAGCGGCAGCTTTCGCGGTGGTGGTGAATTCTTCCCAAGTGGTGGGTACTTTCAGACCCAGCTTGTCGAATTCTGCTTTGTTGTAGAAGTAGACCAGCGGGCCGGTATCCTGCGGAAGTCCTAAGTACTTTCCGTCTACCGCCATAGAATCGAACGGACCGGGCAGGTACTTGTCTTTGTACTGGGTAGCATACTTGCTAACGTCCTGTACCAGACCCTTTACGTATAGTTCAGCCAAGTCAGCGTAACCAGCCTGGTACAGACAAGGCGCATTCTTTGCGTCGGTGTCAGTCTGTACTTTCTTGATTAGCTCTTGAGCTTTACCATCAAATTTCTTCGGGGTTACCTTAATGTTCGGGTTTTCTTTATTCCATTTATCAACAATCGTCTGAACTTTTACTGCATCATCGGCATTGTCAAGACGGTGTAGGTATTCAATTTCTACCTTTTCGTTGCTGTCTGCAGAACCGGCTTTGTCATCAGCACCGCCACAGGCAGCTAGCCCCAATGATGCCATTGCGACTACGCCAGCGAGAGCAATACTCCGTTTTAGCTTACGCGACAAATCAAACCTCCTTGTTGAGCTGACCCGCTACAATGCGAGTCATTGAAAACTCATTAAGGATTATAGCAAAACTGATTTCTTCCTGAAATTTTCCCGAATTTGATATGAAAATGAGACTTTTTCGTGTCTAAAATAATACCAAACTGAGTTGAAACACCGAGGCGGCACCTTCCAGGTTACCTACGCTGGTTAGAGATTAACGTTCACGTCCTGCAGAGCATCTTTAATCGCACCTATATCTTTACGGGAGGACATATCCAGCACTCCAGAAGCGACTGGAACCACCTTAATCTGTGAACCGTTTTGAATTAGGTAACGCACTGCATCCGTCAGTTCGTATTCTCCCCGCACCGAGGGCTCAATATTTTCGCAAGCGGCAATAATGCTGTGGTCGAATAGCCAACAATTCATATTGACTGGGGCGTCAGGATGCGCGGCCATTTCCACGTCAGAGGGCTTTTCAATAATGTTCTGTAACTCCCCGTCGCTAACATCCATGATCGCATAGGCCTTAACCCGTTCTGCCTCGATATTAGAGTTCGCGATTAACTCTGCCCGCGAAAACCCGGCTACCGCCAGACCCGGGGCTTGCACCAATTGCTTTAATACCGGCAAGGGGTAGTAGTTATCGGAATTTAGAACCAAGGAGCGATCTTCACCAATAAACTCTGCGGCAGCCGCGACCGCGTTTGCGGTTCCTAACGGCTCTTCTTGAATTGCATAGGTGATGGTTACCCGATTCTTTTCTACGCTGTCATAGTAGTTACGAAACGCATCATGTTCTGGACCGATTACTAGGCAGACCTCTTTAATTCCGGCATCAGCAAAGGCGCTGATTACGTAGTCTAAGAAAGGGCGTCCAACGTTAATTAATCCCTTGGTACCTGCCGAAGCGGCGGCGGCTTGTTCGCCAGACAGATTAGTAGATTCGTCATTTGCGCGCATCCGGGTACCTAGTCCGCGAGCCAAAATAACTGCTTTAGTAACCGCCATAATAATCACCTTTGAAACCAGATTTAGAAAAACTACTACTCAATACTAACAAGCTAGGTAGCCTCACCACCTTGCGAACCCGGTAAACAAATACCCAATAGCAGTGGACAAAACCCGATTTTGATGAACTATTAATAGCCAACATCCTTATTAACCTGGTTGTTTCCCTTCCCAGCAGCATTGTTTAGGAGCAGTAGCCGGCGTAAAGTTAGAGTGTTTGAACTTTAACAGCGGCGTTGGGAGCAACCGAGATGACCACGATAAAAGGGCGAGTTTTTAATGGTTTCGGAAACCAGATTGGAAGCGGTCTAGTTCTAGATGGCAACCAGTTAGCTGAGGTCATCCCGGGAACTCCTGACGCAAATTGGCCGCTCATTGTTCCCGGTTTTGTCGATGTTCACTGCCATGGAGGTGGCGGGTTTTCTTTCCCCGACACCACTGACCCAGATGAAATAGCTACCGCGATTAAAGCTCACCGTAGCGGCGGCACAACCGCCCTATTTGCTTCCTTGGTTTCTCTGGCTGACCCCCTGCCCTATATCAAGGCTCTGGTTCCTTTCTGTGAAAAGGGCGAGCTTGCGGGTTTGCATTTAGAAGGTCCTTTTATCTCGAAAGCAAAATGTGGGGCGCAAAACCCGGAAGTGATCCGCCCCGCTGATTTAGCAGAGCTTGAATCCTGGCTTCAGGCTGGTCAGGGCTGGTTTAAGACCATGACTATCGCACCGGAAACTGATAATGCACTTCCGGCCGCGAAACTGTTACTCAAATATGGGGCGGTTCCCTCCTGGGGTCACACTTCCTGTGACGAAGATCAAGCCCGCCTGGCTTTGGATTACACGGTTAAAACCGCCGGTGAACTTAACTGGCAGGGATACGCGCAAACTGTTACTCACCTGTTTAACGCCATGTCCCCGATTAATCACCGTTCTCCCGGTCCGATTATAGAGTTCTTGCGATCGGCAAAAGACAGAACAGCTGGGGTTGAGGTTATCGCTGATGGGCATCACTTGAAACCCGAACTGGTAGAAGATATGTTCGCTACTTTCCCCGATGCTTCCCTATTCTTTGTAACCGATGCGTTGGCGGCCGCCTGTATGCCTCCCGGTAAATACACTCTGGGAGGATTAAAGGTTGAAGTAAAGAACGGAGCCTGCTACCTGGATGGAACTAATACCCTGTCTGGTGGGGCTTCCTGCCTGCTCAACCAGTTCGCCCTCTTTGCTCGGCGCGGACAAATCCCCCTAGCGAAACTAATTCGTGCCTGCGTGGGCACCCCGGTACAGGCAGCCTCAATTCCCGAGGACGCTCCCGGGGTAACTACCCGCTTTACTCCTGGCTGCAAACCTAGCTTTATACTCTTAGATTCTGATTATCGGATACAACGGCTATTTAGGCAGGGTGAAGAAATCGAGCCAACCACAATAGAGAGTTAAGAGCGATTACCTAACCTGATTTAAGGCTATTTTCACTGCTCAAAACGGGAATCACCGGTTCGCCTAGCTAACGTAAACCGGTGGCGGTCAGGTAGGCGAGGACGGCTCGCACCCGGCGGTTGGGTTCATCCGGGGTTAAACCCAACTTCATGAACACATTCGCAATATGTTTAGCCACTGATGCGCCGGATAGAAACAGTTTCGCCGCGATTTCCTCATTCGCTAAACCTTGCGCCATCAGCTCTAAAACTTCGTTTTCGCGAGGAGTGAGGCTGGAAAGAGCAGAACTGCGTTCCCGCACCAACTTAACTGCTACTTCTGGATCTACCACTACCCCGCCACTAGCCACAGTTTTGAGCGCATTCAAAAAATCTGCCACCCGTGAGACCCGCTCTTTTAACAGGTAACCGGTACCACCCGCATGATTTCCCGGCAGTGAAAACTGTTCGGAACTAAAAAGCTGAGCCGCATAAGCGGGAGCCACATACTGGCTGAGAACCATGATTCCCAGGTCAGGATATTTTTCCCGAATCTGTACGGCGGCGCGCAAGCCATCGTCACTCATACCTGGAGGCATTCGCACATCGGTTATCAAAATATCGGGAACCTGGTCGCCCTGGTATATCTGATCGACCACTTTTAACAGGGAGGGCGCGTCCTCGGCTTGAGCGATTATTTGATTCCCCAGTCGCTCCAGTAGCCCCGCTAAGCCCTCCCGAATCAAAGTGGCGTCATCAGCCAAGATGATTTTCAAACCCGTCCTCCTCAACGCTAGGAATTAAAATCGGAATCTCGGCGCGCACTGTAGTTGGCCCGCCCAGAGGTGAAAGTATCCGCAAGTTTCCCCCGAAAGCCTCTAGGCGTGCCTGCAAACCTGCCAAGCCGTGTCCCGGAATGATTTTCGCGCCCCCACCCCCATTATCCACTATGGAAATAACCAGAGAAGAACCCGCAACTATCAGCAAAGATGCTTTAGGATTTGCAACATGTTTGGCGATATTAGTTAGAGATTCGCACACCAAATAATAGGCGGCAGCAGCGGCTCCAGCCGGTAGAGACGGTAACTCTTCCGGCAGATGCATCTCAACTTGCACCGGAGAATCTGCGCACACGTCTCGCACTGCCTCCGCTAGTCCCTTATCGGACAATACTTTCGGATGCACCCCCGCAACTGTGCGTCTGAGCGCCACTAAGGATCTATCGTTAGCGTCTTGCGCCTGCCGCAGTAAAGAAAGTACTTCCTGTATTTTTGCGCTGAACTGCGGCAAGGAGACTGATTCCTGATTTATAGAACCGTCTAAAGACCCGGCAGGTTCCGCAGGAGGCGCGTCCTCGCCCAATACCGCTCCCCCGGATGCTTTCCCCTGTCGGTCTTGACTAGATTCAGCGTCCTTTAAAGCCGCAGCCTTCGCCAATTCGTGTTCCAGTAGACTAAGAGAAAGTTCCGCCTCTCCAACTTTCATGGAAGCGGCCACTAAGTATTGTTGTGCCCCATCATGCAGGTCGCGTTCAATCCGGCGGCGTTCAATCTCGAAAGCATCTACGATTTCCCGGCGAGAACGATGTAGCTGCCTGATTTCTTGCTCGTCCATAGGATTGCCTTGCGCAATCGAATAGATGATTCGCGGGTAAATAGCCGCCGCTAGGCTAAATACCAGCCATAACGCTATGGTCGCGATTAAATCTGGCGAACCGCCCCCCAGCGATAGCGGCGCTAGCAGCAGCTGGAGGTAGTACTGAAAGAACTGGGTTACCAGGTAAGCTAAAACTACTAGCGCCCAGAAACTAATAGCATTAACGAACAGGCAAAACAGCAATATGAGGATGTCTCGGCTGGTTTTAGCTGGTTGGGCAAGTTTTCCCTCTCCGGTCAATAAAGAATCATTCCCGGGGATTGCCCAAAGATGCCAAATGTTCGCGTCCGGTTTACCGAGCATTGCTCCGGCGCGATAACGCACTGTACATGTGTAGTTGGCGAGGGTGATGCGAGCTTTTTTAGGATGAATCAGCATGATCGCTAAATGCACTAGCAGCGCTAAGAGTTCTACTACGAAATAGGCTGGCCCTAGCAGCAGCGCCATGCGGGGGGTCACCCGTTTTTTGTCGTTTATTCCCTGGAAAAAGGGATCTATTCGCTGCATGTTTCTATCCTATTGGCAAGCTAGCGTTCCGACAGAGCGCGCTCACTATTATTTAGGTAGAGCTAGCACTACCTAAAAACTAGCTCTAAGGTGCTAACCGGAATGAATAGCGCCCGCAACAATAGAGAATATGGATATATCTACCCGCGCATTAACTAAAGTTTATGGTTCACGCACCGTTTTAGCGGGGATTGATTTACATATTCCCACTGCCAGCCAGGTAGCATTTACCGGGCCATCCGGGGTGGGAAAAACTACGCTACTTTACCTACTCAGTGGGATTATTGCGCCCTCTAGTGGCGAGATTTATTTAGGCAGTAGCCGACTTAACGATTACTCCCGGCAAGATTTACAGGCTCTACGCCGGCAAAAATTTGGTTTTGTTTTCCAATCAGAGCAGCTAGTAGACCAGCTAAGTGTACGGGAAAATGTGGCTTTACCACTGCTGTTAAAACGGATAGGGCGCGCCGAGGCAATGTCTCGTGCCCAAAGAGAACTGGAAAAACTGGGTTTAGAAACCATTGCTAGTCAAATAAGTGGAAATCTATCGGCAGCGTTACGACAAAAAGTAGCTCTGGCGCGCGCCCTAGTTGGCAGACCAGAAATAATTATCACCGACCAGCCGACCGACTGTTTAGATGAGGTAACTGCGCAAGAAACCATGCAGGTGCTATCTACTACCGCTCAACAAATGGGAGCCACCCTGCTGGTAACTAGCCTTAATTCACAGGACACTAGCTGGTGCGAACGCACGATTACTCTACGGGACGGACTGATAGTTTCCGATAGAACCAAAACGGCTTTGCCGGAGAATCCTGGGGAAAACTAAATGCGAACCCTACAACTTGTTTATAGCTGGTCACGGCGGTTCCATTATCCGAAAACTGCGGAGTTTTTGTCGCTTTTCTCAGCTTGTTTGACTGCTTATAGTATTTGTTTGCTGCTAGGAGGAATAAAAGCGGCTTTCCATCTGGGAGTCTTTTGTCCCTCGGGAGCAGATTTTCAATGTGCTGGTTCGGTACAAGACTTATTGTCGCTGCGCGCATCTGATTTAGGGAACCAATTAGCAGACGTAGTGACCGTACTGTACGGATTAATGTTCACCGCTGCGGTGATTCTGATTATTTTTCCCTTAACTATTTTGTGGTGGAATCGTTTAACCCTAGATGAACGCAGATTAGCTGAGTTATTAAATACTTTAGGAAAATTAGGGGCACCCTTTCACACCAGGTTGCTGGTATGCGTGGTATCGATGCTCGTTTATGCGGGGCTGGGGTGGCTTGGGGGAGTAGCGCTCTACTGTGCATCTGTACCGCTATTGGGAAAGCTGAAACTATTAGGAATTCCTCTAGGCGGATTTAACCTGATCCCGCCGATTAAGGCAGTAATAATAGTTTTCTTAGTATTAGCCCTAGTTCCTCTGTTGAAAGCGCTGAGCTTAACCCGTAAATACACTGGCATTCCCCGCTACTTACGCTCCCGCAACAGAGTCAGAGAACTGTCAGGGGCAACAATAGGATTAATATTTATCGGTGCCTGCCTGGTCTCTATTCCGGGGTTAGCGTTTATTCTCCCGCTAACTCCCCTGCTATTAGCGGTATTGATATTCCTATTTTGTTTACTTTTCGCCTGGATTTTTGGAATATTTTTACCAGCGAATGCCCTCTCTTTAGCGGTTTGGCCACTAAGTCGCACTCGCCACTTAAGTTTGCTTTTAGCAGTGCGAAATATCCGTCTCCACCCGCAAAAATACTGGGTATCAATTACCCCGGTACTATCCTTAGCGCTAAGTTATCTGCTAACTTTCATGTTCTTAACTATTTTTCCCTATCTTTGGAAAGGATCTAGCGAACCCATCCTCCCCGGTTCCAGCGAAAGCGCCGGGGCTTGGCAGTCACTTTTAAGTAACGAGGGCGAGTTTTTTTCACTACTGCAAACCGATATTCGCAGCGGATGGCTTATTACCGCTGGTTTGGTAGCCGCCCTCACCTGTCTTTGCGTAGCGGTCAGTACCACTGCGGATAATGAGCAAAGCCGAACCCAAAAAACCCTATTGCTCCAGTTAGGATGCCCGCCACGTACTATTCGAAGAGCAAAATGGTGGGAAATAATCTTGCCCTATATTTTCGGATTCAGCCAGCTAATCCTGGGGGTAATCCTATTTTTAACCTTGCTGGTAGCAAATGGAGGTTTAGGGGTAAGCGAAGAGCTACGAACAACCCTAAAGATTACCGCCCCGATGGCAGCCATGTTAGCGGTCAGTGTATTAGTACAGATCGGGACATTTATGGCACTTAACCGGAGCGGCAGGGTAGCCCAGTCTCCTATGCCAGGTAGAGCTAGCTATAAGAAAAAATCATTGCCTAAGTGATGGTGAACCGTAAGAAAAGAAAATACCTTCTTAGATATGAATGGACAAACTAGAGAAAGAGCAGCCATGATTCAAAATGGAAACTATCCGCAAATGCCGGCCAATAGACGTTCTTTAGTGAGCTTAAAAGATGTTTACAAGATTTATCGGCAAGGAGAAGTAGAAGTCCGCGCCCTCAACGGGGTGAACGTGGATATTTACTCCGGTCAATTTACTGCCATCGTTGGGCCTTCCGGTTCCGGTAAATCAACTTTGCTGCATTGCCTAGCGGGACTAGATGCAGTTACCAGCGGAATGGTTACGGTTGCCGGGCAAAACCTGGCCGCTATGGACGACACTAAACTAACCAAATTTCGCCGCGACCATATCGGGTTTGTATTTCAATCATTCAACCTAATCCCCACTTTAACGGCCGCAGAAAATATCCATCTGCCCGCGCTGCTATCGGGAAAGAAAACTGCTCCTAAGTGGGAAAAACAGATTATCGAAATCTTGAATTTACAAGACCGCCTAACCCATAAACCGGCAGAATTATCAGGGGGACAACAGCAGCGGGTAGCGGTAGCTCGCGCTCTGGTAGCCAAACCAGCCCTGCTAGTAGCTGATGAGCCCACGGGAAATCTGGACTCGTCCTCGTCAATGGAAGTGCTAAAACTGCTGCGGGAAGCAGTAGACAAGCTGGGACAAACCGTAGTGATGGTAACCCATGATGCTCGCGCCGCCTCGGTAGCTGACCGGGTACTGGTGGTTCGCGACGGGCAAGTAACCCAAGAACTTAACCAACCCAGCCGCGAAGAACTGGCACAGGTGATTTAAATGTTGTTTTTAACAAAAGCAAACCTGAAAGCGCATAGCCGCCAATATGTAGCAACTGCCATCGCTATCATTATTTGCTGTGTTTTTATTTGCGGAGCCAGCAGTTTTGCCTCCGTAATGAGTTGGGTGATGGGGGTCGGAGAAACCCAATTCAACCAGAATACCCAGGTACAGATAACTAACGAGGGCGAACAATACGATACCGACAGCGGTGAGGCCGTTAAAGGTATCGTTGCCTGGGACAAAATCCCCGGTAACGACTATGAAGGTATTCTGAAAAAACAAGACGCTATCCGTAACGCTGTCGGTAAAGACCTTGACTTACAGCCGCTTTACTATCCGATGACGGTCACCAGTATCAATGAGAAAACTGTTTATTTGTTCGGAACAGGGCTATTACCTGAAGGCTATTATCGCCCTCCCTTAGCTGAGGGACGCTACCCTAGTGGGCAAAATGAAATAATTTTGGGCGAAAGTTACCTGGAAAATGGCAAAACTAAAATCGGTGACCGGATTGAACTTAAAGTTGATGAGCTAGTAAACGGGGTATACACCGGGAAAGAGAAAACCATTCCCGTTACGATTACCGGCACTATTAAACAAGATGCCGCTATGAGAATCGGGAACCTACCGGATGTGTATTACTCTGCCCAGCTAACCAAGCAGCTAAGCAGTTACGCAAAAGAATCACCCTCGAAAATACTGGTAAACACCCAGCAAGATCCCAAAGCGGTAGTACAAAAACTCGGTAAATATCTAAATGACAATAAACTGCTATCCGATGATGGCTGGGTAGTTACCGTAGAGGCGCTACAAAAATCTTCCGATTCCGATTTAGCCAAATCTGTGGCAATACAAGCTGCTTCCCTAGCTTTCCCACTCCTAGCGGTGCTGGTATGTATTGGTATAGTTTCTGTAACTTTCCAGGTGGTTCTAGCTAGGCGGCGGCGAGAAACCGCCTTGCTGCGCTGCGTGGGGGCTACCGTTTCTCAAATCAGGCGTTCCGCATTTGCCGAATGCATTATGGTGGGCGTAATCGCTGCGCTTATTGGAACGCTCTTAGGGTGGACTGCCTCGATTGTGGTGGCAGTAGCAACCGGAATGATTGGATCATTCGCCCAAGCGGTCCAAGTAATCGGTTTCACCCCGGCAGTAGTATCGCTCTTAACCGGGATAATAGTGCCTTTGATTGGCGGAATGCGTCCCACCCTGGGACTAGCGAAAATCTTGCCGGTAGCCGCCTTGAACCCCATGGAACTAAACAAAATGAGCAAGAAGAAGCGCCACATTGCGCGCGGCGTGTTCATGACACTGTTTACCTTGATGGGAGCCGGGTTGTGGACGATTGCATGGCTAAATAAGGGGCAGGAAGACGATCAAGCTATGACCATCGCGCTGAGCTGCGCCCTGGGAGGATGCCTATTTATTTTCTTGGCGGCTCTGCTAGCTTGCCGCAGTTTCCTACCGGCATTCACGGCCGCCCTAACGCGGCCTTTTGCATCCCGCTCTGCAACTTTGAAACTAGCGGGAGAAAACGTAAAACGCGATCCTAATCGCACTGGAGCTACCGGAACTGCCCTGGTATTAGGGGTAACCTTAATGGCCACTATTTTGGTAGGTACGCTATCTTTACAAAGCACCATCACTGATGAACTAAACCGCCGTTTTTCAGTGGATATGTCACTAGTTGCCGTAGATGAATCCCATCAGATGCCCGAGGAGATAACCAAGAAATTACCGAAGCTGCAGAGCGTAAATAGGGTTGCTTCCCTGCCCTCTCGGATTATCAAAGAGACTCATGATGAAAACGGTAAACCGGTTCAACTGAACTTAGCGGTTGAACGGGTAGAAGCTTACGAGGGCGAGAAAGAAGCAACAACCAGCTCGGCTCCGGATAAAGGGGAGGGCGAAACGGGAGACACCTCGGATGCGATTACCACCGATTCCGGCAACCAAAAACCCGAAAACCGGTCAGTTTTAGCGGTCGGTTTGCCCGATAACCCCGAGGCAGTATTACGTAACCAGGTTAAGACCCCTCAGAAAGGTACTGCCTGGCTGATGACTGCGGACGAGAGGAAACACCCTAAACAGGTAACCTTAACTTTTGCTAGCGGACAGAAGCTGACAGTTGCTTTAAAGTCTCCTCCAGAAGATAATCAAGCCTTCCCTAGCTCTGCATTAGGCTCCTATCTGGTACTGTCACGAGCTGATTTAGACAGTATTACCCCCAGTGAAACAGGGAAAAATCCGGCAGGCGTAATCCTCAAAATTAATATGGAAAAAACGCCTACCGAGATTTTGGAGGACATTCAGGAGCTATCAACCTTGGCTCCGGCAGATTCTGTAGCTGAAACTGGAGGCGTAATGGCTACGGCTTCCATAAATCTGGTGCTAAAAATACTGATGACCATTCTGCTATCGCTATTAGGGGTATCAGCTCTGGTTTCCCTGGTGGGGGTCGCGAATACTTTGAGTCTTTCAGTAGTTGATCGCAAACGCGAAAATGCTCTGCTCCGGGCGGTTGGTTTTACTCAAAAACAGATTCGCGCCATGCTGCTGACCGAGGGGACGCTAATCGGGTTAGGGGCGCTGATTGTAGGGATTGGGCTGTCGATACTGTTCTCCTGGTTCGTGATGCAATGTATGCCTTTCAGCGGTTTCATCAGTCCGAAAGACATTCACCTGCAAATCCCGTGGCTCTGGTTAGGGGTAATAATCCTGGTAACCGAAGGGTTCTGTTTCCTAGCCTCGGTGCTGCCCGGTCGTCAAGCCGCTAAAGCCAGCCCGGTAGCTGCTTTAGCTAGTGCTGACGAGTAAACTCCAGCAGCTAGGTCAATAGCCCGATTGCACTTTGGGGGGGCGCTGCCTGGCAGCGCCCCCCCAATAAAGTATCATCAGCTCAAATAGCGTTTAGAGGCTAAGATCGTCGGAAAAAAATAAGTGCCGATTAGAAGCTAGTTACCCCTGGCCAACTAGGGAATCTACTCCAATCTCCATGGCGAGCCGGTGTCTTTGACCCGGTTGCAGTAAAAGCGCGTGTTCGCGTACATTTCCAAACTCGATTCCGGCAAATCGGTAAACATCCTGGTCAGAAAGATCGCTAAAATCTTTAATAAACCGGTTCCACGGTGTCCAGACGATAGTGGATTTAGATCCCGATTTCTTTAACCAAATCTTCCTCCCCCAGGCTGGATCATAAATTTCCAGGTCAGAAGAGGAATCATAAATCCGGTCAAATGACTGATTAAAAGTAATCGGCTGGTCTTCGCTAGCTTTCTTAGCAGTTAAAGTATCTAAGAAAACTGCCTGTTCCAGACCCTGAAGCTCACACTGCCTTAAATCACTAAATCCTAGGTAGGTATGGAATACCGCCTCAAATGTGAACGGGTGATCATCGGTATTTACCGCCTCCAATGTCAGCCGTAAAGTCTCACCCACCTCGATTGTTAGCTGCGTAGAAAAAGCATGGGGAAATAATTCGCCATCTTTATGGGACAGGCGATAGGTCAGCACTTTATAGCCCGCTTTCGCGCCTGCGAGCCCTTGCATATCCCCATTACCGGGCATTTGCAGCCTTGGGGAATCAATTCCTTTTCCCCCTAAAACTTGCGCCGCCGGGCTGGAAGCGCTATCATCCCGCTCCCAAACAGTAGTTTTCGCAAAACCATGATTACCAGCTGCACCTGCCGGGGCTGCCGGCGAAAACCTGGGATTGCCGAACCAGGGCAAACAAATCGGGATTCCTCCCCGCACGGTAGTGTCCCCCGCAAAACTAGCTTGGTCAGACAGCCAAACAACTGGATTTTGACCCCGCGGAGTCCAAGAAAGCACCTGCGCCCCAAAATCAGTAATTTCAGCTAGCGAGTATTCAGCGTCAATCTGGTGTACCTGGATTGGAATATCACTTGCCATAAGGCAAGCATATATTCAAACCCTTTAGTCAGCGCCGAAAACCAGATTAACGGCTATATCCCGCCATTTCTTCTAGGCGGGCAATCCGTTCATCCATAGGCGGATGGGTAGAAAACAGATGCTTAATTCCCTTCCCGCGGAAAGGATTAGCAATCATCATGAAACCAACTTTCTCGGTTTGCGGATTACTCTGCAGAGGACGCGCCACCGTTCCTGCCTCTAGTTTCTTGAGCGCACTGGCTAAAGCTAAAGGATCTCGCGCCAGCTCAGCGCCGGTCTCATCTGCATCAAACTCGCGTGTCCGAGAAATCGCCATTTGGGTAAACATCGAGGCAATCGGGGCTAACAACATCAAAAGCACCATCGCCACCCCGCCAAGCGGGCTATTGTCACCGTCGCGACGCCCTCCCCCAAAGAAAAACAACATTTGCGCAACTGAAGTAATCAGACCGCCAATGGCTGAGGCCACCGAAGAAGTCAAAATATCCCGGTTATAGACGTGCATTAACTCGTGCGCCAAAACCCCGCGAAGCTCACGCTCATCAAGGAGCTGTAAAATCCCCTCGGTACAGCAAACCGCTGCATTTTGCGGATTACGTCCCGTAGCAAAGGCGTTAGGGGCCGAAGTAGGAGCAATATACATTCGAGGAACCGGCTGACCAGCAGTTTGCGAAAGCTCAGTAACAATCCGCACTATTTGCGGATATTTCCCCGGATCCACCGGGTAGGCGTTCATGGATCTAATCGCGATTTTGTCTGAATTCCAGTAGCTATAAAAAGTTGAAATCAACCCGATAGCCGCAAAAATCCAGATAAAAGCGGAACTGCCAGTACCGTAAGCAATCAGATAGCCAACTAGCAGCAGCAACGCCCACATCACAGCGAACAGCAGCCCAGTTTTCAAGCCATTACTAAAACGTTTCTTGCCCATTTGTTCCTCCTGGTTTACCCGCAATCTAGCAGGTGAAACTGCACAAATACTGACAAATCCCTGCCAAAGACCTGCAGCTTCACCAAAGATGAAAAGACAGGTGAGCTGACTATTCGCCGTCCTGACCGATTAAATCTTCCGGAACTGTTTCCCCGCGAGAAATCGCGCTCATAGCTTTACGGGAAACCACTTTGACCCGCTCACGCCCGCCGCGGCCGCCCTCGACCTCGCCAAAGTCTGCGCCCAGCTGCTTTTCGTATTCGTCCAATAGTTCCCAACCATGCCAAGTAGAGAAAGGAACTCCCCGCTGCTCAAGCAGCTCAATCATGGCGTCGTGCCCCACCGCTTTCCCGGTAGCCACTAGTTTGCCAGCTTCCGCGTCCTCTACCAGGTGGGCGATAGTTTGCTGCGCATCAGACTTGGTAGAACCAATCAGCCCCACCGGGCCGCGCTTTACCCAACCGGTAGCGTAAATCCCGGTCAAAGGAGTTCCCTCCAAATCGGTGACCCGTCCTTCCTGATTGGGGATTACTCCGCGACGCTCATCGAAAGGCAATCCCGCAATCGGAGAAGAGAAATATCCCACCGCGCGATAAACCGCCTGTACCGGGGTTTCCCGCAGCTCGCCAGTCCCGGAAACCGTTCCGTCCCCGTTCAGCTGGGTACGTTCAGTAACTAGGGCGCGCACATGCCCGTCCTCGTCAGCTAAAATCTCTTTCGGAGCCGAGAATAAATGCAGGTGGATACGGCGATCAGCTTCCCTATCGTCCTCGTCCATGGCGTAATTGATTAAGGTATCAACCACCATTTTGGTTTGTTTAGAAGCCGCAATCGCCTGCTCCGAGCCTTCATCGAACTCGAAATCCTCCTCGGAAACGATAACTTTTACTCCCGGCTGCTGCCCGAGTTCGCGCAGCTCCAAGGGGGTGAACTTCACCTGAGCCGGTCCGCGCCGCCCGAAAACATGCACGTCTGTGATTGGGGATTTATAGAGCTCTTTCGCCACATTTTCCGGAATCTCGGTTTTGAGCATATCGGCAGGGTGCTTCGCCATTACCCGCGCAATATCGAGGGCGACATTACCGACCCCGATAACCGCGACCTCTTTCGCTTCTAAGGGCCAAAAACGCGGATAATCCGGGTTGCCGTCATACCAAGAAACAAAATCGGCAGCCCCATAACATTCCGGCAAATCCTGACCGGGCAAATCAATCGGTTTATCGCGGTCAGACCCGGTAGCGAAAATAATCGCATCATAGTGTTCATGCAGGTCATCGACAGTTATATCGGCGTCCTCGCCGCCAACATTCACATTTGCCAGCAGACGGATATCGCCGCGCTGCAAAATCTTGTAAAGGGCAGTAATAATGGCGCGAATCCGGGGATGATCGGGCGCTACGCCATACCGAACCAATCCATAGGGTGCAGGCAGACGTTCAAAGAGGTCAATCTCTACGTCTAGACCAGATTTGGACAAAATATCAGAAGCATAGATGCCGGCGGGGCCGGCTCCAACTACAGCGACACTAAGCGGACGGTCAGACACTAAAACCCTTCCTTTTACGTAATAAATCTGGCGGCGCCACCTGTTAGCACCTCAAACCTCAAATTATTCTAGCCGCGAGTAGCGACTATCTCGCATTTTATTGAGCGGTCTCACACATTGGCTCCGCCACGTTTACTAATGGGCACGAGCGCGGAAAGCAACGGCAAAGAAACGAGCAAACCCTACTTTGAACTTCGCTAGCTCGTAACTCGCGCAATAAAAGCAAAGCTGCCCCAAGTAATGATGCATGGGAGACAATAGGGATATTAAAGGAGGAAAAAATGACTACACGGAGAACTCCGCGCAGGCCAGCAATGTTAGATGCCGAGCAGGCAGAAAACATTCCCGGTGCCGAGGACGGGGCGATCGCTTCAGAGGTTGCCCACTTGGTAGCGCAAACTCTGCTAGGAATCGAAAAAGAAAGTGACGATCAGGTTAAACGTTTACGCGAGCTCCTAGAATCTGGTGGGATAGATACGGTCAGTGAACTCTGGTCCGCTTCACCAGCCAATACTTTGCCCGGAACGCTCTGGCGGCTTTACTTGGTGTATCAATGGTATTTACGCGATCCAGATCTGGTAAATGAACGCTTCCAGCAGGGGCTGGCAGCTCTAGAAATTGGGGAAGTTTTTTCGCGCGAGCATTGCGAAAAATCGGTGGACGCCCTCATAAATAAACTAGCGGAGCTTTGGCGAACCCAAACCTCAATTGACCAGCTGGCTCCGCTGCTAGATCGCACCAGCGATTTCCTGAAAGTGCTCGCCAGTGGGGTCAGTGCCGACTGGATTAAAGACGAGCGAGACGAATTGGCTGATCCGGTAACCCTGCGTCCCGAAGCGCTATTACAAACCGCGCGCGACCTAAGGCTTTCAGCGCGTGCAGCCAAGGTAAATCGCCTAGACTAGAACTAAATCTACCCGGACTAGTTCAGTACCGTCACCAAATTATTTATTAGAAGGGATCGGCATGGACAGCAAACAGGAAGCTGACAACAAGCCAGAACCTAAAGTAGGTAAAGCTAAAATTAAAGAGGATGCGCAAGGTGACCCCCAGGTGGTGCCTTCGCCTGCCGATATTGCCCGGATATATAAAGAAAACCCGCAAACTGAACCGGTAGCGCAGGTAGACCGGCAAGCGGCACAATCCAACTTTGAGACCGCCACCGCTGACGAGCTAATATCTTCGAAAATCTCTCCTGACCAGTTTCCCGGCATCGATTACGAGGACGCGGACTACGCCCTCCCCGATAAGAAATCCCCGTTTATAGGGGAGCAAGAGGTCGATAAAACCGGTAAACCTCCTACCTCGGAAAATAACGCTGGCAAACCAGCTAGCGAAAAGGAAGCCCAAACCGGGAAGCCGGCAGCTGCCAGTAAGCCGGGTGATTCCCCGGTGAAAACTAAGTCGAAGGCGCAAAAGCCTTCCGATACAGAAGCATTAGCGGCAGGTCACGCCCAAACCGATGGCCCCGAAGACCTTTCCCAAATCAGCCCCTCCACTTTGCGGGAGGCTCCCGGGATGGACAAACTCGCGCAAGCCGGTCCCCTCGGTCAAGACAAACCCCTCCCCAAGGGACGTTTCGGGGACAGGGAACTATCTTGGATGCAGTTCAACCAGCGAGTATTAGAACAGGCAGAGGACGAGCGGCTGCCTATTTTAGAGCGCGCCTGGTTTACTACTATTTTCTCTTCCAACTTGGATGAGTTCTATATGGTGCGTGTGGCGGGGCTTAAACGCCGCATTGCCGCCGGAATTGCCCGCACCGCCGCCTCCGGTCTTACCCCCCGGCAAGTGCTTGACCTGGTGACAGAGCGCGCCCAAGTATTGTGTGCTCGGCAAGCAGGTTTCGTGCAAAACACTTTACGCGGAGAACTGGAAAACGTGGGGATCAAACTGCGGCGTTGGAATGACCTCTCCCTAGAGCAACAAGATTTTCTGCACGGGTATTTTCGCCGCCAGATTTTCCCGATCCTCACCCCCTTGGCGGTCGATCCTTCGCACCCCTTCCCCTATATTTCGGGGCTATCAGTTAACTTGGCGGTAGTGGTGCGCAATCCCTTAACGGGAAAGCAGCATTTCGCCCGGGTGAAAATCCCGGAAAGCCTGCCCCGGCTAATCTGTGTGGAACAGGCAATAGACCAGGTCAGTCCGGAAGATGCGATTGATACTAAAGGAGAAGCCACCTTCATTACCCTGGAGGATGTTATCGGCCCCCACCTCGATCACCTCTTCCCCGGGATGGAAATCTTAGAACATCACGTGTTCCGCCTGACCCGCAACGAGGATCTAGAAGTAGAAGAGGACGACGCCGAGAACCTACTGACCGCAATGGAACAAGAACTGTTGCGGCGCCGTTTCGGCCCGGCAGTGCGCCTTGAGGTAGCAAAGGGAATATCGCGGCCGGTACTCGATTTCCTGGTGGCCAAACTGGAAATTGGGATGGAGGACGTGTTTGCGCTTCCCGAACCAATTGACTTACGCTGCCTGAACGAGCTGCATGACCTAGATTTACCGGAACTGAAATACCAAAAGTTTGTACCGGCCACTGCTGCCGGGTTAGCGGAAGTGGAATCGGCTACCCCCACCGATATTTTCGCGATGATCCGCAGCCACGATGTGTTGCTGCATCACCCCTATGATTCCTTCTCTACTTCGGTGCAGCATTTCGTCACCTATGCCGCTAGGGATCCCAAAGTGCGTTCCATAAAGCAGACCCTCTACCGCACGTCCTCGGATTCACCGATTGTGTCTGCCCTGATAGAGGCGGCGCAAAACGGGAAACAGGTGTTGGCGATTGTAGAGATCAAAGCCCGTTTCGACGAGGACGCTAATATTTCCTGGGCGCGTAAATTAGAGCGCGCCGGGGTACACGTGGTGTATGGCATGGTGGGTTTGAAGACCCACTGCAAACTGTCGATGGTGGTTCGCGAAGAAGCCGATGGCCTGCGCCGTTACTGCCATGTGGGCACCGGCAACTATCACCCCAAGACGGCCCGCGGATACGAGGATTTGGGGTTGCTTACCTGCGACCGGGAGGTAGCCCAAGATCTTACTCGCCTATTTAATCAGCTGTCCGGGTATGCGCCCCGCACTTCCTTCCATCGCCTGCTGGTGGCTCCGCGCTCTATCCGTCCCGGGATTATCGAGCGCATTGAACGCGAGGTAGAAAATCACCGCAAAGGCCTGCCCGCCTATATCGGGATTAAAGTAAACTCCCTGGTAGACGAGGCGGTAACTGATGCGCTTTACCGTGCCAGCCAGGCAGGGGTACCGATAGATATTGTGGTGCGCGGGATTTGCACGATTCGTTCCGGGGTGCGGGGGCTATCGGAAAATATCCGAGTGCGTTCCATTTTGGGGCGTTTCCTGGAGCACTCCCGTATCTACGCTTTTGAAAATGCCGGACAGCCAGAGGTTTGGATCGGTTCTGCTGATCTGATGCACCGCAACTTAGATCGCCGAGTGGAGGCGCTGATCCGGATTAAGGATCCCGACATGACTGCGAAACTCATGGATTTGGTGAGACTTGAGGCCTCCCCGGAGGTATCTTCTTGGCATTTACGCCGGGATGGTACTTGGCGGCGGCATGTTGACGCCAAAGATGGATCGCCGCTGATGGATATCCAAGAGTACCTGATTAATAAGGCTAACTCGCGGATGAAAGGACGCTAATCAGCGGATCGTCCATCCACCTCTTAATGTTGAACAGTTATCGCCCTCTTTACCTGGGGGAATGACCTTATAAGTAATTTGTTAGACAATGGAGACAGATTACGAGAAAGGCAAGTTGCTACCATGACGGCTCGACCTAAGCCACCACATATGCGGATAGTACGATCTGCAGGCGCACTAGTGTGGCGTCTGCGAGAGGGAGCCAACCCAATTGCTGGCACCTCCCTCCCCGCTAAGCGCCAGGATATCGAGGTGCTGATTGTACATCGTCCCCGCTATGATGACTGGTCTTGGCCAAAGGGTAAACGGGAAAGCGGTGAATCCCTGCCTGCAACCGCGGTACGGGAAGTCGAAGAGGAAACTGAAGTTCCGATTCGCCTAGGAGCGCCGCTTACCGTGCAGCGCTATCGACTGGGATCGGGAGTGACCAAAGAAGTTTATTACTGGGTCGGATTTCCAGATGTTCCCGCGGAAACCTTGCGGGCACGCCCTCTAGCTCCCCCCGCTCCGAGCAAGGAAATTGATAAGTCACAATGGGTGGGTGCGCGCAAAGCAATGCGCCTGCTGACTCGCCGCGGGGATCGACGCCTACTAGAAGAATTGCTCACCCGACTGGCGGAACGTACTTTGAGCACTCGGACACTGGCGGTGCTCCGGCATGCTAAAGCCACTAAACGCTCCTATTGGGAGGGTACCGAAATGACCCGGCCGCTTTCGCGGCGCGGCTCCGCGCAAGTGTTACGCCTGGTTCCCGCACTTTCTGCCTTTGGTATTAATCAGATAATCACTTCGCCGTGGCGCCGCTGCGTGGCCACGGTCGCCCCTTATGCCACCTTGTCGGGCACTCCCTTAAGAACGGAAGCTTCCTTTACCGAGGACGCCTATCGGGAAGATCCCGCGCAGATGCGAGGGGTAATCCGGGGATTGCTTTCGGAAAGTCAGCTAGGTCAGCCGGCAGCTCCCCTGGCAATTTGCGTCCATCGTCCCACGATTCCGGGGATTATCGGGGAGCTAGCACCGCTTACCCCTAACCATCTAGGCAGGTTGATGCCCCAGGATGACCCCTATTTAAAAACCGCGGGAATGCTGATCGTACATATGGCAGATTACCCGGAGCCGAGAGTTGTTGACCTGGAGGTATTTCGCCTAGACCCCTAGAGTTTTACCGGGGCGATATTTTAGTGTCCCCATGCCTTGAGGATGCGATCGGGCTTTATTACGACCAGGCGACCTTGACTCGCGAGGGAACCACGGTCGCTAAACTGGGGGCATGAACAATTCCCACACCTTAGGCCGCCCGGATTTTTCGGCTAGTAATCCCCCGAGTACGGATAATAATTCCGTTCCCTGCCTACTACCGCGGGTGGGCATTGGTAGCGACGTTCACGCTTTTGCCGACCCGAAAGACCCCAGCTCGGCTGCTCGTCCCTGCATGGTTGCCGGACTTTCTTGGCCAGGAGAACCCCCGCTCAAGGGACATTCAGATGCCGATGTTGCTGCTCATGCTCTGTGTGACGCGATTCTATCAGCTGCTGGTCAAGGGGATCTGGGTACCCATTTTGGTACTGACCGTCCCGAATGGAAAGGTGCCAGCGGCACCCAGCTCCTGGCAGCAACTATGGAGATTATTCATCAGGCCGGGTGGGGACTGGGAAACGCCGCGGTCCAGGTGATCGCTAACCGCCCTCGGATGGGGCAACGTTATGAGCAGGCACGCGCCGTACTGGAGGAAGCGGTAGGGGCACCGGTGTCGATTTCTGCGACTACCTCGGACAAATTGGGCTTCACTGGCCGTGGGGAGGGAGCGGCGGCCATAGCTACCGCGCTGGTTTATCCCCTAAGTAACTTGAACTGAAAGCCGGGATCTGAGAAATACTCTTACCCTCTCTGGGCAAGCTGTCACTATTTCTGCGCTCCCGGGTTGGTGAAAATAACTCTTTTCCAAAGGTAAAGAAACAAGCATGTTAGTAAAAACATGCTCGGCCAATTTTGTCTTTCCAAGCTTTTTTTAAGCCAGTTTTTTCGGTTTTACGTGAGCTGCATCATAGCAATACAGGCCTTAAGGCCTAGATTTTTTTAGAAAATAATACTTAAAAAATACGTGCTTAAAACCTGGTTTTTCCTGGCCTTTTACCCCAAATACAGCAAAAAGGATCTCTAGCTCTCACATACCTAAAGTCCCGGGGGATATTGTGATTTGCTTGACAGCAAGATAATATGTTTCGAAGTCGAAAGTATCGGCATTAACCCCAATGGAGAGCAAATGATAACTACATTCTCAACATTACTGATGCCCACCGTCGGTGCGGCAGATTTTATTAGCAGCGGAAGCACCAGCGGTATCGCCATTGCAATGGTTATCTATTTCGTAGCCATGATTCTGATTGGTATCTATGGTTACACCCGCACCCAAACCATGGATGACTTCATGGTTGGTGGCCGCTCCCTACCTCCCCTAGTCGCCGCACTCTCTGCGGGAGCCGCAGATATGTCAGGTTGGCTAATGATGGGACTGCCCGGGGCACTTTATTTAACCGGTTTAGTTGAATCTTGGATTGCTATCGGCTTGCTGATTGGCTCCTGGTGTGCTTGGAAATGGGTAGCTCCCCGTTTGCGTTCCTATTCGCAAATAGCGGGAGACTCGATTACCGTACCTTCCTTTATGTCAGCGCGGCTAAAGGACGATAAGTTTATTATCCAGCTGGTAGCCGGGATTATTATTCTTTTCTTCTTCACCATCTACGTAGCCAGCGGCATGGTGTCCGGAGGGGTGTTCTTCGAATCTATTTTCCATGTCAACTACCACGTAGGCATGGTGGTAGTAGCCGGCGTAGTCATTCTCTACACCTTGGTAGGCGGGTTCCTAGCTGTCTCCTGGACCGATATGGTACAGGGCATTATGATGCTAATCGCCCTGTTGCTAGTACCAGTCTTCGGGGTGGTTGCCCTGGGTGGCTTCGGAGTAATGACCGATACTCTAAACGGCTTAGACGGTCACATGTTCTCCATAGTAGGTGATGGAGCGGCCGGTAAACTGTCGATCCTTAACGGCTTGGCCTGGGGTCTGGGTTATGTAGGTATGCCCCATGTGATCGTACGCTACATGGCACTACGCTCCCCCAAGGAAGCAACTTCGGCTCGCCGCCTGGGTATCGGCTGGATGTTCCTGTGCGTGTTGGGAGCAACTTTGACCGCCCTCATCGGGCGTGCCCTGTCCGAAAACGGCCTCGCCGGAATCAAAGAAGCCTTGGCGCTGGTGAAACAGAATCCGCAAGAAAGTATCTACCTGGTGATGGGTCAACAGCTCTTCCCCTCGGTACTAGCCGGTTTCATGCTGGCTGCTATTTTGGCCGCCATCATGTCTACCGTTTCTTCGCAGCTGCTGGTGACCTCCTCGGCAGTAGTAGAAGATATCTACCGGGGCATCAAGAAGCGCCGTTTGCTGGGCGCCCAAGGGATAAACGCTGGCCGGATCGTGGTGTTAGCGATTTCGGTTATCGCCGCTTTCTTTGCCTGGTTCCGTACTGACTCGATCCTGGGACTGGTAGCCTTCGCCTGGGCGGGATTCGGCGCAGCTTTCGGCCCGGTGATCGTGCTCAGCCTCTACTGGCGTAAATACACCTGGCAGGGTGCGGCAGCCGGTATGGCCGTGGGTGCTATCACCGTAGGAATCTGGGGCAACCTGCCCGATACCTTACCGATGATTTTCCAGGTATACGAGATACTGCCCGGGTTCTTGCTGAACCTCCTGGTATCTTGGTTGGTTTCCCGCGCCACCTACAAACCGAATGCCGAAATCGATGAAGAGTTCGATCTATCGGTCAAGCTCGCTAACGCTTCACAAGATGAAATCAATTCGGCTCTGAAAGGTCGCTCCGTAACTCCTATTACTACCGTTCCGTTTGCCCAGGTAGCGAGGGAGGAATCGCCGACTACCGACATGTCCAGCAAATAAAAGTGGGGTCTAGGAAAAAAGTCCCCCAAATCAGGGTACACTCCCCCGCATCTAGTGTTACCTTGAACATATAAGTGCGTAGAGGGTCGAGCTACCATACAGCTCGGCTCTCTACACCTTAGGTGCGATCGATACCTATTAACAGTTTCCTAAGAAAGGACGCAAACAAATGTCAGAAAGCGTGGCTCCCCCCAAAGTTGGTGGGGAAACCGGCGACTGCCGTCACTTAGCGGATTTGGCGGTTGCTCGTGCCCAAAAATGGGTACGAGAGTCTGAGAAATACCCGGAAGATCGGGCAGCCAAACTCTTGTCCCAGGTGCTCGAAGATCAAGCAGGTCTAGACTTCACCGTTGCCTTTGTTGACGGGGTTATTCGCCCCGAGGACATTAAAGTCGCCGCCGAGGAGCTAAACCGTCTCTCGTCCTCTTCCGTGAGCTTCCTGCCCTGGTACCTGCGTTTACCCTTTAAGGTGGGCGGTGCAATGGCTCCGCTGCTACCTAAAATGGTTATTCCCATTACCCGCACTGTGTTCGCGAAACTAGTCGGGGATCTGGTTCTGGACGTATCTGACGCCAAACTAGGACCGGCGATTGAGCGGTTAAAGCAAGGCGGAATGCGGCTCAATATGAACCTGCTGGGTGAAGCCATCCTGGGTGATGAAGAGGCTAATAAGCGGCTCACCGACACCATGGCGCTGCTGGAACGTCCAGATGTGGAATACGTATCTTTGAAGGTATCTGCAGTCACCGGCCCTCACAATCCTTGGGCATATGATCACGTGGTCGATCGAGCCGTAAACGCTCTCCTGCCGCTATATCGTCGCGCCAACTCCTATGAACCAAAGAAGTTCATCAACCTGGATATGGAAGAATACAAAGACCTCCATATGACCATTGATGTATTCAAGAAGATTCTGGAGACCCCCGGTCTAGAAAAGCTGGAAGCCGGCATCGTGTTACAGGCTTACCTGCCCGACGCCCTCCCCGCAATGAAGAACTTGCAAGAATGGGCAGCGCAGCGCGTAGCCAATGGGGGCGGACGGATCAAAGTTCGCGTAGTTAAGGGCGCGAACCTGTCGATGGAAACCGTTGATTCTCGTGAGCGTGGCTGGAAACTCACTACCCAAAAGAGCAAGCAAGACACCGACTCTAACTATATGAAGGTGTTGGACTACGCCCTGACTAAGGAGCACACTCGTAATATTAAGATCGGCGTGGCCGGAATGAACCTGTTCACCGTGGGCTTTGCCTACGAGCTGGCCCATGAGCGCGGGGTACTAGAATCCGGGGGCGTAGAGTTCGAGATGCTGACTGGAATGGCTTCTCCCCAGTCCAAGGCAGTAGCCGAGGACACCGGTCACCTCCTGTTCTACGTGCCGGTAGTTAATCCGGAAGAATACGACGTGGCCATTGCCTATCTGGTGCGGCGGCTGGAAGAAAACTCGCTGGATCAGAACTTCATGTCTGATATTTTTGATCTGGATGACGCGAATGTGCTCCACAAGGAAGAGCAGCGTTTTAGGCGCGCCTTAGAGCGGGTCTACGACGTCGAGGTCGGCCCGGTACGCCAGCAAAATCGTCTCACCGAGACGGCTGAAGATATTAAATCTTTCGTACAAAAGGATGGGGAGTGGACTTTCGAGAACACTCCGGACTCTGATCCTTCACTACCGGAAAATATCGAATGGTCACGCCAGATCGTTAAGGCGATTCCCGATTGCCAGATTGGGATTAAAGAGGTTGAGGAAGCTACCGTTTCCGATGCTAAGGTGCTTGATCAAATGTTGGCTGGAGCAGCTGCGGCCGCCGAAGTGTGGGCAGCGCGTCCCGCTAAGGAACGCAGCGAGATTATTCACCGCGTAGGCATCGGACTCAGCCAACACCGTGCAGAGCTCATGGAAATTGCAGCTGCCGAATGCGGCAAAGCCCTCGATGGCGGCGATATCGAGGTATCGGAGGCCGTGGACTTCTGCCATTACTACGCGCAGCAGTGCCTGGAGCTAGAACAGCAAGCGGGCGCTAAGTTCCAGCCGGCACGGGTAACGGTTTCCACCCCACCCTGGAACTTCCCGATCGCTATTCCTACTGGTTCGACCGTTTCGGCGTTGGCAGCAGGTTCGGCAGTGATCTTCAAACCGGCCAAGGAATCTGCCCGCACTGGCGCACTGCTAGCCCAGATTATGTGGGAAGCAGGGGTTCCGCGTGAGGTTCTACAGTTTGTCCAGCTAGGCAACCGGGAACTCGGCAAGAACCTGATGGCTGATGAACGGGTAGATCGCGTGATCTTGACGGGTTCAATCGACACCGCCAAGATGTTCCGTTCCTGGGACAACAATATGGGGCTCTTGGCGGAAACCTCTGGTAAGAACGCTATTATTGTCACCCCCTCGGCGGATCTAGACCTGGCGGTCAAAGATATTATTAACTCGGCGTTTAGCCACTGTGGGCAAAAGTGCTCCGCTTCTTCCCTGGCCATCCTGGTCGGTTCCGTTGGGTACTCCGAAAGGGTTCATCGTCAGTTACTTGACGGTGTACGTTCCCTGGTGGTGGACTACCCCTCCAATCCTTCCAGCCAAACCGGTTCGCTATGTGCACCGGCAAAGGGGAAGCTGCTGCGCGGCCTAACCACCTTGGGACCGGGAGAGCATTGGGCGCTCAAGCCCAAGCAACTTGATGAATCCGGGAAGCTGTGGACTCCGGGTATTCGCGCTGGGGTACAACCGGGCAGTGAATACCACCTGACCGAATACTTCGGCCCGATTCTGGGCATTATCCGCTGCGACACCTTAGAAGAAGCTATCGAGATCCAAAACGCTACCGACTACGGTTTGACCGCTGGTTTGCACTCTTTGGATGCCGATGAAATCAACCTGTGGCTAGAGCGCGTACAGGCCGGTAACGTTTACGTCAACCGCGGTATCACCGGCGCGATTGTGCGCCGTCAGCCCTTCGGCGGTTGGAAGAACTCTGCTATTGGGGCAGGTACGAAAGCTGGCGGCCCGTCCTATCTGTTTGGTTTGGGCGAATGGGAAGCCGACGGGATTCCGGAAAACGAGGACGTGGAGCTGCGCAACCGTGCCTTGGTTGAAGCCGCGAAAGTAGCGCGCTCTTTGGATTCCAATAAAGAGTTCGTAATGGCCTCGCTGCGTTCTTCACAGCAGGCTCTAGACAGCGAGTTTGGCATTGGGCATGACCCCTCGGATCTGCGGGTTGAACGTAACGTGCTGCGCTACCGCCCACTGCCGGTCTTGATTCGTCTATCCGAGGGCGAGGACGCCTCTCAGGTGTTAATGCTGGCAGCAGCCGGTCGCGCCGCTGGTTCTCAAGTCTCGGTATCGATGCCGCAAGAACCGGACTCCGCGCTGCTCCAGTACCTGCGAGTACAGCACATTGATTACGAGGTCGAGTCCGATCAGTCCTTCCGTGACCGGCTGCCCGCCTGGGCTGCCGGTGCCGGTCTGGACGCACGGATTCGTCTGATTGGTGGAGATGTTAAGGCAGTCAATGAAGCAGTTAACGGAAATGTGAATGTGGCGGTCTGGTCGCATCCGGTGACTGCTTGTGGACGAGTAGAAATGATCCCATTTGTTCGCGAGCAGGCAGTAGCCTTCACTAACCACCGCTTCGGTAATCACACTCCCCTTTCGGAGCAGGTGAAAATCTAGGCGCTGCGTTAGTTCCATAACTAAATAAATGCCTTGCGGGGGTTGGGAAATATTTCCCAACCCCCGCAAAGTATTCTCCGCAGGTTTTGCGGGCTACCGCGGGTCGGTAATCGGGGCTAATGCCCATTTGGGGGTGCGGATTGTTTTTTGGACAGTTTTATACTACCGGCTGGTAGTGGTGCCTTGTAATTTGGGGTTTGGTTAGCTTTTTGGGCTTATTTTCTACAGGTCGTTGACTTTCCGTATTTTTGGTGCACGGGTCTGCTTTTGTTTGATTTATGGGTCGTAAATCAAACAGAAAAAAGTGTCCTACCTGCGGCGGGGCGGGTGTTAAAAGGAATGGCACAACCAGCAAAGGACTTCAGCGTTACCGCTGCGCTAAATGCTCTTGCAGGTCACTTGGTAGCTTTTAATTGCAACTTGGTGGCTACGATTCTAGTCACGGACTGGTTTACCTGCTCCTGGCTGATTTTCCCGGATTTCACCGCTGCCAGAACCCCCTGGTAGGCGGCATCAAAGTCTTTAGGATCGAGCACAATATCAATCCCTGCCTGGATTGCTTTAACCGCGGCCTCTGCCGGCTGATAGTTATCGCTAATCGCCCCCATACTCATGGCATCGGTGATCAAAATTCCTTGATACTGTAGCTTTTCTCGCGCCCAGCCAGTCACCACCTTTTTTGACAGGCTGGCAGGAGTGTTATCTCCAAAAGCTTTCGGAAAACAAACGTGGCTAACCATAATTAGCTTTACGTCTTTAGCAACCGCATCTTTAAAAGGCACTAAATCCACCTGTTCCAACCCGGTCGCATCCTGTTGCGAAACGGTGATCCCTTTATGGGAGTCTGCACTGGTAGAGCCGTGACCAGGAAAATGCTTATAGGTGGCGAGTACCCCACTGGTCTGCAAACCCTTAGTAAAAGCAGCTGTCATAGTGGTAACCGTCTGGGGATCACTGCCGAACGCGCGATATTTAAGCAAATCATTTTGCGGATTCGTCAACACATCGGCATCGGGGGCAAAATCGATATTAAACCCGAGGTCAGCAAGATATTTACCCATTTCAGTACCAATTTGGAGGGCGCGATTACTATCTTTGCCAGCACCCACCTCACTCATATTCGGATAGGGTTTAATCCCCATGCTCTTGGAGCCGCTGACCCGAGCGACCGTGCCGCCCTCCTCATCAACCGCCATAAAGACAGGAACCCCGACCCGATCTTTACTGTATTTTTGTAGGTTAGCGAGCATGGTTTTTACTTGCTCCGGCGATTGCAGATTCGCAGAGTTATAAATAACTCCCCCCACTGGTAGCTTCGCAAACGCCTGTTTAGTTTGTTCCCCCGAAGCCACTACGCTCCCATTGAACTTGGAGAGCGCTTCCGGAGTCACCATAAACATCTGGGCAACTTTATCTTCTAAAGACATTTTTGCTACCAAGGATGCAGCGGGATCCAGACTGGTATTTTCCGCTTGGGTGTTAGCGGTAGCGCCGGGAGTAGATTTTTCCGGCTTCGCTTTCGGGGCATCAGTGGCGCTGCTACAAGCACTTACCGTTCCCAAGGTAAACGTCACTAGGATTGCCGCCACTACCAGGCGCCACTTTTTTATAAAACTATTATTAAACACTGATTTTCTTTTTATCATCGTTATCCGCGATTTCTACTGTTCGTACTCGCAAACGTAACCGGCTTTCCCGCTGATCCTGGCTCCGGCATCGGGAGCAGCAAACATATTGTCACGTTCGTCGTTCCACGACCACTGACCTCTAATCTTCCACAACAGCAGATAGAACTCCGGTGCCCCGTCTAAATCAGTATGTGAGGGTTCGCCAGGGAACCAGTTCTGATATGACCATTCTTCGCCAGTCACCCAGTGGGCAAAAACGCCATTATCTCTTTCGGAAGTGTATCCACCCATCCAGGAGAACTCGATTCCTTTAGATTCAACTAACGAAATCACCTGTTGTTCTTCTTGTTGGCTGGTGATCGTTACCAAATGCCCGCCCTTTGCCATACAAATATTATTGGCCTCGGACCAGGTCTTATCTTCTCTAAATGCCTCGTAGCGGCTCTTGTGCTTCTCCACGCCTGTACGTTTAACCGGAGTAAAGGAAAACCCGTCTTTAATAGCTCCCACCTTGAAATCATCAGCATCACCAATCAGTGCCGAAATAGTCCGTTCTGCATAAGCGTCTGCCTTAGCGTCGGAAGTGTATTCGATGGTGTAAAGATTTTTCTGCCGAGAGTTAATCTTTTCCAGGACTTCGGCCATATCGGAAATCGAACTAATATCCCACAGATAGCCTTTAGTTTCATCCGCGATTTGTTGCAAAGTGCCTAGATCAGATTCGGAGCTACCGATCAAGTAGATTGGCACCGCCTTTTCAGTGGCCAAGCTGATTACTTCATCCAAGGTGTGGGAGCTAGAGTTCTCGATTCCGTCGGTAAAGGCGATCACACAGTTAGATCCCGTCCGGTTCCCCGCATTTGCTACGCCCTCGTATAAAGCGTCGTATAAAGCCGTATCGCCATCGGCAGTGATATTTGAGATCCCGGTTAATAACCGATTCTTTTCTCCGGTTAGCGTGGACATATACATCAGGTAGGTATCGAACGCCATTAGCTCCGCTTTATCGCCCACTTTATAGTCGAGATTGTTTACAAAGTTACGCATGGCGTTTTGCATTTCTCCTAAATCTTCCGACATAGAAGCCGACTTATCTAAGAGCACCTCAAAACCTACACCCTGGTTGTCTTTTATCCTCTCTATTTTCTTTATTGCGCGTTTTATTTCGCTTCCACCAGCTATTTTTTCTTTAATCGCCCCAGTGGGGGATTTCAGGGTAAGTTCTTGCTGATCACTGTCTGTTAACGACAAGTACAGCCGCACCGTCGGATATTGAGAGACATCGGTACTTACGATTTCTAAATCATAGTTGGCATGGTTTTCCATTAGCTCGGTGCGCAAAGCATCATAGTCGGCTGTGGTGCCGGAAAGCTGCGAGGCATAGTTCGAGTAGTAAAACCAGCCCCCGATGATGGTTAGCACTAACACTATTGCCAGGGCACTGGACAGGGCGATGATTAGACCCCGATTTTTCTTATTCGAGGACGTGGCAGCGTTTGCCACGGGAGCGGCGTATCCGCCTGCAGGAGGCATCTGATAGGGGTATCCCCCGGGATAGGGGTATCCAGGCGAGGCCGCACCCGCAGCCGAGTATCCCGGACTGGACTGTCCCGGATAGGGTGAGGAGACGGGTGGGTACTGCCCGGGATAGGCGCTGGAACCGGGGTAAGCGCTATCGGGATGAGGCTGATTTTGCGAGGCTGCAGAGGCGTTAGTCGCTTGCGACTGAGATTCCTGTCCGGTGTTAGCTTCTGCAGCAGGGTTAGCTGCTTCAAGACGAGTACCACATTTACTACAAAATGCTGCCGCGTCAGGATTGTCATTGCCACATTGCGAACAAAAAGCCATCTTACGTATTCCTTAAAATGGGGAGTTTCTTGGACTTAACCATAAATCCAACGACTATTAGTATAAACCCGGTGGGTCAAGCCATGTTTATGCCCTAGCGGTTTTGATCCGAATAATAGTTACCCGTATTAGTTTTCAGACAGCAATTAAGGCAGCCACAGGGTGCCGTCTCCGGCTTCCAATAGATTATTGGCTATCCCATAGGAAATAGCTCTATCCGCTAACTGTCTAGCTGGCGCAGTTAACGGAGAAATACCGTAAAGCAGTTTAAAGGCTTCGCCTATAATCACGGTTCGCTCCATGCTGTTAGTACGAGAAATCTGCCACCGCAAGGCGTTAGCTACCTCAGTTAAGGTCAGCGACTCCAGTTTACGGGGTAATCCAATTGGAGATTGCAGGGCAGTATTCCAGCTGAGAGGATCGACCTGAGCTGGCCAAACAGTGCGCATTCCGGGCTCTGATACCAGGCGTAAACCCGGGCCGAGGCAACGGCTAATTTCCTCCGGTCGCTGATCGTGATATTCAATCCGGTACTTCTGACACAAGCGACGCGCCAAAAAGTCCAGGGGCATCGGCCCCTCGGCACTAATAATACTTTTAGCGAAAGAGGTGGTAGAGCCAGCCACTGCTGGTTCATCGAGGCGCTGTTTCGGACGAGTAAAACGGGGTTGATAGTCAAAATATCCGCGTACCCGAATAGTGATTAGCCTGGTTGAAGGTTGACGGTCGGCATCGGCTAATATTTCCCGGGGCTTATGGGGGGCGGCGGGAGGTACCCGGGAGGGCGCCAGCGGACTTTGGGCCGCTCGTCGCAGAGCCGATTCTGCTGGTGATAGGGCTGATACTGAGGATTCTGACTGTGAAGATAGCAGGCTAGCTGGCATTTCATCCGGCACTTCTGCAAAAGCCGAACGAGGAGCCCCTGGTTGCGTTGCCGAATGCGCTGCTATGTTACTGCCAGTTCCAGCGCTACTGGTCACAGTATGGTTCTTGCGTGCCACGAACTCTTCGAAACTCATATTGAGTTTGGAATCAAAACCCATCTTTTGGAAATAATCCCAGATAGCAGCATCATCAAGAGGTGCTGCCTGCGCCGCAGCCACTTCAGTTGGGGCAGCTGCCGGCGTTCCTGTCGGTGCCGGTTCAGGACTTGCCGGTTCAGGACTTGCCGGAGCGGGAGCAGCAGGGAGCACTTCCGGCGGCTGGGCAGCTGCAAGTGGGGTAATCGTCGCGTTACCATCCCGGGATTCAGTTTGTGGTTGCGCAGTCAATTCCTGAGCCAACGCAGCTGGCGAAGACATCGGTATCGCGGGCGGGGTTTCCGTGGAAGTAGTTGGATTTGGTACCGGTGAGGCTGGGGAATCTAGGGGCATAATCGATGCCGGCTGTGGTAGCGCCGCTGGCTTTGGAGGCGCTGCACTTGGCAAGGGCTGATCAGAGGGCGGAGCAGGCGCCGGTCGTATCTGGGTGCTGGCAAGGGTGGGACGCGGTGAGGAAAGATCTTGGCGTACCAGGGAGCGGCGCGGAGGAAACTCGCTGCCCGGAGCCAAAACATTGACCGGGCTGGTTTCCGGTTTTACTTGGGATGAGTCCGCCGCAGAACTCTCGGCGGGAGCCGGTTGGACTTCCCCTCGCTGATCCGGTTCGCTAGCCGGGCTCTGGACGGGTAACCAGGGTATTTGTCCGCGCGAAGCGCTCCATTCCGTGTTAGCAGAAACCGCAGGAACTGGTGTGGTTACGACTGCCTCTGGATTTATCTGATGAGAATCTGATTCTGCTTCCAGAGGCGGCGGCGCCGGGTTTGTGCTGGGTGCTTGCCTCACCTCGGCACTATCCGCAGGGTTTTGAGCTCTATCGTTTTCCGCCGCGTAAGCTGCCGAGACCATAGCGGCTAGCCCCATCCCTAAGCTTTGGGGGTTATCGACATCTTTTGCAGCCACCTCCGCAGCAGGTTGCCCCGGGTTAGTATGTGGTGATGTCCTTTCGGGACTGTCAAAACTATCTTGGGGGTGAACAGCTGAAACTGCGGGACGACTGGAAACTATTGGTGCTGGCGCAGGTTCGGGTTCTTTGGGTACCACCGGGCGGGAAGAGTCGGGGGCTGTTTTTAGATTTGGTGCTGGTGAGGACGCTTCCCGTGGCGGCGCGGGTGCTGGCCGCATTTTCGTTTTTCTTTCACCTGAGGATTTTTTTCCTAAATCCGGGAGTGGTTCTAATACCAAAGATGCCGGGTTTTGGGAGATCGACTGCCCGGATTTCATCCACAACCCAAAAACTTGTTCCGCGAGTTCAGCATTACCCGTGAGCATTGCCGTCAAAGCGACTGTATCTACCAGTCGTTTTACCTGCCAACGTGGTAACTGCCCTTCCTTAATCGCGCGGCGTGCCTGCTCGATACTGACGCGCAGATCCTGTAAACGAGGATCGTCAAGTTGGGGGTTTAACTGTTTTGATATTTCCAGGCAACGCTTCGCCACTTTCACTACCGTCAGTTTAGCCATAGCGCTTTGCCCCCTTTCGCAAACATAAACACATCACCATTGAGGGAGTAACCAGCCGGGCGGAAACTCGCCCTGAACTTAGAAGGCTAGCCGCTTTCCGCGCCTCGCGTCTGCCTGGTTCCCGCTCCGTTTGCGGTATCTGCGAAAACCATTTTAGCAGGTGGGCAACTTCGCGATCTATCCCGCACATAATATGGGGCGAAACCAAAAGAGCGCACTGTGGCGAGCGTAATTTCTTACGAGTTTGTTGGGCTACTTCCTCGGTTAAATAATCATCTACCCAGGCAAAACTGGCGTTTCCGGCAGCAGCCATAACTTCGGGAAATTTTGCCCGCGGGTCACCGTTAGGGCAGCGCACCCAGGGAAGATCCTTCGAAATACCCAGCAGTGGGGAAAGATGCTGATTAGCCCACTGATTCCAGGAGGTCGCCCACCGCACTTCGAAATATTTGCCGAGTTCGCGCAGGCGCAGACCCAGAAGGCGGGAAAGCACCACGTTAACATTAAAGGAATTATCTGGTTGTAGATGTACCAAGTGAGCACGCAGCAGCGGATTAAGGATACGCCGATTTGCCCTCCCCCACAGGTTTAAAGGTCCATCTACATCCAGGAACAGTATCGGCTGCCCTATAGAGGCTTCCCGGTGAGCGCTATCTGTAGCAGCATGGTCTGAAGATTTAATTTGCAAGGACGAAGTCTCATCAGCAGCATGAGTCATCTCAGGTCGTAACCCGGCCTTTCCCTCCGCTACTGCACTCACGTATCCTCCTTACGCTCTCACCTCTAGATTATAGCGAGATTATAAGCAGCGGAGGTGCTGGAAGGATCTTTTAACCCGGGAGCAGATGATCAGTTAAAAGACTGCCCTAAGCTAGAGGCTAGCGGCGTCGCCGGGCAAGAGAATGCCCGCAGAGGCTAGCTGCGTACGAGGATTACTTGCCGTTAAAGGTAAATTCCTTTTCCCCGTCCTCGCCCTCGCGTACATCAACCACGATTTCTTGGCCCGGCTCGATGTCTCCGAAAAGAATCTTTTCGCTGAGGGCGTCCTCGATGTCGCGCTGGATAGTCCGCCGCAAAGGACGCGCCCCCAGTACGGGATCGAAACCGCGAGTGGCTAGTTCTTCGCGAGCAGCATCGGTGAGCTTTAGAGTCATATCTTGCTCTTGGGTGCGTTCTTGCAGTTTAGTGATCATCAAGTCCACAATCTCGCGGATTTCTTCCATTCCGAGTTGCGGGAACACGATTACTTCATCTACCCGGTTGAGGAACTCCGGACGGAACTGCTGCTTGAGCTCTTCCTGAACCCGATTCTTCATCCGCTGATAAGAACCGACCTGGTCATTATCGACCTGGAAACCGGTTTGTACCCCTTTATTGATTTCGCGGGTGCCCAGGTTGGTGGTCATGATGATTACGGTGTTCTTGAAATCAACCATCCGCCCCTGCGAGTCGGTCAGCCGCCCGTCTTCTAGCACCTGCAAGAGAGTGTTGAAAATATCGGCGTGGGCTTTTTCGATCTCGTCAAAGAGCACCACTGAGAAGGGCTTGCGGCGTACCTTTTCGGTCAGCTGTCCGCCCTCGTCATAGCCGACATATCCGGGAGGCGCCCCGAACAGACGAGAAGAAGTATGTTTTTCCCCGAATTCCGACATATCCAGCTGGATTAGCGCCGACTCGTCACCGAACAGGAACTCGGCCAAAGTCTTTGCCAACTCGGTTTTACCTACCCCGGTGGGGCCGGCAAAGATGAAGGAGCCGCCGGGACGATTCGGGTCTTTTAGACCTGCACGCGTCCTGCGAATAGATTTCGATAGGGCACTGACCGCCTCGTTTTGGCCGATAACCCGCTTGTGCAGCTCATCTTCCATATGCAGCAGTTTCGCGCTTTCCTTTTCAGTCAGCTTAAACACCGGGATGCCGGTGGACATTGCCAAAATTTCCGCGATGGCATCTTCATCCACCGTGCCGATTCGGTCGCCCTCCCCGGACTTCCAGTCCGCCTCCAGCTGGGCGCGTTTTTCACCTAACTGTTTTTCCTCATCACGTAGGCGCGCGGCCTTTTCGAAATCTTGGGCATCGATAGCGGCTTCTTTATCTCGGCGCGCCTCATTGATTTTTTCATCCATTTCCCGAATCTCCGGAGGCGCGGTCATGCGGTGAATCCGCAGACGCGCCCCGGCCTCGTCAATCAAATCGATGGCCTTATCGGGCAGGTAGCGATCCGAAATATAACGGTCAGACAGGGACGCCGCCGCCCGAATCGCATCATCGGTAATGATTACCCGGTGGTGTGCCTCGTAGCGGTCACGCAAACCAGTCAGAATCTTTACTGTGTCCTCCACGCTGGGCTGTTCTACCTGCACCGGTTGGAAGCGCCGTTCCAAGGCCGCATCTTTTTCAATATATTTACGGTATTCCTCGGTGGTGGTAGCCCCAATGGTCTGCAGTTCACCGCGCGCCAGCATCGGTTTAAGGATGGAGGCGGCATCGATCGCACCCTCGGCGGCTCCCGCCCCCACCAGGGTGTGGATCTCGTCGATGAATAGAATAATGTCTCCGCGGGTGCGGATTTCTTTCAGAACTTTCTTCAGACGTTCCTCGAAGTCGCCGCGGTAACGCGATCCTGCAATCAGAGAACCCATGTCCAGGGAATATATATGCTTATCTTTCAGGGTTTCGGGGACATCTCCGCGCACAATTGCTTGCGCAAGTCCCTCTACTACCGCGGTTTTACCCACCCCGGGTTCCCCGATCAGCACCGGGTTGTTTTTGGTGCGCCGGGAAAGGATCTGCATGACCCTTTCCATCTCGTTTACGCGTCCGATCACCGGGTCTAGTTTGTTTTCCCGTGCCGCCTCCGATAGGTTCCGTCCAAACTGGTCGAGGATGGCTGAACCTGACTTTTGCGGCTTCTGGGTGCCGGTACCCACCCCCACGGTTTCGCCGCCCGCTTCATTTTGCCCCGCTCCCGGGTATCCGGAAAGCAGGTGAATCACGTTTTGGCGAATACTTCCCAGGTCAGCGCCCAGGTTGGTGAGCACCTGGTTGGCGACTCCCTCGCCTTCGCGGATTAGCCCCAAGAGGATATGTTCGGTGCCAATATAGTTGTGCCCCAGCTGCAGGGCTTCCCGCATCGACAGTTCTAAGACTTTCTTGGCACGGGGAGTAAAGGGGATATGGTCTTTCGAATCGTTCTCACCTTTGCCGATGATCTCAATGACTTGATCGCGCACGCCCTCGAGGGAAATGTTCGCCATTTCCAATGCTTTCGCGGCTACGCCTTCGCCTTCCCGAATCAGCCCCAAGAGGATATGTTCGGTACCGATATAGTTGTGCTCCAGGCTGCGTGCCTCATCTTGCGCCAGCACCACTACCCGGCGCGCCCGATCTGTAAAGCGTTCGAACATTTTACTCCTTGACCTTTGGAGAGGATTCTTTCGGTTAGGGAATTGACTCCACTATGTACATTATTAGTTTTTTACCCGTGCCCTCACCTGGTTTCACTACCGGCTAAGGTTATTTTTTAAGGGGACGAGGACGGCGCGGCGAGCAAAAGCGGCATCTACCGGGTTCAGGGAACCAACCACCTTTCGAATCTTTGGGCTTCGCCCAGAGCGGGGCTGGATGGTTTTTCTCAGATATAGCAGGCCAGGGTTGCTGCCAGCAATAGCACCACTGAGAGTACGGTTACCAGCAGGTTTCCAATTATTTGGGTGCGTTTAACGGTGGCGGTGGCGCGTTGGCGATCCACCAGGTCCGGCAGGCCTGTCCCCAGTTTTTTCCGTCCTCGCCTGCCGGAGATCACGGCCACCAGGTGCAATGCCCATCCGATAAGCGCTCCTATCAGGGCGCCACCTAAGTGTCCTTGCCAAGACACATTGGGGATGACGAACCCGATCAGCAGGTTAATTATTAGCAACCCACCCAGAGCGCTGGAGGAGCCGTGTAGGTTGCGGGTATAGACGAACACGCCTGCACATAATCCCAACACTGCTCCGGAGGCGCCGACTACCGCCTGCTGCTGCCCGGTAATCAGTGCCCACACCAAAGTGCCGAGCGATCCTCCCCAGGCCGAGAGCAGGTAGATAAGTAGGATCTGATAGTTGCTCATCACCCGGCGAGCGAGCTCACCCAGGATGTACAAGAACGCCATATTGGCCGCTAAATGTATGATCCCTCCATGTAGGAAGGCTGCGGTCAAAAACCGCCAGGGCTGAGTAAACCCCAAGGCGGGATAGAACAGAAACTGCTCTACCAGGCTCGGAGCCAACCATGAAGCCACATAGACAATCCCGCAGGCAATGATGAGGGCGTTGATTACATTGACGCGCTGCTTAGAGTTCGTCATTTGTCCCGATGATATTTTTTGCCACCGCTGAATTGGTGCAAGCCACAGCTTATTCGCTGATGTCGATGGATTCGATGGTGATGTCATCGAGCGGGCGGTCACGTCCGTCGGTGCTCACCGCGGCGATCGCATCTACCACGTCGCGGGATGCCTGGTCGGTTACTTTACCGAATACGGTATGTTTACCGTTTAGCCATTCGGTGGGTACCTGGGTGATGAAGAACTGGGATCCGTTGGTTCCCGGACCGGCATTGGCCATTCCCAGCACGTAGGGTTCATTGAAGGTCAGTCCCGGTACGATCTCGTCCCCGAAACGGTAACCGGGGCCACCGGTGCCGGTCCCCAGGGGATCGCCGGTCTGAATCATAAATCCCTGGATCACCCGGTGGAAAATCACCCCGTCATAGAGGGGTTCATTAGATTTAAGTCCGGTAGCCGGGTTTTGCCATTCGCGTTCGCCGGTGGCTAGACCTTTGAAGTTGTTTACCGTAATCGGCGTTTTATCCGGAAATAGTTCGACTTTAATGTCGCCTTTTGAAGTGTGAATTGTTGCTTCCATAGTTCTTATCCTTTCATGAAAGCCAAATTACCGACACTCAAGCTTACCGAAGAGTAGCTAAATCTGGAGGCTATTCTTCCCACAAGCTAGGCGGTAACGTTTAGACTAATAGAGTACAAGATGTTGCTACCGAAGCGGGGTGCTTCGGTATGCCTAAGACAAAGGAGCGAACATGAAGACATGCTGCCCCCATAAGCTGCTCAAACAGGCACGGAGTTTGGCAGATCAAGGCAAAGATATTGTTCTTGAGGGCGCTCAAGATCTGCAGGAAAAAGTTAGCAGTGAACTAGTACCGGGTGTAGAACATGCGGTAGACAACGTGCGTGACCAGTTCCATGAGGTAAAGAAGCATTCCGAGAAGTCTTTGAAGGAGGCTGCTAAGCAAGTGAAGAAACAATCAGCAGAAACATTTGGTAAACCGAAACCCAAGCGGGGGCGTAAGACCCTACTATTCCTGGTACTAGCTGCCGTAGCCGGTTGCGTTGGGTATGTACTGTACCGGCGTTCGCAACCAGTTGACGATCCGTGGGCAGAAGAATACTGGGAGGATGTAGAAGTGAGCGAATTCGATCCGCAGGAAGCTGCAGAAAAGGCTCAGGACAAGGCCAAAGAGGTTGCCGAGGACGTAGCCGATAAAGCCGACAAAGCCGTTGACGCAGTCAAAGACAAGGTTGAAAAGTAACCTGTAAGTTATTCAAATAGATAAAGCTGCCCTCCCTGCCCAAAGCAGGGAGGGCATTGTCTTACCAATTTTCAGGTTTAATACCCGATTAGGCATTAAACCACGTTTCAAGGATGGCTAGAGCGTACATAGGTTTGGTTGTCGGTATCCATAGATAAAGAAGAGGCCTAAGCGCTGAGTTATTTATAAGACAACCAGTTAAGTATTTATAAAAAGCTTATTTAATCTTAATAACATCCCGCTATTTAGCTATTATTTTCAACCTACTTGTCAGACGTCCTATGTTTATTGTAAGCTGTATCCGCCAACGGAATTTATGGAATGGAAGACAACGATGTCCGGTAGTTAGATTTGTAGTATCACCTATTCCCATCAGGGACTACGTGAGATATACATCATAACTCTGTTGTAAACGATCAATCAGGTGAGAAATTTTGCAGCAGAATGCATCAATTTGGGCATAGCAGTAGATGACCAGTCACCAATTACATAAAACTTTAACGCAACTGGCGATAACTGATACAAGGAGGCAAGATTATGAGTCGCAAAGATGCTACGCAGGATCTGGAAGAAAGGTTCTCTACAAACGGACAACCCGTAGACAGCCGTAAGCTGTGTACCCTCGTTAAGCAGGATTGTTGCGGTGTTATCGACATTAATCTAGCAACGACAATTCCTGGATGCATTTTCCGAGCAAATGGGAAAAACGGCTGCATTGAAATCAATATTTCTAGTGGGCAAATCACCGGGTTTGTACGTAGCGGACACGAACACCGAATCATTGATGCCGAAGATGTACCCGGAATTGATGACGGTTTCACACACTCGGTGGCTCTTTCATCGAACAAATCTGGTATGCATCTATTCTTCGACGGCTACGAAGCATTCTCAATCTCCCTGTCGACATGGTTTTCACAGATTGAAATCGAGGACATCACAATCAACCCTCAAGGTGTCCACGAAGTCAGCTACTTCGGGGTTTGGGCTGGTCAAACGGAACCAGAATTTCCTCTTTCAATAGCATGCACACCAAACTCTGTTGTAGAGTTCGGTGGCTCCGCGTTATCACCTTGGGATGTGCGCAAAGTTAGTGGCCTTACCAAGGGAAGCGTGCGGGCAAAATTCCGCACTCGCGGCGAAGGTCAGTTCGGTGTAATCATGGCTGCTAAGGGAACGCAAGGAGCTCTGTGTCTGGGGATCGAAAAAGGGGGTAGTTTCTATTTCCAGGCATCGGTAGATACCGAGGTTATTGCTGAAATTACGGCGCCGGGACACTGGGATGATGGAAGGGTGCATGAGCTCGTGCTCGTAAGCGGAAGGGGCGCTACCACGATATTCGTAGATGGATACGAAGTCGTTCATTCCCCAGGAGCAGTTTTCTTCGACGATATTGGAAATCTGAAAAGCGTCCTAGTTGGAGAGGATCTGGATGGAACCAAGCTATTCGGAGAAGTCTCCTCCGCAGAGATCTATAAGCAGGTTCTAACTGACCATCAAGTTAAAAGACTAGCTGGTGTTGCCCCTTTAGTAACTCAGGCACTCTTCGATACGGGGTTGATGGGTGCTAAGAACTACCGCATTCCCTCAATTATCACCTGCAAATCAGGAGTGGTTATCGCAGGCGCCGACCAGCGAGTAAGTATCGCAAACGACAGTCCGAACGACATTAATTTCGTTATTCGACGTAGTCTAGATAATGGTAAGACCTGGACAGATCCTCAGACAGTACTCCAGTACCCCGGAAGTGGAAGACTGGGAGCCTCTGTTATTGACTCCGTCCTCGTACAAGATCAATCATCAGGTCGCGTGATCTGCCTGATCGATCACTTTCCCGGCGGAATCGGGCAGCCGAACGCCAAGGTTGGCACCGGATGCTCGGAAGATGGCACTAAAATTCTACACGACCGTGATGGCAACGAATATCACCTGATGGATGACGGAATAGTTAATAACTTAGACGGTACATCCACTGACTACCTTGTAGACAAGCTTGGAAATGTGACAGTTCAGGGCGAACCAGCTGGAAATATCTATCTAGCGCCAGGAGTCGACTCTAACGAATCATTATTCGAACATCCCTCATGCCACTTACTCATGGTTTTTAGTGATGACGATGGGGAAACCTGGAGCGCCCCTGTAGACTTGACTCCTCAGATTAAAGAGGAGTGGATGCGTTTTTGTGGAACCTCTCCGGGGAATGGAATCCAGCTTCAGATTGGAAAGCACAAGGGACGAATCTTGGTTCCGATTTACTTCAACCATGAGAGCGGTTTGGCATTTTCGTGTGCAGCTGCCTATTCCGATGATGGTGGAGAAACTTGGCACCGTGGGCAATCGCCGAACGATGGCCGGGTCGTTGACGGGAAAGAAGTATTTGCCCGAAATCTCGAGGATGAGCGAGCCTATTGTCACGAATCTGTCCTAGTAGAAGGAGAGGACGGCACTGTCCACGTCTGGATGAGGAATCTAAATCCCCGCGGTCGAGTCGCTCACGCAATAAGCGATGACGGTGGCGAAAACTGGGGAGAAGTCACATTTGTTGAACAAATACCTGAAATATTTTCGCAGCCGAACGCCATTCGGGTCTACGATGAGGATTCAAAGCCGGGAATCCTGTTTGCGAATGCTTCCCAACTTCTTCCTTTCAGGGGACGAGGGGTCGTGCGACTATCCTATGATGACGGATTAACATGGCCGCATAACAAAGTCTTTAACCCGCGTCACTATGTATACCAATGTATGACACAAATGCCCGATGGAACTATTGGTCTCCTGTGGGAGAGAGAACTGCAAGGAGTTTTCTTCACATCGTTTCCTCTGGCTTGGGTTACAGAATCGCATTCAACTATCAGCTGAATGTAGCTTGTATTCTTGCTCCTTTTTCAAAACAACACTCACCTTTTGTGCTATCCAGCAAACCTTTAAATAGACGTTTCAAAGGAGAAATAAATAATGTCTGAACAAACACAGAAAATACCCTGGTATAAGGAAATCGGGGCACAACGTTGGAAGGCGTTTTTCGCCGCCTGGATTGGAGTGGTGCTAGACGGATATGATTTTGTCCTAATCTCGTTGGTGCTTTCCGAGATTATCGACACTTTTAGTCTGACACTTGTTGAGGGAACCGCCCTTGTTTCCGCCGCATTCATCTCCCGGTGGTTTGGCGGACTAGTTCTGGGCGCCATGGGGGACAAGCATGGACGTAAACCTGCGATGATTGCTTCGATTCTTCTGTTCACAATTGGGTCTTTAATGTGTGGTCTGGCGCCAAACTGGACGGTTCTTTTCCTCGCGCGTTTACTTATCGGCTTTGCTATGGCAGGAGAGTATTCCTCTTCCGCGACCTATATTATTGAGCTTTGGCCAGTTCGTATGCGCAACCGCGCTTCGGGTTTCATGCTTTCTGGCTACGCCGTTGGGTCGATTTTTGCAGCACAGATATATCGTTTGCTCGTGCCCTGGGTGGACAGTTGGCATCCCAACTGGGGGTGGCGTGCACTATTCCTAACCGGAATGATTCCGATTCTTGTAGCTTTATATATGCGCCGTCGTCTTCCAGAGGCTGCGGATTGGGAAAGTGTTAAGCAGTCCGATGATAATGAACGCCTGCATGAAAAAAATATGCTTACCATCCTTTACAGGGGGAACAATCGGGTAGTTAACTATCTACTTACCGTGTTAGCTTTGACTCTCTTACTCTTAATTTTCACGAGCATTGTTCATGGCGGACTATTAGTTACCTTGCTTGCCCTCATCTGTGCGGGAATTTTCGTGTGGTTTGTTTACCAGTCCGATCCGACCCGTTGGGCGGTGGGCGTTGCAATTATGTTGACGATTTTTTGTTCATTCATCTACACCTGGCCGATTCTTGGTTTATTGCCGACATATTTGAAGAGCGATCTGTCTATGGATGCCGGACTGGTAGCGGCTATCGTTTCGTATGCCAACCTCGGAAATATGTGTGGCTATATTCTTTCGGGATTCCTTGGCGACAGACTAGGAATGCGCCGTTGGTACGTAATCTCCCTGCTTTTATCTCAAGTACTAGTATTCCCTTGCTTTATGATCGGCGGAAAATATGCAGTCTTGATCGGTATCCTGTTATTCTTCCAGCAAATGTTTGGACAAGGCATTTCGGGACTGGCACCCAAGTGGGTCTCTAGCTACTTCCCAATTGAAAAGCGTGCTGCGGGGCTAGGTTTTTGCTATAACGTTGGTGCTCTAGGAGGTGCAGTTGGACCAATCGTGGGAGCTTCCATCTCATCCGCTGTTCCCTTAGGGATAGCCTTGGCAACTATTTCAGTTGGAGGTGCACTCGTAGTTATTCTCTCTGTTGGGCTGAACCTTCCACGCAGAATTCAAGCTGCAATTAATCCTGCCACGGTTCGACCAGAAGACGGTATGGATGAGAGTGAATTACCTACCCTCGATCGGGTTGAAGAATAAGAAAATCTAAATAGAAATTTGCGCGGTCTTTTTTTAAAGACCGCGCAAATTTTATTGTGCTCGAAAAATGATGGAGATTTTATGAAACTGGGCACGGGTACGGGACATTACCCCGACTCGTGAAGTTTTTTGGGGTTTTTCTATTTTATTTACGCTTATAGGGGTGTTTTGGATGGCGGTTTTGGTTAGACTGTTCGGGTTAAGCCTTGTTTGCGTAAAGTCAGAAACTCTTCAGATACTGTTGCTGTGTAGATAGTGGAAAAGCAGGGGCATGTCAAGCGAGTTTCGAAGCATATTGGTTCGGCAAATGAGTAAGCTTGCTTTTTACTCCAGGGAGGGCATTATTCTGCCATTTTTACCGCTGTAGCCACGTGAAATACTTTGGCGCGGGTCTGGCTGGACAGTAAGCTACTCACTAACTAACGCAAAGCGGGCATAAGTTTTTCCTCCTGCCCAGAGTTCGCAAGATACCGCAGGTATCTTACGAACTCTATGCCCACCGCGCCTACTCGGATAAAACTTATGCCCGCTTCACACAGATATCCTTTTACCGTTCCAGATCTATTCAAGTACGTGAGCGGCTTAGAAAGTACCAGACAAAGATAAGCCCCTCCCCCGCGCTCCCTTTCGGGTGAAATAAAGCGGCAGAAACGTTAACCAGAGAACGATTTTCTGGCAAAACACCAGGGTCGCGGCCGGTAAAAGATACGAGAGGGGCTTGACCTGCGAAGCAGGTCACGGGGTCCCCGGAGTGCTTTTACCGAGCCAGACCCCACTTTTAGCGCGCGATTTTATAGACCCGAAAGCGAGCGCGGCTACATAGCACTCGGGGTCGGAAGCAAGGCTTCCGACCCCGAGATCCTTCTAGCTATTTAGTTGTATGTTTTTCCTAGTCCTCTAGTTCTTCGCGCTGGTAGCGACGGATCAGTACTAATCCAACTCCCGCAACCATTGCTAGAACACCGGTCATTGCCATGATTCCGGTGGTGGAACCGGTCTTAGCTAAGACCGTGCGCACCACGCTCGGGAACCCACCAGAGGGGGTTCTCGGAGTCGGTCCGGGAGGTGTTGTGCCCGGAGTGTTCGGAGTCTTGGGGGTTTCCGGAGTTTCCGGAGGCGTGCCCGGTGTCGGGTTCTCCACGCTCAAGGTCTGGGCAGCATCATTAATGTCATGGTGCTGCGCTACCTTCTTAGCCCCAGGGCTAGGCTCTCCGTCTTTAATATCCGCAGTCTTGTACAGATCTTCGAATACTACGTATTGCTTATTAGCCTGAATAGCTTCACCTTTAACCTTGAAGTAGACTTTCGCCTCTCCTGAAGTTTCGCCTTCCTTGACGGAGAAGGATCCGCGTTCAGCTGTAGCTGCCACTTGGAGTTTGCCGTCCTTGTCCAGGTAAGTTAGCGGAACGTTGGTGGCTTTATCCATCAGGCTTCCGGTGATGGTGTATTCACCAGGCTCCAGGTTCTTCCACTTGACTGTATCTACGATCACCGCGTCTTGACCTGGGGTCAATACCGGTTTACCAAGATTCGCATCCTTGGTTCCATCGTTGAAGGTAGTGCCGTTCTTAGCAACCGTGGCAATCTCCGGGGTCTTTTCTTCCGGTGATGCCGGCGGAGGCGTTACCTGAACCGTCTGGTCGGCATCCTCTAGGTTGGAGTGATCCACTACCGGAGTAGCTTTACCCACTACCTTGCCATCTTTAACATCGGAGGCTTTGTAGACCTTTTCAAAGACTACCCAGCTGGCCTTGGTCGAGATCTTGTCTCCCGGCACTGTGAACAGCGCGTAGATGGTTCCGGTCTTTTCACCTTTCTTGACTTCGAAGTCAACCGCCGGGGTGTTGGACCCTACGACTGGTTTACCGGTTAGCTTGTCCATCAAGGTACCGATCATCGTGTACTTGCCTGGTTTCAGGTTCTTCCAGGTAGCAACATCTTGCACCTGAGCGTTCTCACCCTTCTTAAGGTTGAGGACTTTGTCCTGATCGGCGTTGTCGCGAGCAATGGTCCCTAGTTCTGGGAAGTCCTTGCTGTAGGTATTCGTAATGGTTACCTGAATCTCGGGAACCACTTTGGTATCTACATCGGGCACCGTGAACTGAGCGGTTTGCGTACCAATCTTCGAAACCGTCATTGCCGGATCCGAGGAGCTGAAGCTGATCGTATCGGGGAGAATCCCGTCGGGGTTCGCCTCATCGGTCAGCATTTCAGTCAAGGTACATACCGTTCCCACCTGCAGCTGCTTGTCAGCAGGCAGTCCGGCGGATACACCGGCAGGCATATCGAATTCGAATGCTCCTCCGAAGTTCTTGTCACAGCTGATGGTGAACTTGAACTTACGATCCTTATCCGGAACCTCACCGTCGAGAACTTTCTCAGTTACCTTGGTGAAAGTAATGGCTGGCGGTCCCTTCGGACTTTCAACCACGCGCACGGTCTGGTTGATAGCGTTCAAATCCAGTTCGGACACTACCGGCTGAGCGTCTTCATTGGGACGCCCGGTCTTAGAATCCACATCGCTTGCGCGGTAGATCCGTTCAAAGACCACGAACTTTGCTCCTACCGTTGAGGTAGCAGTTGCCGGTAGCTGGATCTTGGTAGTCACACTGCCGGCCTCTTCACCATTGTTAACAGTGAAGGGAACCGCCTTGGTGGTGGCTCCGGCAACCGGATTGCCCTTGGCGTCTACCAGTTCGCTGAGCGCCTGGTAGTTACCGGCAGGCAGGTTCTTCCAGTTAACAGTGTCGGTGACTACCGCAGCTTTACCTTTTTGGATTTCCTTTTCATTGGCCCCATCGGTGGTGGCAGTGGTGCTTACCGAGGGTGCCTCGGTAACGGTCACGGTTTGCGCATCATCACTGGGGTCATTGTGGGAAACCACGGTTGAGGTGTTCGGCTTCGGGCTCTTGCCGTCAGTATCTTCATAGTTGTACAGGTATTCGTACACTACGTACTTTCCAGCTTGACTGATGGCTCCTGCCGGCACATTGAACTTCATGGTGGTGCTACCTGCCAAGGAGTTGTCCTTGGTGATTTCAACTACCACTGGTTCATTGGTAACTCCCGCTACCGGAGCAGCGTTGTTATCGGTAATGTGCATTAGTTTACCGGTCAGCAGGTATTTACCTTCAGGTAGGTTCTTCCAGGTGACTTTATCGGTCACGGTGGTAGCAGTTCCTGCCTGCACGGTTGAGGTACCGTTATCGGTTACCGCGTTGGTCTGCAGTTCCGGTTTGCCCATCTTGTTGTAGGTGTTGGTCACGTTCACCAGCACTTCCGGCACCTGATCGGTGGCCGCCGGTACGGTGAAGTGTGCCGATCCTGCAGTTGAGTCTTGCTGCACGCTGAACCCGTTGGTTCCGCTGGTCAGCGAGACTGACGGTGTTACCTGCTGCTCGACTGCGTTATTGAGATCCTCGTTAATGGAGCATACGTAGCCACTGCGCAGATTGGTTACCTCGGTTGCCTTGTCCGGACGTACCAGCAAGGTCTTATCGCCTGCCGGCTGGCCGTCCTTATCACGGCAACTCAAGGTGAAGTAGTAGGCGCGGTTATTGGATACCTCCATACCCGAGGCCACTACCTTCTTCATAATCTTCACTTTGGCAGCCGGAGGAGTCGGAGGCGTGATGGCCTCTACTGTCTGGTCTGCGTCGGTGATTACGGCGTGTTCTGCAACCGGCTTGGCATCCTGGTTCGGGGTTGTGCCGTTTACATCACCTGTGCGGTAAACATATTCGAATACCACGTAGGAGTTGTTGGCTTTCAGTGAGTCGCCGGTAACCGTGAACTTAATGTCCTGCTTACCGTTCTTTTCACCCTCTTTGACTGTGAACTTAACCGGAGCGGAGGTGTAGGAAGTTACCGCTTTTTCGGTCTCTTTGTCCATCAGCTTACCGATGAGGACATAGTCACCAGGTAGCAGGTTCGCCCAGGATACCTCGTCCACGATGGTGGCGGAGGTTCCAGCATAAACCTGGTTGGCCTGCTTGGTTTGGCCATACATACCCTTGGTGCCGTTGGCATCTTTAGCGGAGGTCGCCACAGTGGGCTTTTCCGGTGTCGGGTAGGTGTTGGTCGCAGTAAAGACTACGTTTACTTCGGTCAGCTCTTCTGCCGGCATCTTGAAGGAGGCCGAGTTATCAGAAGTGATCAGACCGATCTTCTCGGAGTCCGCGCTGAAGGTTACCTGGGAGGGGGCAATGCCCGCTACCTTGGCAGTCTCGCGATTCTCAGTAAGGGTGCAGTTAGCTCCCTTTACGTAGGGCAGCGAGATCTTGGATCCGGCAGTAACCTTGTAGGTCTGCTGCTTGGATTGTCCGTCAAACGGGCTAGAGCACTTCAGGGTGAAGACAAACTCCTTGGTGGAGGGAACCTCTAGTCCTTCACTCTTAACAACTTTCTGCAAAGTTAGTGTCGGAGTTACCGGGCTTTGCGGTTCTTCACCAGTGGTTACCGTTTGAGCGGAGTCGTTGAGATCCGAGTGTTCAACGACTGGTTTCTTTCCGTCCTTAACGTTGCCGTTTTCATCGACATCGCCTTGGCGGTAAATCTTCTCGAAGGCTACGAACTGGGAGTTCGCTTTCACCTGCTCTGCGGGAACGGTGAACGTCATTTCTTGGATACCCTTTAGCTCGCCGCTGCTAACGGTGAACTTCACGATTTCCGCATTTACGTTCGGTACCGGCTGTTTGGTTCCCTTGTCCATCAAGGTGCCTACCAGCACGTAGTTTCCGGCAGGGAGTTTCGTCCAAGTTACGCGGTCAAGCACTTTAGCCGGAGTCTTGGCATCAAATACCTTGGTTCCAGCAGAACTCTGAGCGGTAGTTGCTGCCCGTGGCCCTTCGTTTACCGTCTGATTTTCATCATTCGGATCCTCATGCTTGGTGATTACTGTCTGGTCACCGGGAGTGTTGGGTTCGCCCGGATGGAGGTATTCGAAGGCCACCAGTTTCGCGTTCTGACGAATCTGTCCCACGGTAACCTGGAAGGTCATCTTGGCTTCACCGGACTGGAGGGTTCCAGCCTCACCAGGAACAGTGAATGCCTTGGAGGTGGAGCTGACACCAATCGGGTTACCGGAACCATCAACCAGTTTCCCGGTCAAATGGTAGGTTTTACCAGCTTCTAGGTTCCGGTATTTCACGGTGTCAACCAGGGTTACCAGATCGCTATCGGCTTTACCAGTGGTATCGATCTGCTTGTTCCCACCCTCGTCGGTTAGTACCGTCGCAATCCAGGGGTTAACCTGTTTGGTCTGGTTTTCGTCCTTGGGATCTTCGTGCTTAGTGACCGGTTCGAACCCGCCTTCAACCTGCAGGTCTAGCTTTTCGAACGCTACTAGCGTCGAGTACTTGGCTACCTCTGCTTGGGTCAGCTTGAAGGGTAGTTCCACTACTCCGCTGGGCGTGGTAATGGTTACTTCCTTTTCGGCTTTGATTCCGGTGCGGGTGGCATCGGTCTTATCCGCGTTAGGTACTACCAGTTCTCCGGAGAACTTGTAGGTCTTGCCGACCTCCAGGTTCCAGTAGCTGATCTTATCGGTCATGGTGTAGATGTGATCAGCGCCCTCAACCAGGTCGATATTTCCATTGCGTCCTTCGCCTTTCAGCTCAGTAGCAATCTTCGGCTCATCGGGGGTCTGGTATTCGTTGGCGGCCTGTACGGCGACCGGGGTCTTCGCATCTGAACCGATGGTTACAGTCGCGCTGGTTCCGGAGGCCGGACCTACGCCTTTACCTTTACCGTCAACTGTCCAGCTTACGGTCTGGGCATTGGTGCCTTTAGGTAGTACTTGCTGCTCAGTTACGGTACAGACGGTACCTGCCCGGAACTGGGCGTCCGCCACTACCGGCTCACCGCCCGGCTTCACGTTGGAGATATTACCGTGGGCGCCATCCGAGCACTCATAGGTGAAGTTGAAGCTGGTGGGCAGGTTCTTAATCTTGTCCTTGCCTTCACCGGCTACCTTGACCGAAGTCTTCTGCACGGAGAAGGTACCCTTTTGTTCGATCGCCTTGTAGGTGTTGGTGGCTTTAACTACCACGTTTGCCTGTTTACCGCTTTCTTTCCACTGTGCCTCAGTCATCGACTTCGAGATGGTGAAGGTGTTAGCGGACGCGGTAGAGGAATCATTCTGGGTGCCGTTCCAGCTAATCGAGTGCTTCACTTTGGCGGTGGACAGTTCGTCTACCGGAATGAAGTTACCCTTGCTGTCAATAGCACCGAGCTCTTCAACCTTAACTTGGCTGCCGACCGGCAAACCCCAGGCCGAGTAGGATCCACCAGCTGTAATGGTTTTCTCTACTTCGTGGGTGTTGGAGCCGTCCATATAGGTCAGTTTGAACTTGTAAGACTGGATATCCAGAGCCTGGTCAGCGCTGCCTTGAACTTCTTTCTTCAGGGTGAACCCGCCGAGCTGCTGGCTGTAATTGTTGGTCGCCAAAATCTTAGCTTTAGCTGCGGCTTTGTTCAGCTTAATGGTGAGTTCTAGTTTCCCGTCGGTTCCGGTTACTTCCGCACCGTTGGTAGCGCTTGCCCGTAGCTCAGAACCTACATAGTCAGCGTTTGCGCTAGACTTAGGCGTTTCTTCCCATACTTTACATACGGTGTTTACGGGCAGGTCGTTTAGCTGCGGGTTGGCAGGGTCAGCGCTGGTGAAGGTCTCACCGTGCTTCAGCTTGAAGCTGCCTTTAACCGCGTTAGCATTGCCGGGAATCTCGCAGGAGTATCCGAAGTCGAAGGCTACGTCTTTCAGGACGGTGCCGGGGTCTACTACTCCGGCGACTAGCTTCTCTACCTCGAAGCCGCCAACTTTTTGGTTAACGTATTTGTTTTCTACGTTGATGGTGGCTTTTTGGTTTTCACCGGCTTTAATCGGGTTGGATAGTGCCGCGTTGTGCAGTACTTGTCCCCCGATAGTTACTTGCTGAGGCGCTTTACCGTTAAACGTGGTGTTCAAAGTGGTGTTGGGTACGTTGATACCGGTGGTATCTTCGTAGACTGCACACTGGGAACCTACTGGAATACCAGTGATGGTTACGCTTCCACCTTTGTTTACGCTAATGGAGGTTAGCGGCTTGGTTACGCTTTCGGCCTTCTGTCCGGTAGCACAGATGTATTTCATTTCAAATGTGCCCGGAATGGTACCTGCGCCAGCAGTTCCGTCTACAACCTGCTTGGAGATTCCCAGTTGCCCGGTCTTCTCGGTGTAGGTGTTGGTGGCAACTAGGGCGAGCTGACTGGCAGCTTCTGCCTTGAAGGTTGCTACTCCGTCGGCCACGCTTTGGGCACCTTGCCATTGCAGCTGCCGATCCAGGTTCTCCGGAGTCGCACTATTTTCCTTGATCTGGCAGGTTACGCCGGGCTTTACTTTGATTGCCGCGGAGGTTTCTCCTGCTTTCAAGCTAGGTAGAGCGTTCCAGGAAGAGTCACCGTCACACTTGTAGGAGAAGTCGAAGGAGTTCGGCACACTGAAGTGGGTTACCCCGGCTGCTTCTACGTTCTTGCGAACGGTGAATTTTGCTTCTTTCGGCGTGTAAGTATTGGTGGCAGTCACCACTACGGTCTTAGCGTTGTCCTCGGTTAGGTTGAACTTCGCTACAGTACCGTCACTGCTGGTTTCGGTGCCAGTGAATTTCACTTTTACCGTATTCTGGGTGTCGGCTACTGCTTTTTCACTTACCTGACAGCTCATGCCGCTGGTTAGTGCCGGGTTGGAGACAGTGGTCTCGCCTTGGCTGGCACCTTTGCGCACCAACACGGTGGCGGTGGTCTTGAAACCGTCACAGCTTACATCGAAGTCGAATACCCGATCGTCATCGGTGTTGCCACCGACGGTCTTTTTAACGATCTTGAACTCGGCGGGTACCGGATTCTTCGGGGTTACGGTGATGGTTTGGGAACCATCGGTGATTTCTTCGTGTTTCGCGTAGGGGTCGCCGCTCGGCTCGGTGCGTTGCTCGCCTTGGTAGATGCGTTCGAATACTACGTATTTACCGTCGGCTTTTACTTTGGAACCGGGTACGGTGAGTTCTACCCGGGTGGAGCCATTTTCGGAACCGTTGGTAAATACTTGACGTCCGGTAGCAATAATGTCTTTCCGGTTGTCTTTATTTACCAAGGTGGCGAAAGCAGTGTAAGTGCCGGGTTTGAGGTCTTTGTAAGTGATCTGGTCTTTGACTTTAAAGTCTTGGCCATCGGCCTCAACCGCGCTGATTAGCGATTTCCCGTCATCACGTACCCATGCTTTGGTCTCAATGGTGGGTAGCTTGTGCTGCTTCGGGTTCACCGAGACGGTCTGTCCCTTGTCGTTGGGATCTTCGTGGGATGCCACGAGGATTCCAGCAGTGTTGTCAGCACCTTTAAATACTTTTTCGTACACCACATAGGAGGCACCTGCTTCGATTTGTTTAGCAGGCAGGGTGAACGTTAGTTCTTGGACACCTTTTAACTCTCCTGGGTTTACCGTGAAGTTTTTAGCTGCTTTAGTGCCCTCTACCGGGGTTACCTGGTTTCCTACTTTCTTCATCAGCTGTCCGCTGAGGGTGTAGGTTCCAGGGTTCAGCTTATTCCAAGTGACCGTGTCCTTGATGAGGACGTCTTTACCTTCTTCAGGTACCGCTACTTTACCGTTATCGGTGGATTCGCCTTGCGCCTGGGCACTGGTTCCGATGCGCGGTTTTTCGGTTACGGTCTGGTTTTTGTCCGTCTTATCTTTGTGTTCGGTAACTTTGGTTCCGGTGTCAGGGTTGGTGCCTTGATAGAGGGTCTCGAATGCTACCAGTTTCGCGTTTTTGCGGATTTTAGCTACTGGTACTTGGAACTTGATGTTGATGGTTCCGGAATAGTAGCCGTTGCCGTTGTCGCTTGCCCCGGACGCTTTGGGGTCAAAGGGGTCAGAGACGGCGGTTTCGCCTACGCTGTTGCCGTCACCGTCTACCAGTTCACCTTTAATGACGTAGTTTTGTCCGCCCTTAAGATTCTTAAAGGCTACCTTGTCTATAAGGGTTACGGTGTCGGTATCGGCTTTGCCGGCAGTATCGATTACCTTGGCTCCATCGCTGCCTTCCAAAGTGGTGCCGATGCTAGGCTCCGGAGCCACCGGGCAGGTAGAGGTGAATTCGAAAGAGCTGGAGGCAGAACCGGAAACGGCTACTACATATTTGCCGAGGTTCACCTGGGACTGGAACTGAACGTATTTCCCTGTAGTCTTGGGGTTCTTGAAGATATAAGTCCGAGTGATCTCAATACTGCCTTTGAAGGACGCATTGATATTAGCTTTCTGGACAGCTCCGGAACAAGCGGCAGCGTTATCAAATTTAACGCCCACTAAAATTCCGCCCGGCGAAGCAGCTTTCGCAATTGAAGTATCGGAGGGCAGGACTAAGTTATCCGAGCCGCTGATCTGCAAGCTACCTTTAGCCTCTTGCAACAGAGCAATGGCCTCCGAACTACCAATCAGGTTCACCCGGAAGTGAGTGTCATCGGCGCGGGTAACGCTGAGCTTGATCGATTCCAGTAGCTGCTTATTATTTTGATAGGCTGCTTCATCCTTAGCCATGCTGGCCGCAGTTTCGGCTTTCCATTTGGCCAATGCCTCTTTATAAGCCTTTTCATCAGCGATCTGCTGATCTTTAAGTGCCTGATACGCCTGCCACATCTTGATTTCGGCATTGGCGATGTTCCGAATATGCGGCAATACTGCCCGCGCCACATTGGTAACAGTCCAATCGATGGTTCCCTTTCGATAGACAAAAATTCCGTCTGCGGCAGAATTCTTCTCAATGGCCCAAACTAGAGCCTGGGCGGCGCCATTTTTCTGGTACGGATCTAACTGATTGAACAGATCCAAGGCAGCTTTATGTTCTTCGATCAGTAATTTGTTCTGCTCGTAAAAATCTTTTCCGGCTGGGTAACTAGTGTCAACATCCATCAGACGACGATCCCCACCGTTATAGATGTACGCTAAAGCCTTTAGCTCTCGTTGAATCTTAGGGTCGGAGACCATACGACCTGTCGATGATCTGTCAACAGAACCTACCGCATCGCCAGCATCAATAGATACTTTCAAACCTTTTTCCGTATGCCCCGGTTTGCTGGGATCTAACCAGGAGGGGTCAATCCCAAAACCAGGCTGTGCGCAGAATGAACTAGTGTAGTATTCCGGTGCTTTAGTCAGGACACCCTGTTGATTAACATCTCGATAGACATCTCCGCGGTTTTTTACCATCAGGTAATTCGCATTATGCATCCGAAGCGTGTTGGGGAGCTCTACCTCCCAATCATTCGACCACCCATTACTCTGGGCAATCGCATTGTTATACGCGTCTCTCAGCTGAGTATTTGGCCAATGATTGTTCCTCTGACCGAACTGTTCCGCCCAAAATATAGTTCCCTCGGCAAAAGGCGGATTAGGTATATCCCAGTTTCCGTCCTCTATCTCCTGGAAATTCATGCCGGCTTCTACGGCTTTGAAATCTTTTGCTAATTGGGCATTCTCCGTATCGGAGGCCTGGGAGGGGGCTACCAAGGTGGTGATAGTCCATGCCAGGGCTAATGCAGCAGCTAATCCAGCGACGATCCAACGCCGCAACAATTTAGCAGTTTGACTGTTAATCATTATTCATCCTGTGTCTACTAGAAGGAGGGATCGACATCTCCACCAACAGATCCTGACGAGGCGTTCGCCTGGGTTATGTCACGCCCAAACGCCCCGCCTGGAGGGACCTGGCCTGTTGTCAATGCCGACAGGAACACTATTAACTTGTCTAGGTGTAGTTAATTTATTTTAATACACTTACCATCTTACAAGATTTTCATAGAACAACGCAAGAGAGTTATAGAGGTAAACCTAGGATACTGAGGTAGTTCGCGGAAGTTAGCCCACTTTCAACAGGGAATTTAGCGGCGCTTACCATCTGGACTGTCTTGAAAAGTGCACAGATTCACAGGACAAAAGGCCTGTATCAATTACGAATTAACATTAAAAATCCATTAAGCGGTTTTATGATTTCCGAACTGGGTATTCCTTAATTATGAGACTAACTTTAGTGACCAGCCTAAACCGAAGGCAGCAATACTTAGTAACCGCCAGGAAAAAGCGTTAGCTGACGCGTTACTGAGGTTCCTTGGCCAGCCACAAAGTATAAGGCCCATCATTAACTAAAGACACCTGCATCATCGCGCCGAAGACTCCGGTTTCAACCTCCGCGCCACCAGCGCGCAAATCCGCAACTAGTTTGTCAAAAATAGGATGTGCCACCTCGCCCTTAGCCGCATAAGTCCAGGAAGGGCGGCGTCCCTTGCGCACCGAACCATACAGGGTGAACTGGGAAACCACCAGCAGGGGTGCCCCCGACTCCAGCACTGAAGAGCCGTCCTCAAAAATCTGTTGATTAAGTAGGCGGCGCACCGTCCAATCAATCTGCTCTTGGCCGTCACCGGGAGTTATCCCCACGAAAGCCACCAGGCCTGGCCGATCCAGCCTCCCGACGGTTTTACCCTCAACCGTCACCTCCGCGGAAAGTGCCCTTTGAATTAAGGTACGCATAAGACCCTCCTAGCCTGCGATATTTAACGATCCGGAACCCGAACGCGGGGAGGCGTCAGCAAAGGCTTTCCGATCAATGCGGGACTGTCCCTGCCAGGAAACCCCGGCAGGATCGGTAATCACAGTCACCGCCGCGGCCAAAGATTGCTCTTCCTCTCCCTCTTTCCAGCAGACAGTCAGTTGCCCGGTGGGAGCAGTCCGTTTCACTAACCCCAAAGCAATCGGCCCGTCCTCAAAATGATTGGCACTCGCCTGCACCGTACCGACTTTGCGGCTCCCAGCATAGAGTTCCGCTCCCGGAGGTGGCAGCAACGAGGACGTGCCGTCCAGGTGCAAAAAGACCGCCCGGCGCGGAGGGTGACCTAGGTTAACGACGCGCGCTACTGTCTCCTGCCCGCAGTAGCATCCCTTATTAAGGTGTACCGCGGTGCGCAGCCAATCCAGTTCATGGGGCAAAGTGCGCGGGTCACTGTCGGTGCCGTAGGGACGCCAAGCCGCTATCCGTAAAGCCCGCCAATCGGCCGCGGCAGCAAAAACCGGAGCAGCCAGGCTGTATCCGTCCTCAGTTTCTCGTGGCCAAGAAAGCTGCTCCCACTCGGAAAGTAACTGGGCGCGAACTGCGGCAGTCTTTTCCACCGGAACTACCCCCAGGCGCGCCGGGTAATCCTGCCCCGGATGAGCCTGAGAACGGGGAGAATAAGCGGTGCCACCAGCAGTTATTCCTGGCCATGGGTCTGTCCAAATCGGCCCAAAATGTGCCAGCACTTCCTCGGCTAGGCTGGGAGTGAAAAAACCCCAAACCGTAAGCTCCGCGCGTACGGCAACCTCCACCCGCGACATAAATTTCATAGATTCTAAAAACTGCGCCAAAGCCAGCGCATCCGCAGTAAACAGCCAAGCAACCTCGCCGGTCCAAACGATTCCAGCCGCGAATTTGACCCGGCCATTGGCATCCAGGAACAGCATTTCCCGGCTCTCCCCCGCAGCCATACCGGTTAGCACTTGCGAAGATAGGGTGGTTAGCCAGGAGGGAGCGTCCGAGCCAGACACGGTGATGACCTGCAGCCCGGTTTCCGCGATCCCGTATCCGCACCGCAAAGCCACTTGGTTGTCTACAAAAGTCACTATTAGGCTCCTTCTGCCCGGTTAATACCTGGAGTATCCTCGTGCGGATCAGCAGCTTCCTGCCCGTTTGCGGTCTGCCCGGTATCGTTCGCCGCTTTGGCCTCCGCTACCTCCGCGGCGTCCTCTTTATCTAGCTCTTCGCGCGGATCTTCCCCGGCGGGCAAAGACGTCACCCCGGGGGCGCTCAAAGTCTCCTCTCCGGCGGGCAGACGCAATAGGCGCGCCGAAAAATCAGATTCGGCATCTTTACCGGGAAGCACCGAATCTTGCGCCCAGAACAGTTCCGAAGAAACCAATCCCATCATTCGCGAAAGCTGCTCGAAGGGAGCAGGTGCGCGCCGGGAAGAAACCATAATCCGCGGCCCCATCGATACCGCCTCCCAGGAAACCTCGGCGGTGTAGGGGCCGCCAGCAGAAGTCAGGCGACAACGCGAGCGCGCCTCTTGCTCACTATCGGCCGGAGCGGCGGCAGTTACTCTCCAAGAGGTATCCTCCCGCCAAAGCAAAGCACCACGGCGCAACTGCGAGAGGCCGGTCGCGGCGTCAGCTTGCATATCCGGTTTTTCGGCGACCGGTTCTGCCAACCAGGTGAGAGTGGCTTGCTGCAGACTCGTTCCGGTGGCGCGAAAAGTAGTTTCTTGCCAAATAAAGCATTCTTCACGCTCTGCGTTTTCAGCATCCGTTTCTTTAGGCAAACGCGCGGTTCCCCACCCTCGCCAAGATCCCAGTAGCCACGCCAGGGGGATTAATTCTTTCGCTAAGCCTAAAGGTAAATCCATCATGAGCTACAGCCTAGTAGAGTAAGTAAGACACAAGCTATAAAAGTGACGCAATTGGGCGAAGAGCAAAACCGGGAGAGAATCGGAAATATGGAAGATTCGGCAACCACACCGCAGGCAACCCCGAGCGGCGCGAACCCGTCTGCGCCAGCAGACTCCCCTGCCCCTGTCGGCAAAAACACCCAAAAAAACGCGCCTGGCTTGGCAAATGCGGTTACAAAACCTACCCCGAAACCGGTTTCTCCCATAGCTGCTCGCAGCTGGTGGGTAGCACTACTTGCTGCCCTGCCTCCCCTAGCGATGCTGTTTTTCCTTTATTGGAACCCCTATTTGGCGGTACTTACTGCCGCCGTTGTAACTATCGCCGTCTCCCTAACTTGGGGTAGCCTCTCCCAGGCTCCCAGCCCGGGGCGAACCGGCTTAGTGGTGGTAATCGCCGGAATCGGCTGCCTGCTGGCCGCATTCTTAACTAATAATCTAACCTGGGTTCCGCTGGTACTTTCCTGGAGTGTACTGGCAGCTTTTATCGCCGAAATGACCCGGGGAAAACATCGGCCTTTAACTACCTGGTCACTAGCTAGCACTATCGCTGGATGTGCGCTGGTAGCAGCAGGATCGGCCTGGGGACTGGCCATCGCCTACCCCACTATGAATCTTCTGGCAATGGCAGCGTTACCAGCCATGGGACTGGCTTGCCTCACCCTGGCGGTGCCCACCAAATATGCCAGTATCCGCTGGCTATATTGCTCTTTAGCCGGGATCGTAGCCTCGGGCTTACTGACGTATTTTGTGCTCTACCAATACTCAGATTTAGCCCTAGCGATCCCCTTTGCCTACCGCAATCCCGCCGTGGCGATCTGGATCATGACTGTGGGTTTAGGATTCCTATCTGGGCTGCTAGTCGCCTGTATCAACGTGCTATTTATGGTGCCGGCAGGCAAAAACTACCGTTGGCGACAACTCACCTTAGCTCTCCTGCCCACCTTGTTCATCGCGGTTCCGATCTACTCTTTGGCGCGCCTAATCACCGGATAATCCGGATAAATTGGCGATTACCCCTGGCGCAGGCACACGGCGAAGATAGAAAGCAGCGAAACTCCCGCGAGGCACGCACCCCTGATATACGAATGCACCATATACGAGGGCGAGGGTACGTTAAGCGCGGAAAACAGGAAAACCCTGCCCTGGTAAACACCCATTAAAGGCCGCCTACCCGGCAGGGAACTCCTTGAGAGTAGCTAGTTTTCCTCCGGGATCATCAAGATAGAGCCACAAGGACACTCTTCAGCGCAAATCCCGCAGCCCTTACAGTAGTCATACTTGAACTCGTACTCACCCGGTTTAATCTTCTTAATGGCGTTATCAGGACAAACCCCGAAACAGTTATCGCAACCGAAACAGTTGCCACAAGACATGCAGCGCCGTGCCTCGAATAGGGCAGACTCTTGATCTAAGCCTTGCACTACCTCGTCAAAGGTAGAGGAGCGCCGGGCGGATTCAATCTTGGCGCGTACCCGGTGAGGAGCATCCGCGTAATACCAGTTAGTAAGCCGATCATAAGTGGCATCCCCGGTGACCGGGGGCTTATGATATTCGGTGCCGTGCAGGAAAGCATCAATATAGCGAGCGGCTTTCTTACCGTGACCAATCGCCACCGTAACTGTACGCTCGGAAGGAACCATGTCCCCACCGGCAAACACCCCGTGACGCCCGGTCATCATCTGCGAGTTAACCTGGACGACTCCCTTTTCGATTTCGATATCGCGGGCACGCTCTACCAGACCCAAGTCAGATTCCTGACCTAGCGCCATCACCACCGAGTCAGCGCCGAGTTCTTCAAACTCACCGGTCGGCTGGGGGAAGCCGTTCTCGTCCAGCTCCATTTTCTCTACCGTGAGCTTGCCGCCATCAATATGTTTAATGGTGGACAGCCACCGCATCATTACCCCTTCTTCCTCGGCTTCACGCACCTCGGAATCATGGGCAGGCATCCGGTCACGGTTACGGCGATACACAATCACCGCTTCTTCCGCGCCCAGACGTTTGGCGGTACGAGCAGCGTCAATCGCGGTATTACCCCCGCCATAGATCACAACTTTGCGTCCCACCATCGGTTTTTCTTCGCCTTCCATTTCGGCGAGCATCTGCACGGCATCCATGACTTTAGCGCTGGCACCAGCAGGAATATCAGCGTGACGACCTACATGCGCCCCCACCGCCAAGAATACGGCATCGTAGTCATCAGCCACATCGTCAACATTTTCGACTTTGGCATTGAACTCGAAACGTACCCCCAGGTCTTCGATCCGTTTAATCTCGGCATCGAGCACCTCGCGGGGCAGACGATACTTAGGGATCCCAAAACGCATCATTCCGCCAGCCATGGGACCGGCTTCTTTTACGGTAACTTCGTGACCGAGACGGCGCAGATGATAAGCAGCAGACAGTCCGGAAGGTCCTGCCCCCACTACCAGTACATGTTTACCGGTAGGAGCCGCATCTATAGTTACATTCCAGCCCTCTTCAATGGCTTTATCGCCCAGGAAACGTTCAATCGCGTTAATCCCCACGGCCTCATCCATTTGCCCGCGGTTACAGGCAGTTTGGCAAGGATGGTAGCAAACCCGTCCCATAGTGGCAGGTAGCGGATTGTTTACCATGATTTCGCGCCAAGCGGCCTCGTAGTCGCCCTCCTCGGCGTGGTATAGCCAAGCCTGGACGTTTTCACCGGCGGGGCAAGCCTTATTACAGGGGGGCAGCATGGATACATAAACCGGGCGTTCAGTGCGCCAAGAACCGGTTTCATTCGCCAGCGACGACCCCACATTCAAAGTCACCGCCCAAGGAGCGGTATCTTCACTGCGAATCTCCGGAGTGGGCAGAGCAGTTTGACTCATTTAGTTCTCCCCCTTTGAAGCCGAGTTTCCGGCAATATGACGCATCGCGGAAGCAGAAGTTGCCCCAGAAGCCGGGCGGTCATCCGCAGAAAAAGCGTCGCTTTGGGTACGTTTGGCTTTCGAAGCCTCTTCGATAATGCGTTGGGTAAAGCGCCCCTCGGGGTCTTCACCCGCCGCCAAAATCCGCTCCAGTACGTCCTCATCCAGTTGTTCCGGATCGATTAGGCCGTAGCGGCGGATATTACGATCCGCGATTTGTTGCATCCGCTCTAAGACCTCTTCTTGCCCTTTCTTAAATACGTGGGCGAAGCGGCGTTGCGGACGCATATATTCGGTAACCGGCACCGGGCGGCGCAATTTGGTAACCGAAGTGATTTCCCCGTTCTCGGCCTCGTAAACCGGGAACAGTCCGCATTGGGTAGCTAAACGCGCCAGACGAATAGTCAGGTTAGAAGCAGATCCCCAACCCAGCGGGCACGGCACCAGTACGTGAATATAGCGAGAACCGTGGAACTGCATGGCCTTGCGTACCTTGTATTCCAGGTCGCGCAAATCCGCGACGGTGGCGGTTGCTACATAAGGAACCTCGTGCGCCATGGCGATTCGCGGTACATCTTTACCTTGGCCAAACACGTTTCCGGGTTTTTCGCCTACCGGCTGGGTAGTAGCAGTACGGGCAGCGGGCGGAGTCGCCCCGCTTCGCTGCACCCCGGTATTCATATAGGCGCCATTGTCATAGCAGATATAGAGGACGTCGTCGTTACGTTCGAACATGCCTGACAGGCAGCCCATCCCGATATCTACGGTGCCGCCATCACCACCCTGGGCAACCACCCGGGTTTTCTTGCCCTTGGCGCGCAGCGCCGCCGCCGCCCCCGAAGCAACCGCCGGAGCATTGCCGAATAGGGAGTGTACCCAAGGAATCGTCCAAGCGGTTTCGGGGTAAGGAGTAGAAAAAACCTCCAGACAGCCAGTGGCATTAACCGCCACCAGGTCGCGATCGGCGGCATCCATCGCGGTGTCGAGGGCGTAACGCGCCCCCAAGGCTTCCCCGCAGCCCTGACAAGCACGGTGACCGGAAGTTAACGAGTTGATCCGGTTCGGGTCAGACTGGACGGAACGATAATCTAGTTCCGCCAGGCGATTACCCACCGCATAGGAGCCTACCTGGTAAAACTTTACATTTTCGCGTGCCGGAATCGCGGTTTCGACGCTTTCGCGAAACTGCGGTGCCGGAAGCGGAACACTCATAGTTGCTGACATTGCCTGCCTCCTAAATTCCGCGCGCCGCATTGGCACGCTGAGTGGCGTGACGTTGAATGTTTTCACTGATCGGACCAGAACGCCGGGTAGCTTTCTCCCGTTCCAATTCGGCCTCAACCAGTTCTTGATCCAGATCCAAGAAAGTCAGGTGTTCTAGCTGATCGGCGGCTACCTGATCCAGCACCTGCTCCAGGGAACGCTCCGTGATATTGCGCCCGCCCAAACCGGCGATCACTTCATAGTCACGAACTGATTTGCCGGCTCGCGAAAGCGCAGAGCGACAATGAGAAGCCACGATTCCCCCAATACCCAGGCTGAAAGCTTTCTCTAAACAAATGAAGCGTTTAGCGCCACCAAGATAGTGGGCTACCTGTTCAAAGGGGAAGGGTCGGAAAGAACAAATCCCCAGCACCCCGATTTTTTCGCCCGCTTCGCGCCGCTGGTCGACTACGTCTTTAATGGTGCCCAGCACCGAACCCATCGCCACGATGACGGTTTCCGCGTCCTCGATCCGGTAGGGACGAACCAGCCCGCCGGAATCGCGCCCGAAAATGCTCTTGAACTCTGCTTGCACTTTGGGTATGAGCTCCAAGGCTTGCAGCTGTTTGACGTGTTGGAGGTACTTTACTTCGGTGAACGCTTCCGGTCCCACCATCGCGCCAATAGTAATTGGATCGGCTGGGTCGAGGACGACCCGGGGAGTATAGGGAGGCAGGAACTTTTCTACCTGCTCTTTTTCCGGAACATCTACCTGTTCAACTGCGTGGGTCAAGATGAATCCATCCATACACACCATTACTGGAACCGAAAGCTCTTCGGCGATCCTGAACGCTTGTACGTGCAGATCCGAGGCTTCCTGGTTGTTCTCCGCGAACAATTGCAGCCAGCCGGATTCGCGTTGACTCATAGTGTCAGAATGGTCGTTCCAAATGTTGATAGGCCCGCCAATCGCCCGGTTAGCTACCGTCATTACTATGGGCAACCCTAGCCCGGCAGCGTTATAGACCGCCTCTACCATGTAGAGCAACCCCTGGGAGGCAGTCGCGGTATAGGTACGCGCCCCCACTGCCGAAGCCCCGATGCAGGCCGACATGGCTGCGAACTCGGATTCTACGTTAATATATTCCGCGCTGCCCATCTTGCCTGCTTTAACCAGGGCAGATAGCGCCTCCACTATGTGGGTTTGGGGGCTAATCGGGTAAGCACTGACAACTTCCGGGCTGCAGGCGGCAACCGATTGCGCAATAGCTTGCGAACCTTCAATCTGTTTTAGCACGTTACTTGGCCTCTGCTTTCATCGAACTGACCATTTCGTAGGCGGCGACCGCGGCGGCCACATTGCCTTCACCGACTTTGCCGTGGAAACGGTTTTGAATCGCCTGGGTAACACTGGAAAGGCGCACTAACCCGGTTAGGGCGGCTGCTCCCCCCAGCATCACTGCGTTCGGTAGGGGGCGACCCAGGTGTTTCTTGGCGATCTCGGTAGCCGGTATCATCACCACGTGTCCTTGCGGGTGGGCGGCGATTACTTCCTCGATCCCCAGTTCAGCGGCCGACTTGGCCGAGTTTACAAGCGCGAAACCGTCTGGTTTCAGACCCGAAAACACGTCCATAATCGCCAGTAGGGTAGCATCTTGCACCACCACCAAATCGGGTTCCTGAACGGGTTCGCGGGTACGGATTTCTTTATCTGCAATCCGGCAATAGGAAACTACCGGCGCACCGGTGCGCTCCGAACCGAAAGAAGGGAACGCCTGCGCATGATGCCCATCGCTGAATGCCGCATAGGCGATCAGATCAGCAGCAGTTACGACGCCTTGGCCACCTCTGCCATGAATACGAACTTCAGTCATACTTTTACCTTAGAACTGCGATCCCAGCTAAGAGGCATTTAATTATTAAATTGCCATTACCAGGGAATTTAGGTTTATAAGATTTTTTAACGGATAAGGGATTCCCTGACGCAAATGTATCTTAAATACCTGAGCGCATATTCATCCCGTCAGAAAAAATGTGACCTAAGTGTTATTAGTCGTTCTTATCGGCACTTTTATATCTAAACGAGACCAAAATGCTACCGCTTCGTGAGCGTCTATTAAGCACAATCTCATGTGTTCATAGTACGGTTGCCCATGTGCAAAATGCGTATGAAGCCGTTAAGCCCGAAGATTTAGAGGGCAAAGACGAGGTCAAACCGGACAGGGCGCCCTCAGGGGCGCAACCGGTACGCAGCACAATTCCGCAGTCTTCCTCTCATACGTCCGCCACTTCAGATCCCCTAGAGGGCGAGAATCCTATCCCCTTGGATAGTGAAGACCCCCCGGGCGCGGCTCCTCGCGATGCCAGCTCCGATACCCCAATCCGGCGTTCTCTTCTGGTTAGAAAACCACAGGGCTTCAGTGCCGAGGATGGTGCTTCCACTACTATCACCGGCGGGGTAACTGCCGTTCCCAACACAGGTAACCTGCAAAAGATTCATGCCCCCTTGCTGGGGGAATCTAAAGCTGACAGTCCCCCGCCTAGCGACCAGCTGGCAAAACCTGCAGAAGCTTCCCGGAAAGGCGAAAAGCTTTCTTCGCCCTCGGAAAAACTGCAACTACCGGGTGTGAAGGCTCACACCTCCCGCTTTCGTCGGGTAGTGGAAAACGATTTTTCGCAGATAAAAAAGCCAGATAAACGCGAAGATGATCTCCGTATCATCCAACAGCTGGGTAAAAAATCAAACCGTTGGGGCAAATGGGCACGCAACGGCTGGATGCCGACTCAAGAGGGTGCCTATGCGATGGCGCTGCTACCCTACTGGATTGGGGTGATAGAGTCTTCGCTTCGTCCAGTTCATTGGCTGGTATTTGCGCTGTGGATTTGCGGATACTTCACCTTTAATGCGGGTGGACTCTGGCTGCGATCCCACCGCAAAGATCGCTACTTCAAACCATTGCAAATTTATGGTGCTATAACCCTAGTTTTAGGGGTTATCAGCCTGCTGGTAGCACCTCCGCTGCTGGAATGGACCTTAGTGTTTTTCCCACTAATCGTAATCGCAGTGGCCGAATCAGTTCGCCATCGGGAACGATCTTTATTGGCACGCACCAGTACCATTTTGGCAACTGGAGTCATGAGCTTAGTTTCCTACGATATCGGCACCCAGTTTTCGCGATCTTTCGCTGCTATTCCCTGGTTGGAAAATACTGCTCCCAGTAATGTTGACTGGGTCGTATCTCCTACCGGAAATCTGCAAGGTTGGGGCTGGATGCTGGTAGTAGCTTGGGTGGTTACCTCTTACTACTGGTCGACTATTCCCTACGTGCGTTCTCTGGTTCGCCGACGAAATTCCCAGACATTCTGGTTCTTTTCGATAGGTGCTCATGCAGTACTAACTGCGGTTATTCTGGCATTATTCATTCTAGGTTGGGTTACCTGGTGGCATCTGTTGGTTTGGGTGCTACTGCTGGCGCGCTCGATTGCGGTACCGCTATTGCAAAAGAGATATCCGCAGGCGCTTACGATATCGCGGATAGGGTTTGCGGAGATAGCGGTGGCGATGCTGATCATTATTACTTTACTGGTGTAACCCCATAAAAGGATGAGATAAGCCGTTTTATGGTTCTAGGATTTGCGGGTCGCGGAGCTTCCATACGTTGCACTACAAATGATTGCGCCGTGGCTTTGGTAGTCCTATTAATCCCCAAGTTATGGTTACGCGTTTCGATGAAACGCGCATAGTCTCCATCTCCTGACCGCTCCCATGCCTTCGCGACCTCACCATATAGTTCTTTAGAATGATTGCCTCCCACACTGTGGTAGTTCTTATAGGTTCGCACCGTGGTCAGGTTGGGAACGTTGGGATTTCTCTGTCCGTCAAGCCGAGGCACAATATCGGCAGAATTTTCTAGAGAAACCATATGGACTCCTGACGCCGGACGAAAACTGCCGGTATTAGAACCCAGTGTTACCACGCTTTTTATATTGTATTTTTTTGCCAAAGCAGGATTTGCCCCTAATTGTGCTGCCACCGCCCCTCCTTGCGAATGACCTATCAGTTCTACCGGTTGCCCGCGGCGATACCCAGCCTGATCTAAGGCTCTAGTAACCGCATTGGTCATATCGGAGTTTCCTGCCCTGCCCGAAGCATTAGTTTGCAAATTAGTGCGCATATCTTGAGGATTTGCCCCCGTAACAGTCCAAACCTGGGTGCCACGGATATCTACCCGCCAAGCAACCCGATTACCGGTACGATATTTAACTACCCGCAACTCGCCGTGGTCGGCAAACGCTTTTGCTCGATTAAATTCGCTGACCAGTCCAGAAATGTTTAAAGGAGCGGAAACTTTTTGAGATTTACCATCGATTTTGGGGGCTACCCATAGCGAACTCGGTCCTTGAAAAGCAGCAATCTGCTGGGCGAGCTGGGCAGACAAGAACTGCACTATCAACCCGTTGCCGTTTACACCCTGCTCCTTTAGGGCTGTGAGCAAAGAATTCTCGCGGTGCCGGTCGTTTTGAGAAACCCACAGCGCAGAATCGTCTAAGGAATCACCAGATTTTTTCCATAACACCATTGCCGGAAGACTACCGAAGGCTAAGAAATTGGAAAGCACATCTAACGCAGAAACTATCTGCCGTGAACGCGCCTCGCAGTTTTCATATCTAGCTGCCGCCAGCAGCAAGTTATTTTGTAGCAAACCGATTTTAAGAGAAAGATCTATCGCTGATTCCACAAGCATCTGCAACGCTGAAACCAGTCGCTGCGTTACCGAGATCTGCGGCAAGGTGGCAGCAGAGTTTGCTGCCTGACTGGCAATCCGTCTAACCTGCAAAATTTTTTCTAAAACACTGCTTAAGCTGGCCGCATTAGCGCGAATAACCGCGGTGTTAATACCCAGCTGGTGACCGCCAACTACGCTAATCGGTAGGGAATGATCATCGGAGGACATAGTTACTTTCCCGCCTGCTGTAGGGCTAGCAGCGCCGAGATTGCTTCCTGGGCTAAGCTATCCGCCGCCACGGCGGCTCTAGCTAGCGCAATCAGCTGCTGCTCGTGACGCCGCAAAGTTCCTTGTGCAGCTGTAGCTGCATCTGATGTCCACTGTTCACGCAAATCCATCCCGGCCACTTGTCCGGCGGCACTGTCTGCCACCAGCGCCGCTTGCCGCATCTCCATGCCGATAGCGGCAGCAATCGCCACCTCGCTTGCCATATCCTCTCCTTCCTAAGCTGCTTGCGAATCTAGCCGAGCCATAATTCGCGGATCTGTTTACAAATAACCAAATTAGGAAAACTTCCTTGTAATCCCGGCTGTGCAATATTGCTGCGAGTGGCACTAACGACACTGCTGGAGGTATGGGATAACATAAAACACATGGTGAACTCCCAAGACAGCCGCCTGAAATCCGGTCTTAAACTGCCTTCTAAAGTTTTAGACCCGGTGATTGTAGTCAACCACCTGACCAAAGATTATGAGTCGGGAGCAGGCAAGGTACGTGCTCTGGATAATATTTCCATCGGGATTGCTCGCCGCCACTTCACTGCGATTATGGGTCCGTCCGGGTCTGGTAAATCGACATTTATGCACTGCTTAGCCGGGTTTGAATCCGCAACTTCCGGCTCTATTAAGATTGACGACACCGAGATCGTAGGGATGAACCAGCGCCGGCTCACTCGGTTGCGCCGTGATCATATCGGTTTTATTTTTCAGGCCTTTAACTTAATCCCCACGCTGAGCGCGAAAGAAAACATTGTTTTGCCTTTCGAAATCTCCCGTCGCAAATTTCCCTCAGAACGCTTCGAACAGGTGGTCGCGGCATTGGGGTTACAAGATCGCCTAAATCATCGCCCCTCAGAGCTTTCAGGTGGGCAACAGCAGCGAGTGGCTTGCGCTAGAGCACTCCTCCAAGATGCGGTGGTACTTTTTGCGGACGAACCCACGGGAAATCTAGATTCTGAATCCTCGGAGCAAGTACTGCGTTACCTGCGTAAAGCAGTTAACGATTTTGGGCAATCAGTAGTGATGGTAACCCACGAGGCCGCGGCAGCCGCCTATGCTGATCGCGTCCTGTTTCTATCCGATGGCAAAATTGTGGCCGAACTCGATAACCCAGAACGCGAACGGATATTGGCGGCTCAAACCGAATTACCGGCGTGTATGGCCGCGCACTCCCTACCTAATACCGCGAATGGCGAAAGCCAATCACTAAAGGATGGCTCGCAATCTGCCTCATTCTTGCCGGCTGGAACCAAAACAGGAGCCTGGCCAGATCACGAAAAAATGCAGGCGCGCCTAGCGAACTTACAGTTAGCTCGCGGCGCTCAAGTTGAGCTACCTGCTAGCCCCGCCGCCCCAAATAACGTTGGAGGCATAGATGCGGGGGCATTGCACGCACTAATGGGAGCTGGAAAGCCAGTAGTACCCGCAGAATTGCGTACCCGGGAGGGCGCGCGGCGAGCATTGGCTAAGAAGCGGGAGACGGCACCAGAAAAGAAAAATAACCCGCCGGTGGAGGTTGCCTCGCCTCGAAGCGCCACTAAACAGGCCGCGCCCGCCGCCTCGAAAATGCCCGTTACCCGCTTGAGTGGCAGCGTGCGGGAAACTCGGGATGAACGCGGCACTACTTGGCAGGGATGGACTCCCAAACCGGGATCGAAAGCTACTAAAGAAGAAAAGCCAAGGCAACACTCGTCCTCAAAAACCGTAACTAAGCCGGAGCCTGCGCGCTCGCCCCGCCCCCACATTCCGACAAAACCCCCAATCTCCACACCCGGTGGCATTAAGGCAAGCAAGGCTGCTGCTAGCACGCCCAATAGGACTGACCAAAAGAACGATAACCAGCGCTGGTCGGGACTTTATTCAGTGTTTTCCAATCCGGTAGCGGAAACTAGCGGATTTTGGGAGGACGCAGCGGATGCCCCCGCCTCCAGGAAAACTTCCGGCACTGAAAAAACTGAGCCCACAGCAATAAACGATTACCGGGCAAATGAAGCAGCCCCGAAAAAGACCCCGGGCAAGCAGACAGGTGGCGGTGTTCAGCCGACAGCATCCGTTAGCGAGGCCGGAACCAAGACATCTGCGGGAAATCGGGTGCCCCCAGCCGAGGTCAAAGCAACTAAATCGGTGCCTCGCACCCCGGAAGATACTTTAAATCAGGAAAAACAACGTTTGCTCGCCATGATTAAGAAGGCAGAAGCGCTCCTTGATTCCTCGCAAGATGCGATCGATTCCTTTGAAACTCCTCAGGATAAGGCATGATTAGGATAGCTTGGCGCAACCTGTGCGCCCACCTGCTACGTTTCCAAATGTCGCTCCTGGCAGTGGTGCTCGGGGTGGCTTTCTTATCAGGAATTTTTGCGCTCCGCGCCACCCTTGCCGATTCTTATAATTCTTTGATCGCCTCTACCAACACTTATCAGTATTACCTGGTAGGAAAAGCGCAGGGTGAAATAGTTGAAGGGCAGACTCCCGTGCGGGATAGCCTAGCCTTAGCAAATGTCCAAGAAGCCAAAAAGGTTGCAGGCGTAAAATATGCTGATCCTTATTTAGTGGATGTGTGTATGCTGGCTGACCAGGACAATAAACGCCTGGGGCAAGCAGGACAAGTCTCCGTTTTGCAGGTGCTATATCCGGGTCACTCCCCCCAACCCCGCTTAATCAAAGGGCAAGCTCCTCGCGGTGACCAAGAAGTCGCCCTCGAAGAATCCGCTGCTAAACGTTTAGGTATAACCACCGGAAAAAAACTAAAAATATACGTTTCTACCGAAGGTAAAACCGCTACAGTCAGCGGGATTTATCGATTCCCCAACCCGGTTGCCTTCACCAACTATGTTTTTGTCGATGCCGATGGCTTCGTGCCCCTAACCCAAAAGCCCGCGCCGCTAGCCACGACTGCTATCGGTATTACCGCTGAAAAAGGGGTGTCCCCCCAGAAGCTGCGGACTGCGCTTAACAACGAGTTTTCTAATACTGCAGAAGTAATGAGCCAGTCCGAATACAACGATGAGATAAATGCGGCAGCAAATAGCTCCCTCGATTTTGTCAACGTATTTTTACTGGTATTCGCAGCAATCGCCCTATTTGTGGGGACGTTTATTATTACCAACACTTTCCAAATGATGGTACGTGCTGAGCAATCACAGTTCGCCATGTTGCGGGCAATCGGGGCTAGCGGGGGACAAGTGTTCTCGATTGTGGCACTGCAAGGTCTGCTAGTGGGCACCCTCGGCTCCGCGATCGGGGTAGGAGCGGGATATCTACTCACCCGCCTGGTTTCCTGGGGCTTGGCGAAAGCCGGTTTCGAAGCTTTACAAATCGGCTGGTCCTGTTCGATTACCCTCCTGGCTTTAGCAGTGGGAATTATCGTGACAGTAATCGGTTCCCTCTGGCCAGCCAGGTCAGCGGCACTTACGCCTCCGGTAGAGGCAATGCGGCAGAATACTCAAACCCAAAAACCGGTATGGCCTCGAGCCATAATTGGGGCGCTGGTGCTGGCGCTCGCAGTGGGACTACTGGCGTGGTCTTCTTCTGATAGCGGGCAAAACGGCCTGTGGCTCGGGATTGGTGCCGCCCTATTTCTGCTGGCCATGCTGATTCTGGTTACTCCTTTATCCGCAGCCATCATTAGGGTCTTAGCCGGCCTTATTTGGTGGCTGCGTCCTCATGCCCGCTTGGCGATGCGCACCTTAACTGCCAACTTGAGGCAAACGGCCAATACTGCCGCCGCCCTCATGATCGGAGTTGCTCTGGTAGCAGTGGGAGCGACTTTGGCTGCCTCTACCAAGGCCTCTACCGAATCGGTAATAGATCAAAAGATAAACACAGATTTGGTGGTGAGCACGGAGCCAACAGTGGTTTCGCTTTCTCCCAGTCTTTTGAACGAAGCCGCCCAGGTATCTGGGGTAAAACGGGTGGACTTGATGACTGGAATCGGGCTTTTTCGGATTACGGTTCCGGGGAAAATACCCGAGCAAACCATGATGCAAGTAACCTATCCGCAGTTCAATCGCTACATTAAGGTAACCCCAATTAGCGGTTCAACCGCAGACTATTTCTCGCAGTCACCTGAAACTCCTAGGGCAATGGTTTCTCGCGCCTGGGCTAAATCTAGAGGACTCGCACCCGGGGACAAGATTGAGATCAGCGGGATTCACGGACAAGAAATAGTTACTATCGCCGCCACTATCGACACCGAATTAATATTCCTGGATGTAATGGTGCCTCGCTCCCTGGCCACCAAACTAGGTCCACAAGCAGCCGATATTACCACCAGTGCCTCCATTGAACTCGAGGATGGGGCTGACCTGAATAAAGTACAACGCGAGGTGCAAAAAGTAGTTTCCAGCAACCCCTTTATGGTGGTACAAACGCATCAGGAAGCGGCAGATAGAGTGGCAACTACGGTGGATCAGGTTTTGTCAGTCCTGTACGCACTATTAGCATTATCGCTGATAATCGCAGGTTTAGGGATTATGAACACACTATCGCTTTCGGTGCAGCAGCGCTTTAGAGAACTAGGGCTAATCCGCACTGTGGGGCTGTCCTCCCTAGGACTATCCCTGATGATCACCGTCGAGTCGGTACTAATAACCCTGGCAGGTACCCTCCTGGGAATAGGCGGTGGAACCGCGCTAGCAGTGTTTGTTTGTCGCTACCTATCCGACCGCGGGATCAGCATTATCGAGGTACCCTGGGGCTCGCTAGGGTTGATTTGTCTACTGGCAGTGCTGGTAGGAACGGTTGCCGCGCTAGCGCCGGCACGCCGCGCCCGGAGATTGCCGGTCTTAGAGGCGATCTCCGCTAATGATTAGCGCCTAGAGGCAATATAGAAACCCAAGGCTCGCCGCAGCAAGCCTTGGGAATTACCGGTGACTAGCACCAGCGCGAGATTATCAATTAAACCAATCGTCATCAGTCGCGGACGGAATATGATTACGCCAATCCTCGTAATCATCGCCGTTATCATCTTCGGCATGATCACGTTGTTTAGCCTGCAGCTCTCGCTGCAACGCTTCATAGTCCGTCTCGGGACTGTAGTACTTTAACTTACGCGCTACTTTTGTCTGTTTAGCCTTTTGACGGCCGCGCCCCATGGCGTGACCCCCTCCACAATAATCACGGATACGTTAAACGCACCCTAAAACTTCTAAAATGTTCTGTATAAAAAGATACCCCATTACGGGCGCCAAGACCATTTGAGACGTCAGGTGAGGTTAATGACACCATATGGCGATGGCAATAGTCTTACTGTTTAAATAGCTAGGCTTTAGAGTTACTTTAGTATCCGGCGCACCAGCAGCGCTCCTAAAGCCAAGGCTCCCCCAGCAACTAATGCCACCTTTCCCAGGGCCTCTGGTTTGCCGGTACTGGCTTGTTGTACCGTATCTTGAGCTTTATCCGCTAAGGCACGCGCCTTCTTTTGGGCATCGGATTTTGCCCGCTCTACATTAGCTTTCGGTGAAAAATAATCGGAAAGTTCCTCTACGGTGCCACTTAAGTCTGCCCGGGCAGCCTCGAGATCTGCCTTAATCTGACTTTCGCTACGTGCGGTCATATTATTCCAAGCCTTTCTTTACTGCTGCGATACCTTCTTTTATACCTTCTTGAGGGTCGGGTTTTTCCGACATTCCTTTTTGTAAAGAAGCCTTTCCTACCAGCGCCAAAATCAACAGCAGCACCAAGAGGATAGCGGCAACAATAAGTTTCGCCGCCCATACCGGTACTGCCAGTGCCAGGGCCTCTGCCGCTGCTCCAAACAGGAACCCCAACATATAGAGGGCGAGCACCCCAGCTACTACTAGGAGCGCAATTCCCATCCCGGAACGCTTAGCCATATTTGCGGCCTTAACTTTAGCCAGTTCAATCTCGCCCTTTACCAGTGCCTGCACCTGGTCGGATAGTTTCGAAACCAGATTTCCCAAATTAGGACGGGCAGATCCAGTCTTTGCCGCCGCCGAAGCTGCTGGTTTGCTGGCAGTCGCTTTATCGCTAGCATTTTCCCGCCCAGCTAGCTGCGGAGATACATAGCGCGGAACAGTTTTGCTGCCCGTATCTGAAGCGCTATCTACGCCGGCCTGGGAGCCGGCAGATCCCTGAGGTGATCCTCCGTCTTGAGGCGAGTGGTAACCGGGAGTTGCCGGAACTCCCGGAGTCGCCCGATGCTCCGGCGGAGTTCCAGGTGCCGAATGATATCCGGGAGTAGGCGGTACCTGCCGCTGTGAATCTGACATTTTCAAATCGCTCCTATCCATTGCTGAGAGCTGTTCCTTGTAGTAACCATATTCTAAGCTATAGACAGTTTCTATAGTTCCGCATAGTTTCCCCCTTAGCGAATCAGGCTACCGCGATCCGCTACTAGCTACGCTCTGCCCCCTAGCTACTAGGGCGCGGCGAGGAAAACACCGGCAAATAGGCAGTTAAATCTGAGCCGACGCCCGTAGCGGTAATCTTCTGGGCGTTCACGGCGTTTTCCCAGGTAAAAACCCCGGTAGCGAGACAGAGCCAAGTATCCGTATTCATTTCCACCACCGCTGGCGGAGTTCCGCGCCGATGCACGGTTCCCGCGCCAATCTGCACTGCCCCAAAGGGAGGCACCCTCACTTCTACCGCCTGCCCCGGATGACGCTGAGCTAACACTTGCAAGCTGTAACGAACCGCGGTGCCCGTGTCTGCCCGGATAGCATTTCCTTTGCTCCAGGCCGCTAATGCCGTCTGCCCATCCTCCGCAGAAATATTTCGCCTCAAATCGGCCTCCTAAGTTACTAACTGGCAGCACTTACTGCACCCTGACTGGCTTTACTAACGCTTTCAACCCGCCACCCCTTAGGCTATAACCGATGCACAATCCACAGCCAGACCGGCGCCAACGCTACCGCGCACTCTATACCCTGCTTTCGGCGGCCGCCCTGACCTTACTGGCAGTGTCGATGCTCAATGTTTCCATCCCTTCCATGACCAAGGCACTGGGATTAACCAGCAGCGATGTGCAATGGATAATGGCGGGCTACACCCTGATTTTTGGGATTGCCCTAATCCCGGCAGGCAGAATGGGAGATATCTGGGGTCACCGCCGCCTGTTTGTAATCGGGGTAATAGTGTTCGCCATTTCTTCTTTAGGCGCAGGTCTAGCTACCAACCCGCTAATTCTAATCTTGATGCGTCTACTGGCCGGAATCGGGGCTGCCATCATCAGCCCCCAAGTATTAGGGCTGATCCAGATGCTTTTTTACGGGGAGGAACGCACCCGCGCCTACGGATCCTTCGGAATGATTATCGGGATTGCCACCGCCATTGGCCCCACGATGGGAGGAGTGCTAATCGCGCTACTGGGTACTGATCTCGGGTGGCGCGCCGCCTTCTTAATCAATATCCCCATCTGCCTAGTAATTATTTTTGTCACCTATCGCACTATTGATCCTGACCCCGCCCGCACTGCTAGTAGCGACACTCGCCTTGATTTACCGGGAATCTTTTTGCTGGCAGCATCCTTTTTAGCGGTAATGTATCCCTTTATTGATGCCACTATGCCTGGGGGAGGACTTGGAAATTGGCGCTGGTTATTACTGCCAGGCGGAGTCCTAGGTTTCCTGGGGTTTTGGGCACTGGAAAACTTCCGAGAAAAACGCCAGATACCGGTAATCATGCCCCGCTCTCTGCTCCTAGATCCTTCCTATATGGTGGGTACGATAGTGCTGACTGTATTTTGCGCAGGCTGGACAGCACTGTTTATTATTTACACCCTCTACCTGCAACAAGGATTAGGAATAAGCCCCCTGGTAGCTGGGCTTTTACAGATCCCCTTAGCGCTAGGGTCGGCAATTGCTTCCGCTAGGTCTTCCCGCCTGACCCTCAAGTGGGGTCGCGGGATTTTAGTGATCGCCTGCGCCCTCGTTATCGTCTCTTTGAGTGTTACCGTCCTAATAACCCGGACTGCTTCCCCCGAGAGCATCCCCTACCTGCTAATAATTTCCATGTTCTGTGCAGGTTTAGGATCGGGAATTTTCTTCTCTCCCGCCCAAGCACTCTCACTGCTTTCGATACCACCGGGCAGAGCTGGTGCGGCCGGGGGTATTTCCCAAACTGCCCAACGGGTAGGAGGAGCCATTGGGCTGGCCGGCGCTACTTTAGCTTTTTACCTGCGGCTGGGCGACATCAATGCCCCTGCCGGCAGTGAGCCTGCTCGAGCGGCCTACACCGGGGCATTTAGCTACGGAATGTCCGCGGTAGTAGCTTTCATCATCATCGCTTTCCTATTTGCACTGGCTGATGCCCTGAAACGCCGGGAGAATCCGTTAAAGTTTGAAGTGAAACCGCCCGAGAAAGAGAATGAATAAATGATGGCTTTGGTAATTGGCATCTGCTACCTCCTGCTGGCAGCCTACCTGGGGGCGGGACTGATTTTATTTCATCGCCACCACCTGCCCCGCGCCTCCCGCTGGGGGATCGTCAATAGCGCCACCACTGCCAGCGATAACGCCTGGATAAAGGCTCACCGGGCGGCAGCTCCCCTACTGGGGGCTACCGCGGTACTTTGCGTGATTAACGGGTTTGCCATCGCGACCCTCACCGGAGAACATGAGGTGTCTGTGCAGCTTATTTGCACCATCGGTACCGTGCTCTTTACCGGTATCGTTTACTGGTCGGCGCGGCGGGTCGCCACCGTACACGCTAAGAAAGCTAGCTAAAAACCCACTTATTAAGAGCGAGCCAGAAACTCTACCTCTACCTCGCAAGGAGCTCCTAACGGAAGGGCAGCCACCCCAACTGCGGAGCGAATATGGGGTTGGTCAAAAAGCTTCCCGAAAGTATCGGAGGCACCGTTGGCCACACTCGCCTGACCGGTAAAAGTGGGAGCAGAGGCTACAAATACGGTCACTTTAAGTACCCGTTCTAACTGATCTACTCCACCGGCAACCTCCGCACCAGCTGCCAGGGCATTAAGCGCGCAAACCTGAGCTGCCCGGTAAGCGTCTTGAGGACTAACTTCTGCCCCCACCAGACCAGTTGCCACCAGTTCTCCGTCCACTACCGGAATCTGCCCGGAGGTGCGTACCAGTAATCCGCTCTCACCCTCAAGGGCAATTGCGGGGGTATAGGCTGCCACCGGGCTCGCTACTGGGGGCAATAGCATTCCAGACTCGGTTAAACGGCGAGAAACACTCGACATCTTATTCACCGCGAGGACGTTTTAGATAGGCAACTGGGTTTTCCCAACCATTGGGGCCGGCAATTACACTAACCAGTTCCCAGCCGTCTTCCCCCCAGTTATCCAAAATTGCTTTCGTATTGTGCGACAGTAACGGAATCGTCGCATATTCCCATTTAGTCATGGCTCAAGTCTAATGGCAGCAAGGCGTTTAACGCACCCGCGCTAAAACATTGGGGGTGGTTGGTTGGCGGAGCTCGGCAGCCAGTTCGTCATGGGACTCATTTAACCATTGCCACCAGTCGGTTACATCCTCGTAGTGACGCAGCATCGCGCGGCGTTCCCTCTCGGTTAGGCCGCCCCACACCCCGTAGTTAGCTTCCGATTGCAAGGCATCAGCTAGGCATTCAAGACGTACTGGACACGCGAAACAGCGAGTGCGGACTTGTCTTTGCGCCGCTCCTTGTACAAATAGAGCATCCGGTTCCTGACCAGCACACAGAGCTCGTGCAGCCCATGTCTCATCCTGGCTAAAACTCATCATTCACTCCTTGAGCTCTCACGGCGACATTGCCTATATATGTGACCGTACCTACATTTTGCTAAAAACACAAAACGAAAACCAGGGAAAGATTTTACCTAAAAACAATAGATAGTTATTGCCCACAATCTGCTCCCAACTGCCGACGAAGGTGCCCAATAGGCCTGAAGCCAAGTAGGCTAGGAATATGCAAAAAGGCACCGCTCGTTATCTGCCCCGTCAGCAGCTTCGTCGCACCCTAGCGGCACTGGCGGCTTTAATCGCACTGGCCGCAGTGCTCCTAGCCGGTCTATCCCTGCCCGTCGTGGGAGTAACGGGGCTAGCTGCTCGCGCTGGAATGAGCGCCCTCACCGAAATACCCAGCGAATTCAAACCCACTCAGCCTTCACAGCAATCGGTGATTTACTCTCGCGACGGTAAAGCAATCGCGCGTTTTTATGCCGAGAACCGTATCGTGGTCAAGCTCAAAGACATGTCCCCCTGGGTTCAAAAGGGAACCATGGCTATCGAGGATCACCGTTTTTATCAGCACCGCGGAGTAGATCTCGAGGGTATTGCGCGCGCTATCGCTAACAACTTAGCCGGTAGGGATACCCAGGGTGCTTCCACCCTGACTCAGCAATTGGTAAAGAATACCTTGATTGACAAAGGTCTGCGCGCCGGTGATATGAATGAGGTTCGCAAAGCTCGCGAGCAGAGCATCTCCCGCAAACTGCGAGAAGCCAAGGACGCCCTCGCTATCGAAAAGAAACTTTCTAAAGACCAAATCCTAGAGGGGTACTTAAATATCGCCCCCTATGGGACTTCGGTTTACGGGGTAGAATCGGCCAGCCGATACTATTTTTCGAAAAGCGCGAAAGAACTGACGCTTAGTGAAGGTGCCCTGCTGTCTGGCATCACTCAGTCCCCCGCGAAATACGATCCCACTATCCACCCGGATTATAGCCAAAACCGTCGTGACCAGGTTTTAAAGGCGATGCTGCGCGAACAAATGATCTCCTACGATCAATATAAAGAGGCAAAAGCGGTACCGGTTCCTAAATTATTGAAGGTTTCTCCTGGTCAACAAGGATGTGCAGCCGCCGGGAAGGCCTCCTTCTTTTGCGCCTATGCAGTCAACGAAATTTACAATAATCCTGCTTTCGGCAAGTCCATTAATGATCGGCGACGCCTGTTGCTACGTGGGGGGCTGAAAATCTACACCACCATGGATTCCAACATGCAAAATGCGGCAACCGATACCGCTTTTAACCGCATCCCCGAGGCCGATGGTTCCGGACTGTCCATCGCAATTACCTCTATCGAACCGGGAACGGGAAAAATTCGAGCTATCGCCCAAAACACGCCTTACGGTAATCCCGCGAAAGAGCATCCGCGGGCAACCCAGAGCTCATTCGGGGTGGATAAGGCTCACGGTGGGGGCGCGGGCTTCCAGCCGGGCTCATCATATAAACCGGTAACTTTGGCTACCTGGTTTGATAATGGTTACTCGGCCTATTCGGTTGTGGGAGGGCGCACCGACTATTCCCCGCGCGATTGGAAAGTTTCTGGTAACTGCCCGGTACATGCTGGTCCCTGGCCGCTAAAGAACGCTACCGGGGGTAACAACTATGCCACTTCGGTTTTAGAAGGTACCCAAAAATCTTTAAACACCACCTATGCCGGGATGGCTACCAACCTCGATCTTTGCGATATCTACAAAATGGGCGAGAATCTAGGCGCGGTGAGCGGTGACCCTAATCTAAAACAGGATTTAGGTCCGTCTTTCATTATTGGGGCTGGTTCCGTGACCCCCCTAAACATGGCGAACGCATTTGGCACAATTGCTTCAGGAGGTACGCTCTGTTCGCCGGTAGCGCTCGAAAAAGTGGTGGATGCCGACGGTAAATCTTTCAAAGTTCCTTCGGGAAACTGTAAACGCACCGTTGAAGAAAGCGTAGCTAATAAAACTGCTCAGGTACTGGTATCTACCGCTAATAGCTATGGGGGACGGGTGAGTATAGGTCGTCAGGTGATGGCGAAAACCGGTACTACTAACGGTCCGAAAGCAGCCTGGACCGTGGGAGCCACCCCGAATCTGGCAACCGCGGTTTGGGTCGGCTATTCCCAGGGAGGTCCGCGTAACCTGACGGGATTGAGGATTAACGGTGCTTACTACGGGATCGTTTGGGGTAACACCGTTCCCGCCATGGCATTTAGGGAATACATGTCAGCAGCAGTACAACCCCTGCCGGCCACGAGTTTCCCGGCCGCCAATATTGGAGAGGGTAAAACCATTTCCCAAGGAGTGCAGCGACCTAAGCGTACGCAACCCAGCGAAGAGCCCTCGCCCTCGCAATCACCTGCTACTACCACCACTGAAATCACTCAAACTCTTTATTATGAGGAAGATTAACTTTTGAGGCGACACCACCCCCTGTTATCTGTAGCTGCAGGCGCGATAGCGTACCCATTTTTCGAGGCTCGATCGCCGCGCCTGCGTCGCTACCAGCTAAGGACGAACCCGGGGAAGCTACCGTCGCTAGTCTTTGAAGATTCTGCCCCTAGCTGCGCTATTGCCCCAGATAGATCCGAGGAAAACCGAAGAACATCTAGCAATTCCCCTAGCCTTTCATCTGCCAGTTCGCGCTGGCAACTGCGGATATTACACCTATCAGACCTACATCTTTGGTCAGGAACTAGCTGGCTTGCCGATTGGGTAGCCTCGCTGGCAGAATTTCAGGATATAGATTTTGTGGCGCTAACCGGAGACAATTTTGCGGATACTTCCGGATTAAAGATGCTCTCCCGAGCCCTCAACCCTTTGCTAAAGCTACCGGGCGCGTTTGTATTTGGTTCCAACGATTACTATTCGGGCATCCCCAAAGTGCCGTTGCACTATTTTCTACCGAACAAGAAACCCAAGTTACGTACCGTTCCCGACCTACCAACCGAAGATTTTCGCGACTTCTTAACTGTCGGTGGCTGGAGCGATCTTAATAATCAGGCAGCTACCTGCACTCTTACTTCTCCTGCCCGGCAAGGACACCGCGCAAAAAAACTAACCGTGGCACTGACGGGAACCGACGATCCCCATATCGGGCGCGACGAGGCGGTGCAGGTACCGGATACCTGGGGGAAAGCTGATTTGCGGCTCGCCCTGACCCACGCCCCCTATGCGCGCGTTCTCGACCAATACGCCGCTTGCCAAGCCGACCTGGTGCTAGCCGGACATACCCACGGAGGCCAGGTTTGTCTGCCGGGATTTGGGGCTCTGGTAAACAACACCGATCTGCCGCTACGCTATTCGGGCGGGATGCATCGGTGGAAGATAGGAACGGTAGCTGATCCGGCTCCTCGGGTAAATAAAGGTACAACCTATCCCCTACCAGACCTTAAAAAGCTTGCCGGGCAGGCCGGAATCTCCGATTGGATGCCGGGCGGGCAAACCCGGGTACACATTTCGCGAGGACTAGGCACCTCCAAATTCTCGCCGGTGCGTCTTGCTTGCCCACCCGAGGCCGCAGTTATTACCATTACTGGCTGCGCCTAAGGAAAAAGCCAGCCCCTGGCGGAATACTCGAAAGGCAGGTCAGGTTTTGGTTTTACATCCTGGCTTGCAAAGACACCGGAAAAGAAGCATCTCCTTAAAATTATGTGACCTACGCGCCCTCTTTAGCAGGTAAAGCCGATTTACGGTAGAATAGGATCCGGAAAATTTGTATTTGGGAGCCTATAAGTTATGACATTTGAAATCGGCCAGACCGTTGTTTATCCCCATCATGGAGCTGCGGTGATCGAAAATATCACTACTCGTAAACTCAAGGGAGAAGACACCACCTACCTGATGCTGCGGGTTACTAATGGCGATATGACTATCCAAGTGCCGGCGGCAAATGTGGATATGGTTGGGGTTCGCGACGTGGTCGATGAAGAAGGCCTAAAAGAAGTACTCGCAGTACTGCAAGAACCCCATATTGAAGAACCCTCCAACTGGTCACGCCGCTATAAGGCTAATGGCGAAAAAATCGCCACCGGAGACATCTTAAAAGTTTCCGAAGTGGTGCGGGATTTAACCTTCCGCGATAACGAACGCGGGCTGTCAGCGGGTGAAAAACGGATGCTGGCTAAAGCGCGAGCAATTCTGATATCTGAACTTGCTTTGGCGAAAAAAGAAGACGAAGAGGCGGCCTCGGATCGTCTCGATAAAATCATGGAAGAAGCCCAGGTAGAATACAACCGGGTTAACGACAAATAAAGGCAAAAGGACAAGTTATGGGGCGCAGCGTTTACTGCGTCGTGACCGCCGCTGGTTCCGGATCTCGTCTCGGCAATCCCGGACCAAAAGCGTTGGTAGAATTGGCTGGTCACACCCTATTACACCACGCCCTGCGCTCCCTAGAGCCGTTGGATGACTTGGCCGGGGTAGTGATTACCGCTCCCGGCGATTACCTAGATACTTTCACCGAGATTGCCCGTACCGCAGCCCTGTCCTACCCTTGGAAAGTTGTAGCCGGGGGCACAAATCGGCAAATCTCCGTTTACCAGGGTCTGCAAGGGCTCTTAACTTTCGATACTGGCGAGGGGTTAGTGCCCGCCAATGACCCGGAAGCTATCGTCCTAATTCATGATGCAGCTCGAGCGCTCACTCCTCGCGCGCAGTTTCAGCGCGTTTGCTTAGCGGTCGCCTCTGGTTGCCCAGCGGTAGTACCCGCCACCCCTTTGGTTGACACCGTACGGGAAATCGCCGGCGAATCTTTTTGCCGGGCGGGGGTGGAGATTACTCCCTCAGGAGCTACCCCCGATCGCTCCCGACTGCGCTGCGTACAAACCCCCCAAGGGTTCGCCGGGGAGGTTATTTTTGCGGCTCACGAACAGGCGCGAAAGGAAAGCATTTCCGAGGACGGGGCTTTAGATGATGCTTTACTTGCAGCTAGGCTCGGTTACCAGCAATACTTTGTGGCAGGATCAATGCGAGCTTTGAAAATAACGTACCCCTTGGATCTAAAACTAGCCACCTGGCTGGTGGAGAATCCCGAGCAAGAATAAGGGCAGGAACTTATGGCTGAAACCAGTGATCAACAGGAACATCTGGCAGGTGGCGATGACCGCACCAAAGGTAAAATTCTAGCCTGGTCACTGTGGGATTGGGGTTCTGCGGCCTTCAACGCGGTGGCCACCACCTTTGTTTTCACCGTGTATCTAACTACCGAAGATTTATTTGCCCCCGGCAACCAGGCCACGACTGACTTGTCGATTGGGCTAGCTTTCGCCGGATTGGTGATCGCCCTGGTGGCACCGGTTTCCGGGCAGCGCGCTGACCACAAGGGACGTGGTACCCGGATGCTGGCTCTGTTTTCTGCCCTAGTCACCATCTGTATGGCGCTAATGTTCGCGGTCTACCCCACTTCTCCCCTCGGAAAAACCGGGGCGCTATGGCTAGGAGTGGCGTTGCTATCTTTTGGAAATATCTTTTTCGAGTTCGCCTCCGTGAACTATAACGCCATGTTGTCGCGGGTTTCCACGAAAGAAAACATGGGAAAAGTATCCGGTATCGGTTGGGGTATGGGATATTTAGGTGGCATTATTTTGCTGGGCGTGCTCTATGTTGGTTTCATTTCCCCCGAAGTGGGCTGGTTCGGGGTAACCGGTGAAAACTTCCTAAATATCCGCATCGCCATGGTGTTCGCTACCATCTGGTTTGCGGTGTTTTCAATCCCGGTGATTTTGGCGCTGCCGGGACGGCGGCGAGGAGCGGATGGAAAACTCCATCCCGTGACTATGGCAGGGGTTGATTCGCAAGACCAAGAACCTATTGCGGGTTTGGCAGGAGTTAAAGCCGCCTATATCGAGCTTTGGCAAACCATTAAACGTCTAGCAAAAACTGCCCCCGAGATTCTGCGTTTCCTTATTGCTTCCGCGATTTTTCGCGATGGCCTCGCCGGGGTATTTACCTACGGAGCTATCCTGGCATCTACCGTTTTCGGTCTAGACGGCGGGCAAGTAATGATTTTCGCGATTGTCGCTAACGTGGTGGCGGGAATCGCCACTATTGCCTGCGGGGTCGCCGATGACTTTTTCGGTCCGAAAAAAGTAATGGTTTTTTCTCTCGTCTGTATGACCAGCCTGGGTCTGATCCTCTTTTTTGCCCACAACGGTGGCGCCAAGATCTTCTGGTCTTTTGGGTTGTTGCTGTGTATTTTCGTCGGTCCCGTCCAGTCAGCCTCGCGTTCCTTCCTGGCGCGGATTATTCCCAAAGGACGCGAGGGCGAACTTTTTGGGCTTTACGCCACCACCGGAAGGGCAGTTTCTTTCATGTCTCCCACTCTGTTCGCCCTGTTTGTGTGGATTGGAAAGCTTTTCGTGCCGGCAGGAGCTAGCTCTCAGCATTTCGGAGTCTTAGGGATCACCCTGCTGCTGGGAACCGGGCTCGCACTACTGGCTCCTCTAAAAGCCCCGCAGCGTCCGCAAAAATAAGACTGGTCTGCATTAACTTTATCTGCGGTAATAGGATGAACTCGATAGTAAATTAACGGAGGGCGATATCCAGAAAAACAAAACCCCGTCAACCCCAATAAGTGGATATTACTAGCAAAAACTAGAGAGAAACTCTTGTTTGCTAAGTCAGCTATTCGCATCCGGGATAGCTAAGAAGCTGGGTGGCGCTAGATTAGCTGCAACTAGCGTGGGAAGTAAGTTACGAATCTAGGTAGTACCTCATCTTGATTAAACACGGAACTAACAGCAAGCATAGGAATACTAAGACCGCTGTTGCGGCATCACTTATTCTGTCATCAGTGGCGGCACTATTTCTTTTTCAACGTAACCATCGTGATGAAAAAACTGAGCACCTGACTGCTACCACCCAGATTCCCCCGGCTTACCAGCCACCATTACCCGCGGGCAAACCCCGGGTTTCACGGATGCCGTCTGTTCATCAGCCCCCATTACCTGCCGGCGAACCCCGAGCTAACTACCTCACCGCCAAACCCAAATCTCACTATATTCCGGGATTAGATGGCTTACGCGCCCTCGCGGTAGTCTCGGTGATCACCTATCATCTGTTCCCCAGTGGCTTTCCCGGCGGTTTCTTAGGGGTCGATGTTTTCTTCGTGCTCTCCGGCTTCCTGATAACCACTTTGCTGCTGCGGGAACTATCCAATACCGGGAAAGTTTCCCTAGGGCATTTCTGGCTGCGCCGTGCCCGCCGCCTCCTGCCTGCCCTATTGGTACTAATAATCACGGTGGTACCCACTGCCTATGTAGTTAACCGCGAGCTATTAGTGGGTATCGGGCGCCAGGTACTGGGCGCCTTAACTTTCTCCACTAACTGGTTGGAGATCGCTCACGGCAGTTCCTATTTTGCCGCCACCACCCCGGTTTTATTCAAGAACTTCTGGTCGCTAGCGATTGAAGAACAGTTTTACCTGTTTTGGCCGCTAATCTTCCTGGCTTGCGTTACCTTGTTTAAACGGCGGTGGCTGCGGGTGCTAATCCCGCTAGCCCTGGCCGCGATCAGCGTTTTCCTCATGGGGTATCTATTCGATCCGGAAAATACTACCCGCGTCTATTTTGGAACTGACACCCATCTGTTCGGTCTGGCTCTCGGGATTTGCGTAGCCTTTCTGTGGAGCGCGTTAGACCCGGTACAAACCCCGCATTCGTCTGCTAAGTCAAACGGTAAATCCCGGAAGATCCTGGCACAACTGATCGGATTTATCTGCTTGGCGGGACTTATCGCCGCTATGTTTTTATTTACCGACACCTCGCCCTATACCTTTAAGGCAGGTATTCCCGCCTGCAGTCTGCTAGTGGCAATCCTGATTTGGTGCCTGCTCAAGCCGGGAAGCCTGCTAGCTAAAGCGGGCGAACTACGCCCTCTGAAATACTTAGGTACCCGCTCTTATGGTCTTTACCTGTGGCATTGGCCGATTTTGATAATTGCTACCGCCCTTTACCCGGCAGCGGTGAACTCCTTGCAGTATTGGGTAAGGTCTGCCCTGTGCATGGTAGCAACCCTGCTGATATGTGAGCTTTCCTATCGGTTCCTAGAAACCCCGGTGCGCAAACATGGTTTCCGCAAGGCATTCTCGCGTCCCCAGGCGCCCATCTTCTACCGATTCGCCCAAGTGATCTCAGTATTAGTGGTCTTGGCGCTTACTGGCTTTACTGGGGTGGCGATGGCGAAAGCACCCGCGAAGTCACAGACCCAATTGGCCATTGAAGCAGCAGAAAAGCTAGATAAACCAGCAGAAAAGAAAGCCGATAAGCGCCAGAGCACACCAGTTGCCCCCAAACCTAAACCGACCCCGGTAGATAAGCGCCTAATTTTGTCGAAAAAACTAAATACGGCTAATCCCACCGGGGAAGAAATAACTTTCATCGGAGATTCCATGTTTTCGGCCTCCCGCGGCGGGTTAGTCTCTGCTATCCCCGGCATTAACCTTTTAGCCCGCCCCAACCGGCAATGGGGAGTTACCCCTCAAATAGTGTCCGAGGGACTGGCAACCGGACAAATTCGGCGGACGGTAGTTATCGGTTATGGAACTAATGCGGGAGTCTACGATCCGGCTCTAGTACATCAAGTGATCGCTCAACTAGGGTCTGACCGGATGATTTTACTGGTGAACCTGTATTCACCTTCGACTTTCGTCCCCAAATCAAACCAGATTTTAGCTGATATAGCTGGTCAGTACGCTAATGTGAAGCTGGTGGACTGGAATAAAGAAGCCTCCCAACATCCCGAATGGCTGCAAGTAGACCAAACTCACCCCAGTATGACTGGGTCGGTCAAGCTAGGGGAATTGATCCGTAAAAATATAGACGAAATGTCCACAGATTTAACCGCCCTTAAAGCTAAACAACAAGCAAAGTAGCAAACCTACTTCCGCAGACACCCGAAAAACGGTAGCGCCCGGAAGTGGTACGTGACACAATGAGGGCATGAAAAAAATAATTAATTCTGCCGACAATGTGGTCGCAGATTCGTTAAAAGGTTTAGAACTAGCTCATTCGGATACCCTGCGTATCGATCATGAAAACAAAGTGGTATACACCCGCCGCGGAGCCGTTAAAGGCAAAGTAGGTTTGATTTCGGGAGGAGGCAGCGGACATGAGCCGCTCCATTCCGGTTTCGTAGGCCCCGGTATGCTAGATGCCGCCTGCTGCGGAGAGGTCTTTACTTCCCCAGTACCTGACCAGATGATGGCCGCCACCAGCGAAGTAGATGGGGGTGCCGGCGTCCTCCATATCGTCAAAAACTATACCGGCGATGTGATGAACTTCGAGATGGCCGCAGAGATGGCAAACGCCGAAACCGGGGTGGATGTGCGTTCGGTAGTGGTCAACGATGACGTAGCGGTGCAAGATTCGCTCTACACTGCGGGGCGCCGCGGGGTGGGTGCCACTGTTTTCGTAGAAAAACTGGCTGGAGCCGCCGCTGAAGCTAAAGCCAGCTTGGACGAGGTAGAACGCATCGCCAAAGAAGTAAATGAACGTTCCCGCTCCTACGGGATTGCCCTCACTTCTTGTACGGTTCCCTCCGCCGGTAAACCCACGTTCGACCTCGGAGAGGATGAAATCGAGGTAGGTATCGGTATTCACGGGGAGCCTGGACGCGAACGTCGCCCCTTAGTTACCGCCGATGAGCTTGCTGCGGAACTGGTAGAACCAATTTTGGCAGACCTAGATTTTAGTGGGGAACCGGTATTTGCGATGCTTAACGGCATGGGTGCCACCCCCATGATTGAGCTTTACCTGGCGTACGGCGAAGTAGCCGCGATCTTAGAGGCTAAGGGGATTAAAGTAGCTCGTTGCCTGGTAGGTAACTACATTACTTCCCTAGATATGGCCGGCTGTTCCCTGACCCTAACCCAGGGCAGCGAAGAGCTCCTCAAACTCTGGGATGCTCCGGTGAACACTACCGGTTTGCGTTGGGGGTGCTAATAGTGGCAGATACCCAAGACTTTTTCGCCTGGCTCACCGCCTATAAGGAGTTAATAGTCGAAAACGCGGACTACCTGACTGACCTTGATAGACGCATCGGGGATGCTGATCATGGTGCCAATATGGCTCGCGGAATGACCGCAGTGGCAGAGCTGGATCCCACCAGTTTTGCTGATGCCGGCGCCCTGCTGAAGAAAGCCGGCATGACCCTGGTTTCTAAGGTGGGAGGCGCTTCTGGTCCGCTGTACGGCACCTTTTTCATGCGAATGGGGGCAGCGCTAACTCCCGATGCGGATACTGCCGCTATTGGGAAGGCACTGCGAGCCGGAGCCGATGGGGTAAAGGCACGGGGTAAAGCCAACCTGGGTGACAAAACCATGCTTGACTGTCTGTATCCCGCTCTGGATGCTTTTGATGAGGCCGCCGCCGGAGGACTGCAGGCCGCATTGGCGGCAGCCAGCGAACGCGCTGATAAGGCTGCCAGCGATACCGAACCGATGATCGCGAAGAAAGGTCGCGCCTCTTATCTGGGGGAACGCTCTCAGGGCACTCCTGATCCAGGCGCAACTTCCTCTGCATTACTGTTCAAAGCGGCCGCCACGGCTTTGGCATAACCCCGGTTATAAGGAGTAGGAATGATCTCCCTGGTAGTGGTGTCTCATTCACTGCCATTAGCTACTGCCGCTAAAGAGCTCGCGATGCAAATGACCGTCGCCGGCAGCGCCCCCAAAGTATTGGTGGCAGCGGGAATTAGCGATGGCGAGCAGGTAGAACTGGGTACCGATGCTCAGCAAATCAGCGAAGCTATCGAGGCTGCTGATAACCCCGATGGGGTGCTGATTTTGGTAGATTTGGGTTCCGCCCTGCTCAGTTCACAAATGGCCTTGGAGTTCGTTGACCCCGACCTGGCTGATCGTTGCCTAATATCTTCCGGTCCCCTGGTGGAAGGACTGGTAGCTGCGGTAGTTAGCGCCGCGGGGGGCGCGAGCTTGAAAGAGGTAGCCAATCAGGCTCAAGCAGCCTTGGCTGGCAAGATTGACCAGCTCAGTGACACCGAGAAGCCTCACCCTGAGGACGAGGGGGAGTTTACCGATAATGCTGCCGAGACGGCCTCGGGAGAGGATTCCTTTTCCGCCCCCGAGGCCGCGGCCCTGGCTTTAGAAATTATTGATCCGCACGGGATGCATGCCAGTCCTGCTGCTGCCCTCGCCAGCGCTATTGGAGCGAGAAAAATTCCGGTTTTTGCCCGCAAAGCCGGGACTTTTCGCATAGTAAACGCCGCGTCCCTCACGCAGGTGAGTTCTTTGGGAATCGCCAAAGGTGAGACTTTAGAGCTAGGCACTTTGGATCCGGCAGCTCCAGATATTTTTGCTGCTATCCGGCAGGCCTTGACCCAAACTGCTCCCCCTACGATTGCGGGAGGCTCCGAGGAAACAGAGGGCAGTTCGGTTAAGGCGATTGCTGAGCAGTTAGCTAAAGAAGTTTCTACTCCCACCGACCCGGCGCGCAACGGCGACCAGATAGTTATCGGATACGCGCTGGTGCTGGAAGGGCACGAGGACGCCGAGTTTTATCGGGTCAGTCCTAATGAGGGGCAGGCGTTAGAAGAAGCCCGCAAAGCGGTCAGAGCCTACCTGGGGTCTTTGGGTTCGGATTCTATTATTCAAATGCAAATCGCGCTGGTGGACGATCCGGAACTGCGGGCAGAAATCGCCGATGAAATTGCGGGGGGAACCAATGCTTTTACCGCAGTAGACCATGCCTACAGCGCCGCTGCTGCCAAGATGGAAAAGCTGGATGATCCTTATTTGGCGGAGCGGGCTACCGATTTACTTGCGGTATCTCGCCTGCTAAAAAAGGCGTTGATCGGTAGCGAGCTCGATAATCTAGAGGAACTGATTAAAAAGCATTCCACCCCAGCGGTACTGGTAGTTGAAGAACTTGATGCCCCGCTGGCCGCCAGTTTGCCTCCAGAAATCGAAGGGGTAGTTACCCGCAGTGGCGGTACTACCGGGCATGGTGCGATTGTGGCCGCCTCGCGGGGAATCCCGGTTTATGCCGGTCTGAAATGGGGGGTTCATGACGGGGACACCATTGTTTTCGATCCGCGAACTAAACATTTAGAAGTTAACCCCAAGGCTAGAGTCTTTGCCCACTGGATTGAGCTGGCTCGCGAGCGAGTTGCTACCGCCACCAAAGCTTTAGAGCAGCTAGAAACCCCGGCGATTACCACCAGTGGTAAACAGATACCTATCCAGGTGAATGTTTCGGGTCCTACCGGCGCAGTTAGAGGTGCCGAAGGATGCGGTCTGGTGCGAACTGAAACTCTATTTGCGGGCTACCAGGGGGCTCCATCCCGTCTGCAGCAGGCAGAAGTGTACGCTGAGCTAGCGCGCAACCTCGGGCAAACCACGATTCGCCTGTGGGATATCGGAGCGGATAAGCCCTTGCCTTTTGCCAAGCAGCCCCCGGAAAATAATCCTTTCTTGGGGGTTAGAGGGGTGCGTTTACTACGTAAATTCCCGCACCTGTTACGAGACCAGTTAGGGGCAGTTCTCGACGCTAACCAAACTTTAGAATCCGAAGGTCTAGGTAAGCTTTTGCGAGTGATGATTCCTATGGTCAATCACGTGCATCAAGTGGATTGGGTGCGTTCCCTCCTAGAAGAAATCACCGCCGATACTTACGGGATTGATGAAGCTGCCAGGCCAGCCCAAATACCGTTACCACTGGGAATAATGGTGGAAACTCCCTCTGCTGCTTTACGCATGGAAGAGTTTTGTGGAGCCGTGGATTTTGTATCGATAGGCACCAATGATCTTTGCCAATATGTTGCCGCCGCGGATCGAGGAAATTCTCAGGTAGCTGACCTGGCCGATGAAGTACGAGAAACAGTGGTGAAAATGGTTCGCCAGATAGCTCAAATCGCTCATAGTTCCGTAGAACCGATTGAAGTTTGCGTATGTGGAGATATGGCGTCCGATCCGGCTTGGGCAGGAAAGCTGGTGCAGGCGGGAGTGGATTCGCTATCGGTGCGCGCCGGGATGATCGCCATGATTAAACAAACAATCCGCCAGCTATAGGCAGATACTCCTAGCGACCAGAAACATCTAGCGACTCCACTTGACGTAGCCTCCCATCCCGGCAGGCGAGCCGAAAAGGTGAAATAACTAGTTTTACTTCTAGCCCAGCCTCATATCCTTCTCAGCAGGGATGCCGGTATTACCGTTGCGCCCTGCATGCTTTACTCCCCAGACAGGCGGTAAAGTCATGTTCAGGAATAACGTATTTTCGGGAAGGGAAAACCATGGAGCTCATCGCCATTTTTTGCGCGATAGTCCTCTTTTCTTTGCTGCCCGGATACACCTTGGCGCGCTGCCTCATCCCAACTCTTCCTCAGCGAGTGACGTTAGCGGTAGCTCCGGCACTGACGTTTTTCATCCTATTAGTGCTGGCAAGCCTACTATCTCCCACTAGCGCCCTCTGGCTGGGAAAACTAGGTTTCTGCGGGAGTTTTTGGCGATGGAAACCGGTACTAGTATTCCCACTGGTGGGGCTACTAACGATTGTCGTCGCCATCGGCGCACTATTTAGGTGCCGCAAACTCACTAACCAGAGTTCCAGAGATTATCCGTTAATCGCAGCGGTGCTAGCAGGAATCACTGCCGGCATTGCCCCCCTGGTTCACACTATTAATTTCGCTAACCCGGCTCAGCGTTGGGATCCTAGCTTTCACTACAACGGCTTAGTTTTACTGCGTCGCACCCAAGATGCCCACCCTCTTTACGCCCTTTCTGGGCTGTATCCGCAAAGCGCCCGGGTCTATTACCCTAGTGGCTGGCACATTTTCACCGTGTTATTCACCGGTTCTAAATCGGTAGTTCCTGCCGCCAACCTGATGTTTCTACTTTTGGTTTGCTGGTGGATTTTGGGAGTGAGCGCCCTGGTCGCTTTGCTGGGAGTATCTCGGCGAGCTCAACTAATAACCATTGTGCTTTCTGGGTTTACCCTATCTTTCCCCGCCGATTCCTTAGCGCGCTACGCTCAGTGGCCAAACGGCACCGGGATTGCATTATTGCCGGGCGCCGTCGCTTTAGTGCTGGTTTTGGGCAGGCAAGTGCTAGCATACGCGCGTAAATTATCGGGATCGTCTACTGCTGGCAGCCAGCCTCCCGAACCCGATTCCAGTGATTTGTCACTTACTTTGCCTGCCGTACTAGCCACTTTTTTCACTTCTTTATTCTTAGGGATTGGATCCGTATGGGTTCACCCAGCCATCTTTTTTAACCTGTTAGCGTTTTTGTTCCCACTTCTAGCAGCGTTGATCGGTACTCACTTATATCAAGGGATCCGAAAAAGAAAACTTTCGAGTCTCGCCGGCTGGTTGGGTGCGGCTCTTGGTCTTCTATTGATCCTCGAAATCGGTTTTCTTAATCCTTCCAGCTTGGCTACCGCTCTTTTTGAGCGCAAGGGGGATGAATATTTAGCATTCTTGCGTCCGCTGCTGCCCACCCCTTTCTTTTTCCCGTCCTCAGCTTTCATATTTTTCATGGCGTTAATGGCTGCGTTACTAACTATGGGGATAATCGCGCTCTTTTATGGGCAAGCACCAAAATGGCTGCTGGCCTCCTGGGCTCTGTGTGCAGGACTAGTGATGATTTCTTTCCTGCCCGCTTCACCACTCAAAATAGTGACCGGTCCGTGGTATTCGGATCCGCGACGCCTAATGGCAATCCTACAACTGCCCTTAAATCTGCTGATGGGAGTGGGATTAGATTTTATACTAGTGCTAACTGTTAGTTTTCTTACCGCTGTCGGCGCCCCTGGGCGTATTCGCAAAGGCGCTGTCGCAACTCTGGCTGCCACTTGTCTTACAGTGGGAATTGCCGGCTCCGATAGTCGGGTGTGGGCTATAGAATCAGTTTTCAATCCGGAGCTGACCGGAAGTGGCGGACTGTCCAATAGTGGAGAGCTAAGGTTGATAAAAAGAGCTGCCCATTTTTTGCCTGCAGACGCGGTGATTGTCGGGGATCCTTCCATTGGCACCATCTATTTTGAGGCTATCGCTAATCGGAAGGTTGTTTTTTCTTCTCTGAATAAAATCAACAACGATCCTGACCGTGCCCGTCTCTTTTATCACCTGAATAATATTGGACGCGATCGGCAGGTTTGTCTGTCCCTGGAGAAATTGAAAGTCACCCATTTCTATGCCCGTCCTGACAGCAGATACATGGGAGTTCCCCGCTCTTACTCTTGGCCCGGTTTTTACCAAGTTCCTTTGGATGGTTACTTTACCCAGGTGGCTAGCGGAGGGCGCGCTAAACTCTACCGTTTCAACGGCTGCGCCAGCGAGCGTGGCGAAAATAACCGTTCTACCTGGTCGAAAAGTTTGGAAAGCGGGGGGAAGGCTAGATAGACTGACACGGTGCCTGTGGCATTTTGCCGCTATAGCTCAGTTGGTAGAGCAACGCTCTCGTAAAGCGTAGGTCATCGGTTCAAGTCCGATTAGCGGCTCTGCTAGTTTCCTTAGCTAGTTCTGTTTTCCCGCCCGCTTACCGGGATTCTTACAAAGCCCCAACTCATAAAGGTGCTGCCAGTTTCTTGCTTTTCGCCCTGGAAAAAGTTGCTTAATAGGTGCTTGGGGAAGCAGTTAGGATAGGGCGCAGGAGGTAGCAGTTGGCTAGTAGTATCGATAATTCTCAGAACCTAGAACTGATAATCGGGGGCATGAGTTGCGCGGCGTGTGCGACGCATGTCGAAAAAGCCCTCAATAAAATGCCGGGGGTAAGCGCGTCCGTTAACTATGCGACTGAGAAAGCCACTATTTCCCAAACCGGTGATTTCAGCGCGAAAGATTTTAAAAAAACCGTTGAAAAGGCCGGTTATAACGCATTTGCGGACGGAGATTTCGGGAGCGAGGACGGGCAAGAAGGCCCGAATACCAGCGCCGAGGAACTGACCGGGCTTCGGCGCCGCCTGATTATTTGCGCCCTTTTGGCGGCTCCGGTAATCACTTTGGCGATGATTCCGCCTTTGCAGTTCCCCTATTGGCAGTGGGTGTCCCTAGTGCTGACGATTCCGGTGGTGCTGTGGGGGGCTTACCCGTTCCACCATGCGGCCTTCGTAAATGCCCGCCGCGCCACTACCACTATGGACACCCTGATTTCATTGGGTACTCTAGCTGCCTTTATTTGGTCTTTATACGCCCTTTTCTTAGGGGATGCTGGCCAGGTGGGAATGACCCACGATTTCCAGCTGCTCGCCCGCCCCGGGGATGCCACCAGCCATATTTATTTAGAAGTTTGTTCCGGAGTAACGGTGTTTATTCTGGGCGGACGCTATTTTGAGAAACGCGCCAAAGTGCGGGCGGGGGACGCGCTGCGTTCCCTCGCCGAAATGGGGGTGAAAGAGGTAACCGTGCTACGGGCAGGTCAACAGGTGCAGATTCCCATCAACGAGCTAGCCGAGGGCGAAGAGTTCATTGCCTTGCCGGGAGAAAAAATCGCCACCGATGGAGTGGTGGTTTCCGGGGTCAGTGCCGTCGATAATTCCTTGCTAACCGGGGAATCAGTACCGGTAGAGGTGGGAGCCGGTGACCAGGTTACCGGCGCGACCATCAACACCTATGGTCGCCTGATAGTTCGCGCCACCCGGGTGGGTTCCCAGACGCAACTGGCTCAAATTACCCGTCTAGTGGAGCAGGCACAGGCAGGTAAAGCCCCGATTCAACGCCTGGCAGATAAGATTTCCGCAGTTTTCGTGCCGGTAGTTTTCGCGGTTTCACTGCTTACTTTGCTGATCTGGTTAATATTTGGAACCCCGGTTACCGCCTTTACCTGCGCGGTTGCGGTGTTAATTATTGCTTGCCCCTGCGCCCTGGGGTTAGCTACGCCTACGGCCTTGCTGGTAGGAACCGGCCGCGGGGCTTCGCTGGGGATTCTAATTAAGGGCGCAGAGATACTGGAATCCACCCGGCAAGTCGACACGGTTATCCTAGATAAAACCGGCACTGTTACCAGTGGAAACATGGAACTGGTAAGCATCTTTCCTCCCGATGATCTGGGAGTATTGCAGGCGTCCGCTACCCTTGAAAGCGGCAGTGAACATCCCATCGCCGGAGCGATTACCCGAGCAGCAGCTTCTAAAGGCATCAGGCTCACTAGCGATAAGGTACCAGTGGATTTCCAAAGCTATCCCGGAGGCGGGGTGCGCGGAACGGTTGCTGGACAACTGGTAGTCGCCGGCAACCGCAAGTTTATTAGCGAGCAAGGTATCGCAGTTTCCTCCACTTTCGAAAACGTAATCGCCGAACACACGGGGCGCGGCGAAACTCTGGTGCTGGTAGCGCTCGATGGTCAGGTGAAAGGAGTTCTGGGGGTTGCCGACCAGGTAAAGGAAACCAGTGCCCAGGCAATCGCCCTCTTCAAAGAGTTAGGGCTAACTCCGGTGTTGCTCACCGGGGACACAGAAAATGTAGCCCGCCACGTAGGCCAGCAAGTTGGAATTCACGAGGTAATCGCGCAGGTAAAGCCAAAAGATAAAGTGGTGGCAGTTTTCCGTAAACAGGGACGGGGAGCCACCGTAGCGATGATTGGTGATGGAGTAAATGATGCGGCCGCCCTTACGCAAGCAGATTTAGGGATCGCGATGGGCTCCGGCACCGATGTGGCAATTGAAGCCGCTGATATTACTTTGATGCGCCCGGATCTTTTAGCCGCGGTTGATGCGATTCGGCTTTCGCGTCGCACTCTAAAAATCATTAAAGGTAATCTATTTTGGGCATTCGCCTACAATGTTGCCGCGATACCGCTGGCAGCTCTGGGATTACTTAATCCGATGCTGGCGGGAGCCGCTATGGCTTGTTCGTCGGCATTTGTGGTGGGAAATAGCCTGCGATTACGGTCTTTTCAGCCAGTAGAAGCCAAATATTCTCCCGCTTGATCCGTGCCGGGCAGGTAATACCTACGGAGCACCCTATTGGGCGGGGTACTCCCCGTCTTGCCACATCCACTGTGGTCCGTCGTTATGGTACTGAGGACGATGCAGAATCCCCGACTCGTACTCGATCATTAAATCTGGACCGTTTGCCCAAGCCTGACCATCAACTACCAGGCTCCAACCGTGGGGATAGGGGCTTTGCCAAATCAACGTAACATTTGGGTTGGCGGCTCCGTTACGCAGAGCCGAGTCCCGGGCATTGCGGATTCTCAGTCGCCCATCCTCTAAGATCGGATCTACAGTATGAACTTTTACGTGTGCACCGTAAGGCAAGGTAATCAAAGAAGCCGAGTTAAAACAGGCCATAGCCTCCGGTAATCTGTACAGGGGCACCGGGATAGTCATCTATTTTCCTCTCTACACTACTGGCGACTCTGCAACTTTTGACCTGGTTAACAAGTCGCCCGATCCGCGAGTGTTATTGCCTACTGTGCTAACAATAGCCAACTCACAGTCCTGTCTATACTTGCAGTTTACCGGAAAACCCCGCTCGACAATAGGAAACGCCAAAACCCCAAGCACAAACTTTTCCCGCTTTATCCGTCGTTAATCCGCCAATAGTCCTGGTAACGGTCGAAATGGTCCAAGGCATCATGGATAATAGCGCTGTGCGAATAGCCCATCACGTCATAATCTTGATCATTATCGGGCAAATGCACTTCCAGACGCGTAGATCGAGGACTAGTCGGGGCAGAACCCGCGTAGATAGTATTCGCGGTATCTACCGCCAGAATCCGGTAAACAAACTGGTCAGAACCTTTGAAGGCAGTTAGTTTAAGGCGATCATAGATGCGGGCTTGTAGATCTACTTGCTCGAGGGGATCATTATCTCCCCGGACGACCTCGGCAGGAATCCCCTGTTTATTTAGTTCTGCGGCAAAGTCCCGCAGCGCCGGTTCGGCAACCCGATCCAGATAGGCTTGAGCTTCCACGGGGGTTACTTGCCCGAATGTTTTCGAGAGGCGTTCTCGCCAATTAGTTTCTAGCCGCCCGGCAATAGACCCAGTTCCCGCCAAAATATTACGAGCCGAATGCGCTCGCAACTGCCGGGCACGCCGATCTTGCTTTAAGGCTCTGGCCAGGCCAATCATCACTAAGATCATTACGAGCGAGAACGGTAATCCCATAATAATGGTGGCGTTTTGTAGCGCCGGTATCCCCCCGACTATTAACATGCCGATAGTTAGTAACCCGGTTACCCCCGCCCAAAAAATTCTTAGCCATCCGGGGGCATCCGAACGTACCGTTGGCAAAAATGAGGACAGGTTCGCCATGATGAGGGCGCCCGAGTCCGCGGAGGTTACGTAAAATAGCAGACCTACAAAGGTGGCTAGCCCCATAATGAATACCGCCGCCGGACAGTGCTGTAAAAGCAGGTAAAAACCCATTTCAGGAGCTTTGAGGGTGGCCTCAGCGAAGGATTTATCTCCGCTGCGAATCAAGTCGATAGCGGAGTTACCAAAAATAGCTACCCACATTAGGACGTAGGAGAAGGGAATCACCATGGTGCCTACTACGAATTCTCGCAGGGTGCGTCCTCTAGAAATCCGCGCTAGGAACATTCCCACGAAAGACGCCCAAGCTACCCACCAGGCCCAGAAAAACAGCGTCCAGGCCGACATCCAGGCACTTACGTCTGAAAAGGCGAAGGTTTCGAGGGCGCGGCGCGGGAATGACCATACGAAGTCCCCGATATTCATCACGATGGCGTTAAGCAGGAAATCTGTTCTCCCGGTGATGAAAACCCAGGCTGCCAGGAACAGGGCTAATACCACGTTGAGTTGGCTAAGGAAACGGATTCCTTTATGAATACCAGTGGTGGCCGAGACAGTAGCCATGGCTACCGCGAGGATCACCAATCCCACCTGGGCGGGGATCCCCTGTTCAATCCCGAAAAGAATTTCAAGCCCCACATTAAGCTGCACCACCCCGATACCCAGAGTGGTGGCTACCCCGAAAATAGTACCCAGGATGGCGGCTCCGTCCACGGTATGCCCCAGCGGACCGTTGAGTTTGTCTCCAAAAATCGGGTAGAGGGCAGAGCGTACTGATAAGGGTTTCTTCCGGCGATAAGCGAAATACCCCAAAGCCATCCCCATCAGTGCATACATCCCCCAACCGGTGATGCCGTAGTGGAAAAGCGTCCAAACCGTGGCTTCCCGGGCGGCCTGGATAGTTTCCCCTTTACCCACGGGCGGCTGCAGATACTGGCTGACCGGGCCGGCTACGGAAAAAAATAAAATATCGGTACCAATCCCGGCAGCAAACAGCATGGAAGCCCAGGAGAAAGTAGAAAATTCGGGACGCGAGTTAGGCGGTCCTAGGCGGGTTTCCCCATAGCGGGAGAACCCCAAGAAAAATACGAAAACTAGAATGATGGCAGCCAGTGCAATATAAAACCAGCCGAACCATTTCGAGATCGCCCCGACCGCAACTCCCAACACTTCAGCGGCGCTAGTGGGTGAAATCAGTGCCCACAGAGCTATGGCTAGAATTCCCGCTGAGGACCCCAAAAAGACCGGGAAGTTAACTTTCGCATCTTGCCGGCTATCTTCCGGCAGAGGCGCTCCCGGTTCTATTGGGGTTTCGCCTAAAGATTGGCTCATAGGAAACTATCCATCCCGTATTGTGTCTGCTCAGCATCTTAAAAATAATTCCTGGAGATATCTCTAGGCTAAAATACCAGGTTCTTAAACCCAACGATTTACCGGTATCAAGATGAAAAACAGACAACCTATGAAAGTGTCTGGTAACCGCTTAGTAGTAGAGTTGCTTGTATGTCTTTTCCACCTAGCAAGCGACGCCCAACTCTACATGATGTTGCCAGTCTAGCTGGGTGCTCCTATCAGACCGTCTCACGCGTGGTTAATGACCAGGGCGCCGTGCATCCGGATACTCGTGAGCGAGTACTCGCCGCTATCGCTGAGCTAGGCTATAGACGTAATGTCGCTGCTGCGGCTCTGAAGACTGATCGACCCGGCAGCATTGGGGTGGTTACTGACTCATCCTGGCGCTACGGCCCGATGGGAGCTTTGCGAGGTATCGAAATCGCTGCCAGAGAAGTCGGAAAAAATGTAATCCTGTCCGTCAATGATCGCGATTCTTTTGGTTCCCTCCAGTCAACGCTCGATACTTTCCGAGATGCCTACGTTGACGGTCTGATCGTCATAGCTCCGCTAATTCGGGAAGCCGAACTCGCTTTGAACTCTATCGAAAACTCTGGCTGGGCCAGCGGACTACCCATTGTCGTGCTCGCCGCTGACCTTGCCCCCCTTACACACGCCGTAGTCGTATCCGAGGATCAATACGAAGGATCCGTGCGAGCCGTGAAACATCTGATACGACTCGGTCACCAAAATATTGCCCACGTAGCTGGCAACCAGGAGTGGCTCGAAGGCCAAGTTCGACTCAATGGCTGGCGAGATGCCCTGCTGGCTCAGGATCTACCCGTTCCAGAAGCACTAATCGGTGACTGGTCAGGAGAAAGTGGCTACCAGGCTGGATGCCACATAGCGGACTTGATTCCTCGCCCCACAGCCGTATTCGTAGCTTCCGACCTGATGGCACTCGGTTTGATGCGGGCACTTAATGAGCGTGGACTCCGCGTGCCACAAGACATCAGCATCATTGGTTTCGACGACCATGAGTTCGCGCCCCAATTCGATCCCCCACTAACCACCGTGCGGCAGGACTTCGTGGCGCTGGGAACCCTGTGTGTGCGTAGCCTGCAAGATTCTAAATCCGTCGCTCGCCGCACTATCTCCCCTGATCTCATCATCAGGAAGAGCACTGCACCGCCCTCTGGATCGAAGATTTCGTGATGATAACCCGCAAAACAATAGCTAGGTGCCTGTGAACAAAAGAGCGCAGAAGTCCCCAATTCGGGGTGGGTGAAAGTCCTGGCAAAGAAGTATTTAGACGCGTAACATAAAGTGGCCGGGATCCCGTCCCTGGGATCCCGGCCACATCTTTTATCTATTACGGTTAGCCGATGCGCTCTACCTTGAAGTCATCTCCAAGTTTAGAAACGACCGCTGCCTTGTCCTTGGTAGCCAAGAACTGTTCGGCGGCCTCGCGGGTACAGCTCACCACGAGCTTAACGTCGCCCTCGCGACCATTAGCAAAGGAGACTAAACGATCCGTGACCGCAGCCCGGTCACCCTTGATATCCACCAAGCTCGGGTCGGCAGTACCAATCGAAATAACTTTGCGATCCTGATCGAAACGCAGGATAAGGCTGGTCCACAAGGAGTTGTTGTCGTGTACGGCTAGCACCACAGTGCTGTCCGGGCTCACGAACGCCTCCGCAGCCGACACCACATCGTCGTGAGACGCGCCCAGTTTCCACTGCAGACCCAGGGTTTCGTCAGCGGGTTCCGGAGCCGTCACAATCGAGGACTTGTAGCGACCACGCAGTAAGCTCCAAGAGCGGCAGACGTACACGTCAAGATCCTCGTCCGCGTTCCAGGTATTCTGGTACTCGGCAAAGTACTCGTCCATCTCATCGCGCTCTGCCACCAGGACGAAATCAACCTGGTCGCGGTTGGCGGCGTACAGCGCGTCTGCAGCAGCCTGCAGATCATCAACCTGGGTCGGAGCCTGAGCCACCTCTTTACCTTCGGTGTGGCGGCACTTGACTACCTTTCCCTTTTCCAGCAAACACACGATCCTACGGGCGCCCTTGGCGGAACGTAGCAGCAGGCGCTGCGCATTCCGCCACTGGTCCACGTCCAGATCGGCCATTAAAACATCACCGTGAAGCATTGCAGTTCCTTTCAGTTCTTTAGTGAGCAGTCGTAGACATTGATTGAGTAGGCGGGCATAGAAGCCATCAACTGGCTGCCCTGGACGGTGCCCGGCTGACCTGACCACAGTTCTGTGGCCTTTTCGATCTCGAAGGGCAGTTCGATACGGGTATCGATAGCCTCGGCAGTCGGGTTGGCAACGAAAACCACGCGACGCTTATCGTCGGATTGGTCTACATGTACCACCACGTCGAGCCGAGCATCGCTCTTACTTACAGCGGCAACATCGGCAGCAGCGCAAGCCTTATCGAGCATGCTAGCGGCGTCATCTCCGCTCTTGACAACGAACCACTTGCCCTTGCCGGATTCGACGGCATCCTTGAGGATAGTGCAGGGGTTCATCAGGGAGTCTAGCTCGGGCAGCTTCGGACCAACTACCGCGCAGCCGCCACCGGCGACGAAGTCCACCAAAGCCTGTTGAATCTTTGCATCCAGGTAATCGAGGGTCGGCAGCACGATGATGCTGCGTTCGCCCCAGCGCGCAGGATCGAGATCCGTATCGGAGATCACGAAGTCATGACCGCCGGCAGACAGTGCCTCGAAGCATGCGCCGAAGGCCTTACTCTTCTCCAACTGTACTGGTGCGTCGAAGCCCAGATTGTCTTCGCTGATAGTCAGCGGATTAGCGTATTCGCTGAAGCCCGACGGGGTCTCCAAGAAGTCACCGGGGAAGGAGACCAGCACCGAGGCCGCCTCGAGCCGATCATATTCGCGGTTTGCCAAGAGCAGTACCTTTGCGTCACGACGCAAGGAGGTAAAGCTGTTCTCGGACTGCATCCGGTTGGCATTGCTGAACATCTTCTCGTGGTCTTCGCGAACCCGACCATCGCGACGGATGGGAGAGTCTAGCCAGCGGTCGCGCTCAACCAGCATGTAGCGACTGAAGCCCTTGATGCCCTGCATCAACGCGGCCTTGGTAACGAATTCCTCGTCGTAAATCTCGCCCGGGTTCAGGTACCAGGGCCACACACCGGCGATGAACTCCGGAATGTAGGGGAAGCGGCTGGTTCCCACCACATACGAGCCAACGGTCTTGACGTGGCTGTAGAGTTCCTTGCGGGAGTAAATGTCGAAGCCGACAAAATCAAGCTTCTCTTCCAGCTTGGCGATGTTGAAAGGAGTGGTGAAGCCAGAAGCAGCGCCACCCGGACCGAGCGGGTGCGGATAGTTGTGGAAGAGCGCGATCTGATCTAGGCCACGCTCACGCATCATGTCGGCGAGACGATCCATCGAAATAATCAGGTACTGCTCGCGGTACTCAATCCAGTCAGCCAATACCGGGATGTCATGCTTGTCTTTGCCTTCGAAGCGGCGCGGCGCATCAATCTCGCCCTCGCTGGAATAGGAGGTGCCGTAGGCCTTGTTGATGCTGGCCAGGTCACCGTACTTTTCAAGCAAGAAGGTGCGGTACTGTGCCAACGACTCTTCAGAGTAGTCAGCAGCGTAAGCGTTGATGCAGAAGAAGTACGCCATCTCGTTATCGACCTGAGCCGCAACAATGCCGCCCTTGGGGTAGCAGTGACGCGCCAGGATCTCACAGATTGCGTCGTACCAGAGTGCGGTCTCCTCATAGAATTCATCGGCCGCGTAGTTGACCGCGGGGATGGGCTTAGGCACCTGGGTCAGGACGGTCCGTCCTCCCTTAGCGTTGCGCATCTGCAACCGCTCGTTCTCGAGTATGCGTTTGGGGTATCCGAACCAGGTCAACTCCGAGTTGATCTGCGGTCCGGGACGCACGATTACCCGGAAATCTTTTTCTTCACATAGGGTCAGGAAGGCGTCGATGTCCTTGTTACCCGAGAAGTCGAAGACTCCCTTTTCTACTTCGTGGATCTCCCACGGGATGTAGATCGAGATCATATTGAAACCCATACCTTTGACGGATTCAAGGATCTGATCCCACTTGTCCCGGTCAAGCCTCCAGTAGTGTACGGCACCGCCGTAGAGCGAGACGGTCTCGCCATCAACCTTGAAGGCGCTCTTGCCAACCGACACAGGCCGGTTGTCTGTTTGCTTCTCCATAGTTCTTCCTTTCTTCTGTTACTGCGGAGAGTTCTGTATTCTTGCTTGTTAGGCGGCTAGTCTTTGCGTGCCAGGGCGACTGCCAGGATGATGATTATGCCCCGGATAATTTGCTGCTGAGAGGTATCGAGTCCGGCCAAAATGAGGCCATAGTTAATCGTCGCCATAAGTAATGCACCGAAGAAGGTGCCGACAACGGAGCCACGACCACCAGCAAGTGCGGTACCGCCGAGGATTACTGCGGCGATAGCGTTCATCTCGTCACCGGAGCCCCACTGGAAACGACCAGACATGAGGCGACCAGCGTAGAGCATGCCGGCCACGGCTGCTCCCATGGAGCAGATCAGCATTACCCGGAAACGTACCCAAGAGGTACTGATACCGGAGTACTCGGCGGCTACCGGATTGGCGCCGGTCGCCAGGATTTGGCGTCCAAAGCGCATTTTCTTGAGCACTAACGCACCACCCACGACGAAGAGCAGCATCCAGATGATCAAGCCGGGGATTGGGCCGATGTTCCCGCCACCGAAGTTAGCGACGTAGTTCATGTCCAGAATAGGTACCGGCGCGGAGTCGGTAATCCATTGGGCGATACCGAAGGTTATGCCCATCATGGCCAGGGTCACTAAGAAGGACGGGATTCGGACAAAGGCCACTAGAGCTCCGTTGACGCAGCCGACGACCGCTCCGAGAGCCAGTCCTGCTAGGATGCCGGGCACTAACCCATATTGCGACAGTGCCATGGCCGTCACCACGGAAGCCAGACCCGCGACCGAACCGACGGACAAGTCAATTTCTGCGGCTGCGATTACCAGTGTCATCCCGACGGCAATCACCGAGACGATGGCCGCTTGACGGAGGATGTTCCAGAAGCTGGCTGTGGACAGGAACCCCTGATCGCGCAGCAGCACCGAGAAGATAAGCAGGACGGCTACGAAACCGACATAGATGATATCCCGACGCCAGTCGAAGCTGAAGCGCTTTCTGGCCACCTTGGCCGGGACTGTTGAATCACTCATGGTTCACTCCTTGAACTGCTAGTTCTAGTGCCTGCTCGTCGGTAGTTTCGGACGCGGTGAGTTCGCGTTCAACAGTGGACTCGCGCATCAGGAGCAGGCGATCGCTCATGGCGAGTAGTTCGGGATATTCAGAAGAAATAACGATCACCGCGTGGCCTTCGGCCGCAAAGTTACGGATAGTCTCGATGATTTCTGATTTGGTTCCGATGTCAACACCGGCAGTAGGTTCGTCCATCACCAGAACCCGCGGGTTACGGCTAATCCACTTGGCAAGCACGATCTTCTGCTGGTTACCGCCGGACAGTAACGAGGCGGGTGCCTCGGGGCGCGCCACCTTGATGCGAAACTCTTCGATCAATTTGTTGGCCAGTCCGCCGAGGGCGCGATCATTCATCCATCCAACTCGAGAGTTTTCCGCCAGATGCGGCAATTGGAGGTTGCTGTTGACCGAGTGCCTTAATACGAGACCTTGACGGCGGCGATCCTCAGGAACCAGTACCAAACCGTGCGAGAGTGCATCCCCAGGCTTGCTGATCTTAACCTCGCTCCCATCGATACGCACGCTTCCGGCAGTCACCTGGTCGATACCAAACAAGGAACGAGCCAGTTCAGTACGACCGGAGCCCATCAAACCAGCCAGGCCGAGAACCTCTCCCTCATGGACTTCAAAGCACACGTCATGCAGCCCATTGTTGGCGGCCAGACCCTCTACCGAGAGCACAACCGGACGTTCAGCACAATCCCGGTGGGGAGCAGATGCCATGGCTACATTACGACCGACAATACCCTCGACGATCTCCTCCGGAGTGATTTCCGACAGTGGCGATGTGAGCAGATGTTTACCATTGCGCAGGATTGTAATCCGATCCGCGATTTGGTAGACCTCCTCCATCCGGTGGGAGATGTAAACGATGGAGATACCTTCGGCGGTAAGCCGTTCGATCAGCTCGAACAGCGACTTGGCTTCTTGTCGAGCAAGAGCTGCCGTCGGTTCGTCCATGATCAGTACCCGCGCATCCTCGGCCAGAGCCTTCGCGATCTCGGTCAACTGCCAGTAGGCCGTAGACAACGAGGACATTTTTGCCGTGGGATCTATATCGACCTGCATACGCTGGAAAAGTTCCCGAGAACGGCGAATCATTTCTTTGTCGTTGATCACTCCCCCGCTGCGAGGCTCACCATTAAGGAAGATGTTTTGCGCCACGGTCAGGGTAGGCACCAAGCTAAACTCTTGGAATACCATCCCCAGCCCGGCTCGCTTCGCATCGTGGATATTTCCGAAGTGGCACCGCTTGCCCGCAATCTCGATGGTTCCCTTGTCCAGGGAATACACGCCCTGGAGAATCTTCATCAACGTCGATTTGCCAGCGCCATTACCCCCTGCCAGGGCGTGAACCTCACCAGCGACGATTTCAAAGTCAACGTCGTCCAGAACTTTCACCCCAGAGAAGGATTTCTCGATCCCTCTCATGGCCACCAAGGGTTTCGGGTTGGTTACCTCCCGTTTGGTGTCGGACGCGGCAGTCACTTCTTCATCGCTTTCTGCAGATCGGCTGGAGGCTCAGAGTTATAGACCTGCTTCCAGGCCTTAAGCACGTTCTCGTGCGAGACCGGCAAAGCATTTAGCGCTACGTAGGAGGGCGCCTTCTTGCCAATCAGAGCCCCGGCACCGATACGCGCTTCGGCGACACCCTGCTGGTACGGTTGCTGGGCACCGAGACCGACTACAAGCTGATCTTGAGCCAAGGCGATTGCCACGTTTGTCCCGAGATCCTCAGTAGCGATCTTGAGGTCAGTACGACCTGCGGAGCGGGCTGCAGCCATCACGCCTTCAGCGGGAACATCCCAGACTGCCCAGATACCCGCTAGCTTGGGGTTCTGGCTGATCATCGCGTCAGCTACCTTTTGCGCGTCTCCAGCGAAATCGGGGCCGGCGATCCCTTGCTTCTTAACGATCTTGATATCCGGGTATTCCTCTTCGATAACCTTGGTGAAACCTTCGTAACGTTGACGGGTAACGAAGAAGTCTGCGGAGTGGTAAATGACTCCGATCTCTCCCTTGCCGGCCAGCGCTTTGGCGAGCAGGTGAGCGGAAACAACGCCATTACCAAAGTTGTCGGCGCTAACGACCGATTCGTAGTCCACGCCAGCTTTCAATCCCTTGGGAACGTTGTCCATGAACACGAGTTTCGCGCCGCTTTCCGCAACCTTGCGATATGCGCCAGCGGTAGCTACCGGGTCGGTGGGAATAGACACCACAATATCGGGGTTCTTGGCGAGTACCGTCTCGATATTGGAGACTTGCTGACCCGGGTTAAAGTTCGCGTCGGTGACCGCGATAACGTCGACGCCTAGCCGAGCGAATTCGGCTTTAAGTCCCGCAATCTGGGCATTAGCCCAGTCGTTGCCAGCGTAGTGCATCACGAGGGCAGCGGTGGCCTTCTTTGCTTTAACCTGTGCTATTTCGTCATCGGTGAGTTCAACAGCCTTAGCCGTGACGGGAGTCTCCCCGTTCGGCCCTTTACTGAACACTTTGCCCTCTACTTCCTTGAGGGCGGCATCTGCTTTGCTCGCAACCTGAGTGTCAGCTTTTTCGCTGCTTCCAGACTCGACTGTGCAGGCCGTAGTGCTGCCGACGATTGCCAAGGCAGCAGCGATAAGTAATGCCCTTTTCTTCATAATCGTTCTCCTTTGAACTGTGAGCCTTCTCAAGTTCCGATCCGTAAAGGCGGAACCTGCAATTCCTATTGTGAACGTTCACACTTAAGATGTCAAGACCTTTTATAAAGCTTTTTTGGGTTAATACCCAAATTGTGTGTATAATTTCGTTGTTTTTTGGGGTTTTATCAGGGGTTATGACGCTTTGAATAAGCTATGAAAATAGAGCGCAAAAAGCGCTAATATTCGGCGCATAGCCTACGACCCCCATCCTCACTCAACACAAAAGGGAGAAAAACATTCGTTTCTCTCCCTCTCGGTCTCGCTCGTCGGGGTGACAGGATTTGAACCTGCGACCTCTTCGTCCCGAACGAAGCGCGCTACCAAGCTGCGCCACACCCCGCGTAACTCCCATATTGTATGCAGACCCTCGGTAAATCTAAAAATCACCTGCCTAGATTTCGGCGGATGTCACACTAAAGTGAACCCTGAAACCAGAAAATCCCATCTGGAAGTAAAAAATCAGAACAGGAAACTACCGAACGCGAGCCCGACTGCCGCCGCTAGCAGCGAGAGCGCCCACACTAGCAGCAACGCTCCCCAGGCGCGGCGCCAATTTCCCCGTTCCGTAACCGAGAAGATATCGAGTACAAAAGTAGAGAAAGTAGAAAACCCACCCAAAAATCCGGTAGCTAACAGGGCATAGACCCGGCTATCAGCCTGCAGGCCGGCACTGCTCACGGCGGCAATCAGCATCCCGCCCAACAGGCAAGCCAACACGTTCACCAGGGCGATCCCTCCAGCCGGGTGGCGCTTTTCAAGCTTTAGCCAAGTCACGTCGATCCCCCAACGGCAAAGCGCCCCCACTCCACCGCTCGCCCCTAAAGCTAAGGCGAAACCGACACCCATTATCGCTCTTGCCCCCGTCCGCTCTTGGCGCGCCCTCCCGGGGAATCTTTGGTCGCCAGCCGGTACCCCAGACCGGCAAGCACCACCCCGATTACCAGCAGAATTATCGCTAAAGTTGCGGCAGGGTAAAAGTTGCTACCGAGCACCCAAAAGTCACTATGCAAAGAGGATTTCTCACCACTAACCGCCGCGATTCCAAAAGCCGAGAAGGTGGTGAAAGCCCCCAAGAACCCGGTGGTAATCCCCAGTTTTAGCGGAGTTCCCAAACGATGCAGGCCAGTCCCTTTCCGATTAGCACGCGTTTTAACATATCCCAGCAGGAAAGCCCCCACCAGATTCGCTAAAATCACCCCTAAAGTAAGCGCCGACCAGCTGAAATAGTTTTTTGAAATCGGTAAAGTCCAGGTATCTAGCCCCCAGCGCGCCAAAGTTCCCGCCATACCACCGGTAAAAATGGCAACCGCATCCGCCCCTATTCGCCAGGCAGGGTGCTTAGCCACATCACGGGTTTTATCCATCGGCTATCCCCTTTACCTTAATCATCACAGGTAACATCACTATCCGGTAAAACTCCCCCTACCAGGTATTTATCTACCGTTTCCGCTACGCACTCCGATCCTAAACCGTAAGCCGTATGGGAATAGGATTTCCAAGTCAGTAGCCGCGAGGCAGGGATTTGCCGGTGAACCGATTGCGCCATTTCATAGGGCGTGGCCGGGTCGTTGGTATTTCCCACTAGCAAAATGGGTTGCGCTCCCACAATCTTCACTTTTTCCCGTTTCGCGGTAGACTGCCACGGCCAGGCCGCGAGCGCATACTCTCCATACGCCATGGAAGATCCCATCAAGGGAAAATCCCGCACCAGTTTTTGCCCGCGCTGATCCCACTCTTTTTGAGTACCTTCCACCGGGTAGTCGGCGCCGTTAATCGCAATAAAAGCATCTAAAGCATTGTTTTCAAACTTGCCGTCTGTGCCGCGTTGATTAAATAAATCAGAGATTCTCAGTAAAGGCGCGCCGTCGCCTTTCAACGCTGCTTGCAGCCCCTCTAGCAGGGAGGGATACAGAGTTTCGTAATAGAGCATCCCCACCGCTGCCCCAAAAGCTAAAGCCCCATTTAGAGGGCGGGCAGAATCATTAGTGGGAATCGGCGAGGCATCGGCGGCTTTAAAAAAACGTTGCAACCGTTTTATTCCGGCTTGCGTATCTTTCCAGGGACAATCCTTGCCTTCGCGTGCACACCAGGCAGCAAAGTTACCAAACGCCGCCTCGAAACCTTTGGCTTGCGCCAGCGAAACCTCCCCATAGGAGTAAGACCCATCCAAAATCCCGTCTAATACCAGGCGTCCCACATTCTTAGGAAATAATTGCGCATAGATAGTACCCAGAAAAGAACCATAGGAATAGCCCAAGTAAGATAGTTTCTTATCTCCGAGGACGGCCCGCAAAATATCTAAATCCCGCGCGGCAGAAACGGTGTCTAGATACCGTGCCAAGTCGGCGTTCTTTTCCTGACAGCGCTGGGCAAACTCTTTCATATCGGCAATGGAACGCTCCCGGCCCGCGGCCGTACCCAGATCGAGGCTTTCAGCTAGGGACTCATCCTTTTGCGCATCCGTGGTGCACTCTAGCGGGTGCGAGCGAGAAACTCCGCGCGGATCAAACCCGACCACGTCAAAAGAAGAAAATACCTGCTTCGAAAACATATCTTCCGAATTTTTTAACAGGTTTACTCCCGATCCGCCCGGCCCTCCCGGATTGATCAGCAGGCTCCCTAAGCGTTTTCCACTAGCCCGGCTGCGCGCCAGCGCCAACTCAATATCTTCCTTCTGGGTGTCGCTATAGTCCAAAGGTACTTTCACCCGCGCACATTGATAATCCCTAAAGTCGCTTTCCTCGCAGGGTACCCAGGAAACATTTTGCTGATAGTAGCTTTCCAGCCCGGCGGGAATGACAGCCTCACCGCCATCTAAAGAATTAGTTTCCGAGGACGTGGAAGGGGACACCCGGGTATCAGATTTGGAGCCAACGCTACAGGCTGACAGCACCAAGCAACCGGCAAAAACCATTGCTACCAGCATTGACAGTTTGTGTTTAATCATAAACTACTGCCTCAAATCCATCATCATTGCTTCCATCGTAAGTAGCGGCGTCACATTTGCTGCTAGGCGCCGCCTGGCGGTGCGAATCGCGTCCATGCGCTGTACGGTACGCTGGGGCTCAGAGCCTTTTGCCAATCTCGTAATCGCCTCCGTTAGGTCAACATTAATTAGCGGCACTTTAGCCCCGCTTTGCAGCAGATAAACATCGCGATAAAAACCTAGAAGATTCAGCAGTACCCGGTCGAGGCTGTCACGCAGATAGCGGGTGGAACGCCGTTTTTGATCTGCTTTTAGGGCGGTTTCCTGGGCTTTTAGGGCAGGCGGCAGTCGCGACCCCTCCTGGTCATATCCCAAAGCGCGTCGCAACTGCGTCAGTTCCTGCTGGTCTTTTTCTTCCGCCCGTTTACTAGCATCCGCTTTCGCTGCCTCCACCAATTTTTGCGCTAGCAGCGCGGCCTCGCCCACGCTGGAAGTAGTGGTAGCAGACAGTAAAATTTTTCGGCGCCGCTCCAGTTCCTCCGGATCGCGAGCTAAAGATTTCGCCACCCCAATATGGGATTGAGACAGCGCCGCTGCCTGGCGGGCAGTTTCGGGAGCGATCCCCTGTTTTTCAATCAGCAACTGCGCCACTTCTTGAACGCTGGGAGTAACCAGGCTGACGTGGCGGCAGCGCGAACGAATCGTAGGTAACACATCACCGGGTTGGGTAGTGCACAGTAGCCACACGGTACGCGGGGGCGGTTCCTCAATCGCTTTCAGCAACAGATTGGAGGTGCGCTCGACCATCCGATCGGCGTCCTCCATCAGTATCACTCGCCATTTTCCTCCGGCAGGCGCCTGCTGTGCCAGGGTCACCAGGGAAGATATCTCCTCCATTTTGATAATGAGGCGTTCGGTGGTCACCACTTTCACGTCCGGATGGGTATTTTTAAGCACGCGTTTACACTCGGGACACTGTCCGCACCCCGGGGTTTGCGGATCTTCACATTGCAAAGCGGCCGCGAAAGCGAGCGCCGCTACCGACCGCCCCGCACCGGGAGGACCGGTCACCAACCAGGCATGTGACATTTGCCTGGTTAAAGCCGAATCCTCTGTCTGGTCCTCATTTGCCTGCCGGAGGGCACGCGCGGAGTGTGCGGCAGTCTCAAAAATCTTTACCGCCGCTTTTTGTCCGACGATCTGATCCCAAACGCTCATAACTGCTGCAACCCGGTCTGGTGATTGCTTGTTGGCTCAGTTACTTGCGCAAGGTCGGCAACGGGTTTTTTCACCAGCGCCTCTGTTAGCTGCTGGTCACGGCCAGCCTGCATTTTCGCCCTCGCCGCAAAAGCCGCGCTAACTAGCGATAACACTTGCTGATGAATCTCTTCTACCCCACAGGTAGCATCTAGCACCTTTATCCGCTGCCGATCGCGCTCGGCAATCTGTAAGAAGGCTTGCCGCACCGCTTGGTGAAAAGCCAGGCCAGCCGACTCCATCCGGTCAGGGCACTCTGTTCGCCGCGCCACTAGCACCTCTGGATCACCATCAAGCAATATCGTTAGGTCAGGCAGGAGATTATTGGTTGCCCACCGGGAGATTTCCTCAATCTTTTCTAGCCCTAGACCCCGTCCTATTCCCTGATAAGCCAGCGAAGAATCCAAGTAACGATCAGATACTACTACCTCGCCCGCCTGCAGGCTCGGTTTGATTATCGTCTGCGCATGCCAAGCCCGATCAGCGGCATAAAGTAGCGCCTCAGTGTGGGGGTCGAGGTCTTCGCCATGCATCACTTCTCGGCGTAACCTTTGCCCCAACAAGGTGCCGCCCGGTTCAAAAGTAGCGATCGCAGCTGCCCCGCGTGCCGCTAACGCCTGCATTAACAGTTTCACCTGAGTAGATTTCCCGGTATAGTCCCCTCCTTCGAAGGAGATAAAGAAACCTGGATAGGGCGTGGCGGCATTCATGTGCTTAGCTTACCGAACTTGGTGAGCATAACGCTCTGCCTCCGGTGATAAAACGGGCATTAGCTCGACAAAACCTATCTAAGCGACTGGAAACCTCTAGGTTCCTTAAGCAGACTGGCTTTCCCACCAGGCCAGCAGCCGCTCACGCGCCGCCTCTTTGCCAATCTCGCCCTCTTCTAGTCGCAAATTCAACAGATATCTATAAGCTTTCCCCACCTGAGGACCCGGCTTTAGCTGCAGGATTTGCATAATTTCTTCCCCATCTAGTTCGGGGCGGATCCGCGACAGCTCCTCTTTTTCGGCCAGCTGCGCGATTCGTTTCTCCAGGTCATCATAGGCGTGTTCTAGACGCGCCGCGCGGCGGCGATTCCGGGTCGTACAATCGGCGCGAGTCAGACGATGCAGACGAGTCAGCATCGGCCCAGCATCGGCCACGTAGCGGCGCACCGCCGAATCACTCCAAGCCTGCTCCCCATAGCCGTGAAACCGCAGGTGCAAAGCAACTAACTGGGTTACATCTTTGATAGTTTGTTTATCAAAGTGGAGGGCGTGCATCCGTTTACGGGTAAGTTTCGCTCCCACGATCTCGTGATGATGGAAAGATACCGTCCCATCTTTTTCGAAACGGCGGGTAGCCGGTTTGCCCACGTCATGCAGGAGGGCGGCGAAACGCAAAATGAAATCGGGACGCGGCACCTCTCCCTCCGGGCCGGTCTCTAAAGCTATTGCCTGGTCAACTACGGTCAAGGTGTGTTCGTAGACATCTTTGTGGCGGCCGTGTTCATCTACGGTGGCGCGCAAATTCGCCACTTCTGGTAGCACCATCGCCGCCAGCCCGGTATACACCATTAGTTCTAGGCCTTTGCGCGGATTTTTACCCACCATCAAGGCTTCCAGTTCAGAGCGCACCCGCTCGGGGGAAACAATCTCGAGGCGGCTCGCCATATTTTCCATCGCCGCCATCACCGGCATAGTCACGTCCAGGTCAAGCTGGGAGGCAAACCGGGCAGCTCGCATCATTCGCAAGGGGTCATCATCGAATGACTGTTCGGGGGAAACGGGGGTGCGTAACTGGCCGGCAACTAAGTCGGCTATTCCTTGGTGGGGATCCACCAAGGTTAAATCCGGCAGGCGCAGCGCCATTGCGTTAACTGTAAAATCTCGGCGCGTCAGGTCGCCCTCTAAAGTATCCCCAAACTGTACTGCCGGTTTCCGACTATCTTTTTGATATTTATCGCTGCGATAGGTGGTTACTTCTACGGTTAAACCTGCTTTATGGGCGCCGATAGTGCCGAACTCTTTACCCATCGTCCACACGTTTCCCGCCCAGTCTTTCAAAATCTGTTCGGTTTCGTCTGGACGCGCTGAAGTGGCCAAGTCCCAATCGTGAGGTTTGCGGCCACACATCGCGTCCCGTACTGGCCCACCTACCAGGGAAAGTTCTTCGCCTTTGGCGGTAAATAGTTCCGCAAGTTCTAAAATCACTGCCGGCAGCTTAGAAAGCGCCTGCAGCATATTCGCGAGGGCGGCGGCCGCATTTTCCGGCAACTGTACCTCGCTAGCGTTCAGGCCAGCAGGATCATTAGCTAACTTTAGATTCTTATTCATTGTTTACAGATTGCCAGAAAGCCTAGCCGTCTTCCAAGTGGCAAGCTGTTAGCCCCTACTAAGAGCGCAAGGTAGCATTAAAGATATGTCCGTTCGCAATTCGTATCGTCGTCGCCGCCGCGCCAAGTCGCGCCGCGCTGCCTCGCTACCAATTGTGGACGAGACTTCTGCTGGCGGTTTGGTGGTAAAAGTTGAAGACCGCCAGGCTTTCGTGGCTTTAATCGCCCGTCGTAACCGCAATGGCGATATCGAATGGTGCCTGCCTAAAGGTCATTTGGAACCGGGCGAAACTGCGCAAGAAGCCGCGCGGAGAGAGATTTTTGAAGAAACCGGGATCAAAGGAAAAGTGATTGTCCCTCTGATCTCTATCGACTATTGGTTCGCGGGAGCGGGCAGGCGGATCCATAAAGTGGTACACCATTATCTTTTAGAGGCTACGGGCGGCACGATTACCGTCGATAATGATCCTGACCATGAAGCGGAGGCCGCCGCTTGGGTTCCCCTGGATATGGTCTCCAAAGTGCTGGTTTACCCAAATGAACGCAAAGTGGTAGCCACTGCCCTGGAACTATTAGAAATAGAGGACTAGGGTGACTATCTCACGTCTGAGGGGCAGAGTGTTCGGGGTGGTAGTTACCGTGCTACTCACCCTTTGCTGCACCTTTAATCCCGGTAGCCCCCCGGTAGCTAAAGCAGCCCCGCAATCGCCAGCACCGCAGCTGACTGCGGTCATTACTGCGATTAGCCCCGATACCCTGTCCTATAAAGAGGATGAGCAGGCGCGGCCAGAAAAAGTTACGGTGACCGGAACCGTTAGCAACCACACCGCTGCCCCTGTAAATAATGTATTAGTCCAGGTGTCCACTACTTCCAGATTGGGAGGGGATGCCGAGACTATTCGCACCTGGGTTAAAGGGGAATCCGATAGGGGGATGGGAGTTTTACGCCTTCAGCAAAGTAAAACCTTAACACAGGTGCCAGCGAAAAAAACTGTAAAGTTTGCAATAGAGATACCTGCGAGCACCCTGCCTGCCCTAAATAAAGACAGTTTAGGGAGTCTGGGGGTTCAAGCTAGCGTTTCCGCTAGCAAGGTGAAAAGAAAGAATACCCGAGGTGACCGCTCCCTGCTGTTGTATGCACCGGAAACTGAATCACCGGCAAAAAGTTCCCTGGCGATCATAGCTCCCCTTTCGGCCTCTTCCCCCGAAATCGCCAAATGGTTGACCAGGAAGGGGATAGGCAGTGAGGCTACTGCCAGTACCCAGACATCTAATCTAGTCGCCGAGCCATTGAAAAGCGTGGACGCTAATGCAAAACTCTTGAGCAACCTGTCAACTACCGGAATAACTTGGGTGGTTGATCCTGCCCTATTACACGCTAACTCTCCCCTTTTAACCGGTAGTTTTGCTCCTTTACCGGAAAAACCGGCCCCTTTAAGTCTTGACCCAGTCATGCTTGACGCTCTGAAAGCTGCGCAAGCTAAAGGCGCTAGTGTCTCACTTGATTTATGGGGCGCACCCGACCTAGTGCAATTAGATAAAAATGCGCTGGCTAAAGCCGCGGAAGGAAACCGGCAACTGGGAGCATTACTGGAAAACGAGCTAACCCTAGCTCCCAGCACCATTTTTTTGGCCAATCCCCACTGGGCTGGCCGTACCGATACTATCTGTACCAATTCCGAAAACCGATTGAGCGAGGGTTGCGTCCTAGTTACCGGCGGAGATCAGCTGCCCCTAACTCAAGGCTACAACTATCAACCAGACCTGCTAGGGCAAGCTAAAACCGGGGATCAAACCCGTCAATTCCTGGCAGATCATGGGACTTTATCGGCACTTTTGGCTTCTTCTTCTACCGAGGACGCTTTCACTAATACCCAGGTAGCTCGCGCCATGCTGGCCGCAATCGCCAGCGAACGTCCCTCACAACCACGGCTCATTAACGCAGTTCTACCTAATGGAGCCCTAGATTCTGCGGTAACCCAACAGCGCATAAGCAAGATTCTTAGCGACTCGTGGGTTAAAGGTACCGCTTTACCGCAAGCGCTCGGCGCCGACCCTACCTCGGTAACTTTAGGTACCAATCCCAAAATCCAGAATCTGGCACCAGATACTCCCGGAGCTTTAGGAGTCGCCGGGAGTTCTTTCCATAGCGCCACCAAATCGCTAAATACTGCCCGCGAGCGCGTCGTGCCGTCCTTAGAGCAGATAGCTCCGGATCACCAGCGCATTACTGCTCCCCTATATCAGCAGCTTTTGCTTTCCACTTCCCGAGCAATGACTAGTGCGGAACGTAACCAGGCGATTACTAATGCGGGAAGTGAGCTAGATCTTTTGGCGCGGGCGGTACAAATTCAGACTTCTTCCCAAATAAATCTGATTGCCAGTAGTTCCCAAATCCCGATTAAGGTGTTAAATCGACTCCCAGTTGAGGTGAACGTACGCTTAAAGCTACAGCCAACTGATTCGCGTCTGCGAGCCGACTCCACAGTAGCGGTGAGCTTAGCTCCCAAGGGATCAAGAACCGTAAAGATTCCAATTACTGCGGTGCGTAACGGTAACGTCCGGGTGAAAGTAGCGATCTTACCGCAGACCGGTAATCTAGTTCTTGATCAACAACAGCAAATTGACCTGCGGATTCGCACCGGGTGGGAGGATAGGATTTTTCTTGGTTTTATCTTTAGTGCGGCAGCGATCTTTATAGTTGGTTTGATTGTTAATTTCCGCCGGGGCACCCGGATGGAACAAGAATAAAGCGAAGGAGGAGGCAGTGAGCAGCGAGGACGAAAAAGCCGACCAGGAAATCAAGGGCATCAAGAAAATTAATGTGGCTCGTGCCTCGGGAATCATGCTAGCTGGAACCATGGTTTCCCGGCTACTGGGTTTTGTGCGGGCTGCCCTGCTAATTGCGCTTATCGGTTCGATTGGTGCTAATGATGCCTTCCAGGCCGCTAATAGCCTTCCCAATATTATTTATAATCTGCTAGCTTCCTCTATTCTTTCCGCGGTGTTGGTTCCCCAGATTGTGCGGGCCTTGCAACGCAAAAACTCTGATGAGTTTATTAATCGGCTGCTTACCTTATTTACTACCGGACTGGCGCTGTTAACTTTGGTATGCGTAGCCCTGGCTCCAGTATTCGTTACTTTATTTGCGGCGAAACTGGATCCGGGATGGAAACAGCTGGCGATTACTTTTTCTTATTGGTCCTTGCCCCAGGTGTTCTTCTACGGTCTTTATTCCCTGTGGGGACAATTCCTCAACGCTAAAGGCTCTTTCGGCCCCTATATGTGGGCACCGGTAGTAAACAACGTGGTGGGGATTGCAGGAATTTTTATTTTCTGGCGGGTACTAGGTACCGAAACCGATTGGGCTACAGACCCCAGCGTGTGGACCGGGGAACCGGTTGTTTTATTGGCCGGTATTTCCACGTTAGGAATCGTGGTGCAAGCCCTGATTTTACTGATTCCGCTGCGCCGCACCGGTTTTAAAATGCGTCCAGTATGGGGTATTCGGGGCTATGGCTTAGGAGAAGTATCTCGCACTGCCATCTGGGCTTTTTCAGCTTTGTGTGTAGCCCAACTAGGTTTTTTGGCAATCTCTAATATTGCGGCCGCAGCTAACGGTTACGCCTCCAAACATCAGGTAACTATCGCCACCACTACGGCTTACAACACTGCCTTTACGGTATACATGATTCCGCAATCAATGATTGTGACTTCGGTAGTTACCGCCATGTTTACCTCTATGAGCGCCATGGTGGCCGTCGGACAGCTCTCTCGTCTGCGCACCCAATTCCTTAACACCCAGCAGGGGGTTTCTTTAATCACTTGCCTGTGTTCGGTACTAATTGTGGTTTTGGCGCTGCCAATTATGCAGTTCATCATGCCTACTACCCCGATCGCTTCTGTGCAGGCCTTTGCACAAGTGTTGGCAGTAATGGCTTTGGGGATTCCTTTCCTGGGATTCTTTAACCTTTCCCAGCGGCTAATTTTGGCTTTTGCCGATGCCCGCAGTACTTTCCTGGTACAAATTCCGATGACTATTTGTACCCTAATTGTTTGTGGTTTAACGGTGCTGCTGCTACCAGTCAAATATTGGGTAATGGGAGCCTCCGCCGGTATGCAACTGTCCTACCTGGTGGGATCGGCACTTACGATTTGGCATTTGCACAAGAAACATCTGCCTTTAAAGTTTACTGCTCAATTGAGTCGTTCACTGGTGACTATTATCCTAGCGACTCTCGGTGCCGGCTGTGCAGGTTGGTTGATTTTGCATTACTGGGGACCTTTGGCTGGTTCCCCCAGCGATTCGGCTCTGATGCATATGATGGGGGCATTGGCCAGGGTACTGGTGGTAACCCTAGTAATGACGGTGCTGTACCTCGGTCTGCTATTAGTCTGGCGCTGTCCTGCGCTTTCCCTTTTGGCGACGCCTATCTGGGCCAAGCTGAGCAAAGGGCGTCCTCTGCCGCAAATACTAACCTATGTTCCCAGCGAGGCTCAGCTGACATCTAACTCACAGTCCCCAGAGGGCGTCAGCGAGCAAGAGGCGATAAACTCTAGGGAAGATGATCCCAGTCTCGCAACCTTAGGGGAGGACGAACCCGCGCAAACCCAGGTTAAGGCGGCAATACAACCCAGCGAAACCGGAAATGATTCCTATGTGCAGCCTCAAAATGAATTAAGCAAGGAAGATGAGGATCAAGTGGCCAGTGAACATCTTGAACCCGAGGTGACAGCTATCAGCTATAACGCCGACGGTTACGTTAACCTGCAACCCGGTATGACTTTGCATTTCCCCGGTCAGGAACGCTTTTCGGTGCTTAGCCTCAACCAGCGTCTGGCGGGAGAATTCTTGCCGGAAAAGGATGCCTGGGTCGTTAGTGATGAAGCCGGTAAACCTGCCGAGCTGCTGGTACTGCAGGGCATGCGGGAAAAAACCCGCGAATATTATGCGCAACTGCAGCAAGTTAAGGCTCCAGGTTTCCAGGACTTTATTTGGATTTCCTCTGATCCCGTGGATGCGGTGTTATTGCAGGCCACCCCGGATCTACCGCTGAGTGAGATTGTAGGTTCCGGTATGCCGGCACCGGTAATCCACTCTTTGATTTCGCAGGTGAGCGCAGGATTATCTCAACTTCATGAGGCAGGCTTAGCGCATGGGGCTATCGATCCCGCCCATATCTTGGTGTCAGCTACCGGAGAAGTGATTATTCGCCTAGACGTAGCCGATCAAAACGCATCCGCTGATTTAACGGCGGCGCAAACTAAAGACGGACAGCGGGTTTTAGAACTGCTCTATTTCTTGACTAGCGGTAATCGTGACCAGTTCTCGAAAGCAAAATCTGGCGAAAAACTGCTTCCGCCTTCTGAATTCCATCACGGAACCGATGTGGATTTAGATGCGGTTGCCCTGGCGGGGGCAGCGATGCCTTCTCCGCGCCTATGCCAGGCTATCTGGGAGCAACTGGGAACGGGCGAACTAGACCCGGTAGCTAACTGGTTAGCCGACCGGGAAAATCTAAGAGAAACTGACGGGGAAAAGTCACCGCAGGTAAGCGCGCCTACTCCAGAAGATCCTTCAGCGTTTGCGGACGCACCAGCAGCTTCCGATAATGGGGATACTCCTGAGGATAATAATTTGACTGCGGAAATCTTCCCAGTCGAGGAAGAAACCAGTGATCCCAGCGAGCAAGACAGCTCGCCCTCACCCCAAGTGAGCGCTTCCCAAACTAGCGGTGAGCAAGAAGACAGTGCTCGAAGCGATAGTGAGGACGTATCCTTGCCGGGTACTTCCAGTACAGACACCATCCCCGCTGCTACTGGCAGCGACAATGGCGGGGAAAAGAATTTAGAGGAAAAACCCCGGGACAAAACTTTAGCTATGGAGGCTGCTGCTTCTGCTCGGGCTATAAAACCGGTATTACCTCCCGCAGCTAAAATCCCAGGACACCGCAACCAGCCCTATCAGGAATCTGCAAGGACCCAGGCAATCCCGCTAACCGAGATGCAGGAAATGAACCTTAACCCGCAGGAAGAAAAGGCAGGTGCTGGCGCGTGGGTGCCGCAAGCGGTAAGTTCACAGCAAGCCCGTCAGGGATCCCGTCCGCAACCGCCAAACTTCTTGGGTCGCCTAGGTTCCGGTAAATCAGCGAACTCGGTGGGACATATACCTACGCTAGCTACTTTAGATTCAAAAATGAAAACCCCCGGAGAGCTGGGCTTAGGCGCCGAGCAAAGTGCTCAAAAATCCTCACCCAAGAAACCGAAGTTTTCTAAGAATCCGAAAAAAGCAGCCAAACAGAAAGCGAAACTAGCAGAAAAAATTAATAAGGACGCTCAAAAAGCTGCTCGCCAAGCTGAACGGCGCCGGCAGCGGGAACAGCACCGGCAAGACCGAATTTCCCAGCTATCGCCTAAAGACTTAGAGCCAGTGAACGTCAGTCAGCGGTTGATTGTTTCTAGCCTGGTGGGGATGGCAATAGTACTAGTTCTTTCGGTGATGGTGTTAGCGTTTTGGCCTCGTCACACCCCGCCGGTAGCCAAACCAACTACCTCTCAAACCCAAACCCAAAAAGTTGCCCCTAAACCAGCACCGGTAACTAAACCTGCCGAAATCGCCGGCGTGGCTTCTATCGATGCGGAAGGAAATGACACCGAACATCCTGAACTCGCTGACCGCATGATTGATGGTGATGAAAATACTTGGTGGCGTTCGCGCTTCTTCCGCAACCCGAAGCTAGGGGATCGCAGCGGTTTTGGGGTGATAGTAACTTTCAAGGAACAGGCTAGTGTTTCGGAGATTAAGTTAAAAACCAATGCCAAAGGCGGAAAAATCGAGGTGCGTTCTCTACCGGAGTCTGGCCTACCGCGAGACGGTAAAGTCCTAGCTACTGGTACTTTCTCCGATACGGTTAGCTTAAAACTTAACCCTAAAGCTAATACCCAGGCACTGATCTTGTGGTTCCCGGAACTTCCCCTTGATAACACTGGCAATAACCGGGCAACCATTTCTGAAATCGCGGTTTCCTAGTCAGCCCTGCCTGTCCGGTTTCGCTCACTGCGTTAACTAGTTGCACGCCGAGCTTTTTACCTGGGAAAATAGCTTTTACAATAACGGTTAAGACCCTGATATAGGAGGTTCCATGTCGGTACGCGACATTATCATTATTGGTTCCGGACCGGCCGGCTACACGGCAGCGATCTACACTGCCCGTGCGGGGCTTAACCCTCTACTAATCGCCGGGGAAGTAACTGCCGGTGGCGCCCTCATGAATACCACCGAGGTAGAGAACTTTCCCGGTTTTCCCGAGGGGATTCAAGGCCCAGATTTAATGGCGAATATGCTTGCTCAGGCCGAGCGCTTCGGATGCGAGGTTCTTTACGAGGACGCCCTAGAAGTTTCTCTTGCCGGGGAAGAGAAAAAAGTAGTCACCTCGGAAGGAGAATATCTGGCGCGCCGCGTGATTTTGTCTATGGGTTCGGAATACCGCAAACTTAACGTGCCCGGAGAAGTCGAACTATCGGGACGAGGAGTCTCCTATTGCGCCACCTGTGATGGTTTCTTCTTCAAAGACCAACACCTGGCAGTGGTAGGCGGGGGAGACTCCGCGATGGAAGAGGCGCTGTTCTTAACCAAATTCGCCAAGAAGGTGACGGTGATTCACCGCCGCGACCAATTGCGAGCCTCCCAGATTATGGCTGAACGGGCTGCGGCTAACCCGAAGATTGATTTCGCTTGGAACAGTACTGTTGCCCAGATTAATGGGGAAAACAAAGTTGAATCGTTGACTTTAAAGTCAACGGTAGACGGTAAAGAAAGCACCTTGGACGCCACCGGAGTCTTCGTGGCGATCGGTCACGAACCGCGCTCGCAGCTAGTAAACGGGCAAGTGGATTTGGACGAGGCCGGATATGTGCGGGTTAATGAACCGGGAACCGCCACTAACCTGAAAGGCGTGTTCGCCTGCGGAGACCTGGTTGATCACACTTATCGCCAAGCGATTACTGCCGCGGGGTCAGGGTGCCGAGCCGCCCTGGATGCCGAACGTTCCCTAGCCGACTAAGAACTGATTTTTACCATATTTAGAGAGGAAAATACGAGATGAGTAAACCGTTAGAAGTAACCGAAAATAACTTTGACCAGGAAGTATTGAAAGCAGAAACCCCGGTTTTGGTAGATTTTTGGGCGCCTTGGTGTGGGCCTTGCCGCCAAATGGGACCGATAGTAGACGAGGTAGCCACCGAGGTTGCCGGGAAAGCTAAAGTCGTCAAAGTCAATATTGATGAAAACCCCCAGTTGGCCGCCAAATACGGGATTAACTCTATCCCCATGTTTATGGTGTTCAACCGCGGCGAGATTACTCGCGGCATCCTGGGAGCTAATCCCAAGCGGGAACTCCTAGGTCCGCTGCAGCAAGAAATCGACAAGTAGCGTTTCGTCTCTGCCCGCTTCCCCGAGGCTGTCTGCTTTTGCGAGTGCTAGTAGAGGTAGGAGTTTTCCTTAGCGCATTGCAGTGCGCCTTATACTGAATAAGTGCGAAGTCTAAAGCGATTTTTAATAGTAGTGGTCGTACTGGTGCTCCTCCTCGGAGTGCTGGATCGGGTTACTTGCTGGTGGGCAGAAAATGAGGGGACTGGGGTTCTAGAGAAGCGGGGGGCAGAAAATGCCACCGTTGAAGTTAATGACTTACCTTTCTTAACTTCTCTGATCGCCGGCAGTATTAACCAGGTGGACGTGACTATTCCTCGCCTAGATGTTGCCGCAGAAGGTGGCGCCATCCCAATAACCGCGGTTCGCGCCCAGATCGATCAGCTAGACCTGACCGCCAGCCGGTTAAATATCGATAAAATCGGTCAATTGCGTGCTGAAGGCAATCTCAGCCAAGAGGCTTTTGCCCAGTTAGTGGCAAAGAAGGCGCCGGGCGTAAAAGTAAAACTGGATGCCGGCAAACTAGCTTTTACTACCCAAAAGTGGGGACAAGAAATCCTAGCTACGGGACAGCTCTCTCTAGCTGGCGGGGCAGATGGTTTGACCCCCACCCTGATAGTCAAACCCACCGCCCTTAAAACTGAGCTACCCCGCTACCTGCGGGCTCGCCTGAATCTGCCGGAATTTTTACCCGCGATCAACATTCCGATCACAGGCTTGCCCGCCAATCTACAGCTGAGCGCAGTAGAGATTAAATCCGATCACCTCAAATTCGAGCTGACCGGGAAGAATATCCCACTACAAAAGAAATCTATCTCCTGATTTTGGTTTTGCCGGTTAATCTCAGGGGGGATTAACCGGCTCTTACCTGCAAATGTGAAAACGGGGCGGGGTCGAAGTAGAAAGTACCTACTTCGACCCCGCCCCTGGCTTTCGGGTATGGAAACCCTATTTTAGGAACCGGGTTACAGGCTGCGCACGATCTCTTCGACCGAGGCTTTCGCGTCACCAAAGAGCATATCGGTGTTGTCGTTAAAGAACAGCGGATTTTGTACCCCGGCATAACCGGGGTTCATCGAACGCTTAAACACCACTACCTGGCGGGCTTTCCACACTTCCAGTACCGGCATTCCCGCAATTGGGCTACCCGGTTTAGTGGCATCGGGATTAACGGTATCGTTTGCCCCAATCACCAGAACTACATCAGTATCGGGGAAGTCGTCGTTAATCTCATCCATTTCTAGCACCACATCATAGGGTACTTTAGCTTCTGCCAGCAGCACGTTCATATGTCCGGGCATCCGTCCCGCTACCGGGTGAATCCCGAAACGCACGTTTACTCCCGCCTCGCGCAGCTTGGCAGTCAGATCCGCTACCGGGAATTGGGCTTGCGCCTGCGCCATCCCGTAACCGGGGGTAATAATCACGCTGGAGGCATCCTTTAACGCCTGCGCGACCTCGGCCGCACTGGTTTCGGTGTAGTCACCATAGTCGGTGTCTGCCCCTTTAGCCGGTCCGCCGTCAGAGCCGAAACCTCCCAAAATCACGGAAACGAACGAGCGGTTCATCGCTTTGCACATGATGTAGGACAGGTAGGCACCAGAAGAGCCCACCAGGGCACCCGCGATAATCAGCATATTGTTACCCAACATGAAGCCCGCGGCAGCCGCTGCCCAACCAGAGTATGAGTTAAGCATCGAAACCACGACTGGCATATCGCCACCGCCGATCGCGGCCACCAGGTGCAGCCCCAGTACCAGGGCAATCACGGTCATCACGATGATGGCTACCCACTGCATCCAAGTCAAGGTCATAGTGGTAGCGCTCAGGTGTGAACCCCGTACCATTACCCCGATGAGCACGATTGACACGATAATGGCGATCGCGTTCAGCCAGTTACGTCCCGGCAAGGTAAGGGGCGCACCCTTAATCTTCCCCGACAGTTTCAGGTAGGCAACGATAGAGCCGGTGAAGGTAACGGCACCAATAAAGATGCCCACTCCTACTTCACCTAGGTGGAACCCTAGGGTGGCCGGATTAATCGCAGTCGCCGCATCGGCTCCTGCCTTATTGAACTCCCAAGGCATATGGATGAAGGTATTAAAGCCCACCAGCACTGCCGCTAAACCTACAAAGGAGTGTAGCATGGCTACCAGTTCCGGCATGCCGGTCATGGGAATAGTTTTGGCGCGCCACAGTCCGATAATTGCGCCGGCAATCATCGCTACTGCAATCAGCAGCGCAGTTACCAAGGTTGATTGATAGCCGGGAGCCCCCGCGTTATATAGCGCCACCGCGATAGTAGCGACTACCGCCACCAGCATTCCGATTGCCCCGAAACGGTTACCCCGCAGGGCGGTCTCATTTTTTGATAAACCCGCGAGCGCCAAAATGAACAACAGTGCCGCAATCAGATAGGCAATGTTTTGTCCTCGGCTAATCCAAAATTCGCTAGTTGTCGCACTGGCAACCAGGGTGGGGGCTGCCGCAGATAGAAGGTTACTCATTTCTTACTTCTCCTCCCCCCGGAACATGGTCAGCATTCGGTGGGTTACCGAGAAGCCGCCAAATATGTTGATCGAAGCCACCAAGATTGCTAAGAAACTCAGCACGGACACGATTGGTTTTGCACTTCCTACCTGCAATATTGCGCCCACTAGAATAATTCCGGAAATGGCGTTGGTTTCACTCATTAACGGAGTGTGGAGCGAGTGGGTAACGGCAGTAATCACATAGAAGCCCACCACAATCGCCAGCATCAAAATGAAGTAGTAAGGGATCAACGGCTTGGGGGTGGCGGCAATCAAGGCCAGCCCTAAAACTATCCCTACCGCTGCCCACAACAATCGTTTACGTTTCTTTGCAGCCGCCTCTTCAGCTTTCTGGCGGGCGTTAGCCGCTGCTTCCTCTACCGATTCCGTCTTGGCGGGGGCAGCCGGAGCCGCGTGCACTTGAATAGGGGGCGGGGGGAACATATTTTCTCCGCCCTTGGCGACCGTAATCCCGCGGACTACTTCGTCTTCCATATCGAGGACGTAGTTGCCGTCTTTTTCCGGAGTGATCAGCTTAAACAGGTTAACAATATTTTGTCCATAAAGCTGTGAGGACTGTCCAGGTAACCTACCAGCCAGGTCGGTGTAGCCAATAATGGTCACCCCGTTTTCGGTAACTACTTTTTCGCCCGGTCGGGTCAGTTCGCAGTTACCGCCGCCAGCTGCGGCCATATCCACGATGACTGAACCGGGCGCCATGGCCGCTACTGCCTCTTTGGTGATTAACAGCGGCGAGCGGCGACCGGGAATATTCGCGGTGGTGATCACGATGTCATTTGCAGCTGCCTGCTCGGTGTAGAGCTTGGTGGCAGCATCCGCTTGATCCGCGCTCATTTCTTTGGCGTAACCATCATCGGATTTTTCTTGCGCGATCGGAATGGGCACAAAGGTTGCCCCTACCGATTCTGCTTGCTCGGCAGTTTCACTGCGCACGTCAGTGGCGCTAACCTGGGCTCCCATCGAGTTGGCGGTGCCAATAGCAGCAAGGCCGGCTACCCCGACGCCGATCACATAGACCTTGGCGGGCGGGATTTTTCCAGCGGCAGTCACCTGACCGGTAAAGAGGCGGCCGAAACTTTCTGCGGCCTCGATAACGGCGCGATAGCCAGACACATTCGACATCGAGGAGAGCACATCCATGGACTGCGCCCGAGAGATTCTAGGAACCGTATCCATCGCAAATCCGGTAATGCCTCGCTCTACCAGGGCATCTACCGTCTCAGGGTGACGACCTGGCGCCATCCGGGCGATTAGGAGCGCTCCGGGTTTAACCAGATTCAGGTAGTCAGTGGGGGGCGTATCTAAGACGGTGACAATATCGGCCTGCCAGGCGGCCTGAGTGTCCACGATTTGCGCTCCGGCTTGCGAATACTGCTCATCCAGGTAGGCGGCCTTTTCGCCCGCTCCCTGCTCGACCAGGACTTCATATCCCAGTTTGATGAGTTTTTTTACCGTATCCGGAGTGGCGGCGACCAAGGTTTGGTCTGGCGTGGGCTCTTTGGGAACTCCAATTCGCACAGTTACTCCTTATAGTTTTGGCTTTTTAAATACCAATATTTATCCACTATTTTACTGGTGGATAGCTTATTTTTAGCTTACGCGGCACCTAGTAGGCGCGCACTCTAAGTCCAGCTAATAGGATGTTACCCGCCGCGGGGGCAGATAAAAACTATTTTTCCGGCGTGGCCTGCTTAGACTCAGGTCCAGATCCTTCCAATCCCAAGCGTTCTCTGTCGGGTTGCTCTAGCAGTTCACCCCGGCGGATAGTTAAGTCTTTAGGGGCGCTAATCCCCAGTCTCACCGAATCTTTATGCGACTCCACCACGGTGATTACTACCTGGTCTCCGACCACGATCTCTTCTCCGCGTCTGCGGGTTAGTACTAGCATCCTTGCCTGCCTCCTAGATGGTGATTAATAATGTTCTGAATCTGGAGGAATCTCCCCTTCTACAGATTCCAGGATATCTTCTGGGTTATCTAAATCTTCGCTTTCCCTTTTCTCAGACTGCGTGCTAATCGCAGCTTCTGAGCGGGCTAGCTGATCAGCCAGTTTGTCCGGGGTTTGTTCCTGCCCCAGATAGGTGGTCTCAAGTGAGTCTAGGTGGGGGTGCTTTTCGCGCTCAGAGGAAGCGGCAGTCTTTTCCAGATTTTCTTGCCACCTTTGGCCACGTTCGCGCAGTACCTGGGAGTAAGAGACCCGCTTTGCCCCGCGTACCCGGTGTATTAACACGTCTAGGTCGCGATTTATCTGGTCATTTTCCCACCGGGATTTTTCTGCCAGGAGGGCGCGAGTATCAGCGAGTAGAGCTTCCAACTCTTGATCGCTGGGCACCTGTCGCTCCCGATAGGTCATGGCGCTTCCTCCTGTTATTTATTCTTGGTTGTCATTGTAGATTAAGCCCGCTGGCTGTGGAGAGGAACTGGTTTTTATGCTGGACATCCCGGTTTATCGGGCACCCAAAACATTCTGGTTTCTAAGGTGTATTTTCCGGGACAGCCATTGACTATTATTGCCTGAACCAGGGCGCGACCCTAAACTTGAATGCACTGGTAGTTTTTTAAAAGAAGTTAATTTAACGATTTGCTAAGAGAGTCGGGAGAAAAATGTCGTCCCCAAATTATCCCTATCCGCCCAGTAACCTACCGCAGGGAAATCCGCAACCGGGGTTATCCCCCGTAACCTACCCCGTACCTGGCGGTAATGGACTTAATGGCCAATATCCCTATTCCCCTGCCGGATATCCAGCAGGCATGCCCGCCCCCCAAGCGGGTACCGATCTTTCTTGGCTGGGTAACAGCGTGAAGCGAAACCGGATTTGGTTTATCCCCGGTGCGCTGTTCTTTGTTTTGGTGGGATATATCGTGCTTGCGGTCTCTAGGGGGGAATCACTTGCGGCCACATGCACCGGTTTATTGTTCTTAACTTTGGGGCAGGCGCTGCTAGTTGCTTTCATCTTGGCAACCACCAAGCGAGTAGGCGGCTTCACCTACGCCACTGCCTGGGTAGCAACTGGGGTAATCACCGCAGGATGGGCTTGCTTACTGATTAATTTTGTCCTCGCAGTTTCTCAAAGCGGATCCTATTTCTCCACCACCTTCTTAGTTTTCTCAGTGTTATTCGTCCTAGTACTACTCGTGGGGATGATTGCCGGATCGGTACTAGCTAGTAAACCGAGTGAACCTATCACCCCGGCACCGGCGCTTCTAATCAGTCTGTTCTTATTATTGGCAGCCACCACTACCCCGGTGGTTCACGCGGTGGGCATGATTTTATTGATCGCGGCTGTCGCCTGTGCGGTGATTAAGCCACGTGCAGCCTACTTTGTAGCCTTGGCGATAAGCGGAACTTTGGGACTTGCCAATTTCATTATTGGCTTAGCCTCCCCAGCTGCGAGTTGTTTCTTGGGATTAAATGAGGACTACCACGGAGTCAGCTTGTATGGAGTACTCTTCAACGAAAACGGGCAACTAGAAAAAGTTAGTTGGATTTACTGGATTATCGGCGGCCTAACTTGGGTATTTTCCGCGGTAGTACTGGCCGCTTGCATTTTAGCCATCTACCAGACCATTGCGAAAAAACCAGTCACCGACTTAACCGCAGCCTTTAAGAACCAGTCGCAGCCGGGCTCGTATCCGGGGTATTACCAACCGGGACAATACCCTGTCTACCCCTACCCCCAGCAGCCCTACTATGGAGGGCAAGTACCACCGGCAGGTCAAAGCGGACAACCCCAACCCTACCCGCAGTTCCCGGTGCCCCCAACGCAGTCATTTATGCCCCCTAACTCGGCTCCTACTTCGCAGCCACCACTTAATCACTAAGGTATTGAAAGGGGTCTATGCTCCCATATTTCACAGTCAACTTACCTATTCAGCCCCTAATGGAGCATTCCTTTATGGCGCTGGTAGGTGCGGTCGCCCTGATTGTGGTGGCCGCGCTGCTGGTGGTATGGACCCTGGTTTTTTATCAAAGTGCTTCCCGCTCCCCGATCCTGACTTTTAGCGGACGCCGGCAAGAGAGTTTATGCCACCTACTTATTACTTACCGTCAGCGACTGGATTCTCTGGGGGCTGATCCCCGTTACCTAGCTTTAGATAGTAGCGCTCGCCAAGTCGTCCTCGGAAAAATCCTAGGAAATCTCAGCAAGCAGTATTACCGCACCGCCGGTTGGGGTAACTATCACCCGCAACAACTACTGGCTACTGACTGGCCAGAGCTGGCTGCCCTGGTTTCGATGCTGTCTCATCCCGAACAATTCCCCGAACAAACTCCCAGGGGAGGACGCGCCCAAGTTTCTCCCAGCGACACCGCTGCCTTAAGTACCGCCATTTCCCAGATTAGCTATCGCAGCCAACTCCACGCCCACGCTCTAAATACCCGCCAAGATCTGGTGATCAAACCTCCTCGCAGATCCCGGTTTTGGATAGTGCCCGTAACGTTAACCGTGCTCTGCCTGCTGGTGGTTTCGGGGCTACAAACCCACAGTTGGGCACTAGAACAACAGGCGGTACGCGCAGACCGGCAGGGGGATCCTTCCTTGGCGCAAGATCTGCGTCTACGCCAAGCCGACTCCCGCCTACTAGCCGATCGGTGGCTGGTGAACTACAACCTAGGAACCACCTATCTAAACACCGGCGACCTACAAAATGCTAATAAATACTTATCTCGCGCTAGTAAGAAAATGCCCTTCATCCTGGAAACCAAGATGACTGAACCCCAGGCAGTATTGGCGGGCTGCCAGGTGAACTACAACCTAGCGTTAGTGACGATTAAAACCAGTGAGGAAGTCGAAACCACCGATGTTTTAACCCAAGCTTCTCGCCTACTGGTTTACTGTAATCAGGAAGCTTTAAAAACTCGCCAAAAATACTGGAAACTGGAGAGAGATACTCCCGCTACTAGTAAGGTATCTGCCAGTTTGCAGCGGGTAGCAAAAGATAGTGATTCCCTAATAGAGCAGATCAAAAAACAAGGTGGCAGCGATTTTGGAATACCGCAAGCTTCCTGGTTGGAAGATTTTGCTTCCTAAAACCGGGATTTGTCCGTATTTTACGAAGCTAGAGGGGGTTTTCCAGCCGCGGGCAGTTCTTTCCCTAACTATCAAAACAATAGTTACCCAAAAACCGTACACAGCTGCCAGTGCCGAAGATAGTTAGCTCCCGATTTAAAATCTTCAGCTGATTTGGCTGAACTTTAGAGCCAGAACCCTCACAATTGAAACTATGAAACGGATGAAGCACTTTTGGTGGGGAAAACACCCCGGCTTCATCGTGATTATCTGGTTGCTAACCGTAACTCTCGCGATCGTCGCAGTATTTTCGGGTTTTGGGGGAAAACCACTATTTGAAAGGCTAATTACCCCCCAGCCTTCCAGCCCTGCTTCGGAATCAGCCGTGGGTAAGAAGCTGTATGAGCAAGCCCAAGGCGATACCTATCCGGTAACGGCAGTAGTTGAAATACCGGATTTAGAAAAACATGCTGATCAGATTGCAAAAATGCTGCGCCCGCTACACGCCGATCTGTTAAAAGTGCCTAAGGTAAAACAGATCGCAGATCCTTTTATCGCCTTTGATCCTCAGCTGCCCGCCGGGAAAAAAGCCCAAGAACAAATCGATCAAGCATTAGCGCAGGCTTTAGCGCAAGGTAGAACCCAGGCAGAGGAGGTCGCAAGAGCTAAGGGCGCCAGCGGCCAGCAACTAGAAAAAGCCAGACAGCGTGCCGAAAGGGAAGTTAAAAAAGCTTTCATCAGTCAGCTACCCCCGGCTTGGGAGACTATACAGTCCAGTGAACTGGGGCAGATGATTGCTGAGGACGGGAAAACTTTCCTGATCAACGTGCAGCTAGCTGCCAGCGGCTATGACCAAGTTGACCCGGATGCACGCGACCAGGTAGCCCGGATTTTAGAGGAACTACCTGCTTATTTTTCCGGTTCTAACGTTACTGCCAGCGTTAATGTCGTCGATAATATTGGTTTGCAAAATGCTGCTAACGGGCAAGTCAAAGCCGATATGTTACGCGGGGAAGGAATCTCGATTCCGATTTCTCTGCTGATCATGGCCATCGTTTTCGGGGGAATGCTAGCTGCTTTACTGCCGCTACTGGGAGCCGGGGCGGCCATTGGAATCACCTTAATGCTAATCCTGGCACTAACCTATCTGATTACCGTGGAGTCATTCGTAGTCAATATTGTTTCTTTCCTCGGTCTGGGATTATCGATTGACTACGGGTTATTAATCGTTTCTCGCTACCGCCATGAACTGCATAAACGCGGTCTTCATGGCCAGGAAGATACCTTCATTTTTTACCCTCGCGTGCTTCAAATATTAGTTGCTCCGCGCCGGGCAGGCAATCAGAAAACCTCTATCGCTACTCGCAAAGATTACCGCACCCAACTCCTTAATGCCCGCAAACCCTATCTGGAAGCTCTAGATAAAACTATGGACACTGCCGGTGCCACGGTTTTCTTTTCGGCTCTAATTGTTTCCCTCGCGATCTTGGGGCTGTGTATCTTCCCGTTACCATTACTGCGACTAATGGGTATAGGCGGAGTAGCAGTAACCATGCTGGCAATGATTTCTAATATGACGTTTTTGCCTGCCCTGATGATGCTGTTTGGACCGAGCCTGGCTTCTCCCTCAAACTTTTCCCATTGGATGAACTGGGTGCGCCGCCATCTGCTGCGCCGTTCCCGCGAGCGCAGCGAAGACGATCCTTCCCCGGTTTTTCGCTCCATATCAACTTTCGTGACTCGCCGTCCCTGGCCAGTGCTGGTAGTGGTGACCCTGGTGTTAGTGGTGATGTCACTTCCCCTCTACCAGATGCAAATGCGTTCCTCTGCGGTGGAATCTATGCCCCGATCAATCCCGCAAATCGGGGCCTTATGGGATATGTGGGAGCGTTTCCCTGACTCGGCTAATCCGCAAATCCGTCTGGTAGCTAAAACCACCCCGCAAAAGTTGCAGACTTGGGCAGAAGAAAAAGTGCAACCGCTATCCCACGTGAAACGAATTCGTCCCGCCGAAGACCTAATAATTGACGGCGAACAGTACGCTTCCCTGGATGTTTACACTAAAGAAAAAGATGCTTTCGCCGCGCAGGTGAAGCAAGAAATGCAAGAGGTACGCCAGTTACCTGCGCCCTTTAAAATTTGGGTGACTGGGGAAGCTGCCCTCCAAACTGATTTCCAAGACACTCTCTACGAATATGCTCCCTACGTTTTTCTGGCAGTCGCCCTAACTACCTATTTAATGTTGTTCCTGATGACCGGGGCGCTGCTGTTACCGCTACAAGCCTTGGTGTTAAACATGGTTTCCTTAATGTCTTCCTTAGGGGTGGCCGTATGGGTGTTCCAATATGGTCACGGAGAGAAACTGTTAGGTTTCACTTCTCTAGGCGCGGTGGAATCTTATGTAGTAGCAATCGTGTTCTGCTTCGGTTTTGGCTTATCAATGGATTATGAAATGTTTTTAGTATCCAGGGTGAAAGAAATCTGGGATGAAACCGCAGATAACAAACGTGCAGTGCGGGAAGGACTCACCCATTCGGCCTCTACGATTACTTCCGCAGCATTAATTTTGTTAGTGGTATTTCTCGGCTTTACCACCGGAGGTATCCAAGCCATAAAACAGATCGGATTTACGTTAGCGGTGGCGGTAGCGCTTGACGCTACTTTAGTGCGCATGGGACTGGTACCCGCCATTATGGCGATCTGCGGGAAAGCTAACTGGTGGGCTCCCAAATGGCTACGCTCTTTCCACTCCCGTCTGCCTCTTCCCGGGCACTAGGGCGGGTCGAGGACGAGCAGGCGAGACCCCCAGAAACCTTTACTCGCGGGCGGGATTGCCGAACTTTGACAAACGCCCGAGGAAGGTTAGGGGAATGGTTGCGGTCGGACCGTTACGGTGTTTAGCAACAATCACATCTGCCTCCCCGGGACGATCTTCCTGATTATAGACCTCGGGGCGATTTAGCAGCATCACCACATCCGCATCTTGTTCCAAAGAACCAGATTCTCGCAGGTCAGCAAGCATTGGTTTATGTTCGATTCTCTGTTCGGGGCCACGGTTTAGCTGGGCTACCGCCACCACTGGGATTTCAAGTTCTTTAGCTAGTAGTTTTAAAGAGCGAGAAAACTCGGCTACTTCTTGTTGCCGCGACTCTACCCGCTTGCCGGAACTCATCAACTGTAGATAGTCCACCACTACTAGTTTTAAATCATTTTGCTGCTTGAGGCGGCGACATTTTGAACGTATCTCCGGCATGGTCATATTCGGAGAATCATCGATATATAGCGGAGCCTGGGAACAGCGAGACAGTACCTGCGCTATTTTTGTCCAATCCGCGTCCTCTAAATCCCCCGAGCTGAGTCGAGACATTGACACCCCTGATTCGGCGGAAATCATGCGCCGGGAAATCTCGGTCCCGTCCATTTCGAGACTGAAAATAACGGAAGTCTGTTCGTGATGAATGGCGGCGTTTCTACAAAAATCCAGAGCCAAGGTAGATTTACCCATTGCCGGGCGAGCGGCCACGATTATCAACTGCCCGGGGTGCAAGCCATGGGTAAGGTTGTCTAATTGATAAAAACCGGTGGGAACCCCGGAAGACATGCCCCCATTTTTTTGTAGTTCTTGCAGTTCAGTTACAGTTTCATCTAAAAATTCGGTGATCGGGCGGTAGTCCTCGCTATCGCCGCGTTCACTAACCGCATAGATTTCACTTTGTGCCTGGTTTATCAGCTCATCTACGTCGCCGCCATCGTCAGCGTAACCTAGTTGCACCACCCGGGTGCCCGCCTGCACCAGGGAACGCAGCTGCGCCCTCTCCCGCACGATCCGGGCATAATATCCCGCGTTTGCGGCGGTAGGAACCCCGGAGATGAGTTGATGTAAATAGGGGGCGCCCCCGATTCTCTCCAAGTCACCGCGACGCTTTAATTGCCCAGCTACGGTCACCGCATCTACCGGTTCCCCGCGACCGAATAGATCCAAGATTACTTCGTGGATGGTCTGATGCACCGGGCGATAGTAGTCTTCTCCCCTGATCGTCATGGTGACATCCGCAATCGCATCTTTGGAGAGCATCATCGCTCCCAATACGGATTGTTCAGCGGCAATATCTTGCGGAGGCGTTCGATCAAAATCTGCCATCGCTACCTCCTGGAAAGAATTTCAAAACTCTTTGATTGTCCCACATCCCGCAGCTATAACCAGAAAAGCCCCTGTTGAAAACTCTTAAAATTTAGTGCAGACAGTGTTAATAACCTGTGGAAATAGCGGGCGAATATGTGGGTAGTGAGTAACCCCAAGTTTATAAACCAGTTACAAACTGGGAAACTACTAACAGAGTTATTCACAGATTGTGTATAGAAAATAGAGGAAGATTCGTGGAAAAGCCTAAGAAAACTAGTCTTAACCGCCAAGTTTTGGCTCTGGCTTTACCTGCCCTCGGATCCTTAATCGCCGAGCCTGTGCTCAGGATGGCTGACTCCATCCTGGTCGGGCATGTAGGAACCCCAGATTTAGCCGGACTCGCTATCGGTTCGACGGTACTTACCCTGGTAGTGGGAATCTGTGTATTCCTCGCCTACACCACTACGGCGGTGACAGGCAGAGCCATGGGGGCAGGTAAACGCGCTGAAGGTCTGCGTTTAGGTATTCAGGGAATGTGGTTGGGGGCGCTTTTGGGTGCCGCCTTGGCAATAGTCTTAATAGTTTTTTCCCCGCAAATCATTGGCCTTTTCGAAGCTGAACCGCAAGTGGCGAGTTTGGCACGCCGCTACTTGACGGTATCTGCTCCCGGACTCGTCGCCATGCTGTCTGTATTAGCTGCTAACGGGGTTTTGAGGGGCTTATTAGATACTCGCACTCCTCTCGTCGTAACTACCAGCGCAGCCATTCTTAACGTACCGGTTTCCGCATTCCTAATTTTCGGCTGCTCTCTCGGGGTGGCAGGTGCCGGCGCTGGCACCGCGATTTGCCAGTTTTTCATGGCTATATGGCTGTGGATAGTGGTAGTTAAAAAACTGCGCGCGGAGGGAGTATCTGCTCGTCCTGATTTACAACTAATTTTCCGTTCTGGGATGCACGGATTGCCTTTAGTTCTCCGCTCTCTTTTTCTGCAGGCGGCTATCGTAGTCACCACTTGGCAGGCGACTCGTTTAGGGGCAGTAACTTTGGCGGGTTATCAGATTTTAAAAACGCTATGGACCCTAGCGGCATTCGGTCTAGATGCATTAGCGATCGCTGCTCAGGCGCTCCTCGCCAACGCTCTCGGTGAGGGCGAGGAGCGAAAAACCCGGGTGCTAATCGTCCAGTTAAACCGCTGGGCACTGGGTTTTGGCACCCTGATTGGTCTAGTATTTGCCGCCACCTCTGGCTTTTTACCACACCTTTTTACGGGCGATCCTGAGCTATTAGCCGTTTGTGTCCCCGGGATTATCGTGGTGGGTTTTATGCAACCACTGGCAGCCTTAACCTACATTTACGATGGTTACTTGATCGGTGCTGATGATACTAAATACCTGGCAAAAGCGATGGCCATAGTATTTGCTATCTATCTACCGGCGGTTTTACTTGTTGGTCTCCTACCTGAAGGAGCCTGGGGTTTAGCTGGTTTATGGGCTATCTACGGACTGGTTTTTATTGGCGGGAGGGCGGCCTCGCTATGGCTACGTATCCGCACCGACGCTTGGCTCTAGATGCGATGAAATGGAGCCGGTTACTGCTGGGTAGACCCTTAGTTCATCTACAGATAAAAGTAGGGTGAACAAGATTAACCTCTTGCTCACCCTACTTTTATTAGCTAAGTGCTGGCAGGTAAAAACTTACCTATTTGCCGCCCTCAACGTTTACAAACAGTTTGGCGCTAATATCTTCATGCAAATTGATTTGAATCTGATATTTTCCAACCGCTTTGATCGGCTTTTCAATAATAACTTTGCGTCGATCTACAGTCTGCCCGATCTGTTCTTTAACCGCTGCCACCACATCTTGGGTGGAAACTGCTCCAAAGAGGCGACCGGAATGGCCAGCTCGCTTGGAAACTACCACGGTATTGTGGGCTTCGATAGCATCGCGTACTGCCCGGGCGTCCTCTACGTTAGAGATTTCCCGGCGCCGGCGTGCCCGAATCATTTCATCGATCTGCTTTTGGGCGCCCTTAGTCCAAGGGTGCGCCATTTTCCGCGGTACCAGGTAGTTGCGGGCATAACCACGAGCTACGGTTACTACGTCCCCGGAGGAACCTAGCCCCGGTACATCCATATTCAAAATAATTTTGGCTGTTGCCATGACTAGACCCTCCTATCAGCGACCAGAACTAGTGTAGGGAAGCAACGCCATTTCGCGAGCATTCTTAACTGCCTTTGCGATGGCGCGTTGCTGCTGAACGCTAACTCCGGTAACCCGGCGCGAACGAATCTTTCCGCGATCGGAAATAAACTTCCGCAAGAACGGGGTATCTTTATAGTCGATTTTTTCAACCGGCAAATTACGTAGCGGGTTAGCCTTTTTCTTAATCGGCTTCGCGCGAAGAACTTTCTTCGCCATATTAACTCCTTAATGGTGTGACCCTAAGGTCTTATCCTGAAACTTTAGAACGGCGGTTCGTTGTCCTCGCCGTTATCGCTGGTGGCAGGAGCAGCCCAGGGATTGTCATCCCCAGCCGGCTGCGCGGCCGCCATGGAACCTGTTCCCAAGTTCGCGGCAGCGCCCCCGTTAAATCCCCCACCTTGATTGAAATTGCCGGCTGAAGCACCTGCACCAAATCCGCCCTGTCCTCCCTGATTGAATCCGCCTCCACCTGAGCGCGGAATCCGGGTAACTTGGGCTTGCGCGTAACGCAAGGACGGACCGATTTCGTCGACTTGAATCTCTATTGAGGAACGATTCTGTCCATCCCGTTCCCAATTACGTTGCTGCAAGCGACCGTGAACAATCACTCGCATACCTTTAGTTAAAGATTCAGCGATATTTTCGGCCATTTCCCGCCACGCTGAACAACGCAGAAACATGGCAGTACCATCTTCCCACTGTCCGGATGCGCGATTATAGGTTCTGGGAGTGGAGGCCACGGTAAACGAAGCCACTGGCACCGATTGCGCGGTATAGCGCAGCTCGGGATCTGCAGTCAGATTCCCAATAACCGTTATCTGGGTTTCTCCAGCCATTTTTATTCCTCTCCGCGATCTTAATCGCGCCGCAACAACTTAGTGCGCAAAACGGATTCGTTTAGCGACAGTTGCCGGGTTAGCTCCTCAGCAATCTGCGGGTCAGTGGTCATCTCGATGACCGCATAGATCCCTTCAGAGTATTTTTCAATCGGATATGCCAGGCGACGTTTGCCCCAAATATCGGTCGCGTCTACGCTTCCCCCATTAGCAGAAACCACATTTAGCAGTTTCTCCAATGCCGGGGCTACGGTGCGTTCGTCGATTTCGGGATTCAGGATCACCATCATCTCATATTTACGCATCTCAACCCACCTCCTTTGGTCTAACGGCCACGGTCCTTCCGCGGCAGGAGGGCTTATGCATACGACCCGAAGGTCGCACTACAGAATAACTTAGTTCCCAGCGTTATTTCTAGCCGTTATCAAACATTGTTAGGAAACGCTCTTTTTAACCGTCGCAGAGAAAACCCATCTTCACCTAGCGGGTAGCAGGGCGACTTAAAGCAGTCCTGGATACTTCGCCCTACCTAGGGATTAGGAGGAGCAGCTGGAGAAGAGGATTCCGCAGGCTCCGGGGATTGCTCAGGCGGTGAACTGACAGGAGAAGAGCTGCTAGGAACGGTGAGCGGATTACCTACCGTTTCTGGGGGAGGAGCTGAAGGCACCTCCGCAGTCTGATACGGTGTATTCTTTTCTTTCGGCCTCACCCGATATTTGCTGGTTTCAGAAGAAAACAAGGGCTGCGGCTCCAGACCTTTAACCGCCGGTCTCATATATGCCAACCACAATTTAGCAGGCCAAGTACTACCGGTTACTTCCCTTACCCCGCCAAAGGGGGTAATGGATTCTTCTGCTCCATCTTTTCCTACCTGATACATGGAAATTGCGGTCACCATTTGCGGTACATACCCAACAAACTGTGCAGAGCGGTTATCGTTTGAAGATCCCGTTTTCGCCGCTACCGGTCGACCGAGTTTTCCGGCAGTATCACCAGTGCCTCCCGTCTCAGTTACCGCCGCTAATGCTTTGGTCAACTCCGAAATATTTTCTTCTTCAAACTGGCGGATACCAGCAGTATCAGCTTCGTAGAGAATATTGCCAGACGAATCCGTAACCTTATCAATGATGTGGGCTGTTCGCCGGATACCACCGGTAGCGAAAGTGGTATAAGCTTCCGCGATCTCTAAGTTATGGGGAGAACTAGTCCCTAATACCCCCACGATTGAATTTTTATCCAACCCCACCGTGTTCTTAGAGTATCCAGCCGCAATCGCCACCTGCCGGGTGGCATCCATCCCGATTTCGCTATTAAGCCGGACATAGGCAGTGTTAATCGAATATTTTGTAGCTCTGATCAGATCTACTTGACCGTAGGAGGCACCTCCATAGTTACCTACCCAATCGTCCCCTATTTTCATCGGTCCGGAACCATTAATTTGCTCCGATAGTTTATGACCATGCTCGAGGGCTGCTAGGAGCGCAAAGGGTTTAAAGGTTGACCCGGCTTGGGCTACGTCTTGAGTCACCGCGTTGCGTTGAACTTTTTGATAATCCGCTCCCCCATATTCAGCGATTACCGCTCCGGTAGCTGTATCGATCGAGGTGGCTGCCACCCTTAATCCTTCAGGTTTATTCTCCGGGAGGGTAGCGACTGCCTCTTCCAACAGCTTCTGTTTTTCCGGATCAATAGTCGTATAAATCCGAATCCCCGCTCGATCGATCTCATCTTCGGTATAGCCGATTTGCGTTACCAATTCTTGGCGTACATGCTGTAGGAGATATCCTGTGGTGCCCTTAAAATAGGTTCCTTCCTGCTTTTTCTTTTGCACTTGAGGAAATTTTGCGGCATTCTTTTCATTCTTTTTGATCATATTGTCGGAAGCCATGAGGTTTAATACCCGCTGCCAACGTTGCTGGGCTTTTTCGGGGCTAACTAGCGGGTCCCAAGCATTAGGGGCGGGAATAATTCCGGCAAGTAACGCTGATTCTGACAAATTCAAATCTTTAGCACTCTTACCAAAGTAGGCGTTAGCTGCTGCTTCAATCCCATAGGCACCCCTACCAAAATAGATGGTATTCAAGTAGTCATTAAGAATTTTCTCTTTAGGTACCTGTCGATTTATCTTTAACGCCAAAATGGTTTCTTTAAATTTTCCGGTATATCCAGTGTTTTTCCCGGTGTAATAGTTTTCTACATATTGTTGGGTGAGCGTAGAAGCGCCCTGGGTGGGACGCCCCCGCACATTATTCCACAAGGCGCGGGCAATACCTTTAATATCAATCCCGCTGTTTTCATAAAAAGTGCGGTCTTCGCTGGCTACTACCGCATCACGAATGTAGGAATTTTCAAAAGACTTAGTGTCTACGATGGTACGGTTACGTTCGGCAAATTTTCCCATCATCTTGTTAGTATCGCCCCAGTAAACGGTAGTTACCTGGGCATTCGCGAATTTTTGCGCCTCAGGTACTTCCAGGCGATAGTAGGCAATTAAAAAAGTGAGACATCCGGCAATAATTGCCACCAAAACTAGGCCAGTTAGCAATCCCAAGATTCTTTTTACCCAAAGTCCGACTCTACTGCGGCCCGATGTATTCTTAACCTTCGGGTGCTTTTGTTTTAAAGTTTTGCTACCGACAGCTGCCTTAGGCTTTTTATTGTTGGTACCTTTACCAGCTGCTTGCGTTTTAACTCTGTTTTTAGTTTGGGAAGAGGGCGCGGTGGATTTTTTATTTGGCTCCTTCCGGGACTTACTAGCACTGGAGGGAGTATGTTGTGTTTTGCGGGGAGTACTAGCACCCGGCTTAGAAGAACTACGGTATTGATTCGGGTTAATCGGGGCAAAAATACGTTGATCCCCCGCTTGTGCCCGTGCCTGAAATTGCTCTTTTTCATGTTTGCGGCGTTCAGCCCGAGAGGAAAACTTATGTTCTCCAGCGTTATTGCCACGCGATGAGTGCTGTTCGGTCATAAATACAGGTTAGCTTAGGAAAAGGATTGAACTGTTGAGATTTCAAAGGTAATGGCAATTCTCATTTGGTGTTCTGCCGCTGTGATGGTGCTTTGTTTAAAATTTATTTTATCTCTCTAGTAGTCATCACTGCCTAGAATTATCGGGATTATCAGTTAAACATGCAGTTTATAAGGGTTTTAAGCCTGTGAATTGCTGGCTATTTTTCTGGGGATGCTTTTGGGGACAGAAAAATATCGAGCAAATGATGACCGGTTTATAAACAGTATTTTAGCCACCATCCCCAGATATACACAGGTTTATGCACAGGTGTGGAGAAACCAGCTTTAACCTGTAGTCATGAGAACTACATTTTTGTAGTTTTGCTGGTAGGCGTATTCAAAAATAAAAGTAAAAAATAGGTCAAAAATTTCCTTAGACAAGCGGGTGTTGCAGTGGTTTTATTGATTAGGTCACTTTGCGTGGCGAGCGGCCTGTCGAATTTGGTTGGTTAATTCATTGACATGATCAAAAATTTGCGGCTTTGACTTCATAAGTTGGGTGATTTTCTTATTCGCGTGCATTACCGTAGTGTGGTCACGCCCTCCGAATTCCTTGCCAATCTGCGGTAATGATAGCTCGGTAAGTTCCCGGCATAAGTACATGGCTATCTGGCGTGCCTCGGTTAGAGAACGTGAACGCGAAGGCGAGCATAAGTCATTAACGGTGGTTTCAAAATATCCAGCTGTTTGCGCCTTAATCAGAGCGGGGGTGATTTCCTGATCATTAGGGTCAGAAACAATATCTTTAAGCACCATCTCTGCTAGCTGTAGCGTCAAGGGTTGCTTAGTTAGGGAAGCGAAAGCAGTAACCCTAAGCAGGGCACCTTCCAGTTCGCGAATATTGATAGTAAAACGCGAAGCGATATAGGCCAAGACTTCCGAGGGCGCCTCTACTTTTTCCTGACGTATTTTGTTACGCAAAATAGCGATGCGAGTTTCTAGATCAGGAGGCTGCACATCAGTTAATAGTCCCCACTCAAAACGAGATCGTAGTCGTTCCTCGAATCCTTCTAGTTTCTTAGGAGGTACATCGGAAGTAATAACTACCTGTTTGTTGTCATTATGTAAGGAGTTAAAAGTATGAAAGAATTCCTCGATAGTTTGTTCTTTCCCCTGTAGGAACTGAATATCGTCAATCATCAAAATATCGATATTACGGTAGCGCCTTTGGAATTCGTGGGCACTGCCTTCTTGTACCGAATTGATGAAGTCGTTGGTGAACTCCTCAGAGTTTACATAACGCACTTTGATATGGGGATAAAGATTCAGCGCATAGTTGCCAATGGCGTGGAGCAGGTGAGTTTTACCCAGACCGGAACCACCGTACACAAAGAGGGGGTTATAGGCTTTGGCAGGAGCTTCGGCGACTGCGATAGCAGCAGCGTGAGCGAAACGGTTGGAAGCGCCAATTACGAAGGATTCAAAAGTATATTTTGAGTTCAAACGGCTTTCAAAAGGCTTTTTTTCCCGAGAAGGGGTAGGAGTTTTAGTAGCAATACTTTCACTTTTTTGAGGAAGAGGCGCAACCGTTTGGTGTTCGGAAGGATTAACGGTCTGTCCAGTATCCAAAGAGGGATCTACCGAAACCGCTAAAATGACGTCGCGAGAGGTAGCTGCCGAAAGTGATTGTCGCAAAAAAGGAGCTAGGCGAGTTTCAATAATTGATTTTGAATAGTTATTGGGAGTGGCAATGATAATGGTGTTTTCGTAGGTGGTTAAGGGTTTTGACATTCTTACGAAAGCCAGATCGGCTTGACCTACCTGGGGATTTTGTTTTAACTGTCGGATCGCGTCTTGCCAGACTGACTGTAGCGAACTTGACATCAGTTTCTCCAAAATTTCTATACAGCAATGTGACAGGCCACCCCAACGATGGGGATAGTAATGATTCTAGGATAAAAACAGGTTATCCCCAATCTGGGGAAAAGACTGTGGATAACTTACGTAGTTGTAGTTTTAACTCTGAATCCCGTCCGGCGTGCAAAAACTAGGAGAAATCGGAATTTTTAAAAATAAAAAATTCACATCTTACAACTTTGTAGTTTTTATAAGTTCCACAGCTTTAAATATGTTGAGAACAAAATAGTGTTCATAACCACTCAATAACTATTTGACCTGGCAAAGCGCTATGCGTAGGCTTGCATATGTTGTCTATTCCAGGCTAAATGAAACTAAGATGCCGGAGTTTTATCCGGTTAGTGAATAACATTCAGGAGAACTATAGTGACAAAGCGGACTTTTCAGCCGAATAACCGTCGCCGAGCCAAGAAGCACGGATTCCGGGCAAGAATGCGTACCCGCGCAGGCCGCGCTATTATCGCTAATCGCCGGCGTAAAGGGCGCAAGGATCTTTCGGCCTAAAGCATGTTGCCCCAGGCCAATCGCCTGAAAAAATCAGCCGATTTTTCCCAAGTTTTTCGGCGTGGCAATAGCGCTGGAAATCAACTAATGGTGGTGCACCACCTATCCGACCAGTTAGGCACAGCAAAGCCGCTGGTCGGTTTCGTTGTACCAAAAAGAAATCTACCGCGGGCAGTAGATAGGAACCGCATCAAGCGGCAATTGCGAGCACTTAGTGCCGGCCGGATACAGAACTTTGGTAGCGGGAGCAAAACGGTGGTGCGTGCCCTCGGGAAAGCTAAAACTGCTTCCTACGCGCAACTTGGGGTGGCTTTGGATCAAGCTTTGGCGAGGGCGCAAGCGAAAGGGAAAAAGTGAGCAGAAATCTGGGGCAAGCGGGTTTAGTTTTTTTAGTTCGCCTTTATCGGCGCTATATCTCTCCCCTGTTTCCTGCACGTTGTAAGTACTATCCCACTTGCAGCACCTACGCGCTCACGGCTTTAAAAACGCACGGTGCCATAAAAGGCAGCCTACTTTCGGTATTTAGGCTGGTACGCTGTAATCCTTTTTCCAATGGGGGAGTGGATTATCCACCAGAAAAAGGTAATTGGAAGAGCGCGCCCTATCACCAGATGACTTTAAGGGAACTTCAAGAACATTGGGCAAAGATAGATAACGCCACCTTGCCTACTCGGGGATAATAAGTAAAGGAGCATACTAAATGGTGCTAAGTGCGCAGCTGTTAGCGGCAGCCAATCAACCCACGTCGGGCGGATGGTATGACACGGTTTTATACCCGTTTAAATGGGTGACCGCCTGGGTACTGGTTGGGATTCATAAAGGATTAACCGTTCTGGGATTACCGGAAGGCCCGGGGGTTACTTGGGTTCTTTCCATCGTGGTGCTGACCATTTTTGTGCGGCTACTGATTATTCCGCTGTTTATTAAGCAGATAAAGTCTACGCGGGGTATGAGTGCGATCCAACCGCAGATCAAAGCGATCCAAGAAAAATATAAGGGTCGCAATGACCAGGTTTCTAAGCAACAGATGAGTCAAGAAACCATGGCTTTATATAAAGAGTACGGCGTTAATCCGATGGCTTCGTGTTTCCCGTTGCTGATTCAATTGCCGATTTTGGCTGCGCTTTATCGGGTGCTTTGGCAAATGCCGTTGATCGCCAAAAATCCGGGGGCGCATATTGGTGGTTTTGATTCTAAGTTAGCTTCTCAAATGGATAAATCTACCGTTTTTGGGGTTTATCTATCTGATACCTTCAACAACACTGCCTCTAACCCTACGACCACAAAAATCCTGATCATTGTGGCAGTACTGCTTTATGCCGGTTTGATGTTCTTCCAACAGTTCATCAATATGCGGCGGAATATGAATGCTTCCAATCAGCAACAAATGCGGATGATGAAGATGATGGTCTACGTAATGCCTTTGATGACCGCCTGGTTCGGTTTCATTGTGCAGATCGGCGTACTGGTTTACCTGGTAGTAACCATGGTAGTCAGCTTTATTCAACAGCTGTTTGTTATGCATTATCTACCCACCCCTGGTTCTCCGGCTCACGATGCACAAATGCGGCGTCACCAGGAAAAATATGACAAGTTTAAAGAAGAAACCCTAACGGAATATAACCAGAAGCTTTCGGAGTTGGGCTTAAGTGGTGATGACGTAGCTAAAGGTATGCGTCTAGAGGTTAAAGCTAATCGCAAAGGCAAGGATGATCCCTTCTCAGGATTAGATAATGGGGAGCAATTGCGTCAAGGGGTGGAGCTACACAAGGAAACTCAAGATCGGCTGCATAAGAAAGCTCAAGATCTTGAGTTAGAAGAAAAACCAAGGAAGCCGGTTAAACAATCTCGGATGATGGCGGCGCTACAGAAAAAAGCGGAAGAACAGCAGGCTGCCATTAAACCAAGTACCCGTAATGCCCAGGCGCAACCAAAAAGATTAACTCGCGCGCAGCGTGATGCCCAGGCTAAACGGCGGCGGCAAGCCCAGGGTTTAAGTGAGCAAGAAAAAGCGAAACGCCGGCAGGCGCGCAGGAAGAATAATGCGAATACAAATCGGCGTAAGAACCGATAGGATCATTGCAGATAGCTAAGAGAGGAATAGGTGCCATGAGTGAAGAAGCATCTCCCGAGCGGGTTGCCGCATTGGAAGAAGAGGGCGATATTGCCGCTGATTATTTAGAAGAACTGCTTGATATTGCCGATCTGGGTGGAGATCTCGAGATCGATGTAGAGCACGATCGCGCCAGCGTGGATATCGTGGCTGATGCGCAAGATCTAAATGATCTTAAGCGCTTAGTCGGCAAAGAGGGCGAAGTTTTAGAGTCTCTGCAGGACTTAACCCGCCTGGCGGTTTCACAAAAAACTGGGGAACATTCCCGCTTAATGCTGGATATCGCTGGGTACCGCCAAGAACGTAAAGCGGAGCTGCGTTCTATTGCCCAAGAAGCCATAACCAAGGCTAAAACTACGGGTGAGCCGGTACGCCTGGAGCCCATGAATCCTTTCGAGCGTAAAGTTTGTCACGATGTGGCCGCCGAAGAGGGCGTGTATTCCGGTTCGCAAGGTCAAGCTCCTAACCGGGCAGTAGTTATTTACCCTGATGACTCCGGTCCGGAAGCAGAAGAAGAATAATTTATTGAATATCGACGGTATCTGAAGAGATATTGTCTGATTGGTGTCTAAGAATTTGGAAATGCAACCGGAACTGCACCTTCAGGTAGCTCAACCCGGAGCTGAGGTTGAAGCATTTTTTGCATCTTCCTATGAGAAGATGCAGGCTTATGCTCATATGCTGGCCGAACAAGGGGAGCTGCGGGGGCTGATTGGACCGCGGGAGTTACCTCGGATCTGGCCGCGACATATATTGAATTGTGCGGCGGCAGAGAGGTTCTTACCACTAGGGCGTAACGTTACAGTTGCCGATGTGGGGTCGGGAGCAGGACTTCCAGGAATAGTATTGGCTATAATGCGACCAGATCTTCAATTTTTCTTGATTGAACCTTTGGCCAGGCGGGTAGTTTGGCTGGAGGAAGTAAAGAAAGAGTTGGGATTGGATAATGTGGAGGTTCTGCGCTCTCGCAGTCAAGATCTCCCCGGTGGACAGAGATTCACAGCGGTTACCTCGAGAGCGGTGGCTAACTTAAAAAAGCTGATTCGTATCTCCGGAAAACTGGTGGCACCCAGGGGACGAATGCTAGCGATTAAAGGTGAGCGTGCTCCCTTAGAGTTGTCCGCGGCGGCGGCAGAGTTGAGAGCAGCTAAATTTGATAGTGCCCATATAGAGGAAGTGCCGTCGCTTATGGATGAGTCGATTACCCGGATTATTATGGCAACCAAACACCTCTAGTGGGTACCTATTTTTGTATTTTGGAGGCATAATGAGCAAGCATCGTTTAGCTGATGCCGCTATGGTTGAACAGGCAGATACCCATGAAGAGCCTTCCCTAAAAGGACGCCTTGACTCTAAACCTAATCTAGAGCCTTTGCCCCATCCGAAAAGTACCAGAGTAATCGCAGTTGCGAACCAAAAGGGTGGGGTTGGTAAAACCACCACGGTAGTTAATATTGCTGCGGCTTTGGCTTTAGGGGGACTTAAAGTACTAGTAATTGATGCCGACCAGCAGGGAAACGCTTCTTCCTCCCTGGGATTTCGCCACCTCGAAGATGACCAAAATTCTTTATACGAGGTTATGACCCAGGGAGTACCCCTGCGCCAAGCCCTGTTACAGAATGCGGAAATCCCTAATCTTTGGGTAGTGCCGGCTTCTATGAATATGGCCGGAATTGAGCTCGAACTGAATGAGAGAACCAATTTTCAACAGATCTTAGCCGCTGCCCTAGAGGAGCTACTAAGTAGCGGCGAACCTTTTGATTACATCTTCATTGATTCTCCCCCATCTTTGGGAATTATGACTGTGAACGCCCTGGTGGCTGCGAAAGAAGTTTTGGTACCCCTACAGGCCGAATACTTGGCGCTGGAAGGGCTGACCCAATTGACGAAAACTATTGATATGCTGGTGATTCGCCTTAATCCCAGCCTACGTTTCACCGCTATATTACCCACGATGGTAACGACCAATACCTTACTGAGTAAGGGCGTATTAGAAGAAGTCAAAGATTACTATGGTGACATTGTTATGCAGACAATTATTCCTCGTAATATTGCCTTAGCAGAAGCGCCTTCTCACGAAGAATCAATCTTGACTTACCAACCGACTTCTAAAGGTGCAAAATGTTATTTAGATGCTGCGTACGAATTAGTTAGTCGTGAGGTGAAGTCGTAATGGCGAAAAGAGCTCATTTGGGGAGAGGACTGTCGGCACTGATTCCTACCGATCCGGTCACGGAGAATAGAGTAGAAACAGGCCAAGATGCAAATACCCGCCCGGCAGATATTTTCTTTGGAGGACATGGAAATTCTCCTAAGGGCGGGTCTGCCAAGGAGTTATTGGAACCCAGAAAAATTGTTTCACGTGAAACCTCAAAGGCCTCTCGTAATAAGGAAAATTCGAAAAACCGTAAATCGGTATCTACAAAAAAGGTTTACCGGTCTGAGTCTAAGCAACCCCGCGCAAATAGCGATGTTTCACGTGAAACATCGCTAGTGCCAGTGCCGGGCGCGAAACTGGAGCTGATTGAGGTTAGTAAGATCAATCCTAACCGCTCTCAGCCTCGGCAAACATTTGATGAGGACGAAATTGCGGAACTCGCGGCTTCTATAAAAGAAGTGGGTTTATTACAGCCAATTGTCGTGCGCACGGATTCTACCGATAAAAACGCATACGAACTCATAATGGGGGAACGGCGTCTACGTGCGTGTCAGTTAGCCAAGATAACGCGGATTCCAGCCATTGTTCGCGAGACCAACGATAATAAAATGTTGTTGGATGCGCTGATTGAAAACCTGCATCGAGTACAGCTTAATCCGCTAGAAGAAGCGGCTGCCTATCAGCAATTGATGGAAGATTTTGGCTGCACCCAACAAGAGCTATCTAAGCGAGTTGCGAAGTCGCGTCCCGCGATTACTAATGCTTTACGCTTGCTGCGACTGCCAGCCAGCTTGCAACCTAAGGTGGCAGCGGGCGTTCTTTCCGCAGGTCATGCTCGAGCATTGCTTGCAGTCACTGATCCCGGCGACCAAGAATACTTGGCAGAACGCATCATAGCTGAAGGACTATCGGTACGTTCTACAGAAGAAATTGTGGCTCTGGGAAATGTACGCGGAGCCCCGGTACATACCCGGAAAAGTGGAAAACGTCGCGAGCTGGTGCTCTCCCCTAGCCAAGCAGCTACTCAGGAACGTTGGACAGAGATTCTAGATACCCGAGTATCCCTTAAACCCGGAAAGAAAGTTAGCAAACTGGTTATTGAATATGCTGACGAGGCTGATTTGGAACGCCTGACCCACCTACTCGAACAACTCAGTAAGTAGATTTCATCGCTATCACCCGGCATCCATAGCCAGGCGTTCCTTCTTTGCTAGCTGCGTTGCCCCCGGTTAGTGGCCTGGAGCGTAATGGCATTAACCAATTCCCCAAATCCCCCATCTGCATCGGCTGCTAGTGGCCATAAAGAAGTATCGGTCATCCCCGGAACCACATTTGCATCGATGAACCAAGGATTTCCGTCAGCATCAACAATTAAGTCAATCCGCGAAAAATCTTCTAACTCCAACACCCGGTGGCACTCCAAAGCCAAAGCTCTAACTGAGTGATCTAAATCGTCTTCTAAAGGAGCCGGTGCAAAAAATTCAGTCCTGCCAGTTAAATATCGGGCATCGAAATCATAGCGACCCACATCGGTGCGGATTTCCACCGGCGGAAGCGCCCGGGCAGTGCCTTGTTCTTCCACGATCGATACTGAAATTTCACGTCCCTTAATAAAACGCTCAATCAGTACCTCATCATCATAGGCAAACGCATTGACCATAGCCGTCCGCAATCCGCCCTCATCTTCCACATAGGTAATTCCCATAGCGGAGCCACCTCGAGAAGGTTTCACCATCAGCGGATATCCCAAACGCTGAGAAACTTCCTTGAGCAAAGTATCTGCGCCTACCTGGCGAAATAGAATCTGAGGCAGCGCTACTGATTTTGGTGTACGCAGGGCGTTTTTTTCGACTACCGATTTGGCAACCGGTTTGGAAAGAGAAATCCGGCATCCCTTAGGACCGGATCCCACATATGCTAGTCCGCTTAACTCTAATAAGTCCTGGAGGGAACCATCTTCACCTTCGCGACCGTGAATAATTGGCCACACTACGTCGGGATCAAAGTCTCTTAAAGAATTAAGTAAATCCCGGTCAAGTTCTAAACTTTTTAGTTCGTGTCCAAAACGGCGTAATTGGGTCGCTACTCGATTCGCCGAGCGCAGGGAAACCTCCCGTTCATGCAGTTGACCACCGGTAATAATCGCAATTTTTAAGGTAGCGTCATTAGTCATTGCTCTTACCTTTCTGCTGGGAAGCAAATAGCGTAACCAGTTCCATTTCCCGATGAACCACCTTCGCTAGCCGGCGCACGCCCTCGCGAATCTCTTCCGGAGTGGGATAACAAAATGAGAGTCGAATATTATGATGTCCCTGGTCTGAGGCATAAAAAGCAGTTCCCGGAGTGTAGGCAACCAGTTCACTAACAGCCCGATTTAGCATAGCTTTGGAATCTAGTCCTTCCGGGAGGGTGAGCCAGGTATAGAAACCACCTTCGGGGATTGTCCAGGCACATTCAGGCAGGTAATCATGTAAGGCTGCAAGCATGGCGTCACGACGACCGCGGTACATCTGCCGGTAGGTATCGATCTGTCTGCGCCAATCATAATCACGCAGGTAGGCATGAATAGCCATCTGGCCTACCATCGAGGGCGATAAAATCGCAGATTCTGAAGCAACCACTAGTTTGTCTCTTACCGCTGGCGGCGCGTAAGCCCAACCGATCCTAAAACCGGGAGCAAATATTTTAGAAAAAGAACCTAAGTAAACTACAAGGTCAGGGGCGAGCTCAACTAAGGGAGTCATGGTTTGTCCCTCGAAACCTAGCAGGCCGTAGGGGTTATCTTCCAAAACCAAGACACCATATTTGCGGCACAGCTCCATTAGCTGTTCCCGCCGGGAAGGGGACATGGACACACCAGCAGGATTATGGAAATTGGGGATGGTATAGAGGTACTTAATCCGTTTACCTTCCGCGCGAACCTGCTCTACGGTGCGGGCAAACTCTTCAGGAATCAAACCTTCTTCATCTAAGGGAATATGGCGAACATCTGCTTGGTAGGCTTTAAAGACACCTAAGGCTCCTACATAAGAAGGCGATTCGGCTAAAATCACGTCTCCTGGTTCAATGAAAAGCTGCGTGACCAGGTCTAACGCCTGTTGGGATCCGGTGGTAATCACCACGTTATCCGGGTTGGCATGGATGCCTTCAGCGGCCATAACTTCGGTAATAGATTCACGCAAAGGCGCCCACCCTTGACCGCCACCATATTGCATCGCCTGTTCGCCATGCTCGAGCACCAACTGCTGGGCACTATTAGCTAGTTCTGCTAGCGGAAGATCATGAATATTGGGCATCCCTCCCGCTAGAGACACCACCTCGGGACGGGAAACCACGGAAAACAATGCCCGAATTTCAGATTCGCGGAGGTTATGAGCTCGCGCTGCGTAGGAATCCTGCCAAAGGTCGAGATGGGTTCCATGATTTTGCGCGCTCATTTACGTCTCCTTTACTAGATTAATTGCTATTTTCGCACGAAGAAGCCAGGTGACCAAAGCTAAAGCCAGAAAAAGCGCAAAAATCGAGTAAAACTCCTTCACTGGACAGAGGATTTCGAATCGTTATCCTCGGGATTTTCCCGCTTTTGACTGCGTAAATACCAGACCAAGATTCCAAAAAATAATACTAATAAAACTATAAGTAAAGGCAAGAGAAAGTCAGGAAGCATCCCCGCTAGCTTACTAATCTTGGTTTCCAAAGTTACCTGCTGGCCGGAAGTAAGTAGGGAGCTAATATTGGTACCCCCAGTGATTAATAGCAGCACGCCCACTAGGGTAAACACCAATCCCGAGATTAAAGAACCCCAAGTGGTTTGCCGACCTAAAAACTTTAGGGGACGAGGGTGGAATAAACGCTGTTGCCGGGCAGTTAAGGAACCCCAGATTAAGGAAAGTAATGCAACCGGAGTGAACATTCCCAGGGCATACCAAAACATCAGCGCGCCGCCGCGCAAACTAGAACCGGTTAAGGTGGCGGCTGAAAGCACTGCCCCCAAGATAGGGCCGGTACAACCGGAGCCAGCTAACCCATAAGAAATACCAAAAAGAAAAATACCAATGACGCTAGGGCGGGTTGCGCCTCCTAAAGCCTTGGGAAGAGGCAGTTTAGGTAAGGGCAGCGCTAATACTTGAGCGATACCTAAAAGAGTAATTATTACCCCAACTATCAGGGTGAGCAGATGCGAGTTAGAAAGCAACCAGCCACCAAGTCCTCCAGCAGCAAACCCTAAAGGTACTAAGGCGATAATTAGACCAGATAGGAATACTAAAATTCGTTGCAGAAGTCGCGAACGATCCTCGAAAGCACAGGCAAAAAAGGCGGGAAGTAAAAATGCCCCACAGGGAGCTAGGAAAGTAACTAACCCCCCTAGGTAGGCAATAGTAAAGTTAATTGACATTAGCGTGTTTTAGCCGTTTTCGCTGCAATTTCAATAGTTTGAATAAAGCTGTCGGCGGGCAGAGCACCGGTGATTACATAGTCGTTTATGAAAAATGCAGGAGTGCCACCCAGTCCTACTGCTTGGGCGGCCGAAGTTTCCTTTTTGACCGTGTTCGCGGCGTCATCGGCCTCTAGATCTTGGTTAAAACGAGACAAGTTGCTCACCCCGCTAGCTTGGGCGACCTGGGTAACCAGTTGTTTATTCCAGCTGATATGACCATTACCATCTTGAGCCGCTAGCTTGGTAGCAGCTTCTACATACTCCCAAAACTTCCCTTGCTTAGCTGCTGCGATTGATCCGGCAGCTGCGAGGTCAGAATGGTATTGCGAGGCGAAAATTGAAAAGTTATTGAACTCGATACGCAAGGTACCGTTGTCTACATACGGTTTCAGCTGCGGAAAAACAGCTGATTCATACTGGTAACACATGGGACAGGAAAAATCAGAGAACTGAATCATAGTAACTGGAGCTTTAGGATCACCGATTGCCCGCGGATCCGCCTCATCGTTACGATAAAAAGATTTAATTACCTTTTTTGCCTGTTCGTCGCTGACGGCAGTAACTCCTTCAGGAAGTTGCTCGCTTTGGCGCTCGGTCGATTGGGCGCTTTGTCCACTTTGAGTAGATACGGGAGTCTGACTCGGGCTAGCAGCACTATCATTGTTAGAACCAAGATAGTAGGCAATGAAAAAAACTAAAACCAGCAACGAGATAGCCAGCAGCGTAAGTATCATTACGACGACTGGTTTCTTTTTATTAGGCGCCGGGCTTTGGGAGTCACTCATAAACTTAATACCTTTCTTCACCTCTAGCCTAAGGCAGATTAGGCGAAGCGAGCTAGTTAGTTATAGCACGTCACGTCGCTGCAGGTACCGCATCGCGAGCCAACCAATCGGGGCACGCATCCAAAAAGTCAGTAACCTATAAAGCAAGGCTCCAGATAGGGCGATTGCACCCGGTACGCCTGCCACTTGCAAACCACCAGTCAGGGCTGCTTCCACCGGGCCGAGGCCGCCAGGGGTGGGAATCATAGAACCCAAAGTGTTTGATACTAGGAATGTAACGGTAATGGTAGCTATCGGCAAATGGTAGCCAAATGCGGCCAGCGCACAATAAAATGCTGCTACCTGCAGGCCAGTCTGCATTAAACATCCCAGGGTGGTTAGAGTCATTCTGCGCGGACTAGAAGTAATCCAGATTAGGCGCGGCCAAACCTGGTGAAAGGTGGGTTGGATTTTGGCCCAGATCCATTTACGCACCTTTGGAAGGGTAAATCCGGCCACTAGCAGTGCCACTATTGACAAGACAGTTGCCAATACTGTCGATGAAGGAAGACGCACGTTCATAGAGGTACCGGTAAACATCACCATGACTGCTAGCAGCGCTACCGTAATTACGAACTGGAACAGTTGCATTAAGGAAACGGTAGCGAGGGCGAGGGCGCCGGTCATATTTTTCTTGGTTAGATACCGCAGGTTAAGGGCGCCTACTCCTACCCCCGCGGGTACTACTAGCGAGGTTACCGAACCCGCCAACTGCAGTAGGAATAGCTCGCCGTAGCCTAAGCGATTCGGGGTTACTGCTTGCAAGGAAAGTGCTTGCCCGCTACTCATAGCCAGAGAAAAGAAAGCGCCAATGAGAATCCACCAGGCGTTGGCGGTAGAAATCGTGGTATAGATTTCTTTGAAGTTTAAAGAACCTAAAACAATCAGTACTGCCATAACTCCCAAGGCAGTAAATAGCAAAGAGGAGTAGGAAAAGCGGCGGAGCTGAGCTCTAGGAACGGTTGCGGGATCCGTCTGGGCTTTGGAAAGCAGCTCCTGGCGCAGGGTTGAAAGTAGCGGGTTCTTGCGAAGTTTTTGTCTAGTTGCGGAAGGCAAAGCCAAAGTTTGTAGTACTGGCACCATCGCTTCGATTTGGGAAGATGGAAGCACTGCTCGCATCGCGGCGACAGCCCGATCCTTTCCGAGGTAAAGACTAGTTAGAACTAGCAACTGTACCTGGTCAATTAGAATCGACATTTTAGAGGCTGCGACTTCTCCGTCAGACCAGTTTAGAAAGTATAAAGATCCATCAGAGCCTAAACATAAGTTTTCCGCATTAATATTACGGTGAGCCAGGCCATTTTGATGAGCTTTTAACAGTTGCGACCAGGCAGAATGTAGCTGTTCCTCCGAAATATCAGAGGGAGAGAGGCTAGCAAAGGGGCGTAAGGAAACATCGTCCTCGAAAATATTGAGCATGGTGCTTCCATAGTGAGCCAGGCCGTGGTAGGGGCGAGTATTAAGTTGTGCTCGGGTGGTCATCGCTCCCATAAGCGCCGCATATTCCCCGTTTTGTCGCACTGTGGCAGCGGTTGATTTGGAAAAAGAACGTAGACGCAGATTAGTCCAGATTCCAGTGATCCAGGTAGAAAGACGGGAGTCTCCGTCAGTTGCTACCATGCGGTATCGACGGTTATTGTCAGCAATTACGCTATAAACCCTTTCACCGGGTCTTACCGTTTCCGTAAAGGATTTAAGATCGCTACCGGCAAAGGTAGATAGTTCTAAAACTGGATCAACCTCTAGCAGTTTCCTTTTCATTTCGCCCACTAGCACCAGGGAACCACTTTCGGTAGTGAAAGTAACCTCTTCGACGCATAGCCGGTCACCTTCCGTGGGGGGATCGAGACGTAAAATCATCCGGGGAGTTATTCCCACTTGGATAAGGGCAGTAATTAAGGCTCGTCCCGTCGGGCGGTAGTTACGTACCCCCCAGAGGTAACGTCCCAGACAACCGGTTAGAGTGCCTAAAAATACGGTGATTAGCGCGGAAGGTAAGGTCATACGTCCCTGTAAGACCGCTAAGACTAAAATGAACCAGGTTATTACCCACAGCACTCGTAATAACTGGTCACGTCGGCGTTCACCTGCCACCGTCATCATGGCCACAACCGAAGTAAAGGGAATAGAGATTGCGACTATTGATCCCTCAACTGACCACACTTTCAAAGCATTTGAAAAAACGTAGGGAAGAGCGGAAATCAATGCGGAGGCGCCTAAAGCTATCATTCCCCCGATTACCGCAGTAAAAGCTGCTTGAAAAGTGCGTACCCATTGGCGACGCAGCGCCAACATAGCTATTAAAGCGATCGGGGCTGCCAAGATAAATAGGTTTTGCAACATGGAAAGCGGAAGGAGCAGAATCTGCGCCAAAGTGGTGTTTACGAATACTTTGGTCAAATCCTGGGCAACTGCTTGGGTAGTGGCATGGGCGTAGATAGCCATTAGCACCACCAACACGATCACCACTAGGTACACCCCGGCACGCGCCAGGTCATCGATGCGTCGCAAACGGGAGTTCTTAGTATCGACAATTTCGGTGAGGTGTCGATCAAGCAGTGGACTCGCCGTCTCTCCCGAAATATTCATGTCTTGATTCTATGTGTAATCAAGGTACATACCTAGATGTGAGCTTGCGCCCAGCCTGCTTTTTAGCATGTTCGCTTTTTGGCGCGCTCGTCTAGGATGAGAAAGGAGTATGAATTATTCTCAGGAGGACGAATGTTTGCGTCTGTAGTAGCCGCGGGAGCTTTGGATTATCTGACCGACCCGAATCTTCTGCTCAACACCCTGCTAGCGGAACTTGGTGGCTGGATGGTGGCTGCGGTGGCGCTGATAGTTTTCATTGAGTCTGGGGTCTTATTCCCGGTGCTTCCGGGTGACTCGATGATTTTTGCCCTCGGCATTTTGCATAACCGGATACCTGGGGTGCCGGAATGGTTAACCTTCCTAATACTTTTTATCGCTGCTATCTGCGGAAATATGGTGGGGTACTGGTTAGGACGTAAATATGGGCGACGGCTCTTCAAAGATGATGCCCGCTATTTATCAACCGAAAACATGCACAAATCTGAGGATTTCTTTCGTCGCTATGGCGGGGTGGCGCTAGTATTAGCGCGGTTTGTACCATTTGTTCGTACCTTTGTCCCCATCATTGCCGGGATTGGCAAACAGAATTACCGCTTATTCCTAATCTGGAATATGGTGGGTGCCGCTCTCTGGATCGGAGCTTTTATGCTGGCCGGCGTGCTATTGGGAGATATCCCGGTGGTAGCCAATAACGTTGAGGTAATCGCAATTGCGATTGTAGCTATCTCGGTACTGCCGATGGTGTTCAGCTACTTTAAGGCACGTTCCCAGAAGAAATCTGCCGACAAATAGGATAACCGGGCTAGGAAATAGCTAACGTTTGCCCTATTGGGCGCTTAAAAGTTAGATAGCTTTTGCGGTGTTTACTGATCGCGTTCGATAGCCACCACTTCGTATCCGGCATCTTTGATGGTGTCCCGGATAACCTGATCTTCTATCTCGTAGTCGGTAAGGATAGTTACCTGACTGGGTTCCTCCGTGCGTAGCAACACTGACACCCGTTTGACGTTATCTAAACTCTCCAAAGCTTCCGTGACATGCTCTACGCATTTATTGCAGGTCATGCCGGTGACCGCAATATCGATAGTGCGATCGTTGGCTTTTTGTTCGGGTCGTTTTGTTGGAAAAAACCGCATATTGCATCCTCTTCTCTATTAATCCTACTTAGGCTAAAGTTTAATCTCTTGTACCAGCTTTGCAATGCTGAGTGTTAGCAACGCCAAGAGATAACAATACGGGGCAGGAGATTGAGGGAATCTCCTGCCCCGTACCTGACCAGTCTAGAAACCGTTAAGTCCAGTTCCCAGTGGACTTAACCGTTCATCAACGATCTGGTCAGGGCTATGGCGCCACCTGCGCCGATTAACCCAAGAACTGCGATCGCGGCAATGGTGCCCAGTCCGCCCATGCGGTCAACCACGCTGGGGTTCACATTGGCATCTCTAGCCGCGGCGGGCGCAGAGGGCGCCGCCTTGGGTTCTTCTACTCCCTGAACTTGACTGGCGGTCCCATTGCCAGTTGCTTCCTGCCCATTCCCGGACCCTTCCTGAGCCGGTTTTGCGGAATTGTTCGCGGTGGTAGAAGAGTTGTTATTACTTGCGTTATTAGAGGAAGTTGTGGGAGCCTCCCGGTAACGAATCGGACCGGGAACGGTTACGGTGCGAGTATTATCGCGATTTTGGATAACGGTGCGTACCCGAGTGGCCTGTGCAGGAGCCGGATTTGTAGCCTGTCCCTGAGGAGCTGCCTGCCGCACTGATGAACTAGGCGCAGTAGCCGGCGGGGCAGCCGGAGTGGTTTGCTTAATTTCTTTAGAGCCTTTGTTCTTTGACGCAGCGTCAAGCGTAGGTGCCTGGCGATCTACTGTCGGTGCTCCAGAACTATCGGGAGTTTCAGTAGGTTTAGGAGTCTCGGGAGTGTCAGGAACTTCGGGGACATCAGGATGACTGGGTTCCGTATCCGGGTCAGTTGACGGTGGCGGAGTCGGGCGAGTATCCAGCACCTTGAAGTCGGCTGCTTCCGGGGCGCGGAACTGGTGCAAGGTTAATAGCGGATTCCAATCCTGCTTGACTGCCTGCGGATTCACTAGGAACTTTTTGATTTCCAGGTACTTATCAAAAGTATTATTTTCTAAAATGGTGCTGAAATCGTATTCGCAGCCAGTGCTGACTTTCAAAGCTCCGTAGATCTCGTCCTCAAGTTGAACGAATACCCAGGGGTGTAGATCCTTTACCGAGTCCTTAAAGTGGTAGGTGCCGGCCAGACCGAGACCCGAGCTCCCTACCGAGCCTTGTAATGCTCGCGAGCTATCGTTAGCGGCCGGATCAAAGGTATACATGTATCCGCCAGCATTGGGGTTTGTGTAGCTGTCGCGACTGGCAAACGGGTTTTGGTCAGAGTCGGAAACAGTTAAAAACCAATCTTTACCAGCAGGGAGTTTATTAATTCGCACATTTTCATAGCCCAATTGATCTGAGCCAATGCATCCGGTTAAGAATTTGGGAGTGTTGGCCACCGAGGTAGATACCGTAAGGTTACCGGCTGGAGATTCCTCTGCCAGGTTACCGGCCGCCGCGACCGCTAAGAGACCGGCAGGTATTAATGCCGTTGCGCAAACCCCGGAAACTAGGGTCTTGGCGAAGTTCTTAAGCCTCATGATTAAATCCCTCATCTATTGCGGAGCCGCTATTGGGAACGCTCCATTTATCTGGTACCAGTTCTAATCTTACCGCTTGGTTAATAAATTGCCAGCTGATAATTGTCTCATTTAGGTGATATACATCATAAATGGCTGGTAGCAGGTTAAACGCTCTGATTATGACACCTCAAATATTGGGAATTCGCCCCGAAAAAGCTTCTTTTCAATACTTACCGCCTGGTAAGTATTAGTTTTTTAATGCTTCCCCGGTGGCGAGTTCGCTAGCGTATCCGAAGTAGGTTTTGGGGCTGAGTGCCAGCAACCGAGACTCGGCGTCCTCAGAAAGTCCTAATGAAGTTAGAAACTCTTTCATCGCTGCCTCATCAACTTTGCTATCACGAGTCAGTTCTTTCAGCCGCTCATAGGGCTTATCCATCCCGGGAGTCCCGGCTAGTCCTTCAACCCGCATCACCTGTTGTACGGCCTCGCCCAGTACTTCCCAGTTCTGATCAAGGTCGCGCGCCATTACCTGGCTCGCCACATCTAATCCCCGCAAACCTCCCTGCAGATTGGATAGGGCGAGCAGGGAGTGACCGATAGCAACCCCAATATTGCGTTGGGTAGAAGAATCCGTTAAATCACGCTGCAGGCGCGAAGTAACTAAAGTCTGCGCCAAAGTTTCTAGCAGCGCACAAGAGATCTCCAGATTGGCTTCCGCGTTTTCAAAGCGAATCGGATTCACCTTATGCGGCATCGTAGAAGACCCCGTGGAGCCTTGAGCCGCCAAGTTCTGGTGGAAGTAACCCATCGAAATATAACTCCAGCAATCGGTTGCCAGGTTATGCAGGATCCGGTTAGTGCGTGCCAAGTCGCTATAAAGCTCACTTTGCCAGTCGTGCGATTCAATCTGGGTAGTAAGCGGATTCCAACAAAGACCCAGATGTTCCACAAACGACTTAGATAACTGTGGCCAGTTAGCGCTGGGCACCGCTACTTTATGTGCCGCCCAAGTACCGGTAGCACCATTAATCTTGCCCAAGTATTCAGTTTTTTCAATCCGGGAAAGCTGGCGGCGCAACCGGTGGGCAAACACTGCCATCTCTTTACCTAAAGTTACCGGAGTGGCCGGTTGCCCATGAGTATGTGCCAGCATGGGAACCGTGGCCGCCTGGTGAGCTAACTGCGAAAGCTGCTCCACCAGCTGGCGCGCTTGCGGTAGCCACACCTGTTCCACCGCCGCTTTAATCCCAATTCCATAGGCCAAGTTATTAATATCCTCAGAAGTACAAAAAATATGTACCGCCGCCAGGTAGTTAGGCAGGGAAGTGTCGCCCAGAACTTCCGAGGCTCCGCGCAGGCGGGCTTGCAGGAAATATTCCACAGCTTTCACATCATGTTTAGTTTCAGCTTCGATTTGTTTAAGCTCCGCCACTTCAGCTTCGCCGAAAGTAGTGATCAGCGAGCGCAAATAGCGTTTTTCGTCCTCGTTAAAGGGGCTTACCCCCTGCAATACCTGGTTTTCTGCCAAGAAAATTAGCCACTCTACCTCAACTAATAATCGGGAGCGGTTTAAAGCCGGTTCGGACAGGTAGTTGGTGAGCGCACTAACCTGACCGCGGTAGCGCCCATCTAAGGGACCTAAAGCAATATCGGTTTTGGCGAAATTAAAGCAGTCATCAAAAAGGGTTTGCATAACTCTATTATGGCACGAGGTGGCGAGGCAAAGTTCCAGCGAATGACCGGGCGAAATTTGAAACCTTCGGACAGGGCGAGAATAGCGATCCGCGGACAATTTTGAAACCCGAAAGCGCAGCGAGCAGAAAAAAGGCACACTTAGGTTATGAGTCAGGTTCGATTACGGCAGGTACTTTCCGACCTGCCCGCCTATGTTGCCGGCAAAGGCGATGCCGGAAAAGTAGTAAAACTATCCAGTAACGAGCTGCCTTTTCCGCCGTCAAAGCCGATTGTCGAGGCCGGGGTGCAGGCTCTGGCCAGCACTAACCGCTACCCGGATGCCATTGGGGGCAATCTGGTAGCAAAATTGGCGGCGCATTACCGGTTAAACCGGGAGCAGGTGGTGGTAGGCCCTGGATCTATTCAGGTGCTAGCGAATGCGTTAAGTGCCGTAGCACAGGCGGGAAATAACGTGGTCTATGCCTGGCGTTCATTTGAGGCCTACCCGATTCTAGTGGGAATCACCGGCGCCTCTTTGCGCCAGATCCCGCTTAATAGTGACGGTAGCCATGACCTGGACGCGATTTTAGGTGCCGTAGACGAAAACACGGCTGCGGTTATCCTGTGTAGCCCGAATAATCCTACCGGGCCTTCTTTGACCGGGACTCAGGTTCGCGAGTTTTTGGCGGCGTTGCCTGCCCAGGTATTGGCGGTTTTGGATGAAGCCTATTTCGAGTTTGATATTTCCCCCGGTCACGTTGACGGGGTGACTTTACTCGCGGACTTTCCTAATCTGCTGGTGCTGCGCACTTTTTCGAAGGCCTACGGTTTGGCTGGCTTGCGTTGTGGCTACGGTTTAACTAGCCCTATGCTCGCGGAAGCGCTCCGCAAAGTGGCTACTCCTTTTGGGCTCTCGGCGGTGGCGGAAGCGTGCGCCCTGGCGGCACTGGCAGATGATCAGGCTATGCGCTCCCAGGTGTTGCAGATCTGTAAGGAGCGCGAGCGACTTCTTAGTGAATTGCGCAATCTTGGTTGGACAATTCCGCAGGCAGGCGGCAACTTTATCTGGTTTGCCGGGTCGGTAGGGGAGCAGATTCAGGCGGCAGCGCTTTCCCAGGGGATACAAACGCGGGGCTTCCCCGAGGGCGTGCGGGTAACTATTGGTAGCCGGGCAGAAAATGATCAGTTCCTGGCGGCTATGAGCAGCATAAAACCCAGGTAAATCGTTATTTGGTCAAGCGTTGCCGGTATTGAGCCGGCAGTTATTAGGTAAGTAATTCCCGGTAGCCCCAAAATAGGTCGCGCCGCCAATCAGGTACGGCGGGATCTACCAAGATGGCTTGGGGAAGCTTGCGGGTGAGCTGTTCTTTCAGGGTAGCCGGTATCGCTTGGGGAACTCCCCCGCTGTCTACCAGAAAAACCACGGGCCACCTGCCAGGGTTAAATCCCTGAAAGCTGGCGGTTAATGCCTGCAGCGTGAGTCCGGTTGGTACCGGGAGGTTGGGCGTTAAAGCAACCAGTTGCCCGGTATGTGCGCTATTTGCCGGGGTGATATCTAAGGATTCCGAAGCTATCGGGGTGAGGGCGTCCTCGGTAGGAATCCCCGCTACTAGGGATGCTAAACGGGGGAGATCATGGGCTTCTAAAGTGATCTCAAATTGTCCCCCCGGGTTAAGGAGGGCACCTATTGGCTGAGATTCTTCGGTGCCCTCGCGGATCGAATCAAGATGTTCAGTTAAGAGGGCGGCGTTAACTGTGGGGGATGCGGGGGAGCGCAGGCGGGTAGCGTAGGCAACTAAAAATTGGGAGTCTGCTTGCGAGCGGAGTTCGCCGCTACTGTAGACGGGGTAGATCGCGAGGGCGCGCAGCAACGGTTCCAACCTGCCGGTAGCTATCGTCATGTAGACGGCTTGATCCAGCGGCTGATCTTTTTCTCTTTTCAACCGGTAATCGCGCACCCGGCTACGGAAGGATGTTTTCATTTAGGGGTGTAGGCGGGAAAAAATAAGTAATCCGATACCGGTTAGCCCGGCAGCTCCCAGACCTAGGGCAAATACGGCTAGCGAGGAAGAGCGAATCCACTGCTTGGTAGCCAGATCAGTAGAAGTACTATCTGCCTGGAATTTCAAGGGATTGTCATTAGCAGTCTGGCTGCCAGAATTGGAGCCGTTAGCAGCGGCCGAGCCAGGATTAGTATTAGAGTCCGGATCAGTTCCCGCAGCATTTTCTGTCTGGGAAGAACCAGTTGCCGGATCGGGCAGGGTGGGGAAGGCGTTTGCCGGAGGTTGCGGTAGCTGGGCGCGACTTAGCGAGCCACCGGTGCGCGACAAGTTAGTGCCTACTAGCTGCGAACTTGCTTGTAGTCGCGAAGAAGAAGACAGGTTCGGGTTACGTGCCGTACCGTTATGCCCGTTCGTAGGTTTCGAGGTGGGACTAGTTCCCGGATTTGAGGTTCCGTCCTGATCTCCGTGACCGGGTGTGGAAGTACCAGGGGTGGTTTTTCCCGGATCAGGAGTGGGGGGATTTTCAGATCCTTCCCCGTCCTTTCCATCAACAATATCCTGTAACTTTTTAGGAACCGAGGCTTCCTTCCCAACGATAAAGGTATAGGCCATTTCAGTCTGGTAAGACTTATCGGGATTATGCGGGTCAGTAGTGATGGCTTTTAGGTGAATGGTATAAAAACCGGACTGGCTAAAGCGCAGATTAATCCAGTCTTCTGTGCCTATTAGGCGGTTATTAAAGCCGCTGTCGGAACTGTTTTTAGCCACGGAGTGGGGCATTTCTTGGTAGTTGTGACTAGACTCGCTAGCCCGTGATTCTATCCTTGTTCCCGGTTCCCAAGTATCCACTTTGGTTACCTGGAAAACGGTCTGAGTTTTAGCACTAAAACCAGAGGAGGTCAGGGCGGACTCATCTGAGGTAAAAAGCGTTCCATAATAGACCGGGGCGATAGCCTGCCCGTTTGTATCGGAAGCAACCCGCACGCAGGTACCAAATTTAGGCTTGTAAGTGGAGACTTCTTCACCCTGTTCATTTACAGTTTTAAAGGTTCCGGCATCAATGAACTGATTACTGGGATCGACCAGAGACTTCCAGGTCGTATTGGTATATCCCAGGTAGGTTTTCTCGCCCGCATATCCCAAATAAATCGGGGTGTTTTCGTGTACATCATTAACAAACTCGGCCCCACCAGGGCAATTCTTTTGTGTCCAGTCGTTAAGATCCTGGATCCGGCCAGCTGGGTTGGTAGTGGAAGTGCTGGTGGCCGGCGTGTCGGAAGGGGTGGCAAGCGCGAAGGGAGCAGAGCAGAAGCCAATGCACAGCGGCGCTGCTGCCACTAGGATAGTGGCGGCAAAACTGCTGATCTTGCGCAGAATGCTCATAGTAATCGGAACTTTCCTACCCAACCTATTAATACATTTAATAGTGTATCACAACATTAAAGCATAGCGATAGATTTTTAATCGAATTCAATCAAAAGCGACTAAAGTCCTGGGGTGATGAGGTTTCGATTAGAATAACAATGTAAACAATTTTAACTTAACTATCATTGCTTTCAGCTTCGGCCGCAGCTTGCATCGCGGAAGGTAAGGCCTCTAAAATCCGTCCTACTGCCCGATCATCGTGAGCCGAAGATACAAACCAGGCTTCAAATCCCGAAGGTGGCAGGGCAATGTTTTCCTCTTCCATTGCGTGGAAGAAGGCGCGGTAACGGAAAGTTTCTTGCGTATTGGCCTGTTCGAAATTGGTTACTCCGTCTTGTGCGGGAAGTTCTCCAAAGAAAACGGAGAACAAACTGCCCGCCCGGTTGATTTTCAGGGCAACTCCTGCTTCTTCGGCCTCCTGCTCAATCGCCCCGATGAGGGCATCGGCAACTGCACTAGTGCGGGCATAGACTGTATGATCTGCAAGTTCTAAAGTTTTTAGTCCGGCAGCAGTAGCCAAAGGATTACCCGAAAGGGTGCCTGCCTGGTAAACCGGGCCGAGCGGTGAAAGCTGCCCCATGATTTCGCGGGAGCCTCCCAGAGCCGCTAGTGGCATACCCCCGCCAATCACCTTGCCAAAAGTAAACAGATCCGGTACGAACTCTGCTTTTTCGAGCTCACCTGCCTGCCAGCGAGCCAGCTCGTCCTCGCCGGAAAAATCGGGAAGTTTAGCGGGAAGGTCTACCCAATAATCGTTTTGCAATCCCCAGTATCCAGAAGGACCGACCCGGAAACCAGTTAGCACCTCATCGGTAATCATCAACGCCCCATACTTGCTGGTAAGTGCGCGAATATGTTGGTTAAAACCGGGCAGTGGCGGTACGACTCCCATATTGGCGGGGCAGGATTCACAAATAACTGCCGCGATCTGTTCGCCTTTGCGCTCGAAGGTTTCGGTAAGAGCCTCAAAATCGTTATAGGGAAGCACCAGAGTTTCGGCAGCTACGGCGGCAGTTACCCCCGCAGAGCCAGGTAAGCCTTGAGTGGCGACTCCAGAACCAGCCGCGGCGAGCAGGCCATCGGAGTGACCGTGGTAGCAACCCGCAAATTTTACGATCAGGTCACGTCCGGTTACTCCGCGCGCCAAGCGGATGGCGGTCATGGTGGCTTCGGTGCCAGTAGAAACCATGCGTACCTGTTCGCACGAAGGCATCCGAGCAGTGATGGCCTGCGCTAACTTGGTTTCGCCTACCGTGGGGGCACCAAAGGAAAGGCCTTTAGCGGCAGTTTCTTGCACTGCGTGTACTACTGGGGGGCAAGAATGTCCCAGTAGTGCCGGCCCCCAAGACCCCACTAGATCCACAAAAGTGTTGTCTTCCTCGTCTCGTATATATGCTCCGAACGCCTCTTTAATAAAGTGCGGAGTGCCGCCCACGCTTCCATAGGCGCGAACCGGAGAGTTAACTCCCCCGGGGATCGCTTTTTTGGCTTGGGCGAATAGTTCTTCAGCGGATCGGGATTCTTGCTCACTCATGCGCCCATTATCGCCCACAAGTCCCCAAGAGGCGATAATTGCGGCCTTTACACAGAACATTATTTAGTTTTTTTCATTATTTTCTGCCTGCGCGAAGCTGATACTACCTAGGGCTGAACCGGCTGGGGGAACAGGAAAGGGGAAGGGATGAAAGATTTCGCGTTGCGCGCCTTGGTTTGGGCGCAAACCCGGCAGGCAATTGCGCGGCTAAGAACTGAAGAGGACGGGATGACCACCGCCGAATACGCCATCGGTACTTTAGCGGCAGCCGCCTTCGCTGGTCTGTTGATGGCGGTCATTAAGGGAGGAGGGATAAAAAGCGCGTTAACTGCAATTATTAAACAAGCACTTTCGATTTAAAGTGACAACAATATTTGGGAAACATCCGCAGTCGGCGCAGTTTATTAGATGGCTGCGCCGACTGTGGCAAATGCGTCGGGATTGTCAGGGCGGTTACGCCACTGTCGAAACTGCTTTGACCCTGCCTGCCTTGGTGGCGGTAGCGGTGATGGGTTTAGGCGCTGGGGCAGCTGGCGCCGCCAAGGTGCAAACTTGTGACGCGGCGCGGACGGCAGCACGCGCGGCGAGCATCGGAAAAACGTGGCCAGGTGGCGGCACCATCAAGGTCAGCGTAGACAGTAGTGGACAATGGGTGCGCGCCGCGGCCAGCAAAAACCTGGTGGGGAAAGCAAAACTTTTACCCGCGGTGACCTGCAAAGCTAGCACGCTAAAGGAACCAGAGTTAGCGATGGGAATAGGCCCGTGAAAACTGGGAATAGTCGCGCAAAGCTATCCCCCACAGCGGCGGAGGCGGGGTCGGCCACCATTTGGGCGGTGGGTTTTATTAGTTTGTTAGTGGCGTTGACGGTGGGGATTGGATTATTAGGGGGAGCTTTAAGTGCGAAGGCACAGGCACAAACGGGGGCTGACTTTGCGGCTCTAGCCGCCGCCCAGGCTCACTTTTATGGCACCGCGAACTCTCCTTGTGCCGTGGCTACTCAGGTTGCCCGAGAAAATGAGGTGTCCTTAGATTCCTGTATTTTGCGCGTTAGGGACGTGCAAGTTTCGGTGCGGATAAAAACCGTTTTCAACTGGCAGCTTAAAGTTCATTCCCGAGCCGGTCCCGCCATTAATCCTCCTTAAAACACTGGTTTAGGTGGCAGTTCCGGCCGAACCAAAGCTGCTAAGTAAGAACTCTAAAAGATCCCGGCCGGCAGGTTTAGAAAGCATTTCGTTTCCATTCCCGCACTTGGGGGAGTGGATACAGCGCGGACACCCCTGTTTGCAGGGACAAGCGGTGACTTGCCGATAGGTTAAATCTAGCCAGGTTTCTAGCTGGCGAAAACCTTGTCGGGAAAAACCGGCACCTCCGGGGATGCCATCGTAAATAAACACCGTGGGCAGTCCAGTTTGGGGATGCTGGGTTAAAGATAATCCCCCCAGATCCCAACGGTCACAGGTAGCCACCAAGGGAAGTAAAGCAATCAGGGCGTGTTCGGCTGCGTGCAACCCCCCGCCCAATAGCTGTTCTTCGTTTAGCTGCAGCTGTTTAACCAGCTTTTCTGTTAGCGTGAACCAGGTGCCGGTAGTTTGCAAGGTTCGGGTGGGACAATCCAATTGGAAAGTGGCTTGATAAACATGACCCGGCAGGCGCAATAGGTCAAAAGAAGTAACCGTGGTTTGCACTTCGATCCGCCCGTAATGCCAGCTAACTGCCGGCGAAGGAGTCAGCGGGGCGGCTTCTTCTGAGGTAATCGAAATACTGGTATCCGTGTTGGGGCGGGTACGTAGCTTCTTCGGACCGGGAACCACCTCCGCGATATCGTCATCTCGGCGAGAAACCTGCCAGACGCGGCCTTGATGCACATAAATCGCATCCGGGTGCAGCACGCTGTCCGCCCGGGAACTATCAACCGTGCCAATTACCTGGGCGCTTTCTGATTCAATAATTTGTACTTGGCCACTATCTCCGCGAAGCTTTACTGCCTGCCAGGGCGAAAATCGCTTGGTGATATCGAAACAAAGTCCCCCCGGTCGATCTACCAGCAATCCTTGCCGGAGAAACTGAGACATGATTTCGGTGCTAGCTTCCCCAAATAAAGCAGTATCCTCACTGGTTAAAGGAAGTTCTGCTGCGGCACACAGCAGTTGCGGCGCCAGCACAAACGGATTTTCGGTGTCGAAAACTATTTGCTCGGCGGAGCGAAAAATCTCTTCCGGGTGGTGAGCTAGAAAATCATCTAAAGGATTATCGGAAACCACCAAGATGCCTAAGCCTTCTTGCCCGGAGCGACCAGAACGACCAAGTTGCTGAAAGAAACTGGCGCGGGTTCCCGGCCAAGAACAGGTGATGGTGGCATCCAGTCCGGAAATATCGATTCCCAGTTCTAAGGCAGAGGTTGCTGACAGGCCTTGTAGCGTACCGGTACGTAACTCTTTTTCTAACTTTCGGCGCTCTTCGGGCAGGTAACCGCCGCGATAGGCGGCCACTCGCGACATTAACCCCGGGTTACGGGTACTTAGCTGATCCCGGGCGATCTGGGCAATAGTTTCTACTCCCTGCCGCGAGGGCGCAAAGGTCAACACTCGCCCTCCGCTATTTACTAGCTGAGCCAGCAGGCGTCCGCCTTCCCAAATGGCGGGGTAGCGCGGCCCCTCTGCCGCCTCAGCCCCTTCAGCTGTACTCTGGTCGGCGGCTTCTCCAGTTACTCTTGGCTGTCCTGCCGAGACGCTGCTAAACGAGCCGCCCCCCTCACTGGTTTCCCACGGGTTTTCGTCTTCCCAGGAAGCGGGGTCACTATCCTCGATTAGCGGCGGGCGCCAGACGAAAACCGTGCGGGCACCACCGGCGGAAGTGTCGCGGTCAATAACCTCTAGCTGACGCCCTCGTCCCAACAGGTTAGCCCCATGAGCTGCCGGATTAGCGGTAGTAGCCGACAGTAAAGCAAAGACCGGTTCAGCTTGGTATTTACGAGCCAGGCGACACAGGCGGCGTAAAATCAAGGCCACATTTGCCCCCAGTACCCCCCGGTAATAGTGCGCCTCATCCACAATCACCAGCGATAATCCCCGCAAAAAGGGGCGCCAAAGCTCGTTATGGGGTAGCAATGCGTAATGCAGGAAATCGGGGTTGGTCAGCACCACCTCGGCACCTGCGCGCGCCCACTTTTTAACTTCCGCAGGACTATCGCCATCTACCGGGGCTACCTGGAGATCCAGTGCGGCCAGGTTTGCCCAGTGGGTCAAAGCTGTCGCCTGGTCACGAGCTAAGGCCTTGGTAGGAGCTAAGTAGAGGGCGGTGGGACGGATGCCCACCAGGGACTTATGGCGGCGCGCCAAAAACGCGAGCCACGCAGCCAAAGATTTACCGGACCCGGTTCCGGAAGTCAGAATCACGTCCCGGCCGCTATATAAAGCATTTGCGCAGCTAACTTGATGTTCCCAGAGACGGTCAATTCCATCAGCTTTCAGCCCTGCCTGTAAATCTTCTCCTACCCAACTCGGCCAAGGCGCAAAACTGGGGCGCCTCGCAGGTAATACGGTTTCGTAAAGCAACTGGTCGCTGCTAAAGGAACGCAATCCGTCCGCCAGGTTAGCGATACTCACCGGAATCTCCCTTGTTGACGCGGAAATACTACTGATTAGAACCTGCTTTCAAATCCCGGTGGTTGTGGAAACCACAGGGGTGACAAATTAAGGTTAAAGCATGACTAGCGCGCTGAGAAGAGGACTGACTGCCGGTTACGTGCGTCGTTTTTCGGTAGCGCTATTTGCGGCCGTGTTATTTGTTGCCTGCTACCTGATTTTTGTGTGCACCCGAGCGGGGCAGGCTACTGATACGCTCGCCATGTTCGCTTTATCGAACCTCAATAGTTCTTTTACCCCTTGGGATCAAGCGTTACTGCGGGAATGGTATTTATTTGTTTTAGTTCCACTAATCGCCGCAGCCGTGATAGTTGCCCTGGTAAGAAGACGTTTTGCCCTGGGGGCACGGATGCTGATGATGGTGGGAGCCGCCACCGTCACCACCCAGATCCTAAAGCATCTGGTGCTTTCCCGGCCTGCGCTAGGAATCACCTACTATATGACGAATTCCTTCCCCTCTGGTCACACTACGACCGCCGGAGCAGCCGCAGTAGCGCTGGTGATGGTAGCGGCTGATCGCTGGCGGGAAGTAGCTACCTATCTATCGGCGCTGGTGCTCTGGTTAGTGGCTTTAGCGGTAATCGTAGCGCGTTGGCATCGCCCCTCTGACGTCTTCGCTGCCATTTGCGTAGTCGCCGTGTTTTCTCTGCTGCTTTCGCCTCTGGAGCTGGGGGGAGAGCGGGGGCAACGGGCTCTGCGGCGAGGACGGATCGTTACTTTCTTCGCGGTGACTATCTTTGTAGTAGGGACAGTGATGGTCATCTACTGTTATTTTCAACTAAGGGCCGGTGCCCCTTATTTTTCTGCCGGCAGCGCCAGCAGTGACCTGCGCCAACTCGCGGCCACGCGTCACCAGCTCGCCCTCTTGCTGGCAGGAGGAACCGTGCTCACTCTCGCCGGAGCCTGCTGGGTTTTTATTTTCGAAGTCGCGCGAGCCGGAATGCGCACCCTAAAATCGCCCTCTGCATCCGCCTAGGTCTTTTGCCCCAAAGGGTTTTAGGACTTAGAGTGCTCCCATTAGTTTGCGCTGGAGGTTATTTCCGCCCCCGCCAGCAAATATGAGAAGAATCAGGGCAAACACAATATCTAGTGGTTAGTATTTAGGAAACCTACTATATCTCGTGTGTCTTTACCTGTTTCCGCCCGCTTGTGCCTATAGTCGATAGCGGTGGCTACGAAGCCGTAGACAAACAAGAAGAATTTGAAGGAACCAGAAGAGGATGAAAATGGTACCCCAAACGAAAACGAAACACCTGGTTGATCCCGCTCAGACCGTAAATGAGTATCTATCCAAGGCTGATTGGCGGGTAAATGCTAATGCGAACCAGGGCTATTCATTGGGGGGATTAATCCTTAACTCTTCGGGCAAACTGATTGCCAACTATTGGCTCAACGAGGTCTACACTCCCGAAATTGGACAGGCGCACCGTGAGGGCGACTACCACATTCACGATCTGGATATGTTTGCCGGTTACTGCGCCGGCTGGTCTCTAAAGCAGCTGCTGCAGGAAGGTTTTAATGGGGTTCCGGGTGCGATTGCCTCGAATCCGCCTCGCCATTTTTCTTCCGCCTGCGGGCAAATCGTAAACTTCCTGGGAACTTTGCAAAACGAGTGGGCTGGCGCTCAGGCTTTCTCTAGTTTCGACACCTATATGGCGCCGTTTATTCGCAAAGATAACCTGGATTACGAGCAGGTTCACCAGTGTATGCAGGAACTGATTTACAACCTGAACGTGCCCAGCCGCTGGGGCAGCCAGTGCCCCTTCACTAACCTCACGTTCGACTGGACTTGCCCGGATGACCTGGTAGATGAAAACCCCTTGATTGGGGATGAACTAATGGACTTCACCTACGGGGATCTAGCCGCAGAAATGGAGATGATCAACCGGGCGTTCATTGAAGTGATGACCGCCGGGGATGCCGATGGACGGGTATTTACCTTCCCCATCCCCACCTATAACATCACCCCCGATTTTGATTGGGACTCCCCCAACACCGATCGGCTATTTGCGATGACCGCTAAATACGGTCTGCCCTATTTCCAGAACTTCCTAAATTCGGATCTGGATCCCCATATGATTCGCTCCATGTGCTGCCGTTTGCAGCTAGACCTACGGGAACTCTTAAAACGAGGCAACGGGCTGTTCGGTTCGGCAGAACAAACCGGCTCCCTGGGGGTAGTGACCATTAATATGGCTCGCCTCGGCTACCTTTACAAGGGTGATCTAGAAGGGCTCACCCGCCAGCTGGATCACCTAATTGACCTGGCCAGCCAGTCCCTCGAGAAAAAACGGGAAGTGATTTCCTGGCATATGGATTCCGGTCTGTTCCCCTATACCCGCCGTTACCTGGGCACTCTCGATAACCATTTCTCCACTATTGGGGTAAACGGAATGAACGAGATGGTGCGTAACTTTACCGATGACGCGGAAGATATTACCGGTGAAGTGGGGCATAAAATGTGTGCTGACCTGCTAGATCATATCCGGGAGCGGATGGTGCAGCTACAGGAAGAAACCGGGCACCTCTATAACCTGGAGGCAACCCCGGCCGAAGGCACCACTTACCGTTTTGCCAAAGAGGACGCTAAACGCTTCCCCGGGATTATTCAGGCAGGAACTAAGGATGCACCCTACTACACAAACTCTTCGCAGCTGCCGGTAGGCTACACCCAAGACGCGTTCCAAGCCTTAGAGGAACAGGTGGAACTGCAAGGTAAATACACTGGTGGTACCGTATTGCACCTTTATATGGGCGAGGCGATGAACTCCGCGGAATCCTGCAAGACCCTGGTACACCGAGCGCTCTCGAACTTCAAGCTGCCATATATTACGATTACCCCCACCTTCTCGATTTGCCCAGTTCACGGGTATTTATCGGGTGAACATTTTGACTGTCCGAAGTGTGCCCAAGAAGGCAACCACGAGCAGCCCTGCGAGGTGTGGACGCGGGTCATGGGCTACTTCCGTCCCGTTACCTCCTTCAATACCGGTAAGCAGAGCGAGTACGCTGAGCGCACTACTTTCTCGCAAGAGTTAGCCGGTGTCTGATTTTTCCGCAGTTAACGGGGAGCCCAGCCTGCTAGGGCAGTCCAGGCAGCTTAACATCGCGGGTCTAGTCCCGTTTTCCACCGTGGACTGGCCAGGGAAGATCGTGGCGAGTGTGTTTTGCCAGGGGTGTCCTTGGCGCTGCGCCTATTGCCAAAACTATGAAATCTTAGATTTCAAAGTGCCCGGCGCGGTGCCGTTTGCGGAGCTAGAAGAGTTACTAGGACGCCGAAAAGGACTGCTTGACGGAGTGGTGTTCTCGGGCGGGGAAGCGCTGGCGCAGGCGGCATTAATCCCGGCGGCTCGTTGGGTGAAATCGCAAGGTTTCCAGGTGGGGTTGCACGCGGCGGGCGCTTATCCGACGCGTCTGCAAGAAATGTTGGCAGCTGGTTTGCTCGATTGGGTGGGGCTAGATATTAAAGCCTTGCCCGCCGACTACCGGCAGGTGACTGGGGTATCCGGTGCAGATAAGGCTTTCGCCTGCCTAGATGCCGTGTTGGCCAGTAGTGTTGACTACGAGGTGCGGTTAACTGTGTACCCGGGACACCCGGGAAAAGTGGTGGAGTTGGCGCGGGATTTGGCGACGCGAGGGGTAAAAAACTTTGCCTTACAGCAGGCACGCGAGTTGGGAGCCTCTCCAGATTTTCAGGCGCAGGCTCGCGGCTGGGATAACCAAGTGAAAACCTGGGCTAAGGAAATCGATTCTTTGGGATTTGAAGAGTTTTCTTTCCGTCCTGCTTGAGGACGCTGATAACTTAGGTGCGCTTTCGTTTCACTTTTATCAATAGACTCTGGAGGGTCAGGGTTTCCCGCCAGGCTGGTTTTTACAGATTTGAGCCACGGATACCGCCTGTGAAGTGGGGGAACATACCGGGGTGAACTGTTGGGACTCCAAGACCGGCCACGGCTTTACGATGCGCCGAGCTAATCACTCTACCTACTAGAGCTGAGCTTGCTGCCTGCGGGCAGACTTTGCCTGATTTTTGCCCTAATGCGCCCGGTGCTCAAGCTTTTAGCGTTCGGCGCGGCCAGCCAAGCGTCCTCCCCGCGTCTTGGAGGCGGTAATTTTCTTCTAATCGCTGGTATACCAGATTTTCACTGCCTTCAGGGTTTACTGATTTATTAGGTAAGCGCTGTACGTCGCTGTTCAATGCCAGTTAGAATAAGAGCAGTGTTGTCCCAACCTCAAAGGTAAGCCATGACTGATAGTGATGATTTAAAAGAATTGCGCGAGCGCGCGTTAGCTCCGGATACTAACGCCAATGAACTGTTCGCGATATCTGCGCAACATCCCGAGGTTTATGCGGAGGTCGCGGCGAACCCGAATGCCTATCCGGATCTGCTCGATTGGTTGGAAAACGTAGGCGATGACCGGGTAAAAGCGGTGGTAGCCGCGCGCAGAGACGGTCTTTCTGGCACCGAAGCATTAGCAAAAGGCAGTCAGGAGGCTGCGGAGGCTACTTCCGAAGAAAAAGATAGCGATCCGAACGGTCACCAGGCAGAGACGGAACCCGGCTCCGCAGGCTCTGCAACCCCAGCCTTTGCTCCCCCTACTGATCCGGAAAGTGAAACTGAAGCTACCGAGCAAATAGAAACCACTGATCAAGCAGCAGAAACTGAGCAGGCAGAGGAAGCAGCCGCGGCTGCAGAGGGCGCAGCCAAAACCGAGGAGCTAGCAGAAAGTCCGGTGGCCAGCGCGGACGGCAAGGCAGCGGGAGATAGCCCCGAAACCCCCAGCGAAAGCGCACAGTCGTCCCAAATCCCAGGCAGCGACGAAGAAAATGATGATGTTACTCGCCTGGGAAGCCTGCCGGTAGATAATCCCGTCTCTTCTGCGCAAACGACTGAGGATTATCCGACGGTAATGGCTGCTCCCGCGGCCATGCCTCCCGCTTACGCTTCTCCGGTATATGCGGATCCCGCCTATCCGGAGCCGCCTCGGCAACCAGTGATGAGTCCGCCGTCAGCTGCCTATTCTCCTTTCCCGGCCTACCAAAATCCGGCAGGGGAGAGTTCGCAACCGGAAAAATCCCGCCGCAGCTGGGGGATCATTATATTGACGGTACTGCTAGTGTTGGCGTTAATCGGGCTGGCGATTGTGGGTACCTGGATTGTTTCCTCGCGCGGAGACAATAAAGGGCAAGCGAGCGCCAGTGAGTCCCAAAGTGATACCACCCGGACCGCTACGGTAATGGAAACCACGGTTACCACTACTGAAACTCCTATAGAAACTGGGAAACCGATCCCCGCCGGAGCGGTCTATCTAGAGCGCGGTTTTTATACCCCCACCGGTAATATTGCTTGCTTGATGTCCTCAGGTCAAGTGATTTGCCAGATTGATCAGCGGCAGTGGGAACAGGGTTGTGACGGCTTATGGGGAGTCGCGCTTGACGGAGAGGGAGTAACGCAAGAGTGCCATTACGACTCCGGCGCTGACCCCCAGACCCAAGCCACCTATGGCACCGTCTACTATAACGGTGACTATGCCTGTGAAGTGGGTAAATACACCGGCGTTAACTGCTGGAACTCTAAGACTGGCCGCGGTTTCACTATGCGCCAGGCCGACCACAGCTCCTACTAGGAAGTGAAACTACCGCCTACTAGAACGCTAAGCTGCTACCGGTAGGGCTGCTACCTACTTTTTCGCGGCCGACTTCTTGGTAGTTTTCGCAGTGGCTTTCTTGGCGGTTGTCCGCTTGGTAGTGGTTTTCTTGGTAGCAGTTTTTTTCGCGGCGGACTTCTTAGTAGTTTTACGGGTTCCCCGTTTTTTCGCCGGACCTTTCGCCCGCTTTTCTGCCAGTAAAGTATAGGCTTGATCAGCATCAATATCTTCGATAGTGCTGGCGCGGGGCACGGTCACATTGGTAGTGCCGTCCGTAATATAGGGGCCAAAACGCCCGTCCTTAATTATTACCGGTTTACCCGAGTTAGGATCAGTTCCCAGTTCTTTCAGGGGTGGTTTCGCGGTGCGACCTCTGCGGGTTTTGGGTTGGGCGTAAATCTCTAAAGCCTGCTCCAAAGTGATGGAGAAAATCTGGTCTTCCGTCTCTAGGGAGCGCGAATCCGTCCCTTTCTTCAAATACGGGCCGTACCTGCCGTTTTGTGCGGTAATATCGACTCCGCTTTCGGGATCCTGCCCCACTACTCGCGGCAGCGAAAGCAGTTTCAAGGCATCACCCAGGTCAACAGTTTCGATCGACATAGTCTTAAATAGGGAGGCGGTGCGGGGTTTGGTACCCTTAGGGGCGTCCTCGGGTAGCACCTCGGTAAAGTAGGGGCCGTAGCGTCCGTTCTTTACTAAAACAACGTTCCCATTCTCGGGGTCTTTACCTAGTTCGCGACCAGTATCGGCTGAAATCGTGAACAGTTCTCTTACCTTTTCGGCGTCGAGTTCATCAGGCGCTAGTTCCTCGGGTACCGAGGCGCGCTTGCCCTCTGCGTCCTCTAGATAAGGGCCATACCGTCCTACCCGCACGTTTACTCCGGGTAGCACTTCGATCGAGTTCAGGGCGCGGGCATCAATATCCCCCAGACCCTCCACTGTATCTTTGAGGCCGCGAGCCCAGAACTCTCCTCCCGAGCCGCCTCCAAAATAAAAGTGCGCTAAAAGTTCTTTGCCGTCCCGTTCCCCGGCGGCAATCTGATCCAAATCGCCTTCCATGGTGGCGGTGAAATCATAATCCACCAGGGATGCGAGGTTTTCTTCTAGCAGGCGAACCACGGAAAAGGCCTGCCAAGAGGGAATGAGAGCCTGCCCGGCGCGGCGCACATACCCGCGCTCAATAATTACCCCGATTGTGGAGGCGTAGGTAGAGGGGCGCCCTACTCCGTTTTCTTCTAAGGTTTTCACCAGTGAGGCTTCGGTATAGCGCGGAGGCGGGCTGGTTACGTGCGCTGCTTTTTCCTTGTCTGCCTCGCTAAACGCTACTTCTTGCCCTTCTGTGAGCTTGGGTAAGGCCGTGGAAGTGTCGCTGCTGGAGTAGCGGGATTTATCTTTACCCTCTTCATAGGCGGCCAGAAAACCACGGAAGGTAATCACGGTTCCCGAGGCGGTGAACACCAGTTCGTGAGGGGCGCCCTCTAGTTGGATCTGGGCACCAAGGCGTACGGTATCGGTAGTTCCGCGGGCATCATTCATTTGCGAGGCCAGGGTGCGTTTCCAAATTAGTTCATACAGCGCGGCCTGCTGCGCGGTGAGCAAGGAGCGCACCTGATCGGGGGTGCGGAAGTTATCACCGGCGGGGCGGATTGCTTCGTGCGCTTCTTGTGCCCCTTTGGCTTTCTTCGCGTAAAAACGGGGTTTTTCGGGGACAGCGTCTGCCCCATATAAATCCGTAGCCTGGCGCCGCGCCGCCGAGATGGCTTGGCTAGAAAGCGCGGTCGAGTCGGTACGCATATAGGTGATGTAGCCGTTTTCGTATAGGTATTGCGCGAGCGCCATGGTTTGCCGCGAAGACATGCGTAGTTTTCTTCCTGCCTCTTGCTGCAGGGTAGAGGTAGTAAAAGGTGGGGCGGGACGGCGAGTATAGGGTTTTGACTCTACTGATGTCACCTGGCAGTGAGCTTTTTCCCCTAAGGCTTGTGCCAGTTTTTCCCACAGCTTTTCATCCATCACGGTGGCTTCGCGTTTTAATTGGCCGCGGTCATCGAAGTCCCGTCCAACGGCAAAACGCACTCCATCCATTTCCAAGGCGCGGGCATTAAAGTCCCCGCCATCAGCTTTAAAGGTGGCGTTTAGATCAAAATAGTTGGCGGGTATGAAGGCGATGCGTTCGCGTTCGCGCTGCACTACCAGGCGAGTGGCCACTGACTGTACCCGTCCAGCTGACAGGTGCCGGGCAACTTTACGCCAGAGAATCGGGGAAACCTCATATCCATAGAGGCGATCTAGAATCCGGCGGGTTTCTTGGGCTTCTACCAGGTCAGTGTCGATATCCCGGGTATTTTCCAGGGCGCGATCAATGGCTTCTCGGGTAATCTCATGGAATACCATCCGTTTTACCGGAACCTTGGGTTTTAATACTTCCAGCAGATGCCAAGCAATAGCCTCGCCCTCGCGGTCTTCATCAGTGGCGAGGTAGAGCTCTTCGGCTTTTGCCAGCTCCTTCCGAAGTCCCGCTACGGTTTTTTTCTTGTCGGGGTTAACCACATAGTAGGGCTGGAAGTTGTTGTCCACGTCTACCGCAAACTTTTTATATCCGGACTGTTTGAGCTTTTCCGGTAGGGCAGATGGCTGCGGCAAGTCCCGGATATGCCCCACCGAGGCTTCTACCTGGTAGTCAGCGCCCAGGTACCCGCTGATAGTGCGAGCCTTAGCTGGAGATTCGACGATTACCAGTTTCTTAGCGCTCAAGACTTCCTCTTCCCTTGGGTTAACGATCTACCTTTATACCTTATATATATCTCGCAAACTTGAAAGACTAACAAATAAGGTTTCTCTGCCTGGTTGTTGGAGCCGCTCGCGAGGACTGACTGGTTAATGAGGCCGTACGTTAGGGAAAACCAATACAACCCGGGAGAAGTGTTGTATAAACATTGTTCAAACATGAGTAGACTCAAATATTACTAGTGTTGCTTGTTGGATTTGCTAGATGAGTAAAAACTCAGTGGTTGGTGAGTGAAGAATCAGCTCCAAAAATGGTGCGAAAAGAAATTTGTGGTTTTTATAGTTTTTTTATTAGAAAAGTGCAATATATAGTTTATATATGCAGGCAAAAGCTAGTTTTAAATAAAACTGAGCATTAACTCATTCAAATGGTCAAAATTAGGGGTGAGGGAACTCACAATTTATACCCAAGGTGCTACTATCGTTAAAAAATCCTGAAAACATTCTAATAGTCCAGGTCAAACCTACTTTATGGTTGGTAAGTATTCGTGAAAGCAACCTACCAGGTGTAAAACTTTCATTTTCAAACATTACCAGCTTTCTTCGTGTTCGTTTTCGTGGATAATAGTTAATGAACGGAGCGAAGGATCGGGACGTTCACGGAAACCGAAGGATTTGGTTTCCATAAGAGGAAAACGCAAGGAACGGGATCTACGATGAAAACGTGGAAAGAACACGCCAAGACTCTAGTTGCAGGTGTTCTAGTAGCTGGGGTTGTCGCTGCCGGCGTAAATCTGGCCGATGCGGCTACTTTCTTTACCGGTACTTCTTCCGCTGCCTCAAGCGCAGTGACTGCTAACGCGATCAACACCAACAACCGTGAAGAGGTTCGTACCCGTTACCTAAGCGATATTGCCGATACTGACTACCCCGAAAGCCCTAACAACGGTGCGGATCACAAAAACTGCCGCGCCGGCGTGGTTAACCCCACCACCGCTAACTCGGTAGCTCGCGCCCTTAACTACTTCCGCGGCCTCAACGGAGCTGAAGCGGTCAAGATGGATACTACTTCTCCGCTGCAAGATTACACTCAGCAGGCCGCCCTCAATATGGCTGCCAATGGCCGTCTTTCGCACACCGTACAAAATGACTCCAAATGCTTCAGCTTTAAAGGTCAACAGGGTGCAGCCATTTCTAACCTGTCCGATAGTGCGGGACAAACTCCGGCCGAACAGATTCTGTGGTACTTCATTGATCCTTCCAGCCTGGGTGGTTCTACGATGACCAAGGTGGGGGCTAACGACCGCTTGGGACACCGCATTGCTTTGATGGATCCCACCTTGTCCACTACTTCTTACGGAAACGTAAATGGTTACAACGCAATTGTAGTCACCGGAGATCAGCTGGTAAGCACTCCTGACTTCAATAACAAGCAAATCACTAATGAAGCAGCCTACAAGCCGGAAGTTATGACCTGGCCTTCGGCGGGATACTTCCCCTACCAGTTGCTGACCACTAATCGCGATGACCGCGACGATGTAGAGCGTTGGAGCATCTCCTTCCGCGGCGAAAGCAAGTCGCAACGTCCCGACCTTTCGGGTGCCCGGGTACGAGTGACCGGTCCGAATGGCGCGGAAGTTCCTACCACTATTTTGAACAACAAGCTCAATGGCAAAGGCCCGGGAACCTGGAACTACTACAGCACCTTGTTAATCAAGATGCCGAAGATTACCGATCTTCCGGTGGGCACCGATGGTTCGCGCGACTACAAAGTGAGCGTTTCCGGGGTAAAGGGTGCGACTCGTTCCTCCTACACCTACACCGTGAAACTGTTCGATCCGATGATCTCCTCCTCCGAGATGGCTCCCCAGATCAAGGTAAATGCTGCTCCCCGGGTAGCCCAGGGTGGATACGCCGAACCGGCTAAGATCACCGTGCAGGGTTCTACCGGTATGAAATACCAGTGGCAGCGCTCCAAAGATGCCGGTAAGACTTGGGAGGACGTGAAAGATAAGTTCCGGGTTCCTGCTGATCATAGCTTCTATGGAACTGCCAACGATCTGGACTATGCCCCTGGTGCTCGCACCGAAGACAAGTGGGGACTGCTGCGGTCGGCTCCGATTGCTAATCGTGCCGAGGCCGAGTCCTTACGCTTCCGTTTGAAGGTCACCAACCCGGTAGGTACCTCGATCTCTGAACCGCTGAAACTGGAGTACTACGGATTCGATCAGGATCAGGTTATCCGCCAGGGCGACAAGCTAATCGCGAAGGTTAGCTTGCAGGGTAACTCCGATTCGGTGGAGCGTTTCAGTGACGTGATCTGGAAAGACCAAAACGGTAAGCAGGTCGGAACCGGTGACACTTTGACTTTGACCCCCGATATGAAGGGCAAGCAGATTCGCCCCACCGTGCAGTTCTGGCTTACCTCGTTCATGTCAGCTTCCCTCTACGAGTTGAAGCTGCCCGCATACTCCGTTGGGTAACTTGCGTTTTCTAAACCTAACGGTCCCAAAGAGGGTCGCGTCCTTAGGGACGAGGACGCGGCTCCTCAAAAAAGAATCCAGTCGTTACCTGGTTGATTGGCTTCAATAACTGAAAAGAAAAAATCTGGCTCCTAGGACGTTCCCAGTCTAGGAGCCAGATTATTTTTTGGGTTGAGAAACAGCAGCTGGCGACGTCTATAACGATTAAAGCGGCATCCTAAAACTCGTCCATTATTTGGAATAGTTTCACTTCAAAGCCCTCTGGACTGGACTTTTATGCGGGGGGGGGGCAAGATTATAGGGAATCTATAATCTTTACCTATTTCGAGCGAAATACTAAACCAATCAGAGGGGATTCATATGGCACGCAAACAAGTTGCGAAAGTAGCAATTGCAGCAGGCACTGGGATTGCACTGGTGGCTCCGGCGGCTTCGGCTTTCGGGATTAATCAAGCAGAACCACAGGGCAAGTTGAATATTCCGGGATCTGTTTCGCAGTGCCGCGTCGGAGTTGACGTGGCTGCCGTTAATAAAGCCTATAAGGATTATCAGCGTGCCCAGCAGCAAGCCGCGGATGCGGCCACAAATTTGGATGCTGAACAGTCCAAACCCGAGATCGCGGAGCCTCTCGCGGCTTATGCGGGTGCCCAGGATTCGTTGCGGAAGGCGCAAGCCGGCCAGCAGCATAAACGAGATGATGCCACCGTTGCGCATCAGCAGATGCAGGAAGAGGCAGCGCAGGCGCTGGCGGCGGCAGTTGCTAATCTGGATAAAGCTCAAAAGGGCTTAGAGCAGGCTAAGCAGAAGCAAAAGCAGGCCGAAGACAACCTCAATAAAGCCAAGACGAATAAAGAGGCAGCAGATCGTGAAAATGAGCAGGCTCAGGATGCTGCTCCCGGAGCTGAGGCGGTAGCTGAAGCTAAGAAAGCCGCCGATGAGGCCGCAAAGGCTCTGGATGCGGCGCAAGCAGAAGCCGAGGAAGCTAAATCTAACCTAGACGCCGCAACCAAGGCTGCGGAGCAGGCAGAACAGGATGCTAAGACAGCGGAAACCGCCAAGCAAGCCGCAGAGCAAAAAGCTCAAGACGCTGCGAATGAGGTAAAAAATAAAGAAGAGGCTTTAGCTGACGCGCAGCAGAAACTGCAAGACGTTAAAGATGTTCTGAATAATGACACTGCGGTGCAAGACGCACAAGCAAAGGTAGATCAGGCGCAGCAGGATTACGATAATGCCGTCAATGACCAGAAACCAGTGAATGACGCTTTGTCCGAGGCTAAAACGAAACTAGAGGCCGCGAAGGGCGAGGCGGCAGACAAGGCTAAGGCGGTTACGGACGCTCAAGATGCCCTTGATGCTGCAAACACTAAGCTAGATGATTTGAAATCCGCGCAGCAGGTAGCGCAAAAGACTTATGACGATGCCGTCCAGGCACAAAAAGAGGCTGAAACCAATAAAGATAACGCGCAAAAAGCTCTGGACGAGCAGACTCCCAAGTGCACGGAAGCAGATAACGCGGTAAAGGATGCGGAGAAGGCTAAGCAAGAAGCTGATGCCGCAGTTGCAGAGGCGCAAAAAGCAGTAAAGGAAGCCCAAAAAGCCGTAGAGGCCTCCAAAGCCGAGGCTAAAGCGCAGATAGCTCAAGGCTCACAAGGCTTCTTCGAAAAGATGGGATCTGATGCTGCCTTGGCACAGCTACATACAAATGTACTGATAGGCGGTAAGCCAATTACCAGTTATACGGAAATGGGTAAAGCTGGAGATGCAACTTCCTTGGATAATATAGCCAAGACTTTTGCGTGGATTAGAGACGGGAATAAATATCGCACTACCGGTGATAACAATTTTGCTTCTATGGGCGAGTTAAAGATTACGGATGAGTTAATGGCTATTGCGCAAATTAATGCCAATTACTCACGTAACGCCGATAGGGGACATTCCGGAAATGGGAATGTGGGCGAAAACCTTGCGTGGACTGCTGGTGGTTCTAACTGGAATCCCTACAATCAGTGGTACAAGAAAGAAAAAGGGTACTACGACAAAGATAAAACCGGCGGTGCTGGTCAAGTTGGACACTACACCAATTTGATGGATTCTGAATACAAATACACAGGCTTTGCCTACGTCTCTAGCGGTATTTCATTCACTGTTGACGATGAAATATGGCAGGGAACAGAGGAAGCTGGACAAACTTTTGATTACAGCACCAGTCAAGAATCGTTCACTGTTGATGAATACGAGGCACGCTTTAACGCATATTATCTTCCCTTAAAAGAAGCAGTAACCAATGGTTCGATAGACGCACAAAAAGCATTAGCTACAGCTCAAGCTACGCTTGCAGAAAAGCAAGCGGCGCAAAAAACGGCGGAGACTAACTTGCAGAAAGCGAAGGATAACGCCACTGAGCAAGCGAAGAAGTGTGCGGACTGCCAGAAAGCATTGGAGGAAGCGGAAGCAGCACTTGAGAAAGCTAATGCTGCGGTTCCCACTGCCGAAGAAGCTTTGACAACTGCCAAGGAAGATACTGCTGCTCAAGAAAATGTAGTTGCAGACAAAGAAAAGGCGCTGCAAGACGCCAAGGAAGCTCAAAACGCAGCTGACCAGGCAGTCACCCAGGCACAAGAGGACGTTAACGCCAAACAAAAGGCTGCCGATGACGCGCAAAAAACAGTGGACGAAAAGCAAAAAGCTTTGGATGCTGCCAAAGAGAACTATGACGCAGTAGTCGCCACCAAGGCTGACGCTACGAAGCAGTTGGCTGACGCAGAAAAAGCAGTAAAGCAGGCAGAAGACGCTCTGAATGCGGCTAAAGACGAAAAAGCTAAAGCTGATGCGGCAGTAACCGAAGCAGGTAACAACCTGACCGCAGCCCAGCAGAAAGCTGAGGACGCTACCACCAAGGCAACGGAGGCAAAGGCAACTAAAGACACCGCTGATCAAGAAGTAGCGGACGCCAAGACGGCAAACGACGCGGCAGCTAAAAATTACGCAGACAAAGCAGCCGCCCAAAAAGCTGCCGATGAGGCGCAAGCTAAAGCAGATGACGCAGCGAAAGCAGTCGAGGATGCGCAGAAAGCTAAAGACACCGCCGATCAAGAAGCAGTAAATGCCAACACGGCCAAAGATAATGCCCAAAAAGCTAAAGATCAGGCTGCGGTAGACAACGAAGCCGCACAGAAAGTACCCGACCTCGACACCTGGGTAGGACAACAACCTGGCAGCGCACCTGCCCCTGCTGCCCCGCTGAGCATAATGGCGTTGCGTGCACCGGCAGCTACCAGTGTTAGTGCCGAAACCCAGCAGGCAATCGATGACGTCCTCGCAAAATATCAAGCTTACCGGGAAGCCGCGCAGGCAGCAGAGACTGCCGCCGAGAAAGTACAGCAGTTAGAGGCCGCCTATAAAGAAGCTAAAGCCGCGCTAGTGCCATTCGAAGCAGCCTTGCAGCAGGCTAACACTCAGCTAGACCAGACAAAAGCCACCTACGAGAAGCTCTACCAAGACTGCATTGCTCCCGGGTCCGCTTCTACCGGCAAGCACACAGGGGAACCGGGTAACGCATCTAGTTCCGGCTTGGGTCAAACCGGCGCCGCCGATTTGTCCACCATTTTGGGGCTATCGGCAATCAGCGCGGGTGCCGGGGCCTACCTGGTTGCCCGGCGGCGCCAACCGAAGCACGCGCGCTAGAAAACGTGTCTTAATCTGACAGAAATAACCTATGGTGGGGTCAATGCCCGAAAAGGGCATTGACCCCATAAATTCAGCCATAAGTTCTAAATCGGTAGCTAATACGGGTTAACAGGTTTAACCCCTGATCACCAAAACAAAGGTACATACCAGGCTTAGCAGTGGAGACATAGCAATGGGGGGCAGGCGCAATGCCTGCCCCCCATTGCTATGAGAAGAATCTAAATCCTATATCGCTCTATTCAGGCAACCGATTCTGAGTAGCAGCAGAGAAGTTATGCTGACCACCAGGGCGAATCCTGACCGGCATAATCGAACCTGCCGGAGGAGCGGTACGCGGAGGAACGCGAACCGTCACCTGAGCCAGGCGCGGCTTGTCATCAGTGCGCAGACTGGAATCATGGCCAGCCAGCGTACCGTAAACGTAAGCATCAGAACCTAGTTCTTCCACATGGGTCACTTTAATCGGAATGCAATGAGCCAAATCTTGACCGTCAGCTTGAACATCCAAAGCCTCAGGGCGGAAACCAATAATGATTTCCCCATTATCCTCAGGAGTCAGCGCATCTAGCGTAGCTTGGCTGAGCGGAATACGAGCATCACCAAGAACTGCCACCCCGTTTTCGACCCGGAAAGTACCAATATTCATAGCCGGTGAACCAATGAACGCCGCCACGAAAGCATTACCTGGGCGATCGTAAAGCTCCTCAGGGGTACCAACCTGCTGCAAAACGCCACCAGCGATAACCGCGATCCGGTCACCCATAGTCAGAGCCTCAGTCTGGTCGTGAGTCACGTACAAGGTAGTGACTCCCAAAGTGCGCTGCAACTGAGCAATCTGGGTGCGGGTCTGCACACGCAGCTTCGCATCCAAGTTCGACAGCGGCTCATCCATCAAGAACACTTGTGGCTTACGCACAATCGCGCGTCCCATCGCTACCCGCTGACGCTGACCACCAGAAAGAGCCTTCGGTTTACGATCCAAATATTCGGTCAAATCAAGAGTCGCGGCAGCCTGTTCTACCCGCTTATCGATTTCCTCTTGCGGAACCTTCGCGATCTTGAGGGCGAAACCCATGTTTTGACGCACGGTCATGTGCGGGTAAAGCGCATAGTTCTGGAAAACCATGGCGATATCGCGATCCTTGGGAGCCATATCGGTGACATCGTTATCGCCGATATAAATCTTGCCGGAATTAACATCCTCTAGGCCAGCAAGCATCCGCAAAGAAGTGGACTTTCCGCAACCAGAAGGACCAACCAAAACTAGAAACTCACCATCAGCTATTTCCAGATTCAACCTGTCTACAGCCGGATGATCTGAACCGGGGTAAACCCGAGTAACGGAATCAAAAACAATTTTTGCCATATTAATATCTCTCCTCCACGGGCAGGTACGTGCCCGACGATCCGAGTGGAGTGCCTATTGTAACTGCGGGGAATATCTTCCCCACGTGTCACCTGCGACACAAGCGCTGATTGCGCCTGCACTCAGTCTGCCATATTTATCGCTATTACGGTAGTGAGATACGCCAAAGTTGCGCCAATTCCTAGCTTTTTACCCCCGCCCGCCTCCTGAGCGCCGAATCTGCTATTTTCCTTTGCCGAGGACGCAGCCAGGCCACTCCCAAAGGCGAGAGCAACCGGGGCTAAATATGACAAAGTCCCCGAGGTCGCCCCCGGGGACTGTCAAGGAAAGAAAACTACTTACCCTGGTTGGCTACTGCCGCAATCTTGGCTTCAGCATCAGGATCCAGGTAGGTTCCGCCTTTCTTTACCGGCTGCAGGTTCTCGTCTAGCTCGTAGTACAAGGGAACCCCGGTAGGAATATTCAAACCAGAAATGTCATCGTCACTGATTTGATCAAGATGTTTAACGATGGCACGCAGAGAGTTACCGTGTGCTGCCACCATAACCGTCTTACCGCTCTTAAGTTCAGGGACAATCGCTTCCTCCCAATAGGGCAGCAAACGTTCCAGTACCTGCTCTAAGCATTCGGTACGCGGAATAGGTTCCCCGGAGTAGCGCGGATCTTGATCTTGCGAGAACTCAGAACCCAGCTCGATTTCCGGAGGCGGAGTGGAGTAAGACCGACGCCACAACATGAACTGTTCATCGCCGTATTCGTCCCGGATAGCTTTCTTGTCTTTGCCCTGCAAAGCGCCATAGTGGCGTTCATTCAAACGCCAACTGCGCTTAACCGGAATCCAGTGACGATCGGCCGCATCTAGCGACAGGTTAGCGGTCATAATCGCCCGGCGTAGCAAAGAAGTGAAAACAACATCTGGCAAGATGTTTTCTTGCTTCATTAGTTCGCCACCGTGGACGGCCTCCTGACGACCTTGATCGGAGAGCGGAACATCTACCCAACCGGTGAAAAGATTTTTAGCATTCCATTCGCTTTGCCCATGACGGAGCAATATAAGTTTGTAAGTCATATCCTCAGTGTCTCATTCTTTAGGTGAAAATGCCCGGGGTGTAAGTCCCTTTTTTATTTTAAGTGCGTGCGGTAGTAGGCGGAGCGTACTTTCGCAGAAATGCGTCCCTTTTCTGATACCTCCATATTCTGTTCCCGCGCCCAAGCCCGAATCTTGGAGGCATCGGAAACCCGGCGGGTATCAGTACCGGCAATCCGGCGTCCTCCTACCCGTCGGCCTGCCTGAATCCACGGATCCATAACTTCGCGCAACCTGGCGGCATTTTCAGTAGATAAATCAATCTCGTAATCAATACCGTCAAGGCCAAACTTAATGGTTTCATCCCCGAGTTCCCCATTGATATCGTCAATCAGAACAATTCTAGTTTTCCTGGCCAAGATTTTGCCTTTCCGTTTTTGAAAAATGAATATTTCTTTTTATGTTAACGCTATTAAACAAACTTTTCTATAGATAGTTAAACGCCTACTAGGCAAATATTCGCAGGCAGTAATAGTGGTAAAAATATTAGTTTTTTCAGCACGCAAATACCGCAACTAGCTAAGAGTAGTAGTAATCAGGTTTTTAAAAATATAGAAACTTACGCCTTTCTAAGAGATTGGTTTTTGCAACCATTTTAGGCGTCAGCTACCGTAATTAATCCGGCGGCTTTCTGTGCCCGCTCCCTGGCTTTGGCAATGTCATTTCCGCGGGCTAAAGCCACTCCCATTCTCCGCCCTATCCGGGATTCAGGTTTACCAAAAAGCCGCAAATCCACTTCTGGCACTGATAACGCCTGATCCAAACCTCGATATACCGGGCCTTCAGTTTGCAGGTTCGCACAAATAACTGCCGAGGCCGCGGGGGTGCGCAGGCGGGTATCAACCGGCAAACCTAAAACAGCGCGGGCATGGAGCTCAAATTCTGACAGGTAACCAGAAGCCATAGTCACCATCCCGGTGTCGTGAGGCCGCGGCGACACCTCGGAAAAGAGAACCTCGTCCCCGCAAATAAACAGTTCCACCCCGAACAGGCCGCGACCTCCCAGGGCGGAAGTAACTTTGGCGGCGATAGCTTGTGCCTTTTCTAGCACCGCGCTATCCATGGGAGCTGGCTGCCAAGACTCGTGGTAGTCCCCATTTACCTGCAGGTGGCCAATCGGTTCACAAAAACTGGTAATGGTTTCTCCCGTTTTTCCGTCACGCGAACGCACCGTCAAGAGGGTGATTTCATAGTCGAAATCTACTAGCGCTTCTACGATTACGCGACCCTGACTAGCGCCCCGTCCGCCCTCAAGGGCGTAATGCCAGGCAGGAATGATATCTTCTGGGGTTTTCAGCAGGCTCTGCCCCTTACCTGAAGATGACATCACCGGTTTGACTATGCAGGGCAGGTCAATTTTTTCTACCGCTTGGCGCATCTGTTCTTCCCCAGAAGCAAACAGGTAGCGGGAAGTAGGGATATCTAGTTCTTCCGCAGCGAGGCGGCGGATACCTTCCCGATCCATAGTCAGGCGGGTAGCGTGAGCAGTCGGGATTACCGTGACCTGGCGAGAAGCGGCTATTTCTTCCAAAGTGTCGGTAGCGATAGCTTCAATTTCCGGAATAATGAAATGAGGACGCACCTTTTTCACCAAGAAATCGACCTGTTTACCATCGGTCATATCGAGGACGTAGGAATAGTGCGCCACCTGCTGCGCCGGTGCGTTTTGGTAGCGGTCAGCGGCGTGGACTTCTACCCCCAGGCGCATAAATGCGATCGCCAATTCTTTACCTAATTCTCCGGAACCGAGCAGGAGAACCCGGAGTGAGGATTTTGATAGGGGAGTTCCGAAGGTAGTTGGCGTTAACATAAAAACCCTTTCCTAATAATCAATTCCGCCTGGTATATAGGGATTTGAGTACTACTTTACGGGTTCTTTAGTGACGGAAGCAACCAAAATGTAACTTGGGGAAATTCCCTTTGCCCTTGTACAATAAAACGTGCCTTTAAGGCAGGCGCCTGTAGCTCAGTTGGTAGAGCAACGGACTTTTAATCCGTGGGTCCAGGGTTCGATCCCCTGCGGGCGTACAACGACGACGATGAACGGTGAAGAAACTCGTTTCTTCACCAGTGAAGAGGAGGAAGTTGTGTGTAATCCCGCCAGGGATTACTAACACAACGAGGAGTCCGTCAGGGATTACTGGCACTAACATAATCCCCACAGTTACCCGCATTATGTTTTAACATGCGCTGCGGGTCTGGCTCGGTAAAAGCACTCCGGGTACCCCGATTTCCTCGCTAAAGCGAGGATAGGGAGTTATCTTAGGCGGTTAATAGCTATGTTTCCGACTAAAGAAGATACTGGTGGCTTGCTTGTCCCTCTCGTATCTTTTACCGGCCGCGACCCTTGCGGATACCTGAGATTTTGAAGCTAACTACTTGATGTTGCATGGGGGCTAGGTTTTATCCGAGTGGGTGCGGGGGGCATAAGAATTCGGAAAACGTCGCTACGTTTTCCGAATTCTTGGGCGGGAGGAAAAACCTAGCCCCCATGTGCTCAACAATCCAGTTTCTTTGATGTTGTTCGGAGGAAAAACTTCTCCCCCGCAACCTCGTCTGTAGTTACTGGGTTAACCTTTGTCACGGCAGTGGGCGGTAAATTCGGGTGAAGCGAGTTAGCGACTATGATTGAAGCGATCATGACCCATTGTCGACAAAGGGGAGATCCTTGCGTAAGCGTCTTTTGGCCGTGCTGGCGGTTGCCGGTTTGGTATTAGCTGGCTGTTCCAGCACTAATTCTTCCAGTAATAAATCGGAGCGAGTGCTCACGATCGGGGTGCATGCCACGCCCTCGACTTTAGATCCCTCGCATAACGATGCGGCAGCGATTACCTATGCGCTGCTCTATAACGTGTATGAAACGCTGCTCCGAGTAGATGGTAAGGGCGAGCTGGTGCCGCTGTTAGCGAAAAGCTACGAGGTCTCACCGGACAGAAAGACCTACACGTTTACTTTGAAGGACGCGAAGTTCGCTTCCGGCGCTCCCGTCAATGGGGCAGCAGTCGCGAAAAGCTTTAACTACCTCCTCAACGATAAGACCGTTAGCCCCACGCGCAAACAAGAGATGGAAGCCCTGAAGGCGGTTAAGGATCTCGGGGGAAACAAAGTCCAGTTTGAGCTTTCCCACCCCTCGAATGCGTGGCTGTATTACATGAGTTCTACCGCTGGGATTATTTACGATCCGCAGGCGCTTGATAAGGGAGACTTAGCTACTAAACCAGCTGGTTCTGGCCCTTACACCTTGAAAGAGTGGCGGCAGGGGGAAGAAATCCAGTTAGCCACTAACCAAAAGTATTGGGGAGATAAACCCAAGGTCAAGGGAGCTACTTTCCGTTATTTCTCTGACCCTAATGCTATGAATACCGCGATGCTGTCTGGCTCGCTCGATATTATTTCTAACTTGGCTGCCCCCCAGGCTCTCGATAAATTCACTGGTGATTCCCGGTTTAAGGTGCTAGAGGGACATACTAACGGTGAAGTAGTGATGGGCATGAACCAGCAGAGCGAAGCCCTCAAAGATAAGCGAGTGCGCCAAGCTATAAACTATGCCCTTGACCGTAAAGCGGTGCGGGACGCCGTGTGGGCAGGCAAAGGTCTGATGATCGGATCGATGGTACCCCCCACGGATCCCTGGTATGAAGATCTGGCGACTGCCTACCCGGTAGATCGGGAAAAAGCTAAGAAATTACTGGTAGAGGCGGGATATGGAGACGGGCTCACCTTAAAAATGCGGATTCCGACTTTGCCCTATGCTTCGGGTGCTGCCACTCATATCAAGAGTCAGCTCTCCAAAGTGGGGATTACCTTGGAGATTGAGCAGCTAGAGTTCCCGGCGCGTTGGATTGATGAAGTGATGGTCAAATCTAACTACGACCTGACTATTGTTGCCCATATGGAGCCGCGCGATATTTCCCGCTTCACCAACACTGACTATTATTGGCATTACGATTCCGAGCAGTTCCGGGATTTGTATCAAAAAGCAGATCAAGGTTCCCCGGAAGAACAGGTCAAATACATGAAGCAGGCTGCAAAGGTACTATCTGACGATGCCGCTGCGGGGTTCTTGTGGCTATTGCCTAACCTGATTGTTACCAAGGCAGATATTTCCGGTTTGGCCGCGAATGTAACCGGACTGTCCTTCGATTTGTCTTCCATTAGCTACCAAAGCTGAAATGAAAGCGCCAGCAAAAGCCATCCTTAAACGGATTGTGACCCTATTAGTTAGCCTAATAGTGGCCTCTGTGGTGGTGTTTTTGCTGATAAATCTGCTGCCCGGGGACGTTACCGGTGTCATTTTGGGGGCGAATGCCGACCCGGAGTCGGTGGCGCAACTGCGGGCAGCAATGGGACTAGATCAGCCCCTGATTCTGCGCTATTTTAGCTGGCTATCAGGAATGATTCGCCTAGATCCCGGTACTTCGATTTTCACGGGGCAGGCAATCTCCGAGCAGCTTCCTCACCGCCTCGAGGCCACATTTTCATTGGTCTTTGCCGGGATGCTGTTGGCATTGCTGCTGGCCATTCCCCTGGGAATGGTGGGGGAGCTGTGGCGAAACCGCAAGAGCGGGATCGTGGTTTCCGCCCTCAGCCAGCTGGGAATGGCGGTTCCGGCTTTCTTGGCGGGCATGCTACTAACCATAGTTTTTGCAGTGAAACTGCAAGTTTTACCAGCTAACGGTTATGTTTCGTTTCGAGAATCTCCCTTGGAATGGGCACGCTATTTATGCTTACCGGCGCTTTCGATAGCGATAGTGCAAGGAGCGGTACTAACCCGTTACACTCGCTCGGCTTTTATCGAAGTAATCAAGCAGGATTATTTCCGTACGGCGAGGGCGATTGGCTGGCGTTTTCCGGGAGCATTACTGCGTCACGGGGTGAGGAACGCATCGTTACAGGTAATCACGGTTCTGGGATTGCAACTATCCACCCTGCTGGTAGGGGCGATTGTAGTCGAGCAGGTGTTTGCAATCCCCGGCTTGGGCACCTATCTGATCGCGGCAGTCGGGCAGCGAGATTTAACCGTGGTGCAAGCGGTGGTAATGCTGCTAGTAGCGGCAGTATTGGTAATTAATGCCCTGGTAGATATGGTTTACCAGTTACTGGATCCTCGAATCCGGCAGGGGGTGGAACGGTGAAGACCGATCAGAAAATATCGCTGCGCCGCCACCCCAGCCTGTGGATGGGAATCGCCCTCGTGAGCCTGATAGTGCTGATGGGAATCGTGTCCTTCCTTTATTTGCCTTTCGATCCTACGGAAGTGAGTGAACAGCGCTTAAGCGCGCCCTCCGCAACCCATATTTTCGGTACTGATGATTTTGGCCGCGACGTATTTTCCAGGATGCTCTCGGGAGCCGGAATCTGTCTATTAGTGGGGATAGTGTCGGTCAGTATTGGAGCCTTGATCGGGGTTCCGCTGGGTGTTTATGCGGCGCAGCGCGGAGGCTGGCCAGCTAAGATTATTGAACGCGGCCTCGATATTCTTTACGCTTTCCCCGCCTTGCTCCTGGCGATTCTGTTGGCAGCGGCGCGCGGATCCGGGTCTACTTGGACCGCCATGGTGGCGATCGGGATCGCCTCGATTCCCGCTTTTGCCCGTAACGTGCGGGCAGCTACCTTGGGGGTAATGTCGCAGGACTATATGGTGGCGGCCAGGGCAGCAGGTACCCCCCGGTATCGCTCAACTATCACCCATGTTTTACCCAATATTATGCCGACGATAATCGTGCAGGCCTCGGTGAGTTTCGCCCTCGCGATTTTGGCGGAGGCCGCCCTATCCTATCTGGGGTTAGGGACTCGCCCGGATACTCCCACCTGGGGGTTAATGTTATTTGAAGCCCAAAAATCACTGTTGGTTACCCCGCAGTTGGCGCTGTGGCCGGCGCTGGGGATCGCCCTGACTGTCCTGGGGTTCAACCTATTAGGGGATGGGCTGCGTGAAGTACTGGATCCGCGACTTCGGGAGCGGCAATGAAGGGACTAAAAGTAAATAACCTGCAGGTGTCGTTTCGCGACCGCCAGGCAGTAAATGGAATCAGTTTTGAAATCCCGCCCGGGGCACGAGTGGGGCTGATTGGAGAATCTGGTTCCGGTAAATCGGTGACCGCCCTATCTCTTATGGGTCTGCTTGATGAGGGAGCGCGAGTTTCCGGTTCGATTTGTCTTGATGGCGAAGAACTCTTATCGCAGACTGATAGACAGTTGGCACAGTTGCGGGGCGAGAAAATCGGGATGATTTTTCAAGAACCCATGACCGCCCTCGATCCCACGATGCGGGTTGGTAAACAGGTGGCTGAGGTTTTAGCGCTACATCAACGCGGCAAACAGGGAAAACGCAAGGAAGTAATAAAAATGCTGAAGAGGGTGGGTCTGCCCGATCCGGAGCAAAGCGCTAATGCTTTCCCTCATCAGCTGTCTGGAGGGCAGCGACAACGAGTCATGATGGCGATGGCGCTGATAAATGCCCCCCAGCTGTTGATTTGCGATGAACCCACCACTGCTTTGGACGTGACTGTGCAGGCGAAAGTGCTACGGCTTTTAGATAAAGAACTATCTGGTAGCGCTGCGGCCTGTCTGTTTATTAGCCATGATTTAGCGGTGGTTAACCAGATTTGTGACTATCTGCTGGTGATGTATCAGGGGCAAATCGTAGAACGCGGCCCCCTGCGGCAACTGCTTGAACAACCTAAACATCCCTATACTCGCGGCCTACTGGCAACCGCCGATATCGCGGCAGTAAAACCGGGGGAGCGTCTGCCGATCCTGAGCGATTTCTTTAGGGGGAGCGATGAGTGAGCAACCGATTTTCCTTGCCCAAGATTTAGTGAAAATCTATCCGCGCTCTAATGGCCAGGTAAACGCGGTAGCAGGAGTGAACCTGGAAATTCATGCCGGAGAACGGCTGGGAATCGTGGGGGAATCTGGATCCGGAAAATCTACCCTCGTGCGGATGCTATGCGCTCTTTCCCGCCCTACCAGCGGGCAAATCTGGTTCGCGGGGCAAAAGATTACGGGATTAAAAGAAAAGCAATTAGGAAATCTGCGTTCGCGAGTACAGATCGTGTTTCAAGACCCGCTCAGTTCCCTAGATCCCCGGATGCGGGTAGGAACAATTATTACCGAACCCTTGCGTTCTCCTTGGGTGCGCGGACGGGAAGGGGTGCCTACCGATACCTCGGCGCGTTTAGAAGAAGTGCTGACCGAAGTCGGTTTAAACAGCGAGGACGCCCTCAAATATCCTCACCAGTTTTCAGGAGGACAGCGTCAAAGGATTGCTTTGGCGCGCGCCCTTGTGGCCCGCCCTGAGGTGCTAATAGCTGATGAAGCGGTCTCGGCACTAGACGTTTCGGTAAGAGCACAGGTACTGAACCTGATCATGCAGATCGCCCAGCGGGATAACTTGACTTTGTTGTTTGTCAGTCACGATCTGGCGGTGGTGCGCCACCTATGTCAGCGGGTAGTGGTCATGCGCGCAGGAAAAATCGTGGAAGCCGGCTCCGTTGAGCGGGTATTTTCGGATCCGCAACAAGATTACACTCGCGAACTGATCGCGGCTGCCCCCCGCTTACCCTTAAAGCGCCCCCTGGGCAGCGCTGAAAATCTATAGCTAAAATCCTGATCTAGCGCCAGAATCGGCGCGTTATCCCCAGTTTTGATCACTTTGGTGCTATTCGGGATGTGAAACCATATAATGGGAGACTGAACAAATGATTCAGCCCGGCAATTACTGGCTGAATTTTGCAGATTCCGCGCCATAAACCATGGTCAAGAAGATAAAGGGGCAGCGCATGAAGTTCGTAGTCGAGCGCGACGTTTTCGAGGACGCGATCAGTTGGACCGCCCGCACTTTGCCGGCACGTCCAGCAGTGGCAGTACTAGGTGGGGTGTGGATGAGCGCCAAGGCCGGTATCGTAACTCTCTCCAGCTTCGACTATGAAGTTTCTTCCCGGAACCAGTTTGAGGCCGACATCGAATCGGAGGGCGAGGTTCTGGTTTCTGGAAAGATGGTGGCGAACATTTGTAAGCAACTCCCCAAGAAACCAGTAACTGTCGAGATGGAGGGGGGTAAAGTGATTATTTCTTGCGGCGCTTCCAGTTTCCAGCTGGCAGTAATGCCCCTCGATGACTATCCGGCACTGCCCCAAGTCCCCGAAGCGGTCGGAGAGGTAGACTCGGGCGAGTTTGCCCGGGCGGTTGCGCAAGTATCCCGCGCGGCCTCGTCTGATGAGGCTTTACCCCTATTGGCAACTGTTCGGATGGAGCTATCAGATTCCCACCTGAACTTGATGGCTACTGACCGGTACCGCCTGGCAGTACGGCAAATGGATTGGCAACCGAAACAAACCGATTTTTCTGCCGATGCCCTGGTGAAGTCGCGGATCCTTTCCGAAATGGCCAAAGCGCTGTCTGGTTCCGGCGAGATTCACCTAGGTCTGGAGAATTCTTCCGAAGGGGGCGCGATTATTGCTCTCGAGGCCGGAGGACGCAAGATTACCTCTCAGCTAACGGAAGGTGATTATCCCCCGGTGACCAGTCTCTTCCCTAAAGAAGCGCCAATTAAAGCGGTTATTCGCCGCGAGGAATTAGAACAGGCCATCAAGCGCGTTTCTTTGGTTACCGATCGCAGCGCCCAGATCCGCATGAATTTTGCGGACGGTAATCTCACTTTAGAGGCTGGCCAGGGTAATGACGCACAGGCTCATGAAGAAATGACCTGCACCTTTATTGCTGATGAAGCGATGATGATCGTCTTTGACTCCCAGTATTTATTGGATGGTTTAGGAGCCTTGGATTCCGACTATGTGCGCATGTCCTTTACCCATCCCACCAAACCGGCGGTAATCACCGGGCAGGAAGAACTAGATGGGGATGACTCCCAAGATTTCCGCTACCTGTTGATGCCGATTCGCTATTCATCCTAAAGGACAGGGCAGAGCGCACCCCCGGCTATGTATATTTCTCGTATTGCTATTGATGATTACCGTAGTTTTCATCAGTGTGTGGTGGAGTTATCGCCGGGGGTAAATATCCTGGTTGGTCCGAATGGGCAAGGTAAAACCAATTTTGTAGAGGCGATTGGATATTTAACTAACTTCCATTCCCATCGCGCTAGCGCTGATAGTGCCCTGGTTCGGTTTGCCCCCCAGTCGGCGGCGTTGGCGCAGCGCGAAAGCCCAGAATCTGCGGCCGGTAAAGAGGAAGATTTAGAACTTCTCGATACCGCGGTGGGTAATACCGTTGATACTGGCACTGCTGCCGTGGCAGTTATTCGAGTGAAAGCTCATTTGCAAGAGCGAGAAGTATTGCTTGACCTGGAGATCGGATCTGGGAGGGCGAATCGGGCGCGCCTAGCCCGCAGCCCGGTTCCTTTAAAACAAGTGCGCGGTCTGGTACCTACTACCATGTTCGCTCCGGAAGATTTGGAGATTTTGCAGGGCGACCCCGCAGCTAGGCGCCGTTTCCTGGATGATTTGCTAGTGCAACTATGGCCGGTAGAGGCCGGTACGATCACTCAGCATCAAAAGATTCTGCGCCAGCGCGGCGCCCTGTTAAAACAGGCGGCGAAAAAGAAGCGCCGCGGGGCAGATTTGTCGCTAGAGCTGTCTACCCTTGATGTTTGGAATAATCAGTTATCCCAGGTGGGAGCGCGCCTGATCGCGGGGAGAGTGAGGGCTTTGCGGGCACTTGCCCCCTATGCGGCGCAGGCCTATTTGCTGGTGCTCGGGGAAGAACACTTGGCGAACTCCTCGCAAACTTTGGGACTTTCTTACCTGCCATCTTTTAATCCGCCCGCTGATCTGGCAGATCCCCAGGCGGTAGCTGGTGCTTTGCAGGAGACTTTCGCCGCGCGACGCGAAGAAGAACTTACTCGCGGAGTGAATTTGGCAGGTGCGCACCGTGACGATATGGCGGTGATGCTGGATGCCCTCCCGGTAAAAGGGTTTGCTTCCCACGGGGAAACCTGGAGCGCTGCCCTGGCTTTACGTCTGGGACAGTTTGAGCTGTTACGGCAGGTGGGGGAAACTCCGATTTTGATTCTGGATGACGTATTCGCGGAGCTAGACCCTTCCCGACGAGCCGCCCTCCTAGATTTTATGGATCGCGCTGATCAGGTACTAATTACCGCTACCAACCGCAAGGACTTGCCTGCCGAAATCGCAGGACAGTTCTTTGATGTCTTACGCGGAGCGCAGGGAACCCAGATTCAACCTGCCAGCCGGCCTGAGCAGGAGGGCGCTAATGCGGCCTCGGAAAACGACCGGGGGGATGCTTCGTGAGTGAGCAGCCTCAAGAAACCCCCACCTACACCCAACGCATGCTGCGGGCTGCCCAAGAGCATGCCTTTTCGCAGGGTTTGATCCGCATGTCTGCCAGCGAGCTGCGGCGCTTTCGGGGAAGAAGAAACTGGGATGGGCTCGCTACCTCCCCTATGGCCGAGGACGCATCCGCCACCGAGTTTGGGGAGATTTCTTTAGGAAGAGTTAAAGCTATCAATGACAGCTACGCCCGCCAGCAGGTTCCGGGATTAGCGCAATTGCAGCCCTCTCCCGGACTTGCGGGAGCAGGAAATGGTGGCAGATGGTCACGCCGAGAACCACGCAGCTTAGGTACGGTTTGGAAAACTTATGTGCGAAATTTTGGGCTCGGGAAGCTACTTGATGAAGGCAAACTAAAAGCCGATTGGGAACAAATCGTTGGCCCTCAGGTAGCCCAACACGCCCAGATTGAATCTATTAAAGATGGAGACGTGATTTTGCGTTGCGACTCTACCCGTTGGGCCAGCGAGCTACGCAATCTGACTCCCCAATTAATGGGGCTGATCGAAGATCATGCGGGGGCAGTAGTGATCAAACGGTTGATTGTGCTAGGTCCGAAGGCGCCCTCGTGGAAATATGGGCCGCGTTCGGTAAAAGGGCGCGGTCCGCGCGATACCTATGGTTGATTTAGGTCCGCCTCCCGGAAGTGTTACCGACAGGTGGCAGGTAGGATCCGCAGCGAGCGGGGGAAACCCCTACACCTTGGCCGGAACTGATTACGAACGCTACCGTCCCACCTATCCGCCGCTCGCGGTAGACACGGTGCTTTCTGGGTTAAAAAACCCGACAATACTTGACGTTGGGGCTGGTAGCGGCAAATTTACGCGGGCGTTAGCTGCGCGGGGAGTAACGGTTAGCGCTCTAGAGCCCGCGGCAGCTATGCGGGAAATGTTCCGCGAATCCCTCCCCCAAATCCCGCTATATGCGGGCAAAGCCGAGGACGTGGCCGAATTATTTGCCCCCGAAACCTTCGATGCGTTGTGCTTTGCACAATGTTGGCACTGGGTTGAGAAGGAGGCAGCCTGCACGGCCGCAGCTAAAGTACTTAAACCCGGCGGGCGGCTAGTTATTATCTATAACCAAATGAATGTGTCTTTTCCCTGGGTAAAGCGACTTTCTAGGGTGATGCGTTCGGGGGATGTGCATCATCCTGACCGGATACCTCCATTGGGGAAGGGGTTCGAAAAACCGCAGTTACAGCTGTTCCAATGGGGGATGTCGCTGCCGGTAGCTGCCCTGTTCACCTTGGCGAAAACCCGGTCATCCTATCTGCGAGCCAGCATAAACGGAAAGCGGCATCTGCAGGCTAATCTGCGTTCTTATTTATTTGATGACTTGGCATTAACCCCTTCGCAAACCGTAACTTTGCCTTATTACACCCTGGTGTGGGTTGCCTCTGTGGCCAACTAGATATCTGCTTTGTTACAGGTAGAGCCGTTTTAGCTGCTTAGTTTCGAGGACCTGAAACAATGTTCACCAAAAATTAACGCTGACTTCAGAGAGACGTTAACTTCTTGCTTTACGTTGCAAGTGTCAATGAAAGATCAAGAAGAATTGAAGGAAAGATATGCGTAAGAGCATTAAATCTTTAGCTGTTATCGCTGGTCTAGCCCTTTCAGCAACCAGCTTGGCCGCCTGTGGCTCTGATAACGCCACGGGGACAGCTGAAAACACCCAGAAAGTAGAGAGCACCGATATTTCTGGCAAGCTGGCAGGTGCGGGCGCGTCCTCCCAAAAAAGTGCAGTTGAAGCCTGGAAAGCCGGGTTTGCGGATCTAGCTAAAAATGTGGAAGTGACCTATGACCCGACTGGTTCCGGAGCGGGGGTTACTACCTTCCTACAGGGAGGCGTAGCCTTCGCGGGCACTGACGAGGCGCTTTCCAGCGAAGAGGTCGATAAATCCGCTGCGGTTTGTAAAGACTCCAAGGCGATTAACCTGCCGGTTTATGTATCTCCAGTGGTTGTTGCTTTCAACCTGGAGGGAATCAAGACGCTGAACATGAAACCGGAAACTATCGCCAAGATTTTCCGGGGAGAAATCACCAAGTGGAATGATCCGGCCATCGCCGCAGATAATGCGGATGCGAAACTTCCTGACTCCAAGATCGTGGCGATTCACCGCGCTGACCAATCAGGTACCACCGAGAACTTTACCGATTACCTGCACGCGGCAGCTCCTAGCGCTTGGCCGGATGATCCTTCCAAGGATTGGCCGGTAGCAGGGGGCGAATCTGGAGATAAAACTGCTGGAGTAGTTGATAACCTGAAGAAAACTGAAGGCGCGATCGGTTATATTGATGCCTCGCAAGCCGGTGACTTTGGAACTGCCGCGCTCCAGGCCGGAGACGGTTTCGTGGAATACTCTGCCGAAGCAGCTGCCAAGATCGTTGAAAGTGCCGAGGTTGAGGAAGGGCGGGAAAAGAACGACCTGGCTTTGAACCTCAACCGGACCCCAGATGATCCCGAAGCCTACCCGCTGGTACTGGTTTCCTACTACGCGGTTTGCCCGCAGTACAAAGATGCTAACACCGCCAAAATGGTGAAAGCCTGGGTTAACTATGTGGTATCCGCTGAGGGACAGCAAAAAGCTGCCGAGGCAGCTGGGTCTGCTCCGCTAGGCGAAGAAATCACCAAGAAGATCACTACCGCTCTCGACGCAATCAAGTAAACCCCCAAGTCTGGGCAATGGTGGCCAGGGGTACCGGAGAAATATCGGTACCCCTGGCCTTAACCACCTGGAGGAAACGTGAGTACAAAAACCCTCCCCGAAACACAAGAATCGAAACCAGCTCCCTCCCGAAAGGGAATTTTCAACTGGGATGGACTGTTTTATCTAGCTACTAAAGGTTCAGCGGTAGTCATTGCCGCCGTCCTAGCCCTGGTAGCGATGTTCCTAACGCTGCAAGCCTGGCCAGCAATCTCTAATCCGGATCTGCGTCTGCGGATGCGCGGACGTACCGAAATGGTTAGCATCTGGGAGTACGTAGCGCCGCAGCTATTTGGAACCGTGCTGGCAGCGGCAGTTGCCCTAGCGATTGCGATGCCGCTTTCTATGGCTCTGGCAGTATTTATTAACTTCTATGCTCCTAAGAAAATCTCGGCAATAATCGCCGGATTGGTTGACGTAATGGTAGCGATCCCTTCAGTCGTTTACGGCCTGTGGGGCGGACTGGTGTTACTACCAATCTTGCAGCCGATTATGGAGTTTCTCGCCACCTATTTCGGCTGGTTCCCGTTGTTTTCTGGACCGGTTTCTCCGATTGGACGAGTAGTTTTTTCCGCCTCAGTAGTGTTGGCGATTATGGTGATTCCGATTATCACCGCGCTGTGCCGAGAGGTTTATGCTCGCGCCCCCAGTTTGGAAATGGAGGCGGCGCTAGCGTTGGGCGCTACCAAGTGGGAAATGATAAAAACCGTGGTCTTACCATTCGGACGTTCCGGTACAGTCTCAGCGGCGATGATCGGACTCGGCCGGGCTCTAGGAGAAACTATGGCAGTGGCGATGGTACTTTCTCCCGGTGCCTCCTACGTATGGTCGCTGTTTCGGGCGGGAGCGCACTCTACGATTGCCTCCAATATCGCCCTGCAGTTCCCGGAGGCCGATTCCAATATGGCGGCAGCGCTAATCTTCACCGGTCTAGTGCTGTTCGTACTGACATTACTGGTCAATTCGGGTGCACGTTGGTTGGTGGCCCGTAAAGAAAGTGCGGGGAAATAAATGAGGGAAGAAAATCAGAATCAGGGCGACCTGAAGCTAAAGCAAGAATCTATAGGCATCGGCAAAGATGCCGCCAGCACCGGAGCAGTTAGCCGAGGTAAAAACGAAAAGCTTGCGGCTTTATCTTCCTCGGATAATACCTCTGCCCTGCAGGCAGTAATCCTAGAGCGAAAGCTGAAGTATCAGGAAAAACCAGAAAACCCAGAGTCAAAAACGAAGGTACAGCCTGCCCGGCTGGGCGGTGATAAAGCGCTAAGTTTTCGCCGCCGGTTCACCAATACCGCGATCGGGGCTTCTATGTGGCTGTGCGGCCTGCTAGTGCTCGCGATTTTGGTTTCGATCGGATATGAACTGATCAGCCGGGGCATTGGGATTATTTCCCCCTACTTCCTGAGCGTGTCGATGAAAGGCGTGTACGGGGGGATGCAGGCTGGCGGGATTTATCACGCGATGGTCGGCACCTTACTGATCACCCTGGTAGCAGCGGTTATTTCTGTTCCCCTGGGGTTGCTGGTAGCCATCTACCTGACCGAATATGCGGGTAACACCAAGTTCGCCAAGCTCACTACCACCCTGGTAGATGTGATGACCGGTATTCCGTCGATTGTTGCCGGCCTGTTCGCGGCGGCGCTATTCACCATAGTGATTGGCCCAGCCTACCGCTCCGGTCTCATGGGGGCAGTTGCCCTCTCGGTATTAATGATTCCCCTGGTAGTGCGCTCATCTGCCGAAATGTTACGACTGGTACCTAATGATTTGCGGGAAGCATCCTACGCCTTGGGGGTTCCTAAATGGCGCACCGTAGTCTCGATTGTGCTACGTACCTCGGCGGCAGGTTTGGTGACCTCAGTGGTGGTAGCGATCGCCCGTATTGTGGGGGAGACGGCTCCTTTGCTGATTACTGCGGGCATGTTTGACGCCATCAATAGCAATGTGTTTTCCGGTCGCATGGAAACTCTGCCGGTCTATATCTATCAGCAGTACACCTCCACGGTTTCGTGTGCTGCCCACGCGGTGAACTGTAACCCCACTATCAATGTGGATCGCGCCTGGGGTGCGGCCTTGGTGCTGGTATTCGCGGTATTGGTTTTGAATCTGGGAGCCAGGTTCGTAGCCAAAAAACTCTCGATCGGTAAATAGTTAACTCGCCCTCGCCTGGGGCAGGGCTGCAAGAAGCAAAAGCAGATAGGAAAAGAAAATGGCAATCTGTTTAGAGACTAAACATTTAGACGTTTACTACGGAGATTTCAAAGCCGTAGAGGACGTAAATATGACGATTGAAACCCAAACGGTAACTTCCCTGATTGGGCCGTCTGGGTGTGGTAAATCCACGGTGCTGCGCACTTTGAACCGGATGCATGAAGTTACTCCCGGAGGACGCATCGAAGGGGAAGTGCTGCTGAACGGGGACAACCTTTACGGCAAAGATGTCGACCCGGTGGAGGTACGGCGGATGATCGGGATGGTGTTCCAGCGTCCGAACCCCTTCCCCACCATGTCGATTAAGAACAATGTGCTCGCGGGCTTGCATCTGAATCGGGTCAAAATCAGCAAATCCGAGGGCGAGGCGATCGTAGAAGAATCCCTTAAGGGTGCAAACCTGTGGGAGGAAGTTAAGGATCGGCTAGATAAACCGGGCGCTTCCCTCTCAGGTGGCCAGCAGCAACGGCTGTGTATCGCGCGGGCGATTGCGGTTAAACCAGAGGTGCTCTTGATGGATGAGCCTTGCTCGGCGCTGGATCCCATCTCCACCTTGGCGATTGAGGATTTGATTGCTCAGTTGAAAGAGACCTACACGATTGTGATTGTTACTCACAATATGCAGCAGGCAGCCCGGATCTCGGATCAGACCGCGTTCTTTAATATCGCCGGGCCGCGCAAACCTGGAAAACTGGTCGAAATCGGACCGACCGAATCCGTTTTCCTCACCCCCCATGAAAAGGTGACCGAAAACTATATTGCGGGGCGTTTTGGTTAGGGAATAGTAGTGGGTTTTAGCGGGCGCCAGCAGACGGCTGCAAACAAGGGCGCGGGTAACGGCATAGAACAGGAAGATGTCTTTTACCTGCTGGAAGTAGAATACTTGTTACCCACGGTAAACGTTTGGTTAACGCAGTCTGCACAATTAGTCTCTCAGATATTGCCCCCTTAATATATGAATTATGGAAAGCCAAAGTGAGCAGCAGCATTGGGATGGCTCTGGCTGGAGAGTTGAAGATCTCTCTACGATCCTTGACGCCCTCCCGGAAGCCTCGGTGGTACTTAATCCCGATAATTCGTTTGCCTATAGCTCGCAATTGGCGCGTCTAATTCCTCTTTTCCACAATGGGAAAATCGAATATGAGCAGCTGCTAGAGCAGATTGATAAGGCTCGTGCTACAGGACGAATCGTAGAAAAAGAATACGATCTGGTGCATCCAGATGCCGCCGTTCCCTGGTCAGTTAGAGTGCGGGTGGCTCCCATATCTTTGCGGCACACCCTGGTGTTACTAGAGGATCGCACCCGCGTCCTCCAAGCTGATGCTACCCGGCGTGAATTCGTAGTTAACGCTTCCCATGAACTAAAAACCCCGGTGGGAGCGATTTCCTTGCTGGCGGAAACGATCCACGACAATGCCGATGATGTGCAGGCAGTGGAAACTTTTTCAACTCAGCTAGTTAAAGAATCGCGTCGACTCACCAAACTGGTGTACGAAATTATTTCCTTAGCGCGCTTGCAAGATGGGCGTTTGCCCTCTAAACCGCGTTCCATGTTGGCAATCGAAGCTATTAACGATGCTCTCGACCAGGTGACTACCGCCGCGGAAGACGCAAATATTACAGTGAATACCCATTTCCCGCAGGGAGAAGATATTTTGGTCTATGCCGATTTGGAACTGCTGACTTCCGCCCTGCAAAACCTGTTGGAAAACGCGATTCGATATTCCGATTCCGGAGGTCAGGTAGATATCACCTTACGAGAAAACGACAATGTGGTTATCGAAGTTGCTGATAATGGGATCGGGATTTCTGAGGAAGACCAAAAACGAATTTTTGAACGCTTTTACCGGGTAGATCCCGCTCGTTCTCGTTCTACTGGCGGAACCGGGTTGGGGCTCTCGATTGTCAAACACGTGGTTTCGGATCTTAATGGCTCCATCCACGTGAACTCTAAACCAGGCGAGGGCGCTACTTTCACCATCACTTTGCCACGCCACTTCCCGCAGACTACACAAACTGATCAAATAGCTCTGACAAAGGAATAGAAATGACCACCATATTAGTAGTGGAGGACGAGGAAGCCTACCGCAAACCTCTCGAGTATTCCCTCAAACGGGAAGGTTACGAAGTTATTGGGGTAGAAGACGGTGATCAGGCGCTTTCAGCGGTGAAAGGCAACAGTATAGATCTAATTTTGCTAGATTTGATGCTCCCGGGAATCCCCGGTACGGAAGTTTGCCGCCAGGTACGCGAGAACTACGACACCCCCATCATTATGGTTACCGCGAAAGATGATGTGGTCGATGTGGTTATCGGTTTGGAGCTGGGCGCGGACGACTATGTAACTAAGCCCTATCGATTCCGCGAACTTTTGGCTCGAATTACTGCGGTACTGCGCCGTACCCAAGAGCTACCGGAACTAGGCAACGTTTTAGAGGTCGGCCCGGTAACCATGGATGTTGACCGCCACGAAGTGCGGGTACATGGCGAACTTAAAGAGCTACCGCTACGCGAATTTGAACTGCTGGAATATTTCTTACGCAACCCCGAAAGGGTACTTACTCGCGGACAGGTTATGGATCGGGTGTGGGGCGAAAACTGGTTCGGTGACCCCAAGACCCTAGACGTACATGTTAAACGACTGCGTTCTAAGATTGAGGACGACCCGCACTCACCGAAGATTATCGTGACGGTGCGCGGGCTCGGCTACCGGATCATGGATCCGAAATAGTACCTATTTAGTTTTGGAACTTTGCGGATTTGTTCTGCGAGTTTCACCCGCTTTTTCCAATCGTTATCCGCGTTTTCCCCAAGCGGTACCCCGGTATTTTTCTACAATGCCGGACTAATGCCCATCCCTGTCCGTCTCCCTTGCACGCCCTCGGAAAAAATTTGCGCCTGACGCACCGAAAGTAAAAAAGTGACTTTCCCCCGAAAAGTGGGGTGAGGCCGTAAAATGTGGGTTCTTGAGGCTTTCACGGTACAATAGAGCTAGTGAGCGCCGGATTTTCGGCGTGAATGCCCTGGGGCAGACGGTGCCCAACGGCTGGAAATATCCGGCTCGGGGCCAGCGAACTAGATCAAGGAGATCCAGCAGGTGGCTGATCTGGGTGACCAACAAGTCCAGCACGAATACGGCGCGGACGACATCACAGTTTTAGAGGGGCTAGAGGCAGTACGTAAGCGTCCCGGCATGTATATCGGTTCAACCGGGGAGCGCGGTCTGCACCACTTGGTGTACGAGGTAGTCGATAACTCGGTTGATGAAGCCTTGGCCGGCTATTGTGACCATATTGAGGTCGCCCTTCAGGCCGATGGCGGGGTGCGGGTTAGTGATAACGGCCGCGGAATCCCGGTAGATATGCATCCCACCGAAAAACGCCCCACGGTCGAAGTGGTAATGACTATTCTGCATGCGGGCGGCAAGTTCGGTTCGGGCGGTTACGCAGTCTCCGGCGGTCTGCACGGGGTTGGCGTATCAGTAGTAAACGCGCTTTCAACCCGGATGGATACCGTGGTGAAACGGCAAGGCTACGCCTGGCGGCAGTCTTTCGGTAACGGGGGGCATCCCCTCACCGAATTACAACGCGGCGAAGAAACCGAAGAAACCGGCACGCAACAAACTTTCTACCCAGACCCGGAAATCTTTGAGACCACTACTTTTAGTTTCGAGATTTTGCGGCAACGCTTCCAGCAGATGGCCTTCCTGAACAAGGGGCTACGCATCACCCTAACCGATGAACGCCCCGAGGCTACCGATGCTGGCGATCTGGTTACTGGCGATGTGCAAGGCACCGCGGATGATCCGGTTCCCGGTTTCCGCCAAGTTTCGTTTATGTACGAGAATGGTCTGCGCGACTATGTAGAGTTCATCAACCACTCCAAGAAATCTGAGGTTATCAACCCTGACATCATTGATTTTGAGTCGGTTAATGAAGACGCCTCGATCAGTCTAGAAATCGCCTTGCAATGGACCACCGCTTATTCCGAGTCCGTGCATACTTACGCGAACACTATTAACACCACCGAGGGCGGCACCCACGAGGAAGGTTTCCGCTCCGCCCTCACCAGCTTGATGAATAAATATGCCCGCGATAAAGGCATCCTCAAAGACAAAGATCAAAACCTAACCGGTGATGATATTCGCGAAGGTTTAACCGCTGTAATCTCGGTGAAACTAACCGAGCCCCAGTTCGAGGGGCAGACGAAAACCAAACTGGGAAACACCGAGGCACGTACTTTCGTCCAGCAGCAGGTTTATTCCAAACTGGGTGACTGGTTAGACGCCCATCCCATGGACGCGAAAGCGATTCTGGTTAAAGCACAGCAGGCGGCCACCGCGCGGGTAGCAGCGCGTAAAGCCCGGGAAGCAACCCGGCGCAAATCCGCCCTCGAATCCGTCTCAATGCCCGGTAAGCTGCGGGATTGTTCTTCCCGCGATGCCTCCCAATGCGAAATCTACATTGTAGAGGGCGACTCGGCAGGTGGTTCGGCCGTGCAGGGGCGCGACCCGGCTCACCAGGCCATTTTGCCGATCCGCGGCAAAATCCTCAACGTAGAAAAAGCGCGGCTAGATCGCGCCCTCTCCAGTCAAGAAATTCAGTCTTTGATTACTGCTTTCGGTACCGGCATTGGGGAAGACTTCGATATCTCCAAGCTGCGCTATAACGCCATCGTGATTATGGCAGACGCGGACGTGGACGGTCAGCATATCGCTACTTTGCTGCTGACTTTGCTGTTCCGCTATATGCGTCCCCTGATTGAAAAAGGGCACGTGTTTATCGCTTGCCCTCCGCTTTACCGCTTGAAATGGTCAAATGCTCCCCACCAGTTTGTGTTCTCCGATCGCCAACGCGACGAATATTTAGAGGACGGCAAAGCTGATGGTAAACGCCTTCCGAAAGAGGGCGGGGTGCAGCGTTATAAGGGGCTCGGAGAAATGAATCCCCAGGAACTGTGGGAAACCACTATGAACCCCGAAGACCGGATGCTTAAACAGGTGACCTTATCCGAGGCGGCCAGCGCCGATGAAGTTTTCTCGATGCTGATGGGTGAGGACGTCGAGTCGCGGCGAGCTTTCATTCAACGCAATGCCACTGACGTACGATTCTTGGATATTTAAGGAACGGGCAAAACATGAGCGATATAGACAACCAGGATCAAAACCAGCAAGCAGACTCCCCCGAAAAGGCTCAGCACACCGGCGCAGCTTTCGGGGGTGGGGACAGCATTTCCTCAGACGCCCTCGAAAATAATAATTCCGGTCTCTTCCAGGCTAAAGGTCATATTAACCAGGTTGACCTAGAAACCGAGATGCAGCGCTCCTACCTGGATTATGCAATGAGCGTGATCGTAGGGCGCGCCCTGCCCGAGGTGCGGGATGGTTTGAAGCCGGTACACCGGCGGATTCTGTATGCCATGTATGACGGTGGATACCGTCCCAACGCTGGGTTTTCGAAATGTATGCGCGTAGTCGGTGACGTGATGGGACATTTCCACCCTCACGGTGACGCCGCAGTTTATGATGCTTTGGCGCGTCTAGTGCAGCCTTGGTCGATGCGTTACCCGATGGTGGCTGGTCAAGGTAACTTTGGGTCTCCCGGTAACCTGGGGCCAGCAGCTCCGCGTTATACGGAATGTAAAATGGCGCCTTTGTCGATGGAAATGGTGCGCGATATCGATGAAGACACTGTCGACTTTATGGACAACTATGATGGGCGCACCCAAGAACCCACGGTTTTGCCTTCCCGCCTGCCCTACCTGCTGCTTAACGGGTCAGAGGGGATCGCAGTGGGGATGGCTACCCGGATTCCGCCCCACAATATGCGGGAAGTTGCTGACGGGGTGCAATGGGCGCTAGCGCACCCGGAGGCTTCGCGTGAAGAACTAATGGAAGCCCTGATCGAGCGGATTAAAGGCCCGGATTTCCCCACGGGCGCCACTATTTTGGGACGGAAAGGGATTGAACAGGCATACCGTACCGGTCGCGGCTCCATTGTACAGCGGGCAATCGTAAACGTAGAGGAAATCAATTCCCGGGTTTGCCTGGTAGTTACCGAACTTCCCTACCAGGTCAATCCGGACAATCTGGCTGCTAAAATCGCCGGACTGGTGAAAGACGGGCAGATCGAGGGCATCGCAGATATCCGGGATGAATCCTCGGATCGCTCCGGACAGCGCCTGGTGATTGTGCTCAAGCGGGACGCGGTTCCTAAAGTGGTTCTAAATAACCTCTATAAACGCACCCAGTTACAAGATTCCTTCCCCGCCAATATGTTGGCGCTGGTAGATGGGGTTCCGCGGACGCTGTCTATCGATGGGTTTATCTCTAACTGGATTAATCACCAGCTAGAAGTAATCGTGCGCCGCACCAATTTCCGCCTCAAGCGCGCGCAGGATCGCCTCCATATTTTGCAAGGCTACCTGATGGCGCTGGACGCGCTGGATGCGGTGATTGCTACTATTCGCCAATCACCAACAGTTGATGAGGCACGCACCGCCCTTATGGAACTATTGGGGGTGGACGAAGTCCAAGCGGATGCCATCTTGGCTTTGCAGCTGCGCCGCCTGGCCGCCCTCGAACGGCAAAAGATTCTCGATGAACACACCGAGTTGGAGGCACGGGCAAAGGATCTACAAGATATCTTGGCTCGTCCGGAACGGCAGCGGGGCATTATTTCCACCGAGCTGGGCGAGATTGTCGATAAATACGGCGATGAGCGGCGTACTAAGATAATGCCGTTCGCCGGGGAAATGTCGATGGAAGATCTGATTGAGGAACAGGACGTGGTGGTCACTATTACCCGTTCGGGGTATGTCAAACGCACCCGCCTGGATCAATACCGCAGCCAAAAGCGAGGCGGCAAGGGCATTAAGGGTGCGCAGCTGCGCGAAGATGACGTGGTGGATCACTTCTTTACCACCACTACTCATCACTGGTTGGCGTTCTTTACCAATAAGGGCCGGGTTTATCGGGCGAAAGCTTACGAACTTCCCGAGGGAGGACGCGACTCTAAGGGGCAGCACGTAGCTAACCTCTTGGCGTTCCAGCCGGAAGAAAAAATCGCGCAGGTTTTGGCATTCAGTTCCTATGATGATGCCGAATATTTGGCGCTGGCTACCCGGTCGGGGCTGGTGAAAAAGACTCGTTTTACCGAATATGATTCCAATCGTACCGGGGGTTTGATTGCGATTAACCTGCGGGAAATGGAAGATGGTGCCCCTGACGAGGTAGTTTCTGCCGAACTGGTTAACGGTGACGATGAGCTATTGCTGGTTTCGCACCGGGGACAATCCCTGCGGTTCCTAGCTAGTGATGAAGCTTTGCGTCCTACTGGGCGCGCCACCTCCGGGGTGCGGGGAATGAAGTTCCGCGAAGGGGATCACCTGTTGGCGATGACAGTTATTCGCCCCGATAGTGACCTTTTGGTGGTGACCGAGGGTGGATACGCGAAACGTACTTCGGTAGAGGAATACCGGGTACAAGGTCGCGGCGGCCTCGGGATCAAGGTAGCGAACCTGGTGGCTGAGCGGGGCGGCCTAGTGGGCGCCTTGATTGTTAATGACGATGATGAAGTCATGGTGATTATGCATTCTGGTAAGGTGCAGCGCTCTCGCGTGGATGAGGTTCCTCGCACGGGACGTAACACCCAGGGAGTAATTTTCACTCGTCCGGCCCCGGGGGATGCGGTTTTGGCTGTGGCGTTAAATAATGAGAAATCAGAAGATGATGAATCGTCAGAGGCTACGGATGAGGATCTCGATCAAGAAGTGGCCGCGTTAGAAACCGAAACAACTGAGCTTTAGTGAGAGGCTGACCAATGACAACTGATGGCAAAGATCAAGATAAGGCTCGCTCAGAGCAAAGCGTTGATGATGTTTCGCGGGAGAGCGAAGCCTCTACTATTAGCGAAGATAATAGCGCCGACCAGTCTTCGCAGAATGAAATACCGCAAGCTGCTGACCCGCAAACTAATAGTGGGGACAGCCAGGTGAAAAAGGCCGGAAAATCGCCTCAGGCAGCGGGCAAAAAGACCGCTGGTAAGTCTGCTTCTAAGGGCGGTAGCAGTTCTGCAATCCCACAGGTTCCGGAAGTGTCTTCTTCTGCAGACAAGGCGGGACAGACCGAGGCCGCGGCTGCGTCCTCGGCAAAGAAGATTGGCGAATATCAGCCGCGTCAAATCTCGTTGGTGGTATCCCGGATTGATCCCTGGTCGGTGATGAAGGTGTCCTTCCTGTTATCGGTGGCGCTGGGGATCGCGATGGTGCTGGCAGGATTGTTGGTCTGGCTGCTGCTAAATTCGATGAGCGTGTTTAGTTCGGTGGAAAACTTTATTAACGATATTGATCCCACTGGTTCGATTGCGTCGATTATTGATTATTTGCGCTTGCCGCGGGTAATGGCGATGAGCACTATTATCGCAGTCTCGAACGTGATCTTAATGACCGCGTTTTCAACGGTGGGGGCGCTTATCTATAACTTGGTGACATCATTGGTTGGTGGGATCAGGCTGGCGCTGACCGACGAGTAGCAGCACCGTATTCTTCGCTGGCTGTGGGATCTCGAGGGCGGCGTGACGGAACGCACCTAGGACGGGTTTGAAAGCCAGGTTAGGAATGTTGTAATCTGCAATGGTGTTCGCGATGGACACGATGGGCCTATAGCTCAGTTGGTTAGAGCGCAGTCCTGATAAGACTGAGGTCGCTGGTTCGAGCCCAGCTAGGCCCACTGCAAGGGAAGTTTGTTCCAGCAATCGGCCAGGTAGGTAGATTTGAAAAAGACTTTCAAACTGTTGTTTATCGGGGTGTTTTTCGCCTGGCTGGTGAATGCGGCAAATGACCTTCGCAATGATCCGGGAGTATGGAAGTACCTGTAGGGGGTTTCCTGCTCTAAAGGGGCTATAGCGCAGCTGGTAGCGCATCTGCTTTGCAAGCAGAGGGTCGCGGGTTCGAGTCCCGCTAGCTCCACTAGTTTCAGGGGCTCGGCTTTTGCCGGGCCCCTGAAACTATAAGCTGAGGGATTCGAACCCGTGAGGGCTGGCGCGGTAGTGGTCGGTGCGGGGGCTAGGTTTTTCCTCCCGCCCAAGAATTCGGAAAACGTAGCGACGTTTTCCGAATTCTTATGCCCACCGCACCTGCTCGGATAAAACCTAGCCCCCGCACCTCGGGGTCAAAGTTCGTGAAAGCATGTGCAAACCCCTAAAACCCCTAGTCAGACCAAGAAAAACATCGATTTTGTACACATTTTTTAGGTATTAACCCTAATTTCATCGTTATATCATCGCGGGTACGCTTCCACTCAATATGGGTTCGTACCCTTTTTTGTTTTTTCTAATCACTACACGAATACAAAGCGACTAGAATGACTATTATAACTATAATGGTGATTAAGAAAACTACAGGAGGTGCCTTATGGCATTTAGTGAGAGCGAAACTATCGAACTCAAGTCTTCGGTTGTTGCAGATCTTTGTAAAGAGGTGATTGCCTTTGCTAACACCAAAGGCGGCACTCTTTACATTGGTGTTGAGGACAATGGTACGGTGATTGGTGTAGATAGTACCGACCGTGTTACCTCGCAAATTAATAACATGGTTCGGGATTCCATCAAACCTGATATTACGATGTTTGTCCACTACGAGACACAGGTGATAGATGATAAACAAATTATTGCCGTGACCGTTCAGGAGGGTACAGACCGTCCTTATTATCTGGGCAGCAAGGGATTAAAGCCCAGTGGCGTGTATGTCCGCAATGGTACATCTACAGATCCTGCCTCTGATACCGCCATCCGAAAAATGATTAAAGAAACCGATGGCGACAGTTTTGAAACCATGCGCTCTTTGGAACAGAATTTGTCATTCCAGGCAGCTGAAGCACAGTTTGCCAAGAGGAAGGTTCCCTATGATGCTGCTAAGATGCAGACTTTGGGAATGGTTTCCTCGGACGGCGTTTACTCCAATGTAGCGTTGCTTCTGTCCGAACAATGTCCGAATACCATCAAGGCTGCAACCTTTGCCGGTGTTGATCAGAGCACATTCCAAGATAGACGTGAGTTTACTGGTTCACTGTTTCAGCAGATGGAGGATTTGTATGCCTATCTCGATCTGCACAATCAAACCAAGGCCACATTTGAGGGACTATACCGAACTGATACCAGAGATTATCCAGAGGACGCTCTGAGAGAAACATTGATGAATTCTCTGGTGCATAGAGATTACTCTTTTAGTGCCAGCACCCTTGTCAGTATCTATGATGATCGAATCGAATTTGTATCCGTGGGCGGTTTGCCTGCCGGAATCACTTTGGATGACATTATGCTCGGACTCTCCGTTTGCAGAAATCCGAAATTAGCAGCTATCTTCTATCGCTTAAAGCTGATTGAAGCTTACGGAACCGGTATGCCCAAAATCATGAAAGCATACGCAGGCACAGGGTTAGAGCCTAAAATTGAAGTAACAAACAATGCTTTCAAAATTACACTTCCCAATAGAAATGCCGCTAAGACAATGGCTACCATGTCTAACGAACGCAAATCCAATGAAGAAAAAATTCTGGATCTGATTGACAAAAACGGCTATGTAGTACGTAGCGATGTGGATCAACTGTTGGATGTCAGCCAAACAACGGCCAGCCGTATTCTAAAACGCATGATTACAGACGGCTTGATCTATCAGGACGGAAGAGGCAGAAAAACAAAGTACAGAAAAGGTTAACCGTTTGCAACGAATGGCTCGTAACTCTTTCTATATCAGTAAAATCAAAGGAGTAAAATTCCTTTTAGGAGGGTTTTGAGTGAAGTTTTATGAATTTGGATGCCTGGAATATCTTGCGCGAGATCTATGCCACCAGTTGCGTCCCGGTCGCAGTATTGTCGGTATCGCTGGCGCTCCTGGTGCTGGAAAATCCACGTTAGCGCAGAAACTTGCTGATTATTTGACGGATGTTCTAAACATTCATAGTGCATATCTGCCTATGGATGGTTTTCATTTTTCAAATGAGGTATTGCGGCAAAAGCAGCTACTAGATCGCAAGGGCGCTCCGGAAACCTTTGATGTAAATGGATACCTTAATGTACTGCAACGGTTGCGGGAAATAGTAGACTACCCTCTTTTCGTCCCTACCTATTCCCGCAGGCTACACGAGCCGATTGCTGCTGCTATCGAAATAAAACCAGACACTCAGGTTATTGTTACTGAAGGGAACTATTTGGCCTTCCAAAATGGCGATTGGGCAAATGTTAAGAAAATGCTAGATATCCTATGGTATTTGGATACTGATGTTTCATTACTTAAAGATAGGCTCATTGAAAGGCAAATGGCTGCAGGATACTCCCGAAAGCGCGCGGTCAAATGGTTCAACGAAGTTGATTCACCCAATATCGATATCGTTGAAACAACCAAGCCCGAGTCCGATGCCCTCATCAGATTACTTTTCGATATTTCGGTAGAAAACAGCTAGTTTACTTCCAGCCGATTCCTCGCGGGCAGCGCGTTTTAATCCCAGCCTATCGCCCTTAAACCAACAATGAAGTCTTGCCCTTTGTAACTCTAACAGGCGTGTTTTCCTGGTTACAGTACACCGTTAGAGCCTGCGATATTAGCTCACCTGTCAGGTAGTGGATGGCAATGGTTTGAAAATAAATTGTTTGACGTTTCCGTCTTGGACTTCTTTGGCGCTTACGCCATAAACATCGTGGATGAGTTCAGGAGTGAGAATATCGTCCGGGACACCTTGAGTGTGTACCCGACCATTTTTAAGAATAATTGCCTGGTTGCAGTAGCGGGTTACCAGGTTAAGATCATGCAAGATTATGACAGCGGTGTCGCTAACATTCTTGATGATACTAAGAATTTGATGTTGGTATTTGATATCTAGATGATTTGTGGGTTCATCTAGCAGGATACATTTACATTGTTGGGCGAGGGCGCGGGCAATAAGAACCCGTTGACGCTCCCCACCGGAAAGCGTATCCACATAGCGCTCTTGCGCATAGCTCATACCAACAGCGGCAAGAGCCTCTTGACAGATTTTACGATCAGCTGCGCTATATCCTTGAATATCCTTACGATGCGGGGATCGTCCCAGAAGAACAATATCGAGTACGCGGGTTCTTTCCATGTCGTGCTCGAATTGGGAAACCACTGCGATACGTCGGGCAACTTGACCGGGGCGCATTTGGTCTAAAGGCTGCCCACTGAGGAGGATTCTCCCCTCCGATAGTTTTTGTGCAGCGAACATAGCCCTCATGAGGGTAGTTTTCCCGGAACCATTAGGGCCGGCGATACCTAAAATTTTACCTTGAGGTACCTCGAAGGAGACCCTGTCAAGAACTTTGGTGTCACCGAAATGGACGCTAGCTTTGTCTATCGTGAGGGGAGAATCATTCATCCGTTTACTTTCCTAGTTTCTTGAGCTGATCAGCCAGTTCAAATGTTCCATAAATCGCGGTGGGGGAAGCATAGGCTACTGCGGATTCCGCGTAGATAATGTTGCCATTTTTAACCGCTTTCATGTCCTTGAAGCCAGGAATCTTTTCAAGTCGTTGCATTGAACTTTCTTTGGTGGCACCCCCCATTCCGGTGAGCAAGATGATTACATCGGGGTCTGATTTAACAAATGCTTCTGGCGCAATGGGACCTTGGTGCGGATGATAGTTCGGGTCGATAGCACTAACAAGGTTAAGGGTCTTATTTATTTCCCCCATGACCCCTTTGTTTCCGTAACTAAATAGGTCGGCATCTTCTCCGTAGTAGTAGGCGTAGGAAACTTTGCGGTCTTTACCGATTTTCTCATTACTAATCTGCTCTAGCTTCTCTTTAAGTTCCTTGACGGTGGCATCCGCTTTTTCGGAGGTGCCCATGATCTTGCCTAGCTGAGCAATCTCCGCCAAAGTAGTATCGAACGATTCATCGGATTTTTGATCCGGATAGAAGTAGTTGCACTCGGTAGCATCTACAACGGCAGGGATTCCCTTTTCTGCTACAGCTCTCGGAGCGGTAGTTTCGGAACTGAATCCGCCACCATAAGCAAGATCAGGTTTCAGTTTCATGAGTGCTTCCATAGAAATGGATTCCGTTGACAGCACTTTGATTCCGTCTGCTTTTTTACCTATCCAGGAGGGTGGTTCTTCACCCCATTCATTGGCGCGACCAACAATGGATTTTTCTGCTCCGGCAGCAAATAGGTACGCCAAACCGGTAACTCCCATCGAAACAACTTTCTTAGGATGGGTAGTAAACTTCGTTTCCACCCCACAGTTCTTTACGGTAAGGGGTTCGTCAGCAGCAGCGTTAGAAGAATCCTTTGTCCCGGAGCAGCCAGTGAGGGCGGCGACCGCAAGGCATGCGCCCAACGCGCCAGCCACAATTCGTTTCTTGATCATTCTTTTCTTCCTTTCTATTTGGAATATTTCTTGATGAGAGCCATTAGCATAGGGGCTCCTACCAGGGCTGTTAGTATTCCGATAGGTAGTTCCGCTGGTCTGATAGCCACGCGGGTACAGGTGTCGGCAATGACGACAAGCAGTCCGCCTCCCAGGGCAGAGATAGGTAACGCAGCTCGAGTGGTCGAACCTGCCAGTTGTTTCGCAGCATGAGGAACGACTAGGCCCACGAATCCGATGGCACCGGTAAGGGAGACAAGCACCGCTATAGTGAGCGCCACTATGAGAAATAGGAGGTTTCGATAGAGGCGGGGACTAGTACCCAGTGAGATTGCGGCATCGTCTCCCAGGTTAAGGATGTCAACCCGTCTTCCCCAGATGGTGAAGCAAATTAATGCAATAGTTACCACGCTGCCTGCGATAATGACGTCATGCCAGGTGGCGTTAGATATTGATCCGAGCATCCAAAACATTACCGATTTGGTTCCAGCCGCGTTTTTAGCCATCAGAGTTATCAAGCTGGTTACTGCCGAGAAAAAGTAAGTTACCGCCATACCTGCAAAAATGATGCGTGTCGGAGTGATTTTTCCTCCGGCAGAAGCTAGCAGGGTAACGAGTAGGATGGAGGCTATTGCTCCCAGGAAGGCACCGAAAGTGATTCCCAATGCAGATAAGATATTGCTGGTTGTTCCGAAAACTATGACTGCTGCTGCGCCGGTGGAAGCCCCGGAGGAAATACCTAGAATATAGGGATCGCCCAACGGGTTGCGCAGTAACGACTGAGTTATCAGGCCGCATATACCCAAGCCGGCACCTACGATTGCTCCCAGAACAGCGCGGGGGAATCTGACCTCCCCAATAATCTGAGTATCAACATCAAGTGCAGCAGTTCTTCTCAGCGTGGCATTGATGCCCTCAAGTGCGGCCGATAGTGAAATATCAGTAGCTCCCACAATGACAGCCACTATCAACGAGCAAGCTAGCGTTATCGCTAAAACGATTGCCAGAATTAGGCGTTGCTTTCTATTCGTTAACATGGTGAACCTGTTGCTTCCGGTTTTGTTTCAGATGCTTTTTGGCTGAGATAGCTCCACAGTCTGCGTTCGTGGGCTATCCTCTCGCTGGGATCAAATGCCCCTTCATGTCCGCCTTTGCTGGAATAACGCCAGTACGTTACTTCCCCTCCCAAATTTTTCACCCGTTCGACTAGGGAATCTGCATGAGAAATAGTGGTGACTGCATCGTGACAGTAACCAATAATGAGCCAAGATGTGGTGCTTAAACTTCGGGGTGTGGCTTCACAGGCTAGGGGATCTTCTTCTTTCATAAAGTTATCCCAATCAGAGGTTTGAGGATCCCCGTACTCGTCTAACCATTGACGACCTAAGGTTGTTTCCGGCAGGTCTTTAGTGCTGCTGATCGGGACGCGGCATATTACTTGGGATACGAGTTCTGGGTGGGAGATAGTGGTAATCGCTGCCAGCAATGCTCCATGAGACATACCGTGTACAAATGTAGTCTCGGGGGTACAAATATCTTGACGATGCAATTCACGAATAGAGGAGGCTATATCCTCCCTGACTTTGCGTCTTCCTGCTTTAACCCCGGCTTGATGCCAAGCTTTCCCGAATTCAGCGCCTCCTCGGGAGTGAATAACGGCAACGCTGTAACCAAGGGTTAACCATTTTGAATAAATGTCTGGACTATAGAAACTGTGATTGTTCCTCCCGAATCCCCCGTAAATGAATACGATTGTCGGCTGTTTTTCCGCTAACGTTCCGAAGCAGTCTATAGGGATTCGGGTTCCGTCCTCACTATGAGCCCAAATTTGTCTGCAGGTAAATGTGTTGGCGTTTTCGGAGGTGTCATTCTTGGCGAAAGTTAGTTCTCCAGTTTTCCGATCAAGGCGGTAAAGGCGGGGAGCATTAATAAAGGAGGAGCCTTGTAAATAAAGCTCCTGGTCGAGTACTTTTATCGGTTTAATGTGTTGTCCTAGAGGGAATGATTTTCCAGATTTGTGGGTGATGACATCAAAAGTTTTGGTGTCATAAACCAGAGTTTCGCAAGCATCTTGGTAACCGCCATATACCGGGTTAGATCCAGAGGTTTTCCACTGTGGGTAGAAGACACTGCCTTCGGGTAACCGGATCTCACCACGCACTTTGATAATGTTTTCGCACTTAGGCGGGGATAGTTGCGATATCTGGTTCACCTAACCTCCTTCATTTGTTCCGTAGTTTTATTTCCCTCTTGTGTAAAAGAAGAAACCATGTAAACTTTGTTTAGGTTAGCATAACCTAAGTAACAAGTTAAAGGCTAGCCTCTGAAGTTGCTATCGCTTGAAAGGAGGGGAAATGAACACACTCGAAATCGTAGAGATTGAGGAAGTGAACACCGATCAAATCACTGTTCCTCACTGCCATCACGGTGCCACGCAGCAGAGCTTTGCATGGAGGTAAGTAGATAGGCATCGGGTAAAAGATAGTGCTAAGACGCACTTTACCCAATATTTCATATAGGTAAGAGGATCAGGGGTTATGTGGAAGATTTGTGCGCAAGTAAGGCCTTTGGATACGAATAGATGCGTTCTTACATGTGCAGATGGTCGTGATCTGGTGCTCTCAACGGATGTCAATAGTATCGTGCGCGTCTTAGATGCGGCGCAGGATGTCCAGTCCACTCACCCTTTGGGCACTCCGTTGAAAAAAGCATTAGAAAAACACAGCTGTTTTATCAACACGCAGGACCTAGTCTCCCCGACCCCTGATCCTCAATCTATCGCCGATGCAGAGGTAATTGTCTGCGGCGATCCCACAATTGCGCGTTTAATAACTTCAGAGCTCCAAAAGATTGATGTCACGGCGCGCTTGTCTTCCCAGTCAGTTCGCGAATGTGCATACCAAGTCTTCAATCGCGGCGCCCTGGTGGTGTGTCGCGGAGATGATCCTGCTCCCGTATTTGCGCAAACTATTGAAGACAATCTCGGACTGAATATTTCAGTGATCACGGTGGACCACACCCCCGACCAACTATTGGTTGGCCCAGCAGTACTTAAAGGGCAAGGTGCAACTTATAGCGACAGTCTTGCTCGTCTCGGTGGAAATGCAGTCAATAGTGAAGTATTTCAAGCAAAAATGGGTAGCCCCGTATGGGGAAGTTTCTTACCGCGCTTAGGTGCAGCCACAAATATGGGGCACAAAGCAGCGGAATTAATTAAAGCTATTACTCGCAATGAAATCGATAACCAGAAATCAACCCCCCTTGACACTATTTGGGCAATTTCCATGGACGGGGAGCTCGAAGTTCACGCGGTGCTTCCCACGAATTTTATGATGGGCCCTCAGCCTAAATCCCCGATTCACCCTCCCACCTTTGTGGTTGATAAATGCTATGGAATCGTAAAAGAGCTCACTCGGGTACATCACAGTGCCTATATGCCGCCTACGTTGCATACTACCCAGGCGCGAACGTGTGATTTACGCAGAACATCAACTTATATCAACACTGTATTTTGCCAAGGCTCAACGTTAATCCCCAATGAGGTTGGAGAAGAAGAAAAAGAAGCGCAGATCCACGACACTGAACTAGCGGCTATTGGTGAATCGGTCGAGCGTTATTGCTCTAACCTAATCGATCTCAAACCGGTATTACATGGTTCTTATCGGGAATTAACGAGAAAAGGATACCCGCTTCTTTATCCGGAAGAACTGGTGCTATTCTCTGCAAACCAATACCAGCACCCCGGATTTCCTTTTGTACCTTTGACGCCTGAACTGCCCGTAGGGTGGGTGGAAGGTACCTATTATGAGGATGAAGAGCCAGTTTTCGTTCCTGCCTCCTTGGTGTATGTCAACTGGTATACCAACCAGTATCGGCAAGAACCGAAAGTTAACTTTCCGGCGTTTGCTGGAGTAGCTGCAGGAACCAGCAGTGAACAGGCGATATTGTCGGGTATCAGTGAAATTATTGAGCGGCATGCCACCATGGTGTGGTGGTTGAATGCCCAGCCGCTTCCGCACCTGGAATTACCGCAGAAATATTTAGATCTTTTTAGCGGGACGAAAGAGCCACTCCGCCCCGCTTTGATCAATCTAGACAACACTTTCAATATTCCGGTTCTAGCCGGGGTAGTTCACAATGATGTCTCTAAACTGGTACACGTTGGTTTTTCTTGTCGTTCGAGCGTTGAACAAGGCGCTTTAAAAGCTTGGAGTGAAGCGCTCACCTTACAAGAGGGAGCTCACGACCTCGCAAACCCCGAAGGGGCACATTGGACAGCAATCCGTAAAGGTCTACTTCCTGGACGTTCATATAAGAAATGGCGCCGTGACCGCCGCTATCTGGATGACTTCCGTGAGGATCTCAAAGATGTAGATGACCTACTAATTCAGCAAGAGGTCTTTCTAGATCCTCGCGCGGTAGACAGAGTGAAACCACTGTTGGATATACCAGCAACCCGCAGTATTTCATCTGTGTCACAGCTGAAAGATAGCCAACTAGCTAGTTATATAGAGCGTATCCACGCCCGGGGTATGCGGGTAATTACCGTTGATATCACCTCTCGCGATGTCGCTTCTTGCGGACTGCATGTGATCCGCACATTAATTCCCGGCACGATAGGCAATACTCCTGCCGCATTTCCCTACCTGGGGCGCAATATGGTGGCAGAGGAAGCAGTACGGTTAGGATGGGTGGATTCGCCAAGACCTGAAGGTAGCATGAACCCCTTCCCAATGCCGCACGCGTAGAACCGATACCGTTGTTGAGAAAGGAAAGGCGATTGTGTTCGCAAAGCAGCGTTTAGTTATGCGCGCCGCCGGAGTCTCCGTGTGGCTGCTGGCCCCCGCCATGATGTTGGGTGTCCTGGTGTCTTGCTTATATATTGCAACCGCGGTGTGCAACGCCATGCTTTTCAATGAGCTATTGAGCTCTCGCCGGGTCTCCACGGTGGTGGGACTAATCATAGCTATTGCCGGTTTGCTCTTAATCCGTCCGTTACTTGAGGTCAGGGGACAGCTTCTACAAAATCGAGCGGGACTAGTGGTGAAAAGCCGCTTACGGCAGGCGCTTCTAGAGCAACTAGATGCGCGCGGACCTATGCGGGGAGGACTGGGGCGTTCTGGACAAATACAGTCGGTTCTCACTGATGGGGTTGAGGCGATCGAACCCTATTTCGTCAAGTATTTCACCCAACTGGCGGTCACTGCTCTAACCGCGATTGGTTTAACAATTGCTATTGCCAGCATTTCTCCCCTGATTGCGGGAGTTCTTTTAGTCTGTGGAGTCGCGATTATTGCTATTCCCCGATTATGGGATAGAGCTCTTGCTGATCGCGGACAATCGCATTGGGTAGCGTACGAAAATCTCAATGCCGATTTCGTGGATTCTATGATGGGAATGTCCACTTTGAAATCTTTTGGGGCGGCTAAAGATCATGGCACCCAATTAGAAAAACAGTCCAGCCAGCTGCTCAAAACTACTATGGGGCAGCTACGGCTTTCATTGGGAGAAACTGGCCTATCAGGAATGATGAAAGTGCTCGGTCCCGCCCTCGGGCTAGTGATCGCAATTTCTTTGATTTCTTCCGAGGCGATGCCAATCAGCTCGCTATTTGTGGTTACGCTGCTAGCTATCGAACTTTTCCGCCCATTTACCGCCCTATCGGCATGTTGGCATGAAGCATTCTTTGGTATTTCCGCGCTGCCGGCTATGAGCGAGTTATTTGAACAGGAGCAAACTTCTGCCGCTACCCGCAAATCTCCGCAAAACATGCCTCACAGTAACGAAGTATCTTTCGTGGATATCTCCTACACTTATCCGGGAGCTGCCGAGCCGGCTCTTGAGCAAGTCACTTTCGGAGCACCTGCAGGTAAAACAACCGCTCTGGTGGGGCTGTCAGGTTCCGGGAAATCCACCGCGCTCGGGTTATTAATGGGTTTCGATCACCCTGATAGTGGAAGTATCACAGTGGGAGGGGTTTCAGCGGACAGTTTGGATATCGCCCGTACCGTCACGCTGGTTCCGCAAGACCCGATTATTTTTCCGGGAACTATAAGGTCAATTTTGGCCGAAGCTAATCCCAAAGCGGATGAAGTGGAGATGATGACGGCTCTAAAGCTAGCCTGTGCCACAAACCTGCATCCCGATAACAATCCTGATTCTGGTGACAATATTCTTGATTTAGAAATTGAAGAACATGCTCAGAATCTTTCGGGAGGACAAAAACAACGACTGGCAATCGCTCGGGCTCTGGTTCGCAAATGCCCGCTCCTCGTACTCGATGAATCTACTTCTGGTCTGGACACCCAAACAGAAACAACGGTTCTGGCGAATATTCGCAAGACGTACCCGAATCTCACTTTATTGCTGGTTACTCACCGTATTGACGCTGCTGAGCAAACAGATCATGTAGTGGTAATGGGACATGGGAAAGTGCTTTGTAGCGGGAATCCCTGTACGTTAAGCCAGGAAGATAATGCCTGGTCAAGATTGATTAGTGCACAGATGGGAGCCTAGTCGACTATGACCTTAGTTTTCAGTAATTTCCTTGCACTGATGAAGCGGCTACGCGAATGTCTTCCCCTTTTCGTAGCCGCCACTATTGTGACTGCGCTTGCCCAAATTAGTGTTGTTGGGGTTGCGGTCAGTTCAGTATGGATATCTACGCAATTCATATTAAACCGTACGAATAATCTGAACCTGCTGTTCGTTATGATGTTTACCCTGGTGGTCGTGCATGCCGTGAGTACCCTCTTTGAGGTTTGGTGGTCACATGAAGTTGCTTACCGGATTCTACATACCTTGCGGGTGCACATTTATAACGCTATCGAGCGAATCGCACCCTTAGGGTTGCAAGGGAAACGTACCGGTGATGTGGCATCGGCTGCTATGAATGATGCGGAACAGCTGGAATGGTTTTATGCGCATACGGCCTCTACTGCCATCTGTGCCATTCTCACTCCAACTTTATTCACCGGTGTGCTGGTGAGTTTTATTGGTCCGATTGGACTGATAATGCTGCTACCAACTGCAGCTATGATTGCATTCCCTTTCGCCCTTATGTCCATACAACGCCGGCAAGGTAAAAAATTACGTTATCAACTAGCCCAGTTGCGTATTGCAGTTCTGGATTCTATTCAAGGGCAAAGGGAACTGCGGTCATTGGGGATGGTGGATAAACAAAATGCGCAGATCTTGGATTTAACACGAAAAGTGCAGGTAACTAAGAATTCGCAAACGATAAGAAAAGCCTGGGAATCAGCTTTTTCTACGATTGCAACCACAGTCGGATCCACGATTTTGCTAGTCATTCTAACTGGGTGGGTGCTGACCGGACATTTAGATTCAGCTTTGTTACCAGTTGCGGTGGTGCTAGCGGGTCTAGTGCCAACCCCCGCGACAACGTTAGTGGGCATGCTGGGGAGAGTAGGAGAAATTGGGGCGTGCGCACACCGGATTAATACCATTCTTAACGCTAAGGATCCCATCCCCTCCATCCCCGAAACCAATCATGCCGAATACGAGGCAGAAACAAACCATTTAGTTAGTGATGATACGGTTTTTTCCTATCAGGCAGGTAAGCCAGTTATTAACCAAGTTAACTTAACCGCAACTCCTAAACGCTCAATCGCCATTGTCGGAAAATCAGGGGCGGGGAAAACTACCCTAGCCAATCTGGCTATGCGTTATCTTGATCCTCAGGAAGGCGAACTGCGTTTCGATGGGAGAAATCTTCGCTCCTATCAACCAAACCAATATCGCGAAAGACTGGCTCTTGTTCCCCAGGACTGCCATATTTTTGCCGGAACTGTGCGAGACAATCTTGTTTTAGCTAATCGGCAGGCCTGTGATGATGATATTTGGGCAGCTCTTGCCGAAGCTGATATCAGTGAGCTGATTACTTCTTTAGGAGGATTAGACGCGAAAGTCGGGGATCGGGGAACCACGCTCTCGGGTGGGGAACGTCAACGTATCGGGATTGCTCGTGCTTTTCTTCGGCGTCCCGACATGCTTATCCTCGATGAGCCGCTCGCTAATATTGACCCGTTCCTCGAAGCCTCCATTGCCAAAAATATTCGTAACGCGAGGGCTGACCGTACTACTATCGTCATTGCCCATCGGTTGGCTTCTATTCGTATCGCGGACCATGTCGTAGTTCTTGATGGTGGGCGCGTGGTCGCGGAAGGGACTCATCAGGAGCTTAAAGATCAGCCAATTTATAGAACGCTTTTAGGGCAACAGATAGCTTAGTTACCGCATAAATCAGTAAATAGGCGAGCTAGTAGTTAGCATTTATCTAGGTCTGCATATATTCGCAGCAAGGTTAACGTGAGCATCTCCTTGCATCACTCGGCACGAAAATACCCGGCTGAGGGCTGAGGACAGGTTACGCCACCACTAGCTTGCGGCGATTTAGGCGCAAGGTAACGTCGGCGCTGCGGGCGAGTTGGCGCGAATGGGTCACCACGATCACGCATTTATCCTGTTCATGAGCGGCTCGCTGTAGAATCTCGATTACGTCGCGGGCGGTATCCTCATCCAGATTCCCGGTAGGTTCATCCGCCAAAATAATCGGAGCCCCCGACACTAGCGCCCTCCCGATCGCTACCCGCTGCTGTTGACCCCCCGAAAGCGCCATTACGCTGCGCCGTGCCTCCTTTTCAGACAGCCCCAGCTGGGTCAAAGTGTCAATCCCGGCTTTCCCATTCACCAACCGCAGATTCTCTAGCGGAGTCAAATAGTCAATCAGGTTATAGTTTTGGAAAACCAGAGAAATCTGTTTCTTTCGGTGCTGGGCATAGCCAGTTTCCGCAATATCAGTACCATCGAAACGTACCGCCCCGCTGGTAGGCTTATCTAACCCTGCCAGCAGGTTCAACAGGGTGGATTTTCCGGCACCTGAGGCGCCTACAATCGCATAAAACTTTCCGATCTCGAATTCGGTGCACACGTCCGACAGGATCTGGGTGCTAGTTCCCGGATAAACATAATCAAGATGATCTAACTGCAAAATGCTCATAATGTTTCCTAACTTGTTTTTGCGAGAATAGCTCGCGGGGTTTGACGGAGCAGGGGAGCGGTCGCTAATAGTAGCGCCGCGAAAGTAATCACATATCCGAGGGCGAGGGCGGCCAGGATACTCCCGGTGCTCCCGCTCGCAGATAGGGCGGACAGGGAGGGGCTAGCAGATTTGGCAAATACCAGGGAAGACACCTTATCCGACAGTAGGAATCCCAAGGTGGTCCCGATAGCGCTACCCACCAGCGCTAAGAAAGCGCTCTCCAAGGCAAGTTGCCCCAAGATATTCGCTTTGGTTTTACCTACTGCTAGGAGCACCCCGATTTCGCGGGTGCGTCCTCGGATCCAAAAGACCATAATCAGGGCGAGGGCGGCTAGACCGGCGCCTCCCACACCTACAGCCAGGGCAGTAAGGAGCTTATTTACCCCAGACAGGGTAGCGAGCACCCCCGCGAACTGGGCGGCATTAGATTCGTAACTCAGCTGCGAATCCATCTGTTTTGCCGCACGTAACGCGGCAGGGAGCGCGCTTGCCTCCCCGGTAAAGTACCTTGCGCAAGTCAGTTCTTTCCCGGCCAGGCGCTGACTGTTAGCCAGATCAATAAAAATCTGGTTCTCGGAAGCCCCGGCAGGAAGTCTCCCGGGATTCTCAGTTTTTCCGCTGAAAATCCCCACTACCGGCATATTTACGGTAGTTCCATGGGCGCGAAGGCGTAGCTGACTGCCAATATGCAAATCATTGCGCTGGGCAAACTCGCGGTGAATCAGCGCGCCGCTCCCACTTGCCGCCAAGTGTTTGCCGTCCTCTAACCGATACAACCTACCCATGAAAGACGGATGCAACTGGCTATTAGTAGTCCCGATAATCCCGGCATCCCCGGCAAACTGAGCGTCAAGTTGCACCCCGGAAGTGGTAGTGACCAGCTTCGCGCCCTCGGGTTTAGCCAAAGCTTCTTTTTCAAAAGCCGAGCGTTTTACTTGCGGCAAGTGGCCTAACTTTTCTGCCTGCGTCAAAGAGATAGTGCCGCCTTCGCTGCGGGCAGTGAATCCCGCGTTTACTCCGGAATTAATCGCCCCAGAAATCCCGGCCACCTGCGCGCGCACGCCTGACTGAGAAATCAGGGCGGTAAAGACCACCGCCATAATCAGCGTGAGCAGCAGGGCGCGGCGGGGGCGGCGACTAAGCGAACACCAGGCGCGACGCCAAATACTAAGCGACTTCATTTGATATCCACCAAGAGGGCGCGCGGGGGGCGGCGTAGCATCGGGAACGATGCTGCCAGCACACAAAGCACGCCTACCAGCAAAGTTAGCAACACGGCAGTTATTACCGAGGGGGTGGACAGGGATACCGCTAGAGCATCCAGGGTTTTAGTTGCCGCTGAGGATTCCATATCGGCGCCTGCCTGCCCGGCCTGTGCCAGTTCTTGCATTAGCGAATCATTCACTGAGGCCAATGCGGAATTGCCTAGCCATTGCGAGATTGACCCAGAAATAAAGAACGCCAATACGAAAGCCGGGATGGCGGTAATCACCAGTTCGCACAGGTATTGGGCAAAAATACTTCCCTTTGAAGTGCCTACCGACAGTAGTACCCCGGTTTCTTTCTTACGTTCATTCATCCACAGGAAAAGCACCAGCGTTAAAATCAACAGCGCAAACCCGAAAGCGACCATTTTAGTGGTGCTCATCAGGGAATTTATTCCGCTAAGCGCTCCGGTAATTCCCGCTAAATACTGGGTAGCGGGCGATAGTTGGTAGTTGCGCCAATCAATCTTCAGAGAGCCAGCCTTCTTTTCTGCCTCCTCTAAATCACTATCGGAAGCAACGAAAAAGTTAGCGTCCTGGTAAATCTCATTATCTTTGCTCATCTGGTAAAGCGCGCGGGTGGTATCCAAATCCGTGTAAACAGTATTGGCAAAGAGTTCACTGCGTTGAGCTGCCTGTCGATTATTGGAGCCGCGAACCAGTCCCACTATTTCCATTTCGGTTTGCGTGGTTGATTTCCGCAAATTGTCCACGTCATAGGGGTTGCCTTTTAGTTTTAGCTTGTCCCCGATTTTCAGGCCGTTAGCTTTCGCCAAATCTTCATGGATAATCGCTTTATGGTGATCACCAGGCCGCAAATGCCGCCCTTTCACCAGGGTTAATGCCCCGGAACGGAAGTTGTTGTCGATATCGGTGCGGTTGACTCCCCACACGTTCACTGCGTTTCCGAACTGGGCTTCCTTCTTGGCGTCGTAATCATTGGTTCCCAGTTTCTGGGTCTGAGCCCCAACTAAATCAGCAGTGACGTTTTGCCGAGCCACATAGCTTTTAACCTCAGGCAGTCGCGCAATCTGGGCAATATCTGCAGGCTTAACAGTTCCGGCTCCCCGCGGGGTGCCTTGATTGAATTGGGGATTATTTTCGAGGACGAAACCGGCTCCCGCTTTGGCTTCTACCTTCGCGCCCTCACGCGCGCTCGCCCTCTCGATAGCATCTGCCGACATTAAAACAGTGGCCACCAAAGTGAGCACCGCGAATATAACAATAGTTCTAACTGGTTTTCTGACAACGTAGCGCCAGGCTCTTCCCGCGAAGGACAAGTCCAGATCCTTTCAAAACAACCCAAGACCAACTTAGGTAACCCAAATAAACAACAGTTAGCTTCCCTGCCCGGGCTGGAAGAAACCTGGATCAGGGACAGGAAGAATCTGAAAATGAGAATAATTGGGCAGGGAAAATCCGCTTACCAGGAATATCGTTCTTTAAGTATCCTCGGTCACAAACAATTATTAGGGTTTCCCGGACAGTTATTCGAGAAGATTAATCCCAAACGGGTAGTGGTAAAACTTTTTATCGGCGGCTTTAAATGCGCCTTTAATCGAGCACACTAGGGTCATTATGAAAACCACTGCAAATGCGATGAGGGACAAAGGTATCAAGATTACGGTGAAGCAAAGTATCCAGGCCACCACAGAAGTAATGGTCATCGCCAAGTTAAAGTTAAAAGCACCGGCGGCAGCGTTACGCACGAAGGCACTTTTGTCTTTGTAGATAAACCAGACAATGAGCGGCCCCACAAAAGTCAGCCAACCAGCAGAAACTATCATGGCGATCACGGCTGCTAAGTGCGCCAGGATCGCCATAGTGCGCTCATCGGAGCTAACTTGACCGCTATCAGAATTAACACCGGGAGCGGTAGGCATTGCGGGGGGATAAGGCTGGTATTCGTCCCCGGAAGCATATTGAGGGAAAGAGGGGTTGGAAGATTCGGGTTGCCTGGGAGACTGTTGGTCGCCGAAATTGCTCGATTGGGGCTGGTTATCACTCATAATCCCATTCTCCCATGGGTATAGAGGCTGCGAAAGTAGAGCTAGCAATAATTTTTCTTCAGCGAAAAGTGCAGGTTACAGTGCAGCAGGTAGATTAGGGACGGGTTTTGGCGCGCTATCAGGGTCGGCGCTACCGGTTACGGCGCTATGGCGCGGGCGCTGGCGTTGAGCGATTAACCAGTGATGTAAAAGGGCGGTTGAACAGCAGTCATATTCGTTATAGAGGGCGAGGAGACGTAACTGCTCTGCGTCCTCAGCCGCAAGCTTAGCTCCAGGTTCGAGGACGCCTTTTCGCGCCAGCGTATCGTACACAATCACCGAATCCGCGCCATTGTCCAAGTCCTCTGAACGCATCCAAGACCCCATATAGAACGGTTCCATTTCTTTCAGGGAATATCCGCCTTGACCGGTGCGAATAGCTGATTGCACCACTTGCTGCAGGTCGCACATCGGGCCGTTAGCTGCCAGTAAATCGCGCACTTCCCCCGCTAAGAGGCCGTGGCGAGACGATAAACGTTGCAGGTAGAGGCGTTCTTGCGGGGAATAATGATAAATGCGCATCCCAGGAAACCGCCGGAAACGCTGTTGCAAGAAATCCAGTAAATCAATTAGCAGCTGGCGTTCCTCGGCGCGGTTATGCGCCCAAAAACTCTGATATTTTCCGCCGATACGCTTTGATAGTTCCCCTACTTCCTCCGCTACGTTTGTGCTGCCTGCGGCCGGTAGTGCATCTTGGCCGCGAATCGGCAGCGCCGGGGTTAAAGATTTTTGCTCCCCCCAATAGTCTTCGTCAAAACAAACCAAACCACCCAGGTAAATCAGCCCGGTATGGTCTTTGAGTGTCCATCCCCAAAGGGAGTCATTCTCGAAATCTAAATACACATCCCCCGCCTGGGGCGCGGGAAGAGCCATTAGCGCCGGGGATAGGGGATTAGTTTCTAGCAGCAGTTCTGCGGGGTTTTGACTGACCTGTAAGCGGGCTTGTCGGATTAGTTCTGGGCTATAACCATCTGGCGGATTTGTAGCAAACTCACTGGCAGTAAAGATATTTTCGGCTCGCAGCTCCCGGCGCAGTCCCGGGCCTATCCCGCTGATTAACAGGGGGTCATCGAAACGCGCTAGCGCCCACGCACAGTACGAACAACTTCCGCACACGGTGTCGAGGGCGCGCCAAGCGTCCTCGGGGGTAGCAGACAGTAAATCCTGGTCGCCCGCTAAAATGTGCGCCTGCTCCGCAATAGGTTCCCACAGTTCCTCTAGGTCTGGCAGCGGAAAATCTACAGTTTTACCATCCGCTAGCAAGATTTGGGCGAAGGGCGCGAGCTCCGCCTCCAACTTGGGGAAAGCGGCGTTTAACAACTGCTGATTTGCGCCAGCTAAATGGGCGAAACCCGCCAGGAGATGTACTGAATCTAGGCGGGCATGGGCAGAAAAACGCGGCAACTGCAACACCCAAGAATCGTCCTCGTAAAGAAGGAAAGGAAGCATTCCCGTAAGGTCTGCGCAGGTAGCGGGAAGATTTGTTTGAAAAATCTTACCCGAGGCACGGTAGCGGGCAGCCAGTTTTTCTTCCTCTACTCCAGTTAAATCCCCTATATAGCGGTGGAAAACATCGGCAGATTTCAGCTCAGTATTACCGGTCAGGTAGCACCAGAGCCGCCACTGGCAGTTAGCGGCATGAGCCACTTCGGAAACTGCTAGTAGGCGGGGAGAATCAGGCATTGAGCAGGTTACTTTACTCGCTGCGCATACTCTAGCGCCCAATAGGTGAGCACCGTATCGGCTCCGGCGCGCACAATCGCGTGCAAAGACTCGTCAATGGCGCGCTCGCGGTCAATCCACCCGTTAGCGGCCGCTGCCTCTAACATCGCGTATTCCCCGCTGACCTGGTAGGCCGCGACTGGAACCGGTGACATTTCCGCCACATCAGCCAACACATCCAGATAGTAGCCAGCCGGTTTAACCATCACCATATCGGCGCCCTCGGCTAAATCTAGCTGGGTCTCAAATACGCCCTCCCGGCGATTACGAGGATCTTGCTGGTAAGAGCGGCGATCGCCCTCTAAGGAGCAGGCAACCGCATCTCGGAAAGGACCAAAGAAAGCGGAGGCGTATTTCGCCGAGTAAGCCAAAATCGTGGTGTCGGTGAATCCGGCCTCGTCTAGTGCCTGGCGAATCACCGCGATTTGCCCATCCATCATCCCGGAGGGCGCCACCATATGGGCTCCGGCGCGCGCCTGGCTGAGTGCCATTTTTGCATATAGCGGCAAGGTGGCATCGTTATCGACCTGACCATCTGCGGTGAGTATCCCACAATGCCCGTGGCTGGTGAACTCATCCAGGCAGGTATCTGCCCCTACTACCAGGTCATTTCCGACTTCTTCGCGCACGGCGCGGATACCGCGATTCAAAATACCGTTCGGATCCCAGGCGGGACTGCCTTGCTCGTCCTTATCAGTGGTATTGGGAATCCCGAACAGCATGATTCCGCCGACCCCGGCTTTAACGCAGTCGGAGGCGAGGGCGCGAATTGACTCGACGGTATGCTGGAAAACCCCTGGTAGAGAGGGAATCTCGACTGCTTCCTCAATCCCGTCTCGCACGAATGCGGGCAGCATCAGTTGTGCGGGATCGACCCGGGTTTCGGCAATCAGGTTGCGCATCGCGGGGAATGCCCGCAGGCGGCGAGGACGAATAGTCGGTTTCAGCATAAAGTCATCTGTCATTTTCTCTCCCTAGCTATCTGCCCCGATTCTAACGCACCCGTATGGCGCTTTCAGAAAGTCTGCTTGCGCCAGGAGATAGTGCCTAACGAAAACCGCTTTGGTATGCGGTTATTTAGGGGCGAAGTGGCGGCGTCATCAGGAATAATCCCTAATGCCCACAGCGGTCTGGAGATTCTCAGTATGATTTTTCTGTGTATGCGGTATTTAAGGTTATGGGCTCGTATTTATATTTTGATCGGCAAACTTTAGGGAAGAAGTTTACCCGTAAGGTTTTATTACTTCGAGCCATCATTATCACGGTCGCGGTTTTTGACTGCCTATTTTTACTGTATGACGGGATATTGACCCAAGAATTTGATATCGGATATCTGCTGGCTATCGAGGCTCTAGTCATGGCCATGTTAGCGATACGTTTCCCGGTTTTCTGGATAGGTTACGCGCTCACCTCCTTCGCGTTGATTGGGGGAGATGAGATTTACTGGGCGCCGATTTTTCCCGCCTCCAATATCGCCCTCTTAGATACTTTTTCTTTTTCCCCCAAGCGCTTGGGGCCCGCAGTATTGATTCCTACCGTAATCAATGTGTTTTTCTTTTTCGTGTGGGCATACCCGGTAGATTTCGAGGCGGTAAGCGCTTTTTCGGATGTGGCCTGTTTTTCGGTTGCCGGGATTTTAGTAAAAACCTGGATGGATCGTTCTTTTCAGGTAGGACGTGACGAACAGGCAGCCCGGGAGGCGGAGCGGCGGAACCTTAATGTTCGCCTCCACGATAATGTTTTGCGGCACTGCACTCATATTGCGCTGGCTGCGGAACAAAGCCAGCGGGACTTGTTACCTTTAGAGCAGTTTAGGGACACTGCCGCGCATGAAGCCGCGGAAATATCGCAGGCTATCCGCGCCCTCATCAATTCGGAGAAAAACTTGCCGGAAAAGAGTGAGGTGGTGACCCAGAGTTTAGCGGAGGTGCTGTCTCAGGCAGTCACGCGGCTGAAGGAGCAGGGATTCCAGGTTGCTTATCAGTGTGAAAAAACCGGAGAAACTGAGTGTTCCCGGCAGCAACAAGGCACAGTAACGCAGGTGGTGGCGGAACTTTTTGAAAATATTTTCCGCTACGGCGATCCCAAGCATCCGGTAACTGTCGATGCGCGGATCTCAGAAAACAGCTTCCGCCTGGAAACTAAGAATCAGATCCGGGGCAGGACAGTGGATTCTTCGAAGATGGGGTTAGGGCTGGCCAGTAAACGGATGCTAGAGATCGGCGGCCTGCTCACCTATGGTAAACGCGCTGACCAGTGGCAGAACCTACTACAGCTTGAGGTGGGTGGCGACTAGGTTGGCTTCAGCTATTGTCGCGTCCTCGTTACCCCAACCTTAGGGAAGGTTATTTGGGTAGCTGACTGCTCCGTCTTGCACCAGGACGGCTACTGCCGCGGTTCGCGAGGAAGTGTGGGTTTTTTCTAGCAGTGCAGTAACGGTTTCTTTCACCGTGGACAGGGAGTAACTCATTTTTTCTGCGATCTCGCGGTTAGACATTCCTTGTAAAATTAGCTCGGAAACTGCTTGTTCGCGCTGGCTAAGAGCAATTTGCGAGGGCGCAGGGATACTTTGGAACAATCCCTGTACTACGGCGTGGGAGACTACCACGGAGTCTTGCATGATTACCGCGAGGAAACTGGGTAAGTCTTTTAAAACATCGGCTTTATTTAGGAATCCCCGCGCGCCGGCGAGCAGGGCGGTTCGAGCTACATCTGCCACTTCCAGGCTCGAAATAATCACCACTTTTTGCTGCGGGTTTTGCTGGGTGATCTGCCTGCAGATCACGTCCCCGGTGGTCTCTCCTAAGAGGTAATCCAATAACACCAGGTCTACGGGGTTACGATTACAGGATTCGCGGGCTTGTTCCGGATTAGAGGTTGCCCAGGAGACCGCACAATTGGGGGTATTATTCAAAATCGCTGTCAATGCTTGTAGCGCAAAAGGATCGTCATCAACCAGCCCGATCTTGATTTCTGGTTCGCTCATGGTCACCCCCTCGTTGTTTCCTTCAAGAATATACGTTTTGGCGAGGTTTTGGCTGCAAAGCAGCCGGCAGTAAGTACCCCGGTGAAAAATGTAACCACCGAGTAGCCACCTGGATATTAATCCTGGCCACCTGGCGCCAATATCCAGCTACTTGACCATTGAATTACCCAGTTGACCTTTGGAAATATGAAAAGGTAGCTATCAAAGATTGGCTGAATTCAAGAAAGGAAATCTGAAATGAACAAGTTTTTTCGACGTTCAGTTTTAGTGCTTCTAGGGATTGCTTTTCCCGTGGGGATGAGTTCTTTATCGTATGCCTCCCCGGCAAATCCCCCGGAGGGGTCTGAAAGTGAAACTGCAAGCAGCGTTGAGGCCTCGGATCCTAATGGTTCCAGTGATCAATTGTTCGATCCCTCAGCTGATTTGCCTAAGTCAGCAAATAATGATTTGAGCACTAATGCGGAAGAGTCTAAGCAAGGAAACGCTAATAGCTCAGCCTCCCCGTATGTACTGGAACCTGTTACTACAGAGCCAGGGATGCATGGAAAATCAGAGATTAATAAAGTGTCAGTCAAGTTTAGAGCGCCTGAAAAGATCTATAATCTTGCCCTTTATGAAGAGTTTGTAGATGAAACAGCCGCGTGGAATCTGATGCTGCGAGATTATCAGCCGGAGATTACCTGGCTGCAAAAAGATGCGAAACTGCCTCCTTTGTCCAAATCTACGGTTAATGAATGGGTTGAAGCGTCAGACGCATCGTTGATAAACGCAGATCCCAGTCTGAACATGAGTGAGCTAAATTGGTATCTTTTTGGATTTAAAGCCCGTAGCTGTAACCAGCAAATTATTAGAAATCTAGAAAAGGCGGTTGCAGGATTAAATCAAGATATTCCCCGCGAGGAGATTTCGGCGCTCGCTGAGGCAAATGGTTTGTTAAGCCTGGAGGGCGATAATAATCTTTTTGATGCCGCATACGGAATGCATGCTCCAGAACTTGAAACCGGTTCCTTTTAACGTCAAGGCGTCGAACACCAATATGACTGCGCGGAATTTGTCTCGCAAGTAATTAGCGCGATAGGCGCAGGCATCATGAAAGGAAGGATTGGACAATGAAATTAACCAAGAAGGCGGGGGCGGTTGTTTTAGCTGGCGTCTTAACCTGCATAACTTCGGTTGGGGCGGGGTATTTGTGGGGTAATCATGCCCAGGAACACGCCGCCGTGAAAGACGTAGCGGATCTGCCCATGTATAGCTGGTGTTCCCTTTCTACCTTACGAGATGCGACTGATGCCGGTTACGGGGTGGAGGGAAGCGAAAATCAGTGTTATCAACCAGTAGTTGGCACTATGGAGTTTCAAAAAAAACACTATAAAGTCTTGCTATATCCGGAATATCTCAACAAAGATAAGGCTTTCGAGGCTTTTAGTACCATGTATAAACCCTGGATTGATAACATCCAGAAAAAGCTACGTTTACCTGCCTTCAAACCGGAAAATTTCTCCGCCTGGAGGAATTCTGGCAATAAAGAAGTCAGATACAGGAACTCGCTCGATGACTTATCGGGGATGCGGTTTTTAAAAGAAATCAATATTATTCGAGAGTTCCTCGAAGGCTATCAGGCAGCCGAAACCAATGCGCAAATGCGTAAAAGTCTAGGCGAGTTCGATAAACTCGCGGCCTCATTTTTTAAAGAGGGTGCTCCTGATCGACTTGCCATCGCGAAGGAAGAAGCATCTGATGAAGACGGAGAGGTCAAGATGATAAGAAGAAATAGATACGAAGAAAAAGCAGGTGAGCTTTGTACTGCATTAGTGCGAGCCAGGGAAAGTTATCGGCCAGAAATTTCCCGGCAGTACGATAATAAATCTCTAGAAAAACTACTCATGGCCGACGGCGTTTGCTAGGGTAACCAAAGCTGTGGGCAGCATGAAAGGAACAGCGGGATGCTGAAAGTTTTTGCCTGGATATTCACTATCCTGTGTGCAGTGTTGCTGGCTGTGGGGACGCTGATTATTTATGTAATCGACACTGACAGCAGTTTCCCCTTTGGAGCCGGATTCATGGTGATAGCCGCCCCAGTTTTTGGGGTGATAGCCGCCGTATTGTGGGGAGTGGAAATCACTAAAACTAATCGCGACCAAAAGTAATAGTTCTAATACTAAAAATCCGCCCCCGCGGCCTCGGAGAAAATAATGGCTTTAACCAGAGATTTTCCGAGGCCGCGGGGGCGGGATTTATTTAGCAAACAGACCTAAATATCGTAGTAAAGCTGGAATTCATAAGGATGCACCACCTGCCGCAACGGAGCCACCTCATTTTGTTCCTTGTAGTTAATCCAAGTCTCAATCAAATCCGGGGTAAATACTTCACCTTCAGTCAAGAAGTCCTGGTCAGCGCGCAGTGCCTCTAAAGCGGCATCCAGGGAACAGGGCAGTTTCGGAATGTCATGATATTCGGCAGGTGGTAGCTCATAGAGATCTTTATCGATGGGAGCTGGCGGCTCTAGCCGGTTTTGAATGCCGTCGATCCCCGCCATCAGGCAAGCCGCGAAAGACAGGTAAGGATTCGCGCTCGGGTCAGGAACCCGGTATTCGACCCGTTTAGCTTTCGGGGAAGTACCGGTCACCGGAATCCGGATACAGGCAGAACGGTTACGTGCCGAGTACACCAGGTTAATCGGAGCCTCAAAACCCGGAACTAGACGCCGGTAAGAGTTAACCGAAGGGTTAGTGAACGCTAGCAATGCCGGTGCGTGCTGCAGCAAACCGCCAATAAAGTAACGGGCCAGGTCAGAGAGGGAACCGTAACCGGTTTCGTCATAGAACAGCGGCTCGCCCTCTTTCCAAAGCGAAAAATGAGTATGCATTCCCGAGCCGTTATCGCCCGCCATCGGTTTAGGCATAAAAGTGGCGGTAACTCCCGCTTCTTGCGCAGCGTTCTTAATCAGGTACTTGAACTTCATCATGTCGTCACCCGCCGCCATCAGCGAGTTGAAACGATAATTGATTTCATGTTGGCCGCCAGAGCCAACCTCGTGGTGAGCGCGCTCCATTTTGAGCCCAGAGTCGCTGAGGAGCTTAACCATGTAATCGCGCAGGTCACAGAACTTATCAGCGGGGGCCACCGGGAAGTAGCCGCCCTTGAGCGGGGTCTTATAGGCGAGGTTTCCGCCCTCTTCCTCCCGACCGGTATTCCAATACCCTTCAACAGAATCCAGTTTTACGAAAGTGTCGTAAGGCTGGGTTTGGTAACGCACCGAATCGAATAGATAAAACTCGGCTTCGGCACCAATAAAGCAGGTATCGGCGATTCCCGTAGAACGCAGGTAGGCTTCCGCTTTCGAAGCAACCTGGCGAGGATCGCGGGGGAAAGGCGCATCAGTGAAAGGATCCACGATGGAACAGTTCACCACCAAAGTGGGGCAAGCGCGGAAGGGATCCACATAGGCATCCGACACATCGGCAATGAGCTTCATATCTGATTTGTCTATCGAAGTGAAACCACGGATAGAAGAACCATCGAACATCAACCCATTCTCCAGGGCATCCGCAAACTGGTCAGCAGGAATCGTGAAATGCTGACTGGTGCCAATCAGGTCGCAAAAACGGATATCAATCAGCTCAATATCCTGGTCGGCGACAAATTTGAGGGCTTCTTCGTGGGAGTTAAACAATCGTTCCTCCTAGGCTTAGCCATGTGGCTTGCGGATAAGAAAACTAAAAAAAGCATACCGCGCCCGGGCACCCCAGTGAGATTCTCGCCCAAAACCGTGGGCAGTTTCGCAAATATTTCCCGAGGGCGCGGCGTGGGCACTCGAACCTGCCGAGCCGGGTCAGCAGCTATTCCTAGTTGCCAATGTCGTTAAGTTTGATGTTCTTTACATCAATATCAAACTTGATATCTTCACCTGAAAAATCCACGTTCTTGAGAACGAAAGCTTTATTCAGATCCATCGGGATTTCTTCTTTTTTCATGCCCATATCAGCAGGGCTGAGCTTTTGCCCCATGAACTCATCGCTACCGTTAATCATGAACTTGTCTGGGACTAGGAAGAGTTTTCCAGATTGTCCGTCTTTACCAGGTTCAAAATGCATACCCATTTCAACCTGAATCTTTAGACCTTGTTCTTCCGCCTCGGCAGTAATTTTGTTACCGTTGCGCCGCATATTCATTTTGGAGGCAGTGGCATCTTCCTTTATGGCTTTATCAAATTCTTCACCCGGTAGGGTGAAAGTCATATTGCCCTTTTCAATGATGGGATTATCTCCACCTTTCAGCCCATGGAAAACAGCCCGCACATCCTTCATCTTTAAATTCTGTTTTGACCCTTCGGTAGCAAAAGTTCCCGCCGAGGCAGTGACTTTTGCTTCGCGATAATAGTCTTTAAAGTAACTAAGGAGCATAGGGCTAGAGTTAATTTCAGCCCGCACATTCGAAAATCCTTCTTTGACGAATTCGTTTTTCAAGGATCTCTCTTGCGTGCTTGCCACTAAAGTGTTGGCGATAAATAGCCCGATCAAGGCAACAACCAGTACCGCAACAATCACGATGGTGACGATCAAACCGGTCTTGGGCTTCTTGGTTGGGGTAGCCGGAGACATTGCGTCCGGCGACATTTGCGGGTTCACCGGTGAAAACTGGGGGCTGTCTGGCATCGGAGACCCTTGAGGGGCGGGGCTGGCATTATCAGGTTGGGGTGTATAAGTCATGCTTTATGTTAACAGCTACATTCCAGCTAGCCGGCGAGGAATGCAAGATTTTCAGTAAAAGTTACTCAACGTTAACCTTCGCTTTCCCATCTGCGGCGCCAACCCGCGATTAGGGTGCCAGGCAAGAACGTAGCGCCTGCGCCAGTCCGCTCGCGTCCGCAGTCTTGGCCACCGCGCATACTTTCAGCCCTAAATCTGCTGCCACTTGGGCGCTAGGTTTCCCGATACAAACAAGGTGGGGGAGGGTGCGGGCAGGTTTTTCGGGATGGGAACGAAAAACCCCGAAGTCAGCGAGGGCGCGCAGATTAGAACCAGCGGTAACCGCGACCGCATCGGCGTGGAAATATACTTCCGGGCACTCGCCAACCGGAGTCATCGTATAGAGGGCGCAGCTATCAACCCGGTAGCCTAGCTCGCTTAAAGCTGTAGGTAAATCAGGTTTACTGAGCGCAGATCCCGGTAAGAACACCCGGGAAGGACGGGAGGGAGTGGGGGTTAAGTTCGCGAAACAGCGTGCCAAATCCGTGGCGTTACCGCCCGCCTGCAAAGCAACATTCCAACCGGCGTGGCTGACAGACAGTGCGCTGGCTTTACCCACCGCTGCTACCTGCGGAAAAGTAGTAAGAGGCGGCTCGGCAGCTAACAGCTTTTGTAAATACTTCACGGTGCGGGCAGAAGTTATCACCATCCAGCTATATTCCCCGCGCCGCAAACTGTCTAGGTAGCTAGAGACTCGCGGATCACTAACCGGGTGCGAACGAGTAACCGGAGCGCTAACTATCTGGCACTCAGGCAATTCTGCCTGCAGTTTTTTTGCTAGTGGGCGCGTTGGATCTGCCGTAAGTGCCACCGTAAATGCCATCGTCGCCCTCCGAAAATAGTTTCCTGTTGCGGTTCTTAGCCGCGCGTCTTGGAAGCTCCCAGGTCAGCGAGCTCGCCGCCCCCAGATTCTAGGAGGGCGCGCGCCACGCTCTCACCCAGCTGACGCGCCTGGTCAAGCATCTCGGCGAAGGTTTTTTCCGGATCGGCCTGCAAGGAGTCACTGACGCGTACTTCCCGAGTACCATCGAGGGAAATAATCGCGGCGGTCAGGGTGAGTATCCCCCGCTCCATCTGGGCAAAGGCCCCTACGGGCGCAGCACACCCGGCGTTTAGCTCCGCTAACACTGCCCGCTCCGCCGTAGAAGTAAGCGCAGTTGCCAGGTCGTTAAGCTCTTCCAGTGCGGCCGCTAAATCGGGGTGGGTTTTAAGCGTTGCCTCTGAAGCCTCTACCGCGAGTGCCCCTTGCGCCGGAGCTGGCAGCACCTGTTCAGGATCAAAACGCTGATTGGCGTAAGCGCCCAGCCCAATCCGATCCAAACCGGCCGCCGCCAGTATCACCGCATCCAAGTCGTGCGCGCCGGTCACGATTTTTTCCCGAGTCTCCCGTCCATCAGTAAAGTCACCCTCAGGAGCGGCAATGCCTTTCACCCTGCCTAGGCGGGTAGGAACATTGCCGCGAATATCCACGATTTTGAGGTCGGGACGCATAGCTAAAATCTGGGCGGCGCGGCGCGGAGATCCCGTCCCCACTTTGGCTCCCTGAGGCAAAGTCTCCAAAGTTAAACCAGGTGCCGCACATAGCGCGTCCCGGGCATCTGCGCGGTTCGGAATCGCGGCAACTTTTAGACCCGGAGCCTCCTGGGTAGGTAAATCTTTGAAAGAATGCACTGCTAAATGACAGTTTCCCTCCAAGAGGGCTAGGCGTAGTTGCGCGGCAAACACGCCCACTCCTCCCAATTTTTGTAAAGAGGCGCGGGAAATATCGCCTGCCGTGCGTACCTGTCGTAGCTGCACATTTAGTCCGCGTTCGCGCAAAGCGCTAGCTACGGTTTCCGATTGGGTTACCGCCAGGCGGGAAGCGCGAGTACCCAAAACTAAAGCGTCAGCCTTAGCTTCGCTAATCCAACCGGTACCGCGCAATTTAATCGTTTGCGCCTGACGAACAACTGCCGCAATCCCCGAACCGGCAACCCAAGACCCCGCCAAATCCAGACCGGGATAGGCATGCAAGTCTTCTAGCAGCTTGGTGGTCATTTCCCGATGTTTAGGAGTGAAAGGCGGCAAAGAGCCATCCCAGTGAATAATCATCGAACCGAGCAGTTGTTCTGGAGAAATCGCTACCCCCAGCAGCCGGGAAGCATCCTTTAACGCGCCCTCGACCGATACCGGAATCTCCGGTCCATTTGCCCAACCATAAGATACTCTCAGCAGGTGGCGACCTTTACCGGCTGCTTGTTCCGCCCACGGCCATTTGGAAGTGTAATGAGTGATAGCTTTCGCTCCCACGCAGCCATTTTCAATATCTTTATTGCTGGGGCGTTGCACCAACATTCCGGACCCGCGCGGATGAGCATCTAACGCCGGGCAGTCCACAAACAGAGTCACGTGTGCGATCGGGCCGCCCTGCGGGAGCTCACCGACTTGAATCCCTGGTACTTCACGCAGCAGCGGCGCGGCTAAATATCCTGGTAAAGCCACTACTACCTGCGGGACAGTGACCGTTACGGCTTCGCCAATGTTAATCGGGCTCGCCCCTGGGGTCGGCCCTGATTTGGTGTTAGAAACGGTGACCTTCCAGCCTGCTGAGCCGGGTTGATTCGAGCCGGCAACGGCGTCGGCGTCAGCGTTTGAGTCATTTGCCGCCGGTTCCAGTTCGAGGCCGCGCACATGAGACAAAATCAGCCCCCCGCCCTCTTCGATGCGCTGCGCTAAGGTTTCTACCAGGCGGAACATTCCCCCTTCCGGGGCGAGTACGGCGGGTTTGCCGGGTCTTAGTCCGCGCAAAGCGGCAACCGCTTTCACCAGCGAGCCGTGTTCTTTTAGGGCGGGACGCAGTCCGCGCAACACGGTATCGGCGTTTAGGCGGTCGGTGCTTGCCGAGTGAATCCCGCCGGCAACAGGCGCCACTACTTTTTCTAAAACCGCTTTTCCTAGGCGGGCAGTTACCAGACCGGTGACGGTGGTTTCATCCGCCCCTACCTGTGGCCCCATAGTTAAGTCCTCACGGGCACGCTGCATTTCTGCTTCGCTGAGCGCCCCCACAATGCCTGGGTCATCTAGGCTGGCAGGAATCCCTAACATTCCGTGGGGAATCGGAAGCGCGCCCTCCCGGTGACCTGGGCGTTCGTGGTGAAAAATCCAGGATTTGCCGCTCGGGGCAACCAGCGGCAATCCTAGCTCGTCGCATAAATCTTTAACTTCGCTAGCTCCCGCCGCGAAAGCTTCAGCGCCAATATCGAAAGTGAAGTCCCCAAAACGTCCCGAACAAATTAGGCCGCCAGGGCGTCCTCTTTCCTCAATCACCGCCACCCGCGCACCCTGTTTTTGCAGAGTATAGGCGCTGGTCAATCCGGCCAGTCCTCCTCCGATAATCAAAACATCGTAATCGGCTAATCCAGCTAGGTCGTGCATTGCATCTCCTTGCCACAAGCGGTTTTTGAGGCGGTGTGCCCCGGATAATCCTTCAGCATAGTCGTTCGCGCTTAACGTGATTCATGTACCTGGTCGACGATTTCTTGTAAAACCGCGGGGTCAGCATTCGGCGGTACCCCATGTCCCAGATTGACGATATGCGCGGCGGCTTGCTTGCCCTCCGCTAACACCTGAGCTACGTGGCGGCGGCGTACCTCAGCAGGGGCGAACAAAATGGCAGGGTCAATATTTCCTTGCACCGCAAAGCGGTCACCAGGGCCATGTTCGATTAACTGTACGGCCTCGCCAAGAGGCAGCCGCCAATCCACCCCAATACATTCCGCACCGGCATCGCGCATCAAATCCAGCAGGGAAGCCGCGCCCACCCCGAAATGAATCACCGGAACTCCCTTAGCATGAGCAGAATCAATCACTACCCGAGAATGCTCAAGGCAATAGGTTTGGTAATCGGCGCGCGAAAGGTCGCCCACCCACGAATCGAAAACCTGCGCCGTGCGCGCCCCGCCGGCAATCTGTGCGGCCAGGAACGCCGCCGACATATCCGCACACCAGCTGGCGAGCCGGTTCCAGGCATCCGGGTAAGAATGCATAAAAGCCCGCGCCTCCAGGTGATTCTTTGAGCGGGTATCCCCAATTAGGTAGGAGGCCAAAGTAAAAGGCGCAGCAGCAAACGCAATTAGGGGAGTATCGCCCAGCTCAGCGCAGACCATTTCAGCGGCCTCGGTAATACAATCCGGATCAAAGCCTTTAAAGCTGGTGAGGCGATCTACGTCCTCAGGACATAAAACCGGGTCCGCGAAAACCGGGCCCTTACCGGGGACAATCTCTACCTTTAAACCCGCCAGATATAGGGGGGTGACAATATCGGAGAAGAAAATCGCGGCATCTACCCCGTAGCGGCGCACCGGTTGCAGCGTTATTTCTGCTGCCAGTTCAGGGGTAGTGCAGGCAGTGAGCATATCGTTACCGGCGCGCAGGCGGCGATACTCGGGCAGGGAACGCCCGGCTTGGCGCATAAACCAAACTGGAGTTTTCTCGGGACGCAGGCCGCGCACGGCTTGGAGGAAAGAGTTTTGCTCAGACATATTTCCATCATCTATGGCATTTTCGGCTGGCGCAAGCAAGTGCAGTAACCAACCGGCTGCAGATTGGCTCCCCGCGGCTAAGAAACCGACAAAACCATTTTTCTGACATATTTTCCGCATCTGTCTGTTGCAAAAAACAGTGATTCTTGCTGACGCTCTGGCAGATTATTTTTCTTTAGCAACCCCCTGGACTGGGAAAATAGAAATAATTAGGGTGCGGGGAGGCGCGATCTGCCGGGTACTTTTCAAAAAATAAAAAAATGTTCTAATGAGGCCGTGGGTCTTTCTTCCTATTCGGTACATCATCTCCGCCACGGCCTTAACGCCGTGGCGGCAGCTTCCAGTACCACTGATGGCCTGCCTGAGGATCTCTTACAGCGCTTGCCTGAGGTAATGGGAGTGTTACCGCTTTCCACTTGCAATCGGGTAGAGATCGTTATTGAAACAGCGCCGGCAATCTCCAGCGAGCAACTAGCAGCGGTAGATCGCTATATCCAATCCCGCCTGGGAACTATCTGCGAAATTCGCCGTGACCGCCAGGTTTTGGAACATTTATTTACCGTCGCCTGCGGACTGGACTCCATGGTGGTAGGAGAGCGCGAAATCTCTGGACAGCTGCGCCGCGCCCTACGAGTAGCCACCCAGGAGCGGATATCCTCCGCCACCATTACCCGCGCCTGTCAAGGCGCGCTAACTACCTCCCGCCGAATTGCGCAGCTGACCGGGATCGCTTCCCAGGGTCGTTCGGTGGTTGCCTGCGGCCTGGAAATAGTGGCGGAACGAATAGATCCGCTGGCAGGTACCCCCACGCTTTTGATCGGAACCGGCTCCTATGCGGGGGCAGCAGTGGCAGCACTGCGCGCCAAAGGGGTGCAAGATATCTCGGTGTACTCCACTTCTGGGCGTGCCGAACGTTTCGCTTACGGCCATGACTTGCAACCGGTGGCCAAAGAGCGGCTAGTTGCGGCGCTAGAAGCAGCCACTTTGATTGTTACCTGCCGGGGCATGGGTTCTCCGGTGCTCACCAAAGAGGAAGTGCAGCGGGCTTTAGTGCTATCTAGCGGTGAAAAAACCATTCTCGATTTAGCGCTGCAAACCGATATTGAGGACGGAGTAGCCGATTTAGAGCGGGTACGGGTAATCAACCTAAAAGAAATCAGTGCCCAGGTACCGGAAGCCGGGAAAGCTCAGGTTAAGCGGGCAGAAGAGATTGTGGCCGAGGGCGTAGAGGAAGCCGAAGCGTTGCTGGCGGATCGCCAAATGGATTCGGTGGTGGTGGCGCTGCGTGATAGCTTCCGCCAGGTGCTGGCCGATGAAGTGGCGCGCCTGCCCAAGGGGGATACTATTGCCCGGGAAGAAGTCGAATACGCGCTGCGACACCTGGCGGCTCGGCTAGCCCATATTCCCACTATTAACGCTCATCGCGCCGGACGCGAAGGGATGGGGCAGGAATACGTAAACGCCCTCCAGCAGGTGTGGGGATTGGATCTGGAGGTTCCGCCAGCTCCCCAAGATAAGGCGCAGGTTTGCCCGGTAACCGGCTTGAGCGTTGATGATTTGAAACAGGAAAGCTCCAGCGAGGAGGGACAGTGAGTCAGATTTCTGCCCAATACGATGCGGTGATGCTGGTCAGCTATGGAGGGCCGCGCCAGATGGAGGACGTGTTGCCGTTTATGCGCAACGCGACCTCCGGGCGGGGAGTTCCTGACGAGAGGTTAAAACAGGTCTCCACCCACTATGGACGCTTCCACGGAATCAGCCCCATAAATGCGCGTAACCTGGAAATCCGGCGCGCCCTTGAACTGGAACTTAGCCGGCGCGGAGAAGAGATTGAAGTCGTAATCGGGAACCGTAACTGGCATCCCTTTATCCACGACACCCTCTGCGACCTGGCAATGCGAGGACTTACCCGGGTACTTTGTATTTTCACCTCCGCCTATGTTTGTTATTCGGGGTGCCGGCAGTACCGGGAAGACTTAGCTGCCGCCAAAGCCCAGCTACAAGCCCAAGATTTATCGCTGGAACTGGATAAAGTGCGCGCCTACTACACCACAGAAGGCTTCGTAGCAGCCTATACGAAACTCCTATTGGAAGCAGTAGTAAAGCGGGAGCAAAATAGCGGACACCTACCCTACGTAGCTTTCGTGACCCACTCGATCCCTGCCGCCATGCAGGAATGCTCCGGCCCGGCCGACAACTCCCGCCCCGACTACGTGCGCCAACACCAACAGGTATGTTCCGAGGCCGCGGCCAGGGTTAGTAAAGAGCTAGGACGCGAGTTGAACTGGGATTTGTCATATTGTTCCCGCTCTGGGCCGCCCCAAATGCCCTGGCTAGAGCCCGATATTAATGACCGCTTAGCGCAGCTGAAAGCAGAAGGGATAACTGATGTAGTCTGCGTACCTATCGGGTTTATCTGTGACCATATGGAAGTGGTATACGACCTGGATACCGAAGCAAAAGAAACCGCTGAACAGCTGGGACTTAACTATTTGCGGGTGCCTACGGTAGGCACCGATCCCGGCTTTATTGAGGCACTCGCGGATTTGGTAACCGAGCGCGCGGGGGAAAAAGCAGGGGGCGCGGTTCTCTATGCCCAAGACGCTTTAGAACCCCGATGGCCAGCCTGGGCACCCCCCGGAGATTCTAGAGGCAGCAAAAATGCTCTTGACCTGCCAGTCGAGTTTGAAACTATAAAAGAATAAACAGCTAAAAGCTAAAAGGAGAAAATAATGGCTCACCCAATGCCCAATGATGTATCCCCCGATCCTCGCGATCATAAAGTGGATCCTGAGGAAGTAAATGCGCGCAATAACTTTTCTATGCACGCGGTTTTCGAGCTAGCCTTGCCGCTACCTGCCCAGGAAGCAGAGCGAGCAGCTATGGCGCGCGAACTCGAGGAAACCATCGCCGAATTGGGAGTAACCGTACGCGGCTGGTATGACGTTGCCGGTTACCGTGCAGACGCTGACCTGATGTTCTGGTTCTTGGACGAATCCAATGACAAGCTCCAAGATGCCTACCATGCGGTATTGAACTCCCGCCTAGGAGCCCACCTGGTGCCGGTATGGTCGATAATGAGCGCTCATATGACTGCCGAGTTTAATAAGCCCCACCTGCCGGCCTGCTTCGGTGGTTGGGCGCCGCGTGCCTATGCCGCGGTTTACCCCTTCGTGCGTTCCCTCGAGTGGTATTACCTGCCCAAGGCTAAGCGTAGCGCCATGCTCGCCGAGCATGGTCGCAATGGTGCTGGTTACCTGGATGTAGCGGTTTCTACTTTGGCGACCTTTGCACTTAATGATTACGAATGGTCAGTGACCCTAGAATCCGATGATATTAACCGGGTTATGGGGGTGCTGCGTCAGCAACGGGACTGTGAAGCTCGCCTCCATGTCCGCCAGGATACGCCCTTCTATACCGGCAAGCGGATGGAACTAGCCGAATGGATACAGCGGCAAACTACTGAAAAATAGTCAGCATAGCGTTGCTTAAAAGCTGAGTGCTACCGGAAAAAAGTCCCAGTTCCGCGCCAACTTATAGTTAGCGGGGTAAATTAGTGACCACACCCAAACTCTCGGGTGGCATAAGTCACAACAAACGAGTAATGTGGAATCGGTATTTATGGTTCGCCGTCTGTCTAGATTTTTGTAAGGAGTGATTAGCTTGGATTCGTCCTTTTTAGCTAGAGTCCCCCTCTTTGAGGGACTCGATCAGGAAGCGCAGATGCGCCTGTTCTCAATGATGGGACAAACCACCTTGCGCCGCGGGGAAAACCTATTTGAAGAGGGCGATGATGGCGACCGCTTGTATATCGTGGCCGAGGGGAAAATAAAACTATCACATCAGTCCTCAGATGGCCGCGAGAACCTGCTAGCGGTACTAGGTCCCGGGGAAATCCTGGGGGAGCTCACCCTATTTGATCCGGGTCAGCGTTCTACTACCGCTACCGCGGTTTCACCCGCCCGTTTGGTTTTCTTAAACCATAGTGACCTGATGGTTTTCCTAGAGGATAACCCCTCCTTGGCGAAACATATGCTCAAAGCGCTGGCAAAGCGCCTGCGCCGCACCAACGAGGCTCTAGCTGACCTGGTGTTCTCGGATGTGCCCGGCCGGGTAGCCAAGGCCCTCTTGGATTTGGCGGATCGTTTCGGGATCCGTACCGAGGACGGAATCCATGTACCGCATGATCTGACTCAAGAAGAGTTAGCTCAGTTGGTGGGAGCCTCGCGGGAGACCGTGAACAAGTCCTTGGCCGAGTTCGTGAACCGCAACTGGATTCGCCTGGAGGGACGCGCAGTCACCTTGATCGACATTGATCGTTTGGCGCGGCGTGCCCGCTAGGGTTAGGGAAAATAGCTAAAAACTAACGCTTGATAGTGTTTTGGGGCGGCAACCATAAAGGTTGCCGCCCCAAAACTTATGCAAAAACCCTAACCCCTGGACAAAGCGCTAATAATAGCGTCCCTATTCCCACTGGTATTAACCCTAAAAAAGCAGATTTAGACGCACTAACCTTATTTGCGGTATGGGATTACCCAACTAGCGCGGTTTAGCTTTGGCTCTGGTTGTAGCCCGTTAAGAACCTAGCTTTCCTTCGGCTCGCTCTGTTCCGCTGCCTTGACCTTGCGTTCGATCAGATAATCTTTGCGTCCCGCGCGGCGCGCGCTATGCGCCAGGAAGGCCATTGCTAGCAGGGTCAAACCAGCCAGTAGTAACATTCCTGACCCACCTGACCAAGCCAAGTGATGCGCGATATTGGACGGAAGTGCCTGATAGAAGTGGTCTTGTTGACCGGCATTATCCAGGGCGGTAAGTAGCGGCTGCAAACTGTTGGCAGTTTGTTCCGGAACTACCAGGAAGAACGCTCCCCCAACTGTCAAGGCCAATCCGGTAATAAAAGCACCTAGAGAAGAGAAGCGGGCTACTAGAGCCAGCAGGAAGACCATGATTACCGCCACCACAATTTCAACCCATTGACCGGCGTTCAAACTGGAGGCGGGCAGCAATACATCGCCGCCACGGGTACGCAACCGGGTAGCGACATCCAAAATTAGGTACCAGGTAATCGGAACCATCACTAAAAACAGCAATAGCGACCAGATATGCGCTGCTGCGCGCGAAGGCACTGTCGGTTTGACCGTGGCTCCATCGAAAATAGTATCTTCAAAGCTTTGTTGCCGCTCCGCGGTAGTTAGCACTTCCTCCGGTTCGGTTTCCTCTACCGAATCCCAGTGCGGTGAGTCTTCCTCGACCGGCTGCTTCGCCTCCTCGGAGTTGTTTAGCAAAGAATAGCGCCGGTCAGCGGTACTTTCTACTTCACTAGCGGGGGCGGGGGCCACCCCAGAGTCATCTTCATCTACCTCGCGGCTGCGCTCCATGAGCGACTTACGCTCTAGAGCCGGGGAGGCGGCGTCAGTAGCGTCCTCTTCACTTGCGGCAGGTGCGCTCCATTCCGTTGACTCATCCTCGTCCGTAGAGTCCGCATTCGTGTTTTCCGCAGTCCCCACAATCGCGCTATCGGTGTGCTCTAGCTGCTCAGCCGGTAGGTTTTCTTCGCCTGCTGAATCTGCCTCCGAGCTAATACCTTCCCCTGCTATCAGGGAATCATTATCAGAGGGGGAAGTAGCGTGATGCTCGCCGGGGATCAAAGTATCTTCGGGAGCCTGCTCTTCTTCGCCTTCTTCTCCCACGAACCAGGTTCGGGTAGTGAAGTCGTTATCCGGCTCGTTCTTGCTCATCTGACCTCCAACGAAATCGCGTTGTCTATACAACAGCAACCATAGATTATGAGAGCAGATATTGCGGGAGAGCGCGCCGCGCAAGTAAAAATACTTGCGTCAGATACGGAGTTAAGTTAGCGGGACAAACCCTAGTCCAGCAGCTGATGGCGCACAATCGTGGCCGCGCGGTCTGCTCCTACCCCTACTACGCTAATGCGGCAGCCCGAAAGCTTCTCTAGATGCTCAATGTACTCTTGTGCTTTGATTGGCAAATCCGCAAAAGTCTGGCAGCCGGTGATATCTTCTTTCCAGCCGGGCAGCATTTCGTAAATTGGCTGAGCATGGTGGAAAGCGCTCTGATCTGCGGGGAGCTCCTCGAAACGCTGACCATCAACGTCATAAGCTACACAGACCGGAATCTCATCGTATTTCGAAAGTACATCCAGCTTGGTAATCACCAAGTCGGTGAGGCCGTTGACTCGAGCAGCATAGCGAGCAACTACCGAATCGAACCAGCCGGTGCGGCGCGGGCGCCCGGTAGTTACCCCGAACTCCCCGCCTGCCTGACGCAAGTCCTCGCCCTCTTTGCCAAAAAGTTCGGTGGGGAAAGGGCCTTCCCCAACGCGAGTGGTATAAGCCTTGGCGATCCCGATTACCCGGTCAATGCGGGTCGGTCCGATTCCTGATCCCGAGCAGGCTCCACCGGCAGTGCAGGACGAGGAGGTTACGAAGGGGTAGGTGCCGTGGTCGATGTCCAGCATGGTGGCTTGACCGCCCTCTAAGAGGATGGTTTCTCCGCGATCCAAGGCCAGGTTAAGCTCGGTGGTGCAGTCGAAAACCATAGGCCGTACTTTGTCCGCATAAGAAAGTAGCTGTTCAGAAATAGTTTCTGGATCGATAGGCTCTTCGGAGAACTGTTTTTCGATCACAAAGTTCTTACCCGACAAAGCGGAGCGAACTTTTTGCCGCAGGATTGATTCGTCAAAGAGATCCTGGATGCGTAGGCCAATGCGGTTCATTTTATCGGCGTAGGTAGGTCCAATCCCACGACCGGTGGTACCAATCTTGCGTTCGCCCAAAGACCGTTCTGCCAGTCCGTCCATTACCTTGTTGTAGGGCGGAATGATATGAGCGTTGAGAGAAACCTTAAGTCGGGAACAGTCGACCCCGGCCTCCTCAAGCATCTTGATTTCGGCGAACATGACTTCCAGGTCAACTACTACTCCGTTACCGATTACCGGGGTGACCGTGGGGGAGAGGATACCCGCAGGGATCAAATGTAAACCAAACTTTTGATCTCCCACTACAATGGTGTGACCAGCGTTATTGCCGCCATTGAACTTAACTACCCAATCAACGCTCTGGCCAACTAGGTCGGTGACTTTACCCTTTCCTTCGTCTCCCCATTGGGCTCCGACAACAATCAGTGCGGGCATGAACTATTCCTCTCAAATAAGGATTTTTGCAAGGCTGCTGGCGAGATTTACCCGGCAGCGTTTGCACTCTTACTATCTGAGTTTATCCGTCTTGCCCTGAAGTTGGTAGCCATGGGGCATTACGTGAAACCTGTCCGGTTACGAATTGACCAGTATGCATTCGAAGGAAACTGCACAGACAAAGTTCAGGCAAAAGGCTGCTTGCCGATAGCATGGGAACATGAGCCTTCGCATTTATGATTCTGCCCGTCACCAGATCGTGGACTTCGAGCCGGTCAAAGCCGGACACGTAGGAATTTACCTGTGTGGAGCCACCGTCCAGGGTTCTCCCCATATAGGGCACGTGCGTTCGGCAATCGCCTTTGACGTGCTGATTCGGTGGTTGCGCCGCAGCGGTTACCAGGTAACCTATGTGCGAAACGTGACCGATATTGACGACAAAATCTTGAATAAATCCGCGGAGGCCGGCTGGCCCTGGTGGGCATGGGCCTATCGTTTCGAGCAAGAGTTCGCGGCTGCTTATCGCGCCCTGGGGGTGCTGCCCCCGACCTATGAACCGCGCGCCACCGGGCAGATCCCTGAACAAATCGCCCTCACCCAGCGTCTCATAGATGCCGGTCACGCCTATAGTGATGGGAATGGAAACGTCTATTTTGATGTTAAATCCCTCAAAGATTACGGCTCGCTGACCCGGCAAAAGCTTTCCGATATGCGAACTACCGAGGACGAGAGCCAAATCGATAACCAAACCGAGGCGGGAAAACGAGATCCGCGGGACTTCGCCCTCTGGAAAGCAGCAAAATCCTCCGAGCCGGAAACTGCGAAATGGGATTCCCCTTGGGGTAAAGGTCGTCCCGGCTGGCATTTAGAGTGTTCGGCAATGTCACGGCGCTATCTGGGAGAAGCTTTCGATATTCACGGCGGCGGGATTGACCTGCGCTTCCCCCATCACGAAAATGAACAGGCGCAATCTCACGGTGCCGGTTGGCCATTCGCAAAATACTGGATGCATAACGCCTGGGTAACCATTAAGGGTGAGAAAATGTCGAAATCGCTGGGGAACTCCCTGGTGGTTTCGGAAATCTTAAAAACCACGCCCGCAGCGGTGCTCCGTCTCGCCTTAGGGACTACCCACTACCGCTCCACCGTGGAATATTCCCCGGAAACCTTGGAACAGGCGGGGGAAACTTGGAATAAGTTTGCTTCTTCCCTGGCGCGTTTTGCTCAGGCAGCCCCCGAGGTTGCGGAGGCCAGTGCCGAAGATTTGGCTGCAGCCGCCCTCCCGGAGGCTTTTTGCGAAGCCATGGACGATGATTTAAATATCGCGGCTGCTCAAGCGGTGATACACGAAAAGATTAAGCAAGCTAATACCGTGTTTGAAGGCGGGAAACCTGCTGAGGGTGCGCAGATAGCCATCCAGATTCGCGCCATGCTAGAGATATTGGGGCTAGATCCGCTCTCGGAGCAATGGCGGGAAGCAGACAGTAGTAGCGATTCTGCCGCTACTGTTGCTTTAGAAAAGCTCGTCACTGACCAGTTGGAACAGCGAGTTCAGGCGCGCAAAGAAAAGGATTGGGCGCGCGCGGACGGGATTCGTGACCGCTTAGGCGCGGCGGGGATAATTATCGAGGACGGAGCTGGCGGCTCCACTTGGCATTTAGGTTAGGGGTTGGCATGGCAGTTCGCGGAGATCACCACGGCAGAATGAAGCGCAGTGATAAGAAAGGCGCTCCTAAAGGCAGCGGCGGCAATAAACGTGGTTTGCGGGCGAAAGGCCCTACGCCGAAAGCTGAGAACCGTCCTTACCACGCGGCTTATCGCGCTCGGATCCAAAAAGAGCGGCGGGAAGAAACGCAAGCAGCCCAACGTAAGGCACGTGCCAAACGTTCCCTAATCCAGGTGCGAGGTGGGCATCAACTGATTGCCGGACGTAACCCGGTGTTGGAAGCCTTGGAATCTGATATCCCCGTGACCAGAGTGTTCGTGGCGGGTAACCTGGCGGCCAATAAGAAACTTTCCTTGCTGCTCGCCAAAGCTAGCGCGCAGGGGGCACCCATCGTGGAAGTCCCCCGCTCGGACTTGGACCTCGCTACCGAGGGCGCAGTTCACCAGGGCGTTGCTCTGGAAGTCCCCGAGTTCGAATACACCGATTTAGCTGCGCTCTTTGACAATGCTGAAAAAAATCACGCTAAGCCACTGATTGTGCTGCTAGATGGGGTTACTGACCCGCATAACCTGGGAGCGATCGTGCGCAGCGCTGCCGCCTTTGGAGCCAGCGGGGTAGTGATTCCCGGCAGGCGCAGCGCCTCAATGAACGTGACTGCCTGGAAAGCCTCTGCCGGAGCCGCCGCACGTCTGCCGATTGCCCGGGTGTCTAACCTGGTAAATGCGATTCGGCAGTGCAAAGAGCAAGGCTGTTTCGTGCTGGGATTAGATGGCGGCGGTACTTCCTCGGTGAGCGAATCCGGTCTGGCAGATGGTCCTTTGGCATTAGTTACCGGAGCCGAGGGCGACGGGATATCCCGCTTGGTGAAGGAAAACTGCGATCTGCTCACCCGAATCGAGATCTCTTCTGCTGTGGAATCCTTAAATGCCGCGGTGGCTACGGGAATTGCTCTATTCGAAGTGGCTGCCGTGCGGCGGGAAAAAACGCACGCGCTTCCTCAAGAGTTATAACCCAGCAGACGCAGGGTAGCAACCACGGTACAAACAATCGCAAATAGGCTCGCTAAAGCGCAAAAGACCCGAGGCCAGAGGGGAGTAACCTTCTTGCGCCACAGATAAAACAGCAAGACCAAAGCGAAGATTCCCAGGAAGAACCCGAGAGGAACCAGCAGGGCAGTGGAAGTACAGGCGATCCCAAAGGCAATCGGCAAGAAATAGGAAAAGAAGTTATGTCGGATACGTTCCGAACTAATTAGTGACTCAATTTTACTGTCTAAAAAGTCCGACTTTACGGGTGCCGCGGACACAGTTTCACCCCAGCCAACCAACTGACCGTATTTGCGCAGTAGACGGGCATCCTCGAAACGAACACGGGCGGCTGCCTTCCCCCAGGGAACTGGGCTATTTTCCGCAGCCGCTGCCGCCTGAATCACTTGCGCGCCATTACCAGCTTTAATTACCGTCATATCCGCATCAGCGATAGCTACCACCTGTTGCGGATCCCCGAGATAGGCATAAAGCTGCTCTAGGGTATAGGGCGCGGGTAGGGAAGCGTTTTCCTCCATTTCCGTTACCGCCAACCGAACCGCCCCAATAATTTGGTTCCGGCGCAGAACCGGGGTCAATGAAAGCAGGGACGCCAGAGTTTGAAAATACTGCTCAAGTGGGGAAAGCTGTGCCTCAGTCTGCAAGCATCTCACCTCACCTGCTTCAGAAAAATACGCCAATTGTAAACATGTTGTTGAAAATATGTTAACCCAGTATCCCAGAATGGAAGATTCTTTTTGAATAGCAGCTGGTCTTTGCGAAACTGTAACCGGTAAAAAGAATAAGAGTGGGGATTTCACACAATGAATAGCAAGACACGTATTCTCAATGTACTAGTTACCGGACTGGCGCTTTTCGCCATGTTTTTCGGGGCTGGCAACCTGATTTTTCCAGTAATGATTGGGGTGGAATCGGGAGTTGAACAGGTTCCCGCCACCATCGGCTTTATGATTACCGGAGTGCTACTGCCCATGGCCGGCATGATTGCCGCCGCTACCTCTTCTTCCGGAGTGCTCGGGATTATTGAACGCATCTCTCACTACCCAGGTCTGGTGTTTTGCTGGTTGATCTTTTTATCGACCGGGATGCTGTATGCGATTCCGCGTACTGCTGCCGCTTCTTTTTCGATGTCATTCCAAGCCACCACCGGGGACTCCCATCTGGCGCTATTTATTTACACATTGGTATTCTTCGGCATCGCCGGTTACCTGTGTTTGAATCCGCGTAACGTGCTTGACCGGATTGGCGGTCTACTGACTCCCGCGCTGCTGATTCTGTTAGCAGTAATGATTATTGCGGCGGTAGCAACTATGGATCCTTCGGAGGCGGCTCCGATTGAAAAATATGCTTCCACCCCCACTTTGAAGGGTATTTTTGACGGTTACGGCACCCTGGATGCCATCGCTTCCTTCGTATTCGGGGTAGTGATTATTCGGGCACTACGGCAAAAAGGATTCCAACCCGGTAAGCAGCTATTTGGGGTTACCGCCCTTTCGGGAGTGATCGCCGCTTTCTTCCTTGGTCTGGTCTATTTTGGGCTGTCGATGGTGGGCTCGCGCGTGGGACGACTCAACCCCAACGTTAAAGACGGCGGGGAAGGCCTGGCGTTCGCAGCGCAGCATTTATTTGGATCTACCGGCAGGGTAATCTTGGGTGCAATTGCTATTTTGGCTTGCCTAACTACTGCCATTGGTCTAGTCGAGGCTTCCACCCAGTTCTTCCGGGGATTGTTCCCGCAGATTTCCCGTCCGGTGTGGGTGGTTCTGCATGTGGTGATCTCTTTAGCAATCGCTAACCTGGGGCTAGAGGCACTGGTAAACGTGATTATCCCGGTAATGATGTTCTGCTACCCCATCACCATCATGCTGGTAGTAACCTGTATCCTGGATATTTTCATTCCCGGACATATGTTCTGGGCCTACCGGCTTTCAGTGTGGGTAGCCGCGTTCTTTGGTCTTTTCGATGGCCTGAAGGCTGCTGGGGTATTGGAGGAGTGGATCGACACCACCATTCCGTTGGCTTCGCTAGGGTTGGGGTGGTTGATTCCGTCTCTGGTGATGCTGTTGGTCGGTCTGATTATCGATTTTGCGCAAGGCCGGATGAAACAGCAATACGACTATGATGCGGTGGCCAGGGAACGGAACCAATCCTTGGTAAGTGCCGGCTTGGCGTTCAATGAGGACGAGCTAGATGAAGTCGCTAAACCGCAGGAAAACCCGACCGAAAAATCTGATTCGGACAGCTAGAGGCTTTCTATTCCCGCCAAGATTACCGGCACTATCCCCAGGAGGATAAATGCCGGTAACTGGCAGATACCTAGGGGAATAACCAGCCGAACCGAGAGTTTTTGGGCGGCTTGGCGGGCACGCTGGTCTTTACTGGCGCGTACCCGCAGTCCGGCACCTTTCAGTAACGCCTCGGGGGATACCCCATCCTTCCAGGCAGGTTCGAGGGCGGCAGATAGATACGGTGCCCACTCGGGGCAGGTATCCCCGCGTTGTAGCAGAGACCAAGCTAAGTTCCATTCAACTCCGAAAATCAGCGCGCGAGAAACCGCGGCTAGGCGAGGTTCTCCACTGGCAGTCGCCAAGGCAGTTAAGACGCGCGGAATCGCGGCGCCGCCGGCCAGTCCGGCGCTCGCCAAGTCCAGCATCACTGCCGGATCAATCGCGCCACGCCTGGTATCTTCCCCGCTAGATTTGTGTGGGGGAAGTGCAGGTAAAAACCAGGGCAAGGCACCCAAGAAAACCCAGATTGCCAGGATAAACATTTTTATGCCTTTTCCGCTTGCGCCACTAAGCGAAACATCCAAAACATCCCGGTTAACAGGGCAATAACCCCGACCAAGGCACTGATAGTTCCCAAGCCTCCGACGAATATTGCATTTAGCGGATTGGCTCCTAGCAGAGATCCCAACGCGATTCCTCCTAAAGGTAAAAGCCCCAAAATAGTGGCGGAAGCCTTCGGGGCAGTAAGTGCTAGTTTCCGGGCACGAGCGGCATTGGCAGCTTCGGTAAGCGAATCTGCGCAGCCAGCCAACACTTCAGCTAAGGGGGCGCCTACTGCCTCGGAAAAACGGACTGCCGCCAGGAGGCCAGTTAAAGAAGCCTGCTCCCAAGAAGTTAGATTTGGTTGTATTGCCGCTTGAATATCTGTGGCGCTGGCAGTTTTGGGACGGGAGAAACCGTGGCGTGGCAAACTTTTTACCCAGGCTGAATCGGGATCGGCACCGGCGTTTAGGCGGCTCGCTACCTCGATAACTGCCGCTGCTAGTTGGGGTTTTGGTTGGAAGTGACGCTGCAGAATCCCGACAAAGTAGGTAATGGAACTAGCTATTTTAGGCCGAGGCAGGCGGCGGGTTCTGGGCGGATGAGCATCCGGTAAATGCCAAGGCAGGCCGGCAAGGGTTAGAAAAAGTCCCACTAAGGTGGCGGTTTTCCAGGTCACGGTGCCTCCGCAAGATAATCAAAATCCATATCTACCAGCTGTGATAGTTTCTGACACCCCGCCCCTCTTAGCAACTGTCCGGCAGGAGTAACTTTGAGTGCCAGTTGCGCCGCCAGGTGGGAATGATCCCAAACCGGAACCCCGACCTCGGATACATAGCGCCGAGTGCTTCCTCGCTCCGTTAAGCGGCGAATCTGTAAAAAGGCATCTACCCCCGCTATCACCTGTGCTCCCACGGTAGATTCCGGCATTAAGGCCAACGCTCCTAGTGCCACCAGACGGGCAGGAACCTCAGTTACCGCATTGGCATGTACCGTTGCCCAAGTGCCTTCGTGCCCGGTGTTCATCGCAGACAGTACTTCCCGTACCTCCGGACCGCGGCATTCCCCCAGTACAATCCGATCCGGACGCATCCGCATAGCCGCACGCACCAGCTTTGACATGGGAACCGCGCCTACCCCTTGCACATTGGCGCTGCGTTCTTGCAGGTGAACTAAGTGAGGATGGGAAGGAAAAAGCTCGGAGACTTCCTCGATACATACAATCCGCTGGTTGGGGGGCACCAATTCCAACAGGGCAGACAGCAGCGTGGTTTTCCCCGAACCGGTGGCTCCGGAAATAAAACAGGAAGCACGCCGGGAAACTAGGGCGGTCACCACCGGCGCTAAGGGCGCAGACACGGTTCCCGATTCCACCAATTGGGTAAAGTTTAAGCCTTTTGCGCGCGGGCAACGCAAAGAAATAACCGGAGAGGGCACCGCTAGAGGCGGCAGTACCGCATGGAGCCTAATGCCACCTGGCAGCGTGCCGTCGGCGATCGGCGCGGCATCATCTAAACGCTTTCCGGCAGCTCCTGCTAACCGGACTGCTAAGGAACGGAGATTACTGTTGGAACCAAAGTCCAGTCTGGTTTTGCAAAGACCCCCGCCACTATCGACCCACACTTGCTTCGGTCCATTGATTAAAACATCGGTTACTTGCGGGTCTTGAAGCAGGGATGCCAGCTGGGGGCCAAACCCGGATAATTCTGCATTTATTGTTGCCAAGTTATCAAGCAGGTGAGCGGTTCCTGCTGCTGGCGCGCTTGCCTGGCGGATCACTTCTGCCGGAGCTGCACCCGAGGCTACTAGCAGGCGGTTGTCCCGGTCAGTTTGGGAAGCTACGGGATGCCGAGGTGTCGGCTTTAAGACCGGTAGCCATTTTTTGAAAGCCTTCATGCTACCGCCATCAGATTTCGCAGTAGCTGTGCCAACCTTACTTGCAAGTTTTTCGGCCATAAACTGCCCAGGCCTTGAGCTTGCAGCCGTTTTAGTTCCCGGCAATGCGGCACGAAATATCTTTGATTGTCGCTGCTAGGGGGAACAATTCTGTTAGGGACGCGATTGGTCACTAGCGGGATTCTGCGCTGATGGATTTGTTGCAGAACCTGTCGATTAATTGCCGATTGCGAGTAATCCCTGACTACCAGAATATGCCCGGGTAAATTGCTTAGGTCTTCCACAGAATCAAGTTGTCCCCAATCGATAACTACCAGTGAAAATGCACGAATTAGCAAAGAAAAAAGGTGTGGTAGCTGGCGGAGATCACCGCGGTGGAGCTGGAGAAAACGCGTATTTTGTACCCCGGGTAAAACCTCGCGTAAGCGGGAAACTAACAGGTCCGCTTCCAAGTCTGAAGAGGAAAAGTTGCTAATAGCGGGAAAACCGAGTTTGCGCATCCCCGGTGAATATTGGCGCGAAGTTGAGGTCGAGAAAGGACAGCTGGCATCTACAAAAATCGAGTTCTTAACGCTGTTTGCTAACCCGAACGCAATGGTGGAGGTGCCACTTTTTGGATGTAACCCGAAGATATTGAGGATGCGTCCTCGGGAAGGATAGCAGTATTGATCAACCTGCGAGAGAAAAGCTCCTACCTGGGATGGGAGGCGAAAAACCCCGGGGCGTTGCAAGGGGCTTCCGGGAGGGGTGAAGCTTCTTTGGGGCAGGGGCGGTGGGCTGGCTGAGAAATCTGCGCGAACTATGGGAAGCGGGGAGGAAAGCCAACTTAAATTGGCGCTAGCAGGACTGATAACTGTACTTAAGCTGGCAGCAGGAGGCGGCAGTTGGGTGGTGAAATGGATATTAGACACTCCGAGTACCTGGGATAGGAATTGCAACTGTCCCAGGTTAAATCCCCACAATAGGCAGGTCGGGTCGGTATCACCAGGTACTTGCCTGGCAGGCATTGGTGTTGGTAGATCTGTTTGCACGACTGGCTCCTGCGGGTTTGTTTGCGAAGTACACCTAGATTTAGTGAATGGGGAGCAGGGGAGACAACAAAAGAAATGGCATTCCTAGGAAACCAGAGTCCTGTCGATCCCTGGGGATAAATCGAGAAGTAAAGACAAAGGTGCGGACAGTAACGGATTCTCAAAAAAATGGAGTCCGGGTGGCTGCATCAGGCAGGAATCACCGGGTTTATCGGTGTTGAGGATAAAGGGAGATGCTGAAGGGGGTCAAATAAGTGCCTATTTACCGCGGCGTTTACGTGAATGTTTGGAACGATGTCCAGAGGCGGATCCTCCCAGATCTAAATAGCTCAAAGTGCGCAGGAGTAACTTGCGGCAGGCGCCAGCGAATCTCTTTCCCGCTTGCGCTAGCTTGCCCCAAATAGGGGCGACGCGTGGATGTTTGCGGAAAATCACTAGCGCCACTATTAGTGCTAGCAGAATAACCAAAAATCCGATTCCCCATTTCTGGTTCATCGTTATCCCCGGGTGATCTTGTCCTCGTACCTCGAAACCTTTGACGAGAGCTTGCGGGGTCGTCCAAGTGACGGTGTTGCCTTCTGCTGTCGCCCCGGAATAGGTATCGGTTTTTAACACTGGGCCGGGGAAGGTAATTGTCAGGCGGAACTGGTCGGTTTGGGCATCTAAGAAATCTAAGCTTTGCACCGGGGCAAGTTTCGCCACGTAGCTGTCACCGATATGTTTAATGGTCACAAACGGCTTCTTGGCCTGGGAAATATGTTGTGCCTTCACCGTGATCGTACAGTCTGAAACCTGATCAGTGGATTTATCTTTAATCTCGACTTGTGAAGTTTTGAGGTAGTCCTCGATTCCCGGAATCTGATCCTTACATTTAATATCTTGAGTAGTTCGCGGCTGCGTTAAATGAGTACTAAACGAATAGGTATCATTGCCGTAAATCTGCATTTGGGTGCTAGCTTCACAACCCGCCAGCAATATCGCACAGGGAAGTAGAATTAGAGCCAAAAGTCGTTTGCCCTTCACCCTCGCTACCTCCTTGAGTGGCGGCTATAAACCCGATTATCGCGTAACCGTTATTTTTAATCATACTGTAAAGAATTACTTATGCCGATGGTAAAAGGTTCACTTCCCTAGCTGAAAACCAATCGGGAAGGTGTCCTATGGCCTAAAGTTTCCCTTAATATGAGCCAGGTCATAGTAATTTATGGAAATTTTTAGACGCTCTCGGTAGAGAAAGTGGCAGCGATGACGGACAATAGAAAAGCAATAGCAACTGTGTGTTGCCGTGTCGAGTGCCGCAGGAGGCAAGAGATAAATGACAGTGACTGAGAAAGATGTGCTAGCTGCCGCCCCGAAGAACGCGCCTAAAGAGGTCGTTGATTGGGTAATTAAAGTTGCAGAACTGGCGAAACCGAAAGCGATTGAGTTTTGCGATGGTTCCGAAGAGGAATGGACTCGCCTAACCGATCTCATGGTAGAAACCGGGATGTTCACCCGTTTGAATCCGGAGAAACGTCCTAACTCCTTCCTGGCTCGCTCGCTACCCTCCGATGTGGCGCGCGTAGAATCGCGTACTTTCATCTGCTGTGAAAAGGAAGAGGATGCTGGCCCCACTAACAACTGGGCAGATCCCAAGCAGATGCGCGAGACCCTGAATGAAAAGTTCGACGGCGCGATGGCTGGCCGCACCATGTACGTGATTCCCTTCTCCATGGGACCGCTGGGTGGCCCGATTTCTCAGCTGGGTATCGAACTCAGTGACTCCCCCTACGTGGTCTGCAACATGCGGATCATGACCCGTATGGGTGCTAAGGCGATGGATCTCATCAACGAGGGACGTCCCTGGGTTCCGGCGGTTCACTCCGTAGGTAAGCCGCTGGCTGAGGGCGAGACTGACGAAGCCTGGCCTTGCAATGACGAAAAGTACATCACTCACTTCCCCGAAACCAATGAAATTTGGTCCTTCGGTTCCGGTTACGGCGGGAACGCCCTGCTGGGCAAGAAGTGCTACGCTCTGCGTATCGCCTCCACGATGGCTCGCCGTGACGGCTGGATGGCAGAGCACATGCTGATTCTGCGTCTAACCGACGAAAAGAGTGGCGAACAGTACCACGTGACCGCTGCCTTCCCGTCCGCCTGCGGCAAGACCAACCTGGCCATGCTGCAGCCGACCATCCCCGGCTACAAAGTCGAAACCGTTGGTGACGACATTGCCTGGATGCGTCCTGGTGAGGACGGTACGCTGCGCGCGATCAACCCCGAGGCTGGCTTCTTCGGTGTTGCTCCGGGAACCTCTTACAAGACCAACCCGATGGCTATGGAGACCATGAAAGAAAACTCCATCTTCACCAACGTAGCCTTGACTGACGATGGCGATGTCTGGTGGGAAGGCATTGACGGAGACACCCCGGATCACCTGATCGATTGGCATGGTAATGACTGGACTCCGGAATCTGGCGAAAAGGCCGCTCATCCGAACTCCCGTTTTACCACTCCGGCTGCGCAGTGCCCGATCGTATGCCCCGATTGGGAAGCTCCCGAAGGCGTTCCGGTCACCGCTATCCTCTTCGGTGGACGTCGTGCTTCTAACGTACCGTTGGTAGCCGAGCAGTACTCCCCGGCACACGGCGTATTCATTGGTGCGTCCGTAGCCTCCGAGCAGACCGCTGCTGCTGAAGGTGCTGTGGGATCCCTACGTCACGATCCCTTCGCTATGCTGCCCTTCTGTGGCTACAACATGGCTGACTACTGGGGTCACTGGCTAGAAATGCAAGAAAAGGTCGGCGACAAGTTCCCGCGGATTTACCAGGTTAACTGGTTCCGTAAGGACGAGGACGGCAGCTTCTTGTGGCCGGGCTATGGCGACAACGCTCGCGTTCTGGACTGGATCGTACGCCGCGCCTCCGGCAAGGTTGACGCGATTGAGGGACCGACTGGTTACTACCCCAAGTTCGAGGACTTCAACCTGGAAGGCACCGGATTGGGTCAGGAAGACTGGGACAAGATGTTCGCCATCGATCCCGATGCCTGGCTAGCCGAGACCGAGGACACCGAGAAGTACTTCTCGCAGTTCGGTGACAAGCTGCCCAAGGCCATCTCCGAAGAGCTCGCTAAACTGCGTGAGCGTCTGCAGGCACTGAAGTAACCACCTAACGGAGAGTTACCTCTTTTCTTTTTAGAAAAATAAGAGGGGGCGGCCGGAAACGAAAGTTTCCGGCCGCCTTTTCATGCTTCTATGTCCGCGGTATCGCTGTGGTAGCGCGATAGTCTCGGTTTGCTTAACTACACAGATTGCGCAGCTAGTGTTTTAATGTTTCGTGAGCAGCGTGCCCTTCGGGCTCAATCTGCAGGGTGCAATGTTCTATCTTGCGTGGGAAATGGGTTTTCATACATTCTTCTACCTGGTGTAACACTTCCAATGCATGACCATCTCGGTAGCACTCCTTGGCGATAATGATATGCGCTGATAAAAGCACCGTTTGGGAGTTTAATGGCCATACGTGCAGGTCATGAATTCCACTCACATGTTTTACCTGCAAAATATGGTTCCTGATCTCCGCGATCTTCAATTCGCTGGGAGTGCGCTCAAGCAGGATTGCGCCCGCGTCCTTTAACAATTTGTAGCCGCGCGGCAGCATGGCGCTGGCAATTAGCAAGGAGATTACGGCGTCTACCCGGGTAATGCCGCTAAGACGGGTGATAATGCCGCCGGCGATCACTCCGACAGAGGAAATTGCATCTACGGAAACCTCCAGAAATGCGGCTTTAATATTTAAATTGTCGCGATGGTGTCCTAGCATTACCAGCATTGATGCCAAATTGCCCAGTAAGCCGGCCACCGCCCAGGCAGCCATCTGAGTACCGTCAACTGCAGTGGGAGTAATTAGCCGAATAACTGCTTGGTATCCGATGATCGTACAGATGATTATGATCATCCCGGCCTGGATCCCGCCCGCGATTGCTTCTAGGCGGGCATAGCCGTAGGTGAGCTCGCCGCTAGCAGGGCGAGTCATCAAGGTAGCGGTAAAGGCAGCTAAGAATAGTCCTATGGAATCAATCGCCACGTGTCCGGTATCTGCTGCTAAAGCCAGGGAACCAGAAATGATAGAGCCAATTAACTGGGCAAGCAGTACCACTAAGGTGATACCAGCGGCAATTAGCAGACGCGTACGGGTAGATTCACTGGTAGAAGCATGTTGATGCACGGTGACGTCACCTCTTACTAAGGGGTACCTAAAGAAAAAACTTTTTGCTACCTCAACCACACCAAATCCAATAAAATTTGTCAACAGCCCTCCCAAATCTAAATGAAAGATGCAAGAATGATAAATATGTCGTCAAGTGATACTCCGGCGCTACGTGGATGGCGCCATTTATTTTCTGGTAAAGAACGAGAAGTTTACTATCCCGCGGGACAGTCGGCTCATGATTCCGACACCGTGATGATTCTGGCTACCGACCGTTTCAGTGCCTATGGTCAGGTCTTTCCTACTGAAATCCCCGGTAAAGGTATTGCTGTTACCCAACTGACTACCTGGTGGTTGGAACAGCTTGGGGATGCGATTCCCAATCATTTTCTATCTACTTCTTCGGTACCAGAGATGGCGGCCGGACGAGCGATGATTTGCCGTCGCCTCGATATGTATCCCTTGGAATGTCATGTGTCTGGTTATCTGGCAGGTGAAGCCTGGCGGGAGTATCAAGCGAAAGGCACTATCGGGGGTGCACGGATGCCGGCGGGTCTGCAACAAGATCAAAAGCTAGAGGAGCCAGTATTTAATCCGGTAGCAAAGACTCAGATGGGACGGCACGACAGTAACGTTTCTTGGGAAGCGCTACAGTCCTTAGTTGGCAGTGGACGCGTAGATCAAATTATCGAGTACTCGCTGGATTTGTACCAGCGAGCGGCCAAGATTGCTTGGGACTGCGGGATTATCTTAGGCTCCACCAAGTTCGAGTTTGGCTCCGCTCTTCCCTACGGTGGCGAGGCCGTGGTGTTAGGAGATGAGGTGCTCACCCCCGATTCTTCGCGTTTTTGGAATGCCGATAGCTATGAAGTTGGCAAGCGTAATCCCCGGCTAGATACCCAGATATTGCGAGATTGGGTCGATTCTGACGCGTGTCAGTGGCAGCCCTATAAACGGCAAGAACCTCCGCAGATTCCCGCGGATGTGGTAAAGCAAACTTCTGACCGTTATCAAGAAATCTACGAGACGCTGACGGGACGAACTCTCAACGAATAAGCCAGCAAATTTTCCACAGGCAGTATCCACAGATGTTGCTGCGATTTTACACCAGTTAACAACCCTGTGGATATTGCCTGTGGATATTTATTTTTTTACTAACCCAATAACCTGAAATGTCAAATTATTTCTAGTTAACCTCAGGTAAACCTTGAGGGTATGAAGGGTTTTGACTGGTAGAAACGGTATTGAAGCTACTAGCTGCAACAATGGCAAGATCTCAAGGTAGCCTGGGGAAAACCAGTGACAAAACTCCTAAAAAGTAGAATGATCACCACGTCGTGGAGAGGTTTTCAACAGCGAATGTTTTCGGGAAGCAACTGGAGACTGCGACCGTGAGCAGGGGCTAAATGAAACTCTTAAGTAACTACTTGAGGGTTTGAGTCCCCTTTCAGATTAACGGTCGGCCTGGTTTTAGGTAAAACGAATAGGGAACAATAGAAAAAACTGCTGCCCGACAAATCGTTTTGCCGAGCAGCAGCTCAAAGAAAAAGCTTTTAGCAGCCTAAACTACCAAAACATCGAAGTGGTTAGCAATTACTTGGTCTTCTTATTGGTGATTCCCAAGTAGACGCTAATCAAACCAACTGCGATCACGATTGCCACGATAAAACTAATAAAGCCGTGACCGTCGCCAATAACCTTGGCTAGGATCCAGTCAGACAGACCAGCGGAAACCATACCGATGATGATGGTGATGATCATCCCCATGTTCTGCTTGCCCTTCATGAAGAAGCGCGCTAGAGCCCCAATAATGCCACCAACAATAATCGAACCGATGATGCCCATTTTTGTCCCTCGTTATTTTCTTACTAGTTATAATGCTTACGCTTCTTGTTTAGCACCCCAGGACGGTATTGCGCAAAGGCTACCGCCAACGAAATGCACAGTAAACCCACTATTTCCCCTCAATTTGGCAGGTGGCGTAGGCTAATCATGCTAACCACCTCACTAATCTCCGGCATTAAGCACGCTAACAGCGAAAATATATCGGGGCTCAAACGGCGTAGCGCCACTTGCTCTACAGGGAATGTTAGCGCGGCGAATTAGTGCCAAGATAACGGCAGCTACCGCAACTCGCCACCAGGCGACCGCCGGGGGAGTCATTACCGCAACTAGCCATACAGTGGCAATCACCGCGCCTGAATACTGCGATAAACCGGAACCCACGAAAATTAAAGGCGCGCGAATCCGGTCAGAAATCCTGCTCGCTCTGCCCATAGTTTGATCTGCTTAGGGCTGTAAGTCTACAAATAGCGCGCGGTGATCTGAGATAGGCATCTCGATAGTGTCCACCTGTGAAACTTGGCAGGTGGGGGGAGCAAATAGTTGGTCAATATGGAATCTGGGTTGATCTGCCGGGAAAGTGGGTGCACTCGCGAAAGTCAAATAGGGGTAGACGGTGCGCGATACCTCCTGGCGCAGATTCATATCGCCGACTAGTAGGGGGGTTGCCTTGCCAGCCAGGAGAGATAGTCCCTGCCACGAGCGGATTAGTTGTCGTTTGGCGGTTGCTACCCCGAGGTCTAGATGGGTGCCACCCACTAGAAACTTTCCGTGCGGGGTAGTGATTTCGGCTCCAAGCAAGCTGCGGGTCTGCCCGCCATAAAACTTCCAGGTACGCGGATCCGGGTTGGAAATATTTATCCTGGGGGCAGCAGAACCAAGCTTGGCACTTACCCAGCGCCGCACCGGATGCGGGGTAAGCAGTCCCACTCCATACCCTCCTAGTAGTGGCCGATCGGCGCGGAAAGGATTACCGGTTTTTCCGAGGGATTCGCTGGGTAGCGTTACCGGTAAGCGTAGCCCTAACAGAATTTGACCAGCGTAAAAACTCAAAAATCGGTGCTGCCACTTCTTCCCAGAAACTTGGGTTAATGCATCCGCCAGGGCGCGGGTTTGGTCTACAAAACCGGAACGTGCCTGATAGAAATCGACTTCTTGCAGACAAATGGCATCGGGGTGATAATCGCTAAACTGCTCCGCCAGTACTTGCCAGCGACCTGGAGATTGAGCTTCTCCCGCTGCGGGAGTACCGTGTTGCAGATTTGCGCTGATAATCCGCATATTATTCGGCCTCAAAATCTAGACAGATCGAGTTAATGCAATAGCGTTGTCCCGTAGGCATGTCGGGTGCATCCTCAAAAACATGACCCAAGTGGCTTTGGCAGTTAGCGCAACGTACTTCGGTCCTCTCCATGCCATGGGAAGAGTCCTGATGGTAGGTGACCGCGGCGTCCTCGGGACGGAAAAATGAGGGCCAACCGCAGTGGGAATCAAACTTGGTGTTAGAGCGGAATAGCTCTGTCCCACAGGCACGACAGCGGTAGATGCCCTGTCGCTTCTCATGCAGGTATTTTCCGGTGCCGGGGCGTTCAGTACCTGCTTCGCGCAAAACATGGTATTCGTTCGCGTCTAGGCGGGCTCGCCAATCAGTCTCACTTGCGTGGCGAGGGTCAAAATCACTCATAACTTATCCTTTCTGTAAATTATTCTCGCCCACCAATTTGCGAGCTAAACGATGAACTTCTTCATCGGAACGGTCGCGGCTTAGGTAGCGTACTTGTTGCGGTTGAATCCGGCGAGAAACCAGAGCCCAAGGCACTTCCTTCACCAACCACTGAATTAGTTGTTCCCGCAGGTAACAGCGTAATACCCATAAATCAGAGCTATCGGCTGCCGACACTGAGATCCTAACTGTCTGACAGTCGGCGGTCATATCGGATACTTCGACGCTGGCGCTGCGCCCGTCCCAAAGCTCAGTTCCGGAAAGCAATAGATCCACTTGTGCCCGAATAGAATCAATTGGGGCAGAGTAGTCTAATTGCAATTCCACTATCCCTAACTGTTGACTGTGTTTACGCGTCCAGTTTTCAAACTTCTGCTGGGTGAAATGGGTGGACGGCACAATCATGCGTCGTTCATCGTAGAGGTTAAGCACCACGTAGGTGAGGGTGATTTCTTCTACCGTACCCAGCTCTTTTGTCCCATCCAAACCAGGAACCTGCACTTTGTCGCCGACCCGGAGGGCATCTGAAAGCGCCATCTGGACTCCAGCGAAAACATTAGCCAGAGTTGACTGGGCAGCCAAAGTAGCCACGATTGAGGCCACCCCTGCCGAGGCCAACATGGAACTCATGGCCACTTGGGCAGATGGGAAAGTTAATATGGCACTAGAAATCCCCACTACTACTACAACTGCTTGCAGTAGTCTGCGAATAACCTGTGCTTGGGTGAGCATTTTCGAACGGCTACGTGAGGGTTTCTCGCGGTTGGCGTTAACCGCCACATCTTCAATGAAGTAACAGATGCGGGTGATCAAGAAAGTGAAAGCTAGAATGACCGCGATTAGCAGTCCTTGGCTGAACCTGCCAATGCCAGTCGAGCTGGAAATCTCTAGACCCGAAGTAGTGTATTTCCAGCCGAGATAGGCGCCCAAGATCATCAGAGTCACAAAGAGGCTGCGGGTGGCGCGATTGAGTACCAGTTGAGTTAAGGGTTCGCGCTTAGCCAGCAGTTTCAAAATAGCAATAGTAATTAAAGCCAAGACAAAACCCGCCAGCACCCCCACGCCCATGCCCGCGAGACTAGTTAACCAGTCAAAAACTTGTTCGACGGTTTCATCTGGCGAGGACGTGTCTAAAGGTTGCAGCTGCATATACCTAGATTACGTTTCACCGGCGAAAAATGCAGTCATTAAACTCCTAGAATCCGCGGTGAATCTAAGTTGTGAGAGGCTTCATAGGCTGACGCTTTGCCTTTAGTTACTCAATGCCGGTAAGCTTATTCAAGTCTGAGCCGAGGCCATTAGGCTAGGCCGCAAGGCCCCCATCGTCTAGAGGCCTAGGACACCGCCCTTTCACGGCGACGGCACGGGTTCGAATCCCGTTGGGGGTACGATCCGCCGAAAGGTGGAAGATAAATGAATATGGCCCAGTGGCGCAGTTGGTTAGCGCGCCGCCCTGTCACGGCGGAGGTCGCGGGTTCAAGTCCCGTCTGGGTCGCAGGTCTTATTAGGACCCCAGGCTCTGTAGCTCAGTTGGGAGAGCGTTCGACTGAAAATCGAAAGGTCACCGGATCGATGCCGGTCGGAGCCACCATTTTCGGTTATTTTCACGTGCTGCAGGTTTTAGCCAGAAAAATGATCCCAACCTTGCTGATCGTAAGGCTTGCCATCAACTAGCAGGTATAGTTGCAGCGGATCCTGCGCATCCCGGTCGATACTGTCTGCATCCTCGGTTCTGTTGTCCGCATATTTGTCGGTGGCGGTCGCAATCGTAGCGGCGTACTTAGCGGGTAATACTTCCCCGATAGCAGTAAAACCCGGAACCGAAAATCCAGCGGGAGCGCAGCACAGCAGGCCATGGTCTTCGCCTCCCCCTAGTACCCAATCCCAACTATTGGCTCCCAAGAAATCTGCTAAGCCCGCTAGGCGTTGGGCATATTTTGCTAAGTGGGACTGGGACAAATTTAGTACCACCCCAGAAACGGCCGCGATTTTTGCACCATCGCGGCTAAGCCCATCAGACACATCCATCAGGGCGTGTGCTCCCGCCTCAGCTAGCTTCGGCGCGAGATCGGCAGGTACCTGTGGTACTTGGTAACGGGATAATGCCTCTATGGCGAGGTCGCGCAGCTCCGTGGGCAGAGCAGGGTCAGATATCGCCTCCTGGGGGCTCTGGAAGCGTTCTAACAGCGTTAAACCGGCAGCAGAATCTCCCAGATTGCCCGCGAAATAAACCAGGTCACCCGCTTGCGCGTTGCAACGCAATAGGGGAGGGCGCCCCTCTAAATCCCCAATAACCGTAACTGCTACCTGTAGGCACGGCCCGGAAGATAGATCTCCGCCTACCAGGGAATAGCCGTAGCTTTCTAAGCCAGTAGCCAATCCGGAAGCGAGGGCGTTAACCTCGGCTTTACCTATGTCTTTAGGAATGGTTACCGCGGCAACGGCGCTGTGGGCACTCGCCCCCATAGCCGCAATATCGGCGGCGTTTTGCGCGGCAGCGCGCCGCCCGATTTGTTCCAGGCTCATCCAGTCGCGGCGAAAATGTACCCCTTCTACCAGCACATCGGTGGAAATTACAGAGCGAGAATCGGGGTGAGCTAAAACCGCGCAATCATCTCCCGACCCCACCAGTACCCGGCTGTGCGAATGCAATTGAGAAGTAAAACCGGCGATTAACCGATCTTCGGCAGTAATCGGGGTGGGGACCGCATCCTTGGCAAACGGGGAAGAGTGCTGGAAAGACGTTTCTCCCCGAGGAGCCTCGGCAGGGTGGGAAATGCTCATAGCTGCTAGCTTACCTATTGCTCAAAGGAAGCCCCTACCCGATTTCCATCACCACCTTTTCCTAACCGGCAACTTTGCGGAGGCGAAAGCCCAGCCCTATTTGATGGCGTTATCAAGCTGGGCTTTCTGGGTGAGCTGTTGCAAGAAGCGATCTTGCGTTTCCTCAAACAGATCCCGCCAGTAACCGCGCTGGGTAACCTGGCCGTGCTTTAGCACTACTACCTGGCAATCGAGGGCAATCACATCTGTTAGGTCGTGGGTGACCTGGATAGTGGTGGCTCCCCCAATGCGTTCGCGTAGCAACAGCCGTAACTGATCGGCTACCTCTACGTCCAAGGAGGCCATAGGTTCATCCAATAGCACCACATCGGGTTCAATTGCCATAGCGCGAGCAATAGCCACCCGCTGCTTTTGCCCCCCGGAAAGCTGGTTGGGACGCCGCTTCTCCAAAGTCTGCATTCCTACTGCCGCCAGTTGAGCGCGGGCTAATTGCTCTGCACGATCCGTCTCAATCCCCAGACATCGCAGCCCAAAAACCACGTTTCTCAGCACGGACATATGGGGAAATAGGGCGGGATCTTGGGCGAGAAGCACAATCCGAGGCTGATTTCGGCTCCACTTAATGGAGCCAGAATCAGGTACTAGGGTGCCCGCTAGTAGAGAAATAATCGTAGACTTTCCGGCGCCATTGGGACCGAGCAGGGCAGTGGCAGAACCGGGAGCAAAATCTAAATTCACGTCCAGGTTTCGCACTGCGATTTTCGCATCTAGATGTACTCCCGGTCCGGCTGGTATGTCTCGCTTCTTTTTCTTGGACAAGCCACTGATCGCACCAAGTGTTCCGGTGTTTGCGCTTTGCTGATGTCGTCCCATTAGGCGCGCATACCAATAATCGGAAAGCACTTGGGTGCCGCCCACTATTACAATCGCCAGGGAAATAATCACTAGAGACAAAGAAAGCGCTAGGTCAGTGTCAGTTTCTCGCTGTAAATAAACTTCCAGAGGCAAGGTGCGAGAAATAGCTTGCAGGGAACCGGCAAAAGTAATCGTCGCGCCGAACTCTCCCAGACAACGAGAAAAGGCTAAGGCAGTTGCAGAAACAATCGCCGGTGCCGATAAGGGCAAAGTTACTTGCAGTAAGGTACGGGTACGAGAAGCCCCTAATCCCCTAGCAGCAGCCTCGTATTGAAAACCCCGAGTGCGCAGCGCCCCCTCGAGAGAGGTAATCAGAAAGGGCATAGCCACGAAAGTTTGAGCGATAACCACCGCAAGGGTCGTGAAACCGATCTGAATTCCTAATAGATCCAGCTTTGAACCTAAAATCCCCATGCGTCCCCAGGTAATCAGCAGTACCAAACCGGCGACTACCGGTGGTAATACCATGGGGAGAGTTGCGATGGTGCGTACCAGGCGGGGAAAGAAACTATTTCGCGCTTGCGAAAGCCACAGCGCCAGGGGCACCCCGAAAACGATACACAGCCCGGTAGAAATCAGGCAGGTTTTTAAAGATAACCATAGGGCATCTTGGCTTTGGGTAGTGGCAAGGAGTTGGGGGATCTGCCCCCAGTGCACTCGCATTACTAAGGCGCCGAAAGGTACCAGTAGGAAAATTAGCGCTAAGGCGGCGGGACCGGCCAGCCAAGCTGGGGATCCCGCCGCTTGATTTGCTCCGAAAGATTTACGCAAGGGAAGCTTTAGTTCTTATCCTTTGACAGCGGAGCAGAGAAACCATAGTTTTCTAGGATCTTTAGCCCCTCGTCAGATAGCACCGCCTCGATAAATTTCTTGGCGGCTTCCTGGTTCTTAGAATCCTTCACCAAAGAAATCGGGTAGGCGTTAACTACCTGCTCGATGCCTTCCACCTTGATAATCTCCACTTTGTCACCGGCAGCCAGGGCATCGGTGCGGTAAACCAGTCCCGCATCGGCCTCTCCGCTTTCCACTTTGCCGCGCACATCGGTAACTTTCTGTTCCTCAGATGCCGGCTTCAGGGTGACCCCCAGCTTTTCCTGCAGCTCTTTAGTGGCATTACCACAAGGGACGCCCTCGGCGCACACGACTAGTTTCTTACCGTCCAAAGAGGCGTCTAGTCCGGTGATCTTGGCGGGGTTCCCCTTAGGGACGATTAGTTCCAAAGTGTTCGAAGCGAAGGGTTTGACATCGCTAACTAGCTTCGCATCGGTAGCTTTGTTCATGTTCTTTTCGTCAGCAGAAGCAAACACGTCCGCCACTGCACCGTTCTTTAGCTGATCTACCAGGGTAGATGAACCTTCAAAGGAGAACTTTACTTCAATATTGGGATCTGACTTCTTTAGTACTTTCTCTACCACTTCCGGGAAAGCTTTATTTAACGAGGCCGCCGCGAAAACCGTTAACTGGGTTTTGTCTGCTGGAGCTTTGCTTTCTTCCGCTCTAGTGCCGCCGGAGGACGAGCAAGCTCCCAGCGCGAGGGCGAGCCCGGCTGCTAAAGCGACCAGACGAAATTTTTTCACAGTTTATCTCCTTCTGGAAGCTGCACTGAAACATTAGTGGCTTTTACCTGGGCGGTCGCTACTGAACCTATCTCTAGGTTCAGTTCTTCTACCGCTTCGGTAGAAACCAGGGATACTACCCGGTATGGTCCACATTGCAGATCTACCTGGCTCATCACCTGGCCTTTCTTAAGAGCAACCACTAGTCCCTGGAAATGGTTACGAATTGATTCATTAGGATCTTCCCCCAGTAAGATCCCGGCGGGACGCTCCTGCAGGAAACGAGCTACTGAGGCGCCATCTACCCGCTTAGGGCCAGATCCGTTAACTGCTTTGATTAAATTTTCATCGAGCCAACGGCGGATGGTGTCATCGCTGACCCCAAGCAGGTTGGCAATAGTAGAAATACGATAATTTGGCATGTAAATAGAGTATCGCAGAAACGGTAAAAATGCCATAAAAAAATATATTATACGGGGATAATCAAAGTAAAACTCCTGATAGAAAAAAGTAGATTCAGGTGTCGATAGTTAAGTAAAACAGCTGGTGTCCGTGGAAATATCTAATGATAAAACCTATCGAGGGTGCCGGTTTGCTTAGAAAGCGAACCGACACCCTCGGGAAAGTGATCTGATTTAAGCCCCCTGTGCAGGCGCCCCGCCAGCGTCCTCACCACCGGCAACAGTAGCCCGCACCGGAGTCCAACCTGGCTGTTCAGGGCTAGCTGCGGGAGCCGGACGACGGGAACGATAAACAATCGGAGGACGGCTAACGTAACCTACCGGAGCGGAAAGGACGTGCACCAAACGGGTGAAAGGCCAGACTGCCAGTAGCAACAAACCGGCAATGATATGCAGTTTGAAGCTGAGGGGCACATTCACCATTAAATCTACTCGCGGCTGCAGCATAAACAGGGATCGCAGCCACACCGAAATCGTTTTACGGTAGTTGTAACCGCCATCAGCCCCAAAGAGCTGGTTGACGGCAGTGGCTATCGCCCCCAGCGTTAGAGGAATCGCCAAAAACACATAGGCAACTAGGTCGCGACCGGTAGTAGCAAAGCGTACTGAATGGTTAACGAAGCGCCGCCAGAGTAAACCGCAAAAGCCCACTAGCGCTGCAATCCCGGCTACGGTACCCCCAACGGTGGCTAATAGGTGATATTGATGCTGGGAGACCCCCATTGACTCGGTCATCCAGTCGGGGATAAATAGCCCCATAAAATGCCCCAACAGCACGAATAGGATTCCGAAATGGAATAGGGGAGAAGCCAGTCGCAGAATTTTAGCTTCCCGCAGCTGCGAGGACTCAGAAGTCCATCCATACTGGTCGCAGCGGTAACGCCAAATGAGACCGGCAACTAGTAGCGTAATGCAAATATAGGGAAAAACTCCCCAAAACAACACGTCCATTACTTCACCCTTCGCTCGCGGTGTCTGATTGAACCGGGGCTAACTGTGGCCACGGCAAGTTATTACTGTCATCCAAGCCCACCAATTCAGTAGGCGGGCCTTGACGGATTAGGCGCTCCATGCGCTCGGTAGTTTCACTATCGGCTTCCCCCAAGACCGTACGTAGGGCAGCGACCACTTTCTGCCAGGGGGAATCCAATGAGCAGAGCGCAGCGTGCAGTACTTCGATACCCTCGCGGCTAGCTGCGATTGCGCCTAAGACCAAGGACAAATCTTCGCCCTGACAGCGGGCGGCTAACTCTAAAACTCGCGGCAGATAGTCAGGTAGGGATTCGCGGTGAGGAGGTTCAAAACCTACGGCGTTAAATAAATCCGAGAACACCGTCAGCGCGATCCCGCGTTGCCGGGTATCTCCGGTGGCATAGTAGGTTAGTTCCAGGGCACAGCGACGTTTGCGGTCAAAAGTATCCACGTAGTCCTCTTGCACCCCGCGTACCCCGCGCATCCGTGCCCAGGAACAAAACTCTGCAAGTTCGCGACCGATCTCCGCGGGTAAGAGTTCAGTTTCTGCCTTTACCTGGGACAGGATTTCTTCTAGGTTGTCACCGGGGTAGTCCAAGAGCAGTGCGCACGTCATAAGGGCAGCCGAGCGCTGTTCCGGTGCTAGTGCCACCGCGTTTACCGGAGGCGCCTCCTGCCGGGTAGGGATAAAGGAAACCTTAGCGCTCACCGCGGTGCCCTCCCGATTTCCACCGGGACTTTGCCCGAGGACGCCCCCTGACCTACTGGGCAAATATATTCACTGGGAGTGCGGGCAGTTTCCGGATGAGTTGTGGGAATAACGTAGCGATCTTTATATTTGGCAATCGATAGCAGCCGGTACATAGCTTTTACCTGCTCTTCACTCATGCCTACCGCCGCTGGGATATCTGGATTCGGCTGATCGCCCAGATTGATATCGCGCATATAGGATCGCATGGCGGCCAAGCGTCGCAAGGAGCGTTCCACCGGTCGCGGATCCCCGGCAGCAAATAGATCTGCTAGGTACTCCAGAGGAATACGCATAGTGGCGAGAGCGGTCAGCAGGATTTTATGGTTCTCCCCATCGGCTCCCGAAGCGGTAACTGCTTCTACTACCGGCGATAGCGGGGGAATGTACCAAACCATCGGCAGAGTGCGGAACTCTGGGTGGAGCGGTAACGCCAAAGAGTATTCCACGATCAACTTATAGACCGGAGATTTTTGGGCGGCGTCGATAAAGGACTGCGGAATCCCGCTTTGCCGCGCAGCCGCAATCACTTCCGGATCGTGCGGATCCAACATGACATCGCGCTGTGCCTGGTAGAGATCGGTTTCTTCCTTGACAGCCGCTGCCTGGCTGACCCGATCTGCGTCATAGAGGATAACCCCCAAGTAGCGGAGCCTGCCTACACAGGTTTCGGAGCAAACCGTGGGGTCACCGGCCTCAATCCGGGGATAGCAGAGGGTGCATTTTTCAGCTTTTCCGCTCTTATGGTTGAAGTAAACCTTCTTATAGGGGCAGCCGGAAACACACATCCGCCAGCCGCGGCAAGCATCCTGGTCAACCAGGACAATCCCGTCCTCGGTGCGTTTATACATCGCCCCCGAGGGACAGGCGGCCACGCAGGTGGGGTTCAAACAGTGGTTACAAATCCGCGGCAGGTAGAACATAAACGAATTTTCAATATCCGTCTTTACCTGCTGATTCATCTTTTTGAGGATGGGGTCATCCTGCATGGTTTCGGTAGATCCGGCCAGGTTGTCATCCCAGTTCGGCCCCCACTCAATGTTCTTTAAGGGCTTGCCGCTCATCTGGGAGCGCGCCTGCGCCACCGGTAACGCTTTAGAACCCGCCGGAGCAGACAATAACTTGTCATAGTCATAAGTCCAGGGCTCGTAATAGTCGTCTATCTGCGGCATATTAGGGTTGGCGAAAATTTTAGCCAGTTGTGCTAGTTTGCCACCCGATCGCGGAACTAACTTGCCGGAGGCCGTGCGTCGCCAACCGCCCTTCCATTTTTCTTGATCCTCCCAGGTGCGCGGATAGCCGAGCCCGGGACGGGTCTCCACATTGTTGAACCACATATATTCAGTGCCGGTACGATTAGTCCAGGCCTGTTTGCAGGTCACCGAGCAGGTGTGGCAACCAATGCACTTGTCCAGGTTCATAACCATGACCACTTGGCTCATTACTTTCATGACTGGTCTCCTTTAGAGAAAATGCAAACTGCCACTGACATTTAGAACTCCACCTCCTGGCTACGGCGGCGAATATAGGTGACTTCGTCGCGCTGGTTGCCGGTAGGACCGGTGTAGTTAAAGGCGTAAGAGAACTGTCCATATCCGCCCAACAAATGGGTTGGTTTAATAAAAATGCGGGTCAGAGAGTTATGGGTACCGCCACGTTTACCGGTTGACTGGTTAAGCGGAGTGTGGGTAATCCGTTCTTGCGCGTGATGCATAAACACGGTGCCCTCCGGGATCCGGTGGGACACAATCGCACGGGCGCTAACCACTCCGTTACGATTATGGGCTTCAATCCATTCGTTATCGCGTACCCCGATCTTGGCGGCATCCTGCGGGGACATCCACACGGTTTGGCCGCCGCGACCCAGAGTTAGCATATAGAGGTTGTCGAAATACTGGGAGTGGATCGCCCACTTGTTATGAGGAGTGAGGTAGCGAACTGCGACCTCGGCGCTGAGGGTACCATCCCCGCGCACCATGCCCGGCGCAGGTTCCCCAAAGAGATGATGCAAATCTAGCGGAGGACGATAGGTGGGCAGGGATTCCCCGTAGGCACACATCCAATCGTGATCCAGATAGTAGTGCATCCTGCCGGTGAGGGTGTGCCAAGGTTTGAGGTACTCTACGTTTTGGCTAAATGCAGTGTAACGCCGGCCTCCATGCTCACTACCTGACCATTCGGGGGAAGTAACCACTGTCTTAGGAGCCTGTTGCACATCAGTCAAAGTGATCTGGTAATCAGCGTGCCCGCGCGACATTTCGGTCATATCTCCAGCGGCGCCCACCTTTTCCGTGAGAGTCTCAAAGCCTTGAGTAGCCAGCCGTCCATTAGTAGTGCCCGAGAACTTCAAAATAAACTCGGCAGCAATCTGGTCGGTGTCGAGGCGCGGACGCGGGCCAATCGCAGTCTCAATTTCTCCGAACTGTTCGCGCATTTCGCGCAGTTCTTTATCAGGGGTGAAAGGCACACCCTTAGTGCCCATCCCCATTTTCTCGATAACCGGCCCCAGGGAGTTAAATTTCTCCCCGATCTTGGTGTAATCACGCTCAATCGGGATAATCTTCGGCATATTTACTCCCGGCACCCAGCCACATTCCTCCCGGGGTACCACGACTCCCGCGGGATTAGCCAGCTCATCTGGGCTGTCATGCCCCAGGGGAGCGGCCAGCACGTCCGTTTGCGTACCCAAGTGATTGCCCGCCATCTTGGAGACCAGCTGTGCTAAATCTTGGAACAACTGAAAATCGGTGCGTGCTTGCCAAGGCGGCAAAATCGCCGCATTGAAAGTATGCACATAGGGGTGCATATCGGTACTGGATAGATCGTGCTTTTCGTACCAGGTGGCGGCAGGAAGTACCACGTCAGAATGCAAAGTGGTGGAAGTGTTACGGAAATCCGCAGTCACTACCAAATCCAGCTTGCCTTTCGCGGCCTGCTTGCGCCAACGTACGTTACGAGGACGCTGGTCTTCCGGTACTTCCTCGGCCTGGACATCGTTATCGGCGCCGATCATGTGGCGTAAGAAGAACTCGGTACCTTTGGCAGACGACCCCAACAGGTTAGTACGCCAGTTAAAGAGGACGCGCGGGTAGTTCGCCGGGTTATCCGGATCTTTAGCCGCGAACTCTAGCTTTCCGGCAGCTAGCTGTGCGGCCACATAGTCCGCAGGTTTTTGCCCGGATTCTTGCGCTTGCCGTCCCAGCTCCAAAGAAGACCGGTTGAACTGCGGGTATGCGGGCATCCAACCGCGTTCAGTGGCTTCCAGTAAAGAATCCGCGATGTTTTGCGTGGGAACCTTCGCCGCACTCGCAGGAGAAGTTAAACGGTCGGTGGTTAGGGAATCGTAACGCCACTGGTCGGTGGTTAAATACCAGAAACCGGTGGAGATCATTTGCCGCGCCGGACGCTGCCAGTCCAGAGCAAATGAATACTGGGTCCAGCCGGTAATCGGCCGCACCTTTTCCTGACCGACATAGTGCGCCCAGCCGCCACCGTTAACCCCTTGAGTGCCGCACATCGAAGTCAGTGCCAAGATGGTGCGGTAAATCTGGTCAGAGTGGAAATAGTGGTTAGTACCCGCGCCTAGAATAATCTGGCTGCGTCCTTTAGAATCGAGGGCGTTTTGCGCGAACTCGCGAGCAATCCGGATGGTGGCGTTAGCTGGTACTCCAGTGATTTCTTCCGCCCAAGCGGGAGTCCCCGGGGTAGAAGGATCCTGGTAGTCTTTGCCCCAAATACCCGGAAGGCCGGTGCGTTTGACTCCGTATTGAGCGAGCAAAATATCGTAAACGGTGGCGACCAGGTGTCCGTCAATCTTGCGAACCGGCACTCCACGCTTAATGGTGCCGGCACCCACAGAGCTACCTTTGTTTTCCCCGGCCACCAGATCAAAGCGGGGTAGGGTGATTTCAGCGCTTTCCCCGCCCTCCTGGTATAGGCTGAGCTGGGCGTTTACCCCCTCCATCTTTAGGTTCCAATGACCTTTACCTTCCGGAGTGAAACGGTCAGCCAAGGTTCCACCCGGATCCTTGACGGCTCCGTCGGCATCCATCACCAGGAAACGGAACTCCGGTTTTGGTTTTTCTTTAACTTCTGCCGGCAGACTGGAAACATCAGCAGCGCTTAAGAATTTGCCCGGCACTAACCCTTCGGGAGTTTCTTCTAGCTTTACTAGGAAAGGAGAGTCAGTATAGCTACGCATATAGTCCAAGAAATAGGGAGACTGTTTACCCACGTGGAACTCGTTTAGAATCACGTGCCCCATCGCGGTCGCCAACGCCCCATCGGTACCGGGATTAACCCGCAGCCATTCATCCGCAAACTTGGTGTTATCAGAATAGTCAGGGTTAATCGACACCATCTTTTGCCCGTGGTAACGCGCCTCGGTCATGAAGTGCGCATCCGGGGTGCGGGTGAGCGGCAGGTTAGAACCCCAAACCAGCAGGTAAGAGGAGTTAAACCAGTCTCCGGCCTCGGGAACATCGGTTTGATCTCCGAACACCTGGGGGCTGGCTACCGGAAGATCTGCATACCAGTCATAGAAAGATAGGTTTACCCCGCCAATTAACTGCAAGTAACGGGCACCTGCCCCGAAAGAAACCATCGACATGGCGGGGAGCACCGAGAATCCGGCGATCCGATCTGGGCCGTAGTCTTTAATGGTGGACACATTGGCGGCTGCCACGATTTCTAGGGCTTCCTCCCAGCTGGTACGCACCATTCCGCCCTTGCCGCGCGCCGATTTATAGGCGGCGGAGGCTGCCGGATCGGAGGCGACTGCCCGGAAAGCATCAACAGGATCAGGATGGGTTTGCTTTGCTTTGCGGTAGGCATCTAGCAGTACTGAGCGCACATAGGGGTGCCGGATCCGGGTTGGGGAATATTCGTACCAGGAGAACGCGGCTCCGCGCGGACAGCCGCGCGGCTCATAGTCGGGCATATACGGACCGGTAGAGGGGTAATCTACTGCCTGCGCCTCCCAGGTGATCAGCCCATCTTTTACGAATACTCGCCAGGAGCAAGAACCGGTGCAGTTGACCCCGTGAGTAGAGCGCACCACCTTGTCATGGCTGAAACGTTGTCGGTAGAATGCATCCGCTTCGCGCCCTCCGACCAGGAACATTTGGCGAGCATCCTGGCTTACCTGCCCGCGCCTAAGCTTCGCACCTAGTTTTAATAACGAAGAACCAGCCATTTTATTTTCCTTTGATTTTTGTGCTTACTAAGTTTTGGTTCCGAGGACGACGCTGCGCCCTCGGGAATAATTGGTTATCCGGGGAAGGGTGCATTCTTGCGGGCGTACTGCCACCAGCAAAGTGCCGATCCGATAATGCAAAAGACGGTGCAACCATAGAAGAAGACGGCCGGGGAAATCATCGTGAGCGCAACCGACACCACGAAGGGACCGAAGGACGCTACTGCGGCAGTGAATCCGATTGCGCCGCCTGCTTGGCGAGCCGGCATAATCATCGGCATCTGTTTGAAGGTGCCGGCATTGCCCAGGCCAGCGAAGAAGAACATCACCAGCATGGCAATCAGGAAACCATAAAAGTCGCTCATGCCGTGGGGGTTACTTAAGTAGAATCCGGCGACAGCTAGGGTAATTGCCATTCCCACCCCAGAAATGAAAGTCCAGATCGCTCCGCCCATTTTGTCGCAGAAAGGCCCCCAGGCCATGCGGACTACCGAGCCAATCAGCGGCCCGAGGAAGGCGAAGGAGGCGCCAGTGACCGCCAGTTTCAGGGGAGATTCGGCACCGTAGTTGTCATTAATGAGCAGACCGAATACTGCCGATAGCCCCGAAAATAGTCCGAAGGTCATCACATACAGCACTGTCATGTACCAGGTATTGGCGTTGCTGAAGATGTCGAGCTGCTGGCGGATATTGGCTTTAATCGGTACGTCACGTAGCAGGGTGAAGGACAAGATAGCGGCCACGATGCACCAGGGTACGAAGAAGATTGCGGCGTTAGATACCCAAATACTTGCCCCGTCTGCGGTCTGCTGGGGGCTCATCCAGGTGAGGCCAAATAACGAGAATCCCATTAGCAGTGGGCCGACCAGCTGAATGATTGACATCCCCAAGTTGCCGATCCCGGCTTGCAGTCCCAAAGCAGTCCCCGAGAGTCGCTTGGGGAAGAAATATCCAGTGGAAGGCATGTAGCCAGAGAAGGAACCGCCCCCGATTCCGCACATGAAAGCTAAAGCTAGTAGCCACCAATAGGGGGTGTTCGGGTTTTGTACCGCGAAGAACCATCCCAACATGGGAATCATATAGAGGATTGAAGACCAGCCCACCAGTTTGCGGGTACCCACGATGGGCGGCAAGAAAGTATAGATTAAACGCAAGAACCCGCAGGACAGACCGGGCATCGAGGTCAGCCAATAAAGCTGTGCCTTGGTGAGGTCGAATCCGATCTCGTTAAGTTTGGGGGCGATTGCGGAGACCAGGAACCATACAGTGAACGCCAAAATTAGGGAATAGGTGGAAATCGCCAGGGTGCGCCAGGCAAGCCCAGAGTTCCATTTATCCGGATTGTTCGGTTCTCAGTCGGTTAGTACATATTTAGACTTCTTCATAGCTTCCATTGCTAAAAACTTCCTTTAATGCTGGGTAACCCCTGTAGTCTTTCAAATTTTTCTCGCAACTTCCGTGTTATGATTCCTCGGAATAGTATATGCAGGTTAACGCAACATTATTTTGTATGGTGATGACCCAGTTTGTGGAAAAATATCCAGGTAATCGCAAGCTTGCATTTGCGTAATTTGTAGGAGGAATTCGCCTTGTCAGTAGACCCGCATGCGCATTTAAAAGAGAAAAAACTGCAAAAATTACGCGGTCGTGCCGTAGGGGCGGTAATAACTGTTTCAGATCGTTGTAAAAACGGTGAACGTTCAGATAAGTCGGGGCCGCTAGCGCAAGAGCTGTTGGGTAAGTACGGAATCGATGTTGATCGGGTGCGGATAGTAAGCGATGGAATCGAGTCGGTGCAAAAGGAGATTCGCGCCGCTATTGCTGAGGGAGCGCGGGTAATAATCACTACCGGCGGTACCGGGATTACCGCACGTGACCTGACCCCGGAAGCTACTGCCCCCTTGCTAGAGGCGCGTTTGGACGGGATTGCCTGGCAAATCTGTCAGCAGGGTTTAAAAGCCACTCCGCTCGCTTCGCTTTCGCGCGCCCTGGTGGGAATCACCGCACGCGGCGCCAAGGGTGCGATCGTGGCCAATGCGCCCGGCTCTCGGGGAGGAGTCCGCGACACCCTGAGCGTCCTCGGTCCGTTATTGCCCCACCTTTTAGAGCAGCTAGATCCCGAAGCCTTCCCTCTGGAATAACCGGAGACCTGTTTCATCCGGAGCAGGCAAAACTTTTTCCTCCTGCCTAGCGCTCAAGGGTCTGGCTCGGTAAAAGCACTCCGGGGACCCCATGAGCCTCGCCAAGCTCGGCTCAAGCCCCTCTCGTATCTTTTACCGGCCGCGACCCTTGCGAGGGAGTAGATTGTTCCGAGTGGGCGCGGTGGGCATAAGAATTTGGAAAACGGCGCTACGTTTTCCAAATTCTTGGGCAGGAGGAGCAATCTACTCCCTCGCGCAAAGAGCAAGGCTATTGGAGGAGCAATCAACTCCCGCGCTCAACCCGAACTAGCAGTCTCGCGCAGCTAACGGGAAATACGTAGCAGTTCAGTCACCGGGAGAATATCTGCCGGAGTGTCCACGTCGCGGGCATAATTAGCGGAAATCTCACGGGTGGAAAAACCGATTTCACCTAGCAATCCCCGCACTGAACGGTTTAGGGGATTAGATCGCGCCATCTCCATGAGTGCCCTCACGGTAAACGCCCCTAGGACATATTGGGTAACCTCTCCGACTTGCCCTAAAAGAATTTTTTCTTTGCTAGATCCGTCTTCATTCATCTCCTGGAGTTGCCGGCTAAGCTGCCGCAAAGCAAAACCGGAAAGCGGAGCATCTACCGGGCAAACCCCGATAATATCGGAGGGCGAAAACACGAACGAGTCAGCTAAACGGTGCCAGCCCGCAACTATCCCGGCTGCCGGTCCCGAACCGGGCGGCTCCTCCATAGTGAGGAAAATCTTTTCGGGAACCTCAACCTCCTCCGGAGCCACCACCACGGTGGGAACCTTCGGCAAGAAAGACAGTGTCCAGCTGATAAGGCGATCCCCGGCAATCAGCAGATCAGGTTTACTGCGCCCGCCCAGGCGTTTGCCCGTCCCGCCTGCCAGCACAATCATCCCATTGAGATGCTGCGGTGAACTAGCCATGACTCACATCCCGTCCCGTGCCGTCATGCTCACATCCCGGACGCACCCAAGTTCCCGAGCGACCTCCTCGTTTTTCCAGGACGTAACATTCGCGGATAGAGACCATTTTGTCTACCCCTTTCACCATGTCAATCAGGTTCAAAGCGGCCACGGAGGCAGCGGTTAGTGCTTCCATCTCGATTCCGGTGCGGTCAGCAGTGCGGCAGGTAGCGAGGATCTCGACCCCTTCCTCAGCCAGGCGGATATCCACCGCGCAATAATGCACCCCAATCGGGTGCGCCAAGGGCAGCAGCAGGGGGGTACGTTTGGAGGCCGCGATTCCGCCGATACGTGCCACCGCTAAAGCATCCCCTTTCGGGACTTCACCAGCTCGCAATGCCGCCATGATCTGGGGTGAACACTGCACAAAAGCTCGTGCCCGCGCCTCGCGCACCGTGGGCTCTTTGCCAGTAATATCCACCATATGCGCCTGTCCAGACGCGTTTAAATGAGGTAAGTGCTGTGCCTCTTTGTCTCCCATAACTGTTCCTTCTTTCCTGGTGCCCGGATCGGCCTATGGTGCTATAAATGTGTCCCTAACAGGGCAACACATCTACCAGACTCCATTGCTCCACTTCGGTTACGTCCTCCGGTACGATTGCCAGCGCATTCGCTTGATGCAGGGAAGCCACAAAGTGCGAACGCGCCCCCAGACGGTGAGTCGGGGTAACCGTGGGGGTATCGCCTACCCGCTCCGCCTCGGTCAAATGTACCGGCACGAACTGACGTTTACCGGCAGGGGACTTCCAGGCCACCGTAGTAGTGGCGGCGCGAGTCTGCAACGCCGCACGCCCCTCTTTGCCAGATAGAGCGGCCAAAACCGGACGCACAAATACGTGGAAAGACACAAACACGCTGACCGGGTTACCCGGCAACGTTGCCACATAGACATCGGCGCCATCGGGGGCGGAAATAGTGCCAAAGCCCTGCGGTTTACCCGGCTGCATCGCCACTTTGGTAAACGCTAAACCTCCCGATAAGCCAACTTGTTTAACCACGTCATAGGCACCCGCACTCACTCCACCAGTGGTGACAATCAAATCCGCTCCCTGGGCAGCTTGCTGCAAGGTTTTCGCAAACACTTCCGGTTCATCATCGGAACTGTAAACCCCCGACACAACAACGTCTTGGCGACGCAACAACGCCTCTAGCAGCACCGAATTCGAGTCTGGGATTTGCGCTCCCTTCAGGGTCGCGCCTGCCGGACGCAGCTCCAGTCCGGTAGAGATTACTGCCACTCGCGGGCGGCGATAAACTGGCAACTCTGAATAACCAATCGAAACCGCAGAAGAAAGTGCCGCGGGAGTAAGAACTGTTCCCGCCGCTAGTACCAGGTCACCCACGGCGGCGTCCTCGCCCGCCTTGCGTACGTTGGCGCCTGCGCGCGGACAACGCTCAATCGTGACCTCTTTAGGTAGGTCAAGTGGGCCAGCCGGCAGGGTAGTGTCCTCGACTTTAATCACGGTATCGGCGCCAGCCGGCATCCGTGCGCCAGTCATAATCCGGATAGCATGCCCGGGACTGAGTTGATAATCCCCGTTATCACCAGCGGGAATATCGGCTTCCACGGGCAGAGTTAAAGGCAAAGTTATTTGGGCTCCATCATCCCCCGGGGCGCTGGGTAATTCGCTTTGGCTGGGCGTAGCAGCAGGCACAGGCTCTGCAGTTTTTTCTGTTTGCGTAGCCGCCGGGATCGACGTATTTTCGAGGACGTCCGGCAGATCGCAGGAACGCACCGCGAACCCATCCATAGCGGAATTAGTAAAAGGTGGTACCGGGAAACGGGCAAAAACATCTTCCGCCAAAGTGGTGCCCAAAGCCTCCGCCACCGGCATCACCGTAGGTGGAAGCGAATTAACCTGGGTTAACACCTGGTTCAGGTATTCATCTACCGGTTTCATAATTATTTATCCTTTCCGGATACCGTTGCTTGTTTATGGTTTGCGTTCCCAAAATGCACCACATTCCATTTTCCGCTGGCGGCATCGACGATTAAGAGCTTTCCAAGCAGCGGCTCGCCTACTCCCACAATCATTTTGATAGCTTCAGTTGCCAGAACCGATCCGGCCTGCCCGCAAACCGCTCCCAACACGCCATTTACCCGCGAAGTGGGGGTAGTTCCCGCGGGAGGAGGCGCCGGATATAGATCCCGTAAAGTAAGTCCCTCGGCGAACACGGAAATCTGAAAATTCATCGCTACTAAAGTTCCCCACAGGTGCGGGCGCCCCACCTCGGAGCAAGTATCCGCGAGTAAATATTTCGCGGAAAAATTATCAGTCGCATCAATCACCAAGTCATAGGCGCTAATAATACTGCGAGCATTATCAGCAGTGATCTTCGGTTCCAATTGCACCCGCACATTTGGATTCAAGGCATGGACGGTGGCCGCGGCTGACACCGATTTCACCTGCCCCAAGCTAGAAGCGGGATGGATTACTTGGCGTTGCAGATTCGATTGTTCGACCCGATCGGGATCAGAAATACCCAAGGTGCCGACCCCCGCGGCACTCAAATAGGCCAGGGCAGGCGAGCCTAAACCACCCGCGCCTACCACCAAAATCCGCGCGGCCTGCAAAGAATCAATTCCGCGCTCGCCGATCCCGTCCACGGTGGCGGTGAGGCGATCCCGTTCAGAAACCATATGCCTCCTTTTCCGTAGCTACTGCCTTATACAATACCGGTAGAGCGCTTCAGGAGGGGGGCAGATGCTATTCGATGTAAAAATGACACAAGAATCCCTAGCAGATCCGAGTTCATCCATAGGGCTAGCGGATATTCCGGCTACTAGTGGCGCGCGCGTGGTCTTTAACGGATGCGTCCGTAACCACGATGGCGGTCAAGGAGTAACCCACCTGATTTATTCCGCCCATCCGGAGGCCGAAAAATTTCTGCTTAAAGCCGTCCGGGACGCGATTAAACTTGTCCTTTCCGAGGGCGAGGACGCGCTTTCCCCGGAGGCAGCGGGAGATAACGCTGAAAGTTTGGATGCAGTTTTTGTACGCCACCGGATCGGGCGGCTAGAGATCGGAGAAACCGCCCTGCTAGTGGTAGTTGATGCCCCGCATCGAAAGGCAGCTTTCAAAGTGGCTGCCGAAATCGTTGACCAAATCAAGGCGCAGGTGCCGATCTGGAAGGATCAATACTTCTCCAATGGAAGTAACCACTGGTCAAACTGTCCTTAGAGTTCCGGGTCTGTCTCGGTAAAAGTCGTAGTTGAGCGGGGGAGGAGAATCTCCCTCCTGCCCAAGAATTTGGAAAATGTAGCAACATTTTCCGAATTCTTATGCCCACCGCGCCCACTCGGGAGAATCTCCTCCCCCGCTACTGATTACTATTCCTGGCCGCGACCCTAGTGTGGGGACAGATTGACCAATATATGAAAAAGAAATGGCTGCAAATAGGTGAACTGGTGCGTATCCGAACCCTTGGAATGTGGTTTTCTGTTTGTCCTGAGGCATAAATCCGCCCGGGTGCTATAGTGCCCAAATTCTTATGCCCACCGCACCTACTCGGATAAAATCTACTCCCGCTACTGATCAATTTTCCTGCCGCGACCCTTGCTCGGGGACAGGTTGACCAGCACAGAGAAAATAGAAATGGCTGCAAATAGATGAGCTAATGCGTATCCGAATCCTTGGAATGTGGTTTTCTGTTTGTCCTCAGGCATAAATCCGTTCTTGCAGGCTAAGTGGATTTCTCCCTTTTCGGTAACCGGAAGCATCCCTTGCATGGGGGAACTGCCCGAAATACCAGGCGCTCAATGGCGAGGCGGTGCTTGCAACCCTAGCGTGGGGGAGAAGTTTTATCCGATCAGGCTAGACCGCTTAGTAGTCGAAAGGCTAAATATCGGATACCTGGCAATCAATCGGATCCTTTGTTTGGGCGTAATACGTAAAAAATTGAAAAATGATTTGGCAATTATTGAGCGGGTCGCGGCCGGTAAAAGATACGAGAGGGGCTTGAGCTGAGCCTTGCGAAGCTCACGGGGTCCCCGGAGTGCTTTTACCGAGCCAGACCCGCAACACAGGGCGGGAGGAAAAACTTCTCCCCCGTGCACAATTGGGTGCGACTCCTAACCACCCGCAAACGGGGGAAGTACATCCAATTGGCCGTTGGTGGCGGATTCACCTAGGGGGGTGTCGCCATCGGCGAGGGCGCCGTCCACTAGGAAGGAACTAACCTCTAGAATCGGTGCCAGATTATTACTGCTGGCAGCTTGCGCGATTTCCCGCAAAGTTTGGTGGGCAGCCGCCGTAACCTGGGCGCTATCAACTCCTGCTGCCTGGGCAGCTCCGGCGAAAAAACGTACGGTAACCACGCTTTAGCCTCCAATCTGAGAGAGGGAATAGGTTCTGCGTCCTGGCGCCGCTATTTCACGGTGACCGGCAGGCTTAGCTGCCTGGGCAGCTAGCCAAAGCTGAGCCAGCTCGTCGTTAGAGGCACCTTGACGCATAGGAGCAAGTAAATCGACAAAAGATAAAGAAAACAGGCAGGAATAAACCTTGCCATCAGCAGACAGGCGGGTGCGGTCACAGGTAGCGCAGAAGGGCGAAGACTCGGAGGCAATAACCCCGATAATCCCGGCGGGATGGTCGCTGCCGGCTGCCACGTTCCAACGGCGCGCCGGAGCCGCCGGGTCGGTTTCAATCGGGGTGAGCGAAAAACTTTCCTGCAGGCGCGCGAGGATGTCGCGAGCATGGGGACGCACCGTAGCCGAATCCCCTAAGGGGCCAATCGGCATAAACTCGATCGCGCGCCATTGGAATCCGCGCCGCAGCGCAAAGCGAACTAGATCCGGTATTTCCTCTAGGGACTGCTGATCTAAAATCACTGAGTTAAGTTTTGTGGGTTCTAGGCCGCTACCGGGTAGTTTTTCCAGAGCCGTGGCCACCTCGGGAAAACGGTCGCGTTTTGCGAGCGCGTGATAGCGGCCGGGATCCAAGGTGTCTAAAGAAATGTTGATGCGCCCTAAACCCGCGTTTACCAGAGAATCTAGCCGGGGAGCTAAACCGATAGCGTTGGTAGTCAGCGCGATATCAGCAGGCAGGCTCGCCTGCGTGAACGCCTGGCGAATCTGGTGGATAATCTCGGATAAATCGGGGCGTAAAAGAGGTTCGCCTCCGGTTAAACGAACTTTACGAATTCCTAGAGACAGTGCCACCTGGGTAAGGCGCCTGATCTCGGCGGGAGTCAGTAAATCTTGACGGGGAATCCAGGTGTCGGCGTCCTCGGGAAGGCAGTAACTGCAGCGCAAGTTACAACGGTCGGTAACCGATAGTCGCAGGTCTGCGGCTACCCGTCCCCAAAGATCAACTAGCTGGGGCGAGGATTCCTCACCCCCAGATTCGACGCGCATTACCCCTCCCGACCCGATATCTGCTGTTTGATGCTAGGTAGCTAGTCTTGCCAGTTGCTAGCTAGTTCTTGCAGCTGGGCAATAACCTGCTTGGCATCAGCGCCCTGACCAGCTAGATATCCGGCAAGAAAGGCAGTCAAAGGGGCACCCGGGCGGGAAGGGCCATGCGCTACGGTTCCAATCAGAGACAGCAGTTCTGATTCCACCGCTTCCAGGGGATTATCTTCTAATTGCAGGTCTGCACGCACCTGGTCTAACCAGCGGTGCATCTGTGCCATCTTTTCTGGGTCGTCTTTTTTGCTGTTGCCGGCCAACATGTTCCCCTTTCGCTTGCTGCGACCGGATTAAGGCCGCGTTTCCGTGTCAAGTATTAACGATACCAGGGAAGATAATCTTTGCTAGGGCTTTGTTTTCTGAGGACGTATCTCACGAAAATAGGCGCGGATTTCGAGCAATCATTATTGCTTAGAAGCGGAGGATGCCTCGGAATGCTTCCGTTTTCGCAAAATCTTACCGAAGCGAGAGTGCAGGCTACCTCCGGCTTTAATCCAGTCGTTGATAGCGGAGATTCCGACTGCCAATAGGTAGAGTCCGATTAAGGCCGACATCTGTACGATCATCGGCCAGGCAGTGGGTAGGGGATTGGCAACCGCCGAGAAAACAGCGGCCAGTACCACTGCCCACCGCCAGCCTTTTAGCATGGTTTTTGCTTTCAGTACCCCCATAAAGTTCAGCGCCACCAAGATTTCGGGCGCCAGGCAGGACAGGCCGAAGGCCAGTACCATCCGCATAAAGAAGGTGATATAGGAATCTGCCCTTAGCAGCATTAAGGCTCCGTCGGGAGTGAAAGAGTTAAGGATTGCTACTGCCTTGGGGATCACCCATATCCCAGAGAGGGCGCCGCCGCTGAAAAGTAATACTCCTACTAAACCAAAACTGGCGATATAGATTTTTTCTTTACGCTTCAATCCTGGAGCGATAAAGGCACCAATTTGGTAAATCCACCAGGGCGCAGAAATCAATACTCCTAGCCAAAGCGAGACCTGAATCCGCATATCAAAGGCGGCGCCAATCGTTTGGAAGTTTAGTTGCGGAGCTTGCTCACTGACGGCCAGCAGCGGTGCTTGCATCCAGTTCAAGGTAGGGGTAACTAAGAACCAGCCGCCAATCGAGGCTACAAGTATCCCGGCCAGCGCCAGTAGTAAGCGTTTGCGCAGTTCTATCAGGTGTTCGCTTACCCGCATACGGGCTTGCGGGTTGTTCTTTTTTTGTCCCGGCATCGGGTTAGAGAACTATTTGGTTTCCGGCGGATCCGCGGTGTCGGACTGCCCGCTGACTACTTCCGGAGAGGAAGTCTGTGCGTTCTGCGTGGGAGCCGGAGAAGAAGGAGCAGCTGGAATTTGGGGGTTCTGAGTTCCTGCCGCTACCTGCTTGGTGTTGTCGTCTTCACTAAGATCCGAAAGTTCGGACTTCAAAACCTTTGCAGATTTGCCGATATTGCGGGCAATATCGGGTAGTTTCGAGGCTCCAAAAACAATGATTAACACCAGAATTAGAATCAGAATGTGTGTCGGTCTCACAGGGATGCCCTTCCTTTCTTGCAGACGGCATCGATAATTGCCTTCCCCAATTGTAGCGGGGTTTGCCGGCAAATAGGCGACTCCTATTGACAATAGCCATAACTTACCAGGTTAACCAGCAAATTTTCGAGGTTAAAAAGCGCGAGACCGGTTGACGCTGGTTGCCTCCCCGGTAATCTTCCTCTAAACGGGGTAACCTGAGGGCGGGAGGCAAAACGTGAGCGAGTTCATTACTGATGAAAAGGCGGGAGCCCAGGCCATAGCGGATTTGATGTCCGGCAAAAAAACGATTGTGGTCGCGGGAGCGGGCATGTCTACCGATGCCGGGATTCCGGATTATCGCGGCACCGGTTCTTCCGGGATGCCTACTGTCGATATGGATCAGTTTTTAGGCGAGCTTTATTGGCAAAAATGGGTGTGGCGGCGAAATCAAGAAACCTGGAAAACGGTAGCGCGGCTGCAGCCCACCCCGGGGCACTACGCTTTAGCGCGGCTAGAGGAGGCGGGGCTGATTAACTGCATCGCCACCCAGAACGTCGACGGCCTAGATCGGAAAGCGGGCTGTAAGAATGTGCAGCTGTTGCACGGAACTTTTGAGGACGTCCAATGCCTAGGCTGCGGAGCAGTATTTTCGCGCGAACATATTGACCAGGAGTTACGCAAACTTAATCCGGACGTAAAAGACGATCCCGACCCCAAAAACGTGGCAGTGCTAGCGGCTGCCGATGAGCAGGCGGCACGCGCCTGCCAGTTCAACCTGCTGTCTTGTCCGCGTTGCGGCGGGATTATTAAACCGGGAATCGTGTTTTTCGGGGAAGCGCTACCGGGAGAGGCCATGGATCATTCTTTCGCGGCGGCGCGAGAAGCCGACGTGGTGCTGGCAGTGGGAACCTCCCTGGCAGTTTTAACCGGACTATGGGTGTTGCGGGAGGCCTGGGGAACCGGCGCCAACGTAGCGGTGATTAATCGCGGACCGACTGCCGCTGATTCTCTTGCGGACGTGCGGGTGTCTGGTGGCGCCTCCCAGGTATTATCCCAAGTAGCAGAGATCTTACTGGATTAGCGCAGAGTAAATAGTATCCACCAGCCGCCTGTAGTGATCTGTGGGCTAATGCCGCAAGGCGCACTCGCATCAAGTGCACCCTGATCGGCAGGTAGCAGACAGTCAGCGGCGGAAAGTAAGTGGAGTTTAAATGCCTAGAGCCGGTTCCGCGCGCTCCCTCCTGCGCTAATGCGGAACCGACTCTAGGTTGTAGTTTAGGGGTTATCTTGACACACGTTCCCCTAAAATAGCCGGAGCGACCGGCTTCTATAAGTATAGCAAAAAGATGGAAGAAGCCTAATCTTTTTAATGTGCTACAAGTCATAAAATGCTACATGCTGTAGCTTTAACCGTCGCTGAGGTTACGGAGTTTTAAGAACTCGAAGCTAATGACAGGCTAGAATAGCATTCGACATTACTTAACTTTCAGGAAGTCGCGATGGAAATCTTTTCTCCTTTTCATTACCTGCCGATAGCTGATTCTTCGGCAGATGTCTCCACTTTGCTTTCTGCGCTAGCTAAACAAATGACAGGGGATGAAGATTTCCCTCCCAATCTAAATCGCACTCGTCTGAAAAAATCTCAGGTACTGTTCCCTTTCCCGAAGAGTATGGGTCGTCCGAAGGGGCTGACAGACTATGAAACCCGCAAGCACCAGGTGCCGGAATCCGCGGTCTTAGCCCTGCCGGCACCGGCAGGTGGCGCCGTTATTTGCTACTCGCAGCTCGGCATTAAAAATATGGCGGAAGCAGTAAATTCCGCGATAGGTAGGCCGGGACGCTGGGTTCTTACCGCTCCGGTCACTGAGATCGACGGGATTATGACTCTGGCCCGAGCCATTGCGGTAAATATTCCTCCGATCATTGCCGCCAAAACCACACCAGCTGGTGCCCTCGAGATTGTGAGGGCGGTGGAGCGAGCGAAGGATCGCAGCGACAAAGATCAGGCTCCTATTTATATGCAGATCACTAAGGAACAGCTCTCCCAGCTCCTGGACATCCCTCCTGCACAGCGCAGCGCACTGAGCGAAGTATCGGCACTGATAGTTACCGGTTTAACTAGTCATGATCGTCTGGGGCGCGCCGCGAGAGAAGCGGGAATAGATATTATTCCCGGCTACGGGATCCCCGAATCGTGCGGACTGTGCGTGCTGGATGGTAAACCGGTTGCCGGCGTGCACGTGGCCACTATCGGGGATCGGATTTGGCTATCTGGGATCTGTATGATGGCCGGTTATCTGGGTAAACCGGGACAGGTCGAGTGGGTTACGCGGGGACGGAGGCGTTGGCTGCGCAGCAAAGACGCGGGTCATATGCGCGGGTCGCGTCTAATAGTGGACGGAAAAATGCGCGACGTAATAGCCACTGCGGGGGTACATATCCAAGCCTCCCTGGTGGAACGAGTAATTCAGGATCTACCGCAGGTTGACAAGGTAGTAGTGGTGGGGGTGCCTGATCCCAGATGGGGTTCCCTGGTTACTGCGGTCATTAAGCCGGCATCCGATATCGCTGAGCAGCTGCTAAATCCCCAGCATAATTTGGCGGTAAAACCAGCGGTTTCGACAGGGTTTTCGCGCGGATCCACCCTAAAAATTGATGCTGAGAAAGTACGAGACCTGGCCGGGCTTCCTTCCACTAAGGAAGAGGAATCGAAGCCGCAATTAACTCCCTTGGAAGCGGCGATGGCCGCCATGGCCGCCAAGATCAGGGGAGCCGATGTAGATGTGGTTGCCGCCGCAGAAACCGGGGAACTACCGGCCGGAATCTACGAGGTAGCGCGGGGAACCGCTAATCCCACTTCCGAAGGAGAAATTGTCTTCCCAGCTGCCGATATTGCCCCCTCCGCTCCGGTAGCTCTGCCCGATGATCTAGAGGGCGATTTAGAAGAAATGGAAATCGCGGCAACTGAGATCACTGGGAGCGGCAACCGTCCCGAAGGAGGAGACCGTCCCTATAGCGCCACGGTTCCTACAGAGGATGAGTCCGAACCATCCACCGATTTAGCGATGCTGGTACGATCCCTGGTGACCGGCCAGTTGGATCGAGCACATGCTCCCCGTGCCCTCGTCCTCGTAAATGAGATTCCTACTGATTTGCAGGGAAAGGTTGATCGCAGCGCCTGCCGGCAACTGGCTACCCAGCGAGTGGCATCCGGGGAAGCCTGGATTAGATAATCCGGCGACAGTCAAAGAAGTTTCATTACTGTGAAAACGAAGAAATGCGATAATGTACCGCGAATAGAAAGGAATCTAAGCCGTAATGGCAACTGGTTCACAATGGATTGAAGCCGCCCGCCCGAAAACCTTACCCGCCTCCCTGGCGCCGGTGATTATGGGGATTGGCGGGGCGATTGGCCTGGGAAACGCCTCTCTAGGAAAATCAGTATTAGCACTGTTAGTAGCGCTATCTTTCCAGGTAGGCGTGAATTTTTCCAATGATTATTCCGATGGAATCCGCGGCACCGATGCGAGCGGGAAACGGGTGGGGCCCCAGCGCCTGACGGGTGCGGGATTAGCCGCTCCCCGCACGGTGTTGCTGGCGGCCTTGAGCTGCTATGCGTTCGGAGGGATTTGTGGAATTGCCCTTTGTGTCTGGGCAGGTAGCTACGGATTGATTGGCCTAGGGGTGCTGGCTGCCCTGGCGGCGTGGTTCTATACCGGAGGAAAGCATCCTTACGGCTATCTGCCTGGGATATCCGAAGTGATGGTGTTTGCCTTTTTCGGTCTTTTGGCGGTGCAGGGAACTATCTGGGTGCATGCCCATATGTTGCCGTGGCGCACCTGGACAGCGGCCAGTGGTATCGGGCTGCTTTCTTGCGCCCTATTGTTAGTAAATAATCTGCGCGATATCCCCGGAGACCGCCAGAGCGGAAAAAATACGCTAGCGGTGAAGTTAGGGGATAAGGGCTCGCGCTATCTGTTTGCCTGTTATCTATATGCAGCGTTGGTACTGGGGGTAATATCCTTCAGTGTCCGTTGGGAAGCGCTAATGTTTGGCCTCGCCCTGGCGATTTGGCTGAGTTTGCCACTGATGAAAGTGCTGCAAGGCGCCCGGGGGAAAGCCCTGATAAAAACCCTGAAACAGGTGGGGCAAATCACCTTGGGGTATGGGCTGGCTATAGCGGTTCAGTGGGCTTTCCAAGGTCTTTAGAAAGACCAAAAAATTTATAGTTGCTAGGCTGGGAACATGGCTGCGGTAGTTATTGCCCTCGTACAGATCCTGCTAGCGGTATACGCGCTAGTGGATTGCTTGCGCACGGATAAATCGGATCTTCCCGGGCGCCTTCCGCGGGCATTTTGGTTGTTGATTATTATTGTATTACCGCTTTTTGGGCCGCTAGCGTGGATCGTGATTTCTTGGGCGAGCAAAGCCGAAAGTGCTGACGGCAGGATAGAGATTCCCCGCAATCCGCTGGACATTTTCCGAGGAAGCGGGGAGCGTTCCCGCTCGCAAGAACCGGACATACCAGAGGCGCCCGATGATAACCCCGATTTTTTGTTCTCTTTAGAGGCGAAGATGCGGCGAGAAAAGCTGGCGCGGGAAGCCGAAGAAGAGGCGTTGCGGCGAGCCGCGAAAAACCGGCAGGACTCAGTTAGTGGGCAGGACGCCGCTGACAGCGCTGACAGCGGGGAAGATTCCTCCTCACGCGGCAGCGGCGAGGACGAAGCCGACCCGGACGCGAACCCTCCGGAAAAACCGTCCTCACAAGGCTAAAGCGATACCTGCGCTTAGCGCAGCCGTAGTAACCGGGCTGGCCGGGTTATTTTCAGCCAAACACTCTACGCATTATGGGATCGGCAGGCGTTTAGTGTCCTTGATTTAAAGTGGCGGCGGAAGTGCCCGGTACCATATCGGAAGCCTGAGCTAGCAGCGGAGCCGCCGGTTCGCAATAATCCAAACTAATCAGGGTGTTTCCTAAGAAAGTAAGGGAAGTAAGCGAGGCTAAAGCGCATTGCCGGCGGGTAGGAATATGTGCTAGCGGACGACCCTCCACAAACAGGCGGAAAGACCAGATGGGAAGCTGGTGAGACACCACCAAAATTTCGCGAATCGTAGCGCCATCGGTGGAGCGACCCAGGCGGGAAGGATCCGCAATTGGCAGATGGAGCGCAGAACGCACCGCTTCTGTAACTCGGCTGGCTTGGACGGCGTAAGGCTCGCACCAGGAAGGACGAAAAACGTTGCGGTAACGCGGCCAATTGCGCGGATGGAATAGGGCGGCACGGTTGCCGTTAACCACTTCACCCTCGAACATATTCATCGACTCTAAAAGCCGTTTGTCAGTATGAATAGGCAGATCAAATAGATCCGAGGCCGGCGTTGCAGACTCGACCGCGCGCTCTAGAGGAGAGGAAACGATGGCCTCTAAATAGGCGCCCTTTTCCAGGAGATATTCTGCGCTCATCTGCGCCATTTGCCGGCCGAGATCGGTTAGGTGATATCCCGGCAGCCGTCCATATAAAACCCCATCCGGATTATCAACTTCGCCGTGGCGCATTAGGTGAATCGTGGTTAGGTTCTGCATATCCTCAACCCTAGCAAACTGTTTTTGCTAACTGAGTGTGCAAAACCTAGCTAGACCATTAGGCTAGAGGCGTGAGCGGAGAACCGAAGGTAGCAGCCTTCTTCGATCTTGACGAAACCGTCATTCGGGGAGCTAGTTCCTGGATACTCACTCGTGAGCTTTTTAGACACGGATTTTTTGGGATTTCCGACCTGTTCTTTGCTGCGCGTCACGCCTTTTTCTATGTGGTGTTGGGAGAAGATCAAAAGCGTATCGAGCAGGTAAAAACCCGGGCTTTACAGGTTATGGCCGGGCATACTTGCCAAGAGATTATGGCGATCTCGCAGCGGGTATGCGACCGATTAGAGAAAAAGCTTTTCCCGCAGGCACAAGGACTGATAAAACGACATCAGGCAGCCGGGCATGATATTTGGTTGATCTCCGCCGCGCCCTCGGAACTTCCCCAAATGTTGGCTGCGCGTCTGGGAATTACCGGTGGCATCGGCACCCAAGTTGCGGTGAAAGACGGGGTTTACGAGGCGCGTCTAGAATCAGAACTTATGCACGCCCAAGGCAAGCGAGATCAGGTAGTGGCGCTGGCGGCAGAGCGGGGATACGACCTTCAATCCTGTTTTGCATATTCAGATTCCGATAACGATATGCCGCTATTAACCCTGGTGGGCAAGCCTTCGGCTATCAATCCCGATATTTGGCTGCGGGTGCGCGCTTTGCAGCGCGGGTGGCCGGTGATCGATTTTCGGCGTCGCTCCCGGATTAGTAAAGCCCTGCAAAAAGCAAAGGCTAGGCGGCATGGTTTCAACCTGGTTGGATTGGGGCAACGTTTCTGAGTAACCTGACAAATGCCTACTTAGAAGGAGCCATTTTGAGCGAAAAGCAACCACCGGCAGCCGCTGGTCTAGATAAGCAGCCTGAAGAAGTATCTGGAATGTTTGACCAGGTGGCTGCCCGTTATGATTTGACTAATGATGTGATGACTTTCGGGCAACACCGGATTTGGCGGCGCTGTCTGCAGCAAGTGGTGGCGCCGCGACCAGGGCAAAAGATTCTGGACATCGCCGCTGGCACCGGCACCTCTTCGCTGGGTTTTCACCGGGCAGGAGCGGAAGTTACCTGCTGCGATTTTTCGGCAGGCATGGTTGCGGAGGGGAAAAGGCGCCACCGCGAACTTAACTTCGTGGTAGGTGACGCCCACGACCTACCTTTCGCGGATCAGTCGTTTGACACCGTTACCTGCTCCTTCGGGTTTAGAAATATGCACGATCCGGCGAAGGCGTTGCGGGAACTGGCGCGAGTTACTAAGCCGGGGGGAAAGTTGGCAATTATGGAGTTCTCGACTCCGCCTTCATCCTTGATTGCCCGGCTATATGAGCTGTATATGCGCAACGTATTGCCCACTGCCGGACGCCTGGTCTCCTCAGATTCGGATGCCTATACTTACCTGTTTGATTCCATTTTGGATTGGCCAAACCAAGAGACTTTGGGGCACCTAATCCAAGACAATGGTTGGGGTGAGGTCTCCTACCGCAATCTAACGTTAGGAACAGTGGCGATTCATCGCGCATTTAAAGAGAGCTAAAAGCTGATTACGGGGATAACTACGAATGGTTATGACCGGGAAATATGGAGATTTTCTGAAAGTTGTATCTAATTAAGCAATAAATCCCTTGCTTAATCACTTAGAATATGTCATGGACTTAGGTCCTGGGAAAATTGGGTTTGCCAGCGTAAACCTCTGTGACTTTAGGCAAATAAAAAAGCAGGTTAGCCTAGGACAGGCGTGAGGAGACTGCCTAAAATCCTCGATTTGCTTACCTACATCAGGGTAGAGGCAGGAACGATACATGGCACGGGAGGGGCGTTCAGGCATGGCGGATCAGCTTGCAGGCGATCGCTGTCAGGTGCTGGTAGTGGGTGCCGGTCCGGCAGGGTCTGCCACAGCCTATCACCTAGCTAAAGCCGGCATTGACGTCCTAGTGCTAGAAAAATCCACTTTTCCGCGGGACAAAATTTGCGGTGACGGTCTAACCCCAGGAGCGGTTAAAGAAATTTTGGCGATGGGGATTAATCCCTTAACAGAAGGGTGGCAGCCCAATTACGGATTGAGCGTAATCGGGGGTGGGCATCGGATTACTTTGCCGTGGCCGAAAAACGGTTCCCTGCCCGCCTATGGCCTTACCCGCCAGCGCACCCAGCTAGACCAGCGGCTAATTAAACAGGCAGTAGCCGCAGGTGCTCGGCTAGTGGAAAACACCGTGGTTCAAGACTTGCTCACCGACGGTGACGGATATGCCCGCGGGGTCAGCGCTATTAAGCGCGATCCTAAGACTCGCAAAAAACAGGAAGTAACTTTCCAGGCACAATACGTGGTGGATTGTTCGGGAGCGAATGCCCGTCTCGCTTCGCGGCAAGGGCGTAGCCCCCTCAAGAATCGTCCCCTAGCGGTAGCGGCGCGGGCATATTTCCGCTCTCCCCGCGGCAACGAAACCATGATGGAATCGCACCTAGAGCTGTGGGATGGCAAACCTGGTAAATCCAATTTACTTCCCGGTTACGGTTGGCTGTTCCCGATGGGTGATGGGCTGGTCAACGTGGGATTAGGGTCGGTATCCTCGGGTGCCCAGTCCACCAAGTTGCCATATAAGCAGATATTCCAGCGCTGGGTCGCTAACCTTCCCCCGGAATGGGGTCTGACCGAAGAAAATATGGTGGGGTCGCTACGGTCTGCACCCTTACCAATGGCATTTAATCGCAAACCGGCTTACGAAAATGGACTACTTTTGGTCGGTGATGCCGCCGGAATGGTATCTCCTTTCAACGGGGAAGGAATCGCCCCGGGGATGTTCGCCGGACGGCGCGCCGCTGACGCTTTAATCCAGGCACTGGGACGTACCTCGCGGGAACAAGCAGAACTCGCCCTCCGAGAATACCCTCGTGACCTGCAAGATCAATACGGGGGTTACTACAGTTTGGGTCGCGTGTTTGTGCGCCTGATCGAGAATCCCAAAATTATGCATGCCTGTACCAAGTACGGGTTGGATAAACCGGCGCTGATGCGATTTGTCCATAAGATGCTTTCTGATGGTTATGAACGCCGCGGCGGAGTAGCCTCCGACAAGATGCTGCGAATTCTGACTAAGGTGGTAATACCGTCATGAAGAACATCGGTCAGAAAGAACAACCGAACCGGAATCTAACCGGAAACTACAGCAGTAACTTCGTCATAGCTGGCGGAGCGGATAAAAAGGATGTGGAGGCCAAATGAGTCCATCGGCATCACTGTTAATCATGGGTGCGGTCGCGATTGTGCTGGCCGTCGGCGGTCTGGTACTGTCGGCAGTTCTCGGCCCGGGGCGCAAGACCCGCACCAAACTGGCGACTTACGAATGCGGGATTGATCCCAATGTTCACGAGGACGCCCGCGGACGTTTCCCGATTAAGTACTACTTGATTGCGATGACGTTCATTGTCTTCGACGTGGAAATGGTGTTCCTATACCCGTTCGCCGTATCAATCGGGCATTTTGGTCAAGTGATGGCCATTCCGGTATTGATCGACATCCTACTGTTCATTGTGTTGGTGCTGGTGCCCTATATTTATGAATGGCGCCGCGGCGGACTGGACTATTAAGAGAGGTACAGGAGGTACAGCATGTCTTTTGATAATGAGCTGCCGGCAGGAGTCGCCCTCACCAGCCTAGACAAGTTTATGGGTCTTAACCGTAAAGCTAGTGTCTGGCCGGTGACTATGGGGCTGGCCTGCTGCGCTATCGAAATGATGGCCACCGGCACCCCGCGCTTTGATATTTCCCGTTTCGGGATGGAAGTTTTCCGTGCCTCTCCGCGGCATGCCGACCTGATGATCGTATCGGGCAGGGTTTCCTGGAAGATGGCACCGATTATCCGCAATTGTTACGATGCCATGCCGGAGCCTAAATGGGTTATTTCCATGGGTGCCTGTGCTTCCTCCGGCGGGGTATTCAATAACTATGCAGTAGTGCAAGGCTGCGACCACGTGGTGCCGGTAGATGTGTATCTGCCCGGATGCCCCCCGCGTCCCGAAGCCCTGATCCACGCGATTATGGTGCTGTGGGATCAGATCCACTACCGCACTCCTATTACTCAAAAAGAACGGCTGGAGATCGCCCGTAAAGCCGAAAAGGCGGCCTTGGAAGCGACTCCTACCTCCCAGATGAAAGGACTGTTGGCGTGAGCGAAGACGACAAGACAGTAGTCCTCCATTCCGATGTTGAGGACGGGCCAGTAGCGGTCGAGGTAACCGCCCCACGCGGTTTCACGGCCGGCTCAGATATGGGTACCCGCCACGGTCTGTTCGGGGTACACGATGATGGTGACACCACCGGCTTCACTGAAATGCAGTTGCGTCGCCAGATGCCGGCTGAAAGCGGACGTCCCTATGGATCCTGGTTCGATGAAGTCGTAGATATTTTAGAAGAACTTATCGAACAGTCTGACCTGGAAATAGCGCAGGTAATCGAGCGGGTAGTAGTCGATAATGATGAACTGACCATTTTCATCGCCCGCGAGCATCTGCCGCAGGTTGCCAGGTGGCTGCGCGACGATCAAGATCTGCGTTTTGAGCTGTGTCTTGGGGTCAACGGCGTGCACTATCCGCATGATACGGGGAAAGAGCTGCACGCAGTCTATATGCTCTATTCCGCAACCCACAATCGCCAGCTGCGCATAGAAGTTACCTGCCCGGAATCTGATCCTCGGATTCCCTCGGTGGTAGCTACCTATCCAGGAAATGACTGGTGGGAGCGAGAAACCTGGGATCTGATGGGAATTATCTTTACCGGTCATCCCGGTCTGACCAGAACTGCTTTACCCGACGACTGGGTAGGACACCCGCAGCGGAAAGACTATCCGTTGGGCGGTATCCCGGTGCAATTTAAGGGCGCGACAGTTCCGCCCGCCGATTCTCGGAGGTCATACAGCTAAATGAAATACACCGACGAAAAGAACAGCCCCCTGCTCCGAGCTGCCGGTCCCGCCCTCGACAGTCTAGTAACCGAGGACACTCCGCAATACGATCTGCATGGCGGAGACTGGGAAGAAATGGCGTCCGAAGTCGAAAAACTCGCCAATGAGCGGGTCGTGATGAATATCGGACCGGTTCACCCCTCGACGCACGGGGTGTTGCGCCTGATTGTGGAACTCGATGGCGAATACGTTCGCGACGTGCGGGTGGGAACCGGATACTTGCATACCGGTATCGAAAAGAACATGGAATACCGTACCTGGACGCAGGGCGTAACCTACTGCACCCGGATGGACTATGTAGCCCCCTTCTTCCAAGAAGTCGCCTACTGCCTGGCAGTAGAAAAACTTCTAAAGAAAACCGCTGAAATCCCGGAGCGGGCAAACCTAATCCGCATCCTAATGATGGAGTTAAACCGGATTGCCTCGCATGTAGTGGCCATTGCCACCGGTGGTAACGAGCTCGGCGCCACCACTATGATGACCATCGGGTTCAGAGGACGTGAAGAAATCCTACGGATCTTCGAACAGATCACCGGTTTGCGTATGAACCACGCCTATATCCGTCCCGGTGGGGTAGCCCAAGATTTGCCGCCTGGGTGTACCGATTATATTCGTGATCTGCTCCCCAAGACCCGCCGTGATATCAACGAGCTGCAGGATCTGACTTTGCAGAACCCGATCTTTAAGGCTCGTTTTTGTGATGTAGCTGTTTTGCCTTTATCGGGACATATGGCTATGTCTATGACCGGTCCTTCCGTGAGGGCAGCTGGATATCCTCTGGATATGCGGAAGATGCAGCCTTATTGTGGATACGAAAACTTCGAGTTCGATGTTCCCGTAGCTGACCAGTCTGATGCCTATAACCGGACTGTGGTTCGCTTCGACGAATGTTATGAATCCTTGAAGATTATCTACCAGGTGCTGGATCGCCTTGATGAAACCGAGGGCGAACCGGTTATGATTTCCGATCCGCAAATCAAATGGCCCGCACAGCTGAGCGTAGGTACCGATGGGCAAGGTAACTCTCCCGAACACATCAAGGAGATCATGGGTAACTCCATGGAGTCCCTGATTCAACATTTCAAGTTGGTGACCGAAGGCTTTAGAGCACCGGTTGGCCAGGCCACCCAGCTGGTGGAACATGCTAAAGGCGTAATGGGGGTACACGTGGTCTCGGATGGGGGCACTCGTCCCTATCGGGCGCACTTCCGTGACCCCAGCTTTGCTAACCTGCAGTCCTTATCCCTAATGGCACAAGGCGGTACGATCTCTGACTTGATCGTAACGCTGGCCAGTGTGGATCCCGTCCTGGGAGGTGTCGATCGCTAATGAGTTTTTACGATTTTGAGGTCGAGCAAAAGTTCCGCGCCGAAGCAGCGGAAATTATTGCTCGCTATCCACAGGGGCACGAACGCAGCGCAATGATCCCATTGCTGCACCTAGTGCAGAGCATCGACGGATACGTCACCGCCAACGGCATCGGACTAATCGCCGATATTCTTAACTGCCAGCGCGCGGAAGTGAGCGCGGTTGCCACCTTCTATACCCAGTTCAAACGGCACCCTAACGGCGAATACACCGTGGGGGTATGTACGAACGCCCTCTGCGCCGTCCTCGGCGGGGATAACATCATGGAGACTCTAGAAAAAGAACTAGAGGTCGGAAATGATGAGACTACCGCCGACGGAAAGATTACTCTCGAGGCACTCGAATGCAATGCTGGCTGTGACTATGCGCCGGTAGTTATGGTTAACTGGGAGTTCTTCGATAATCAGACTCCCGAATCAGCGGTGCAATTGGTGCGCGATATTAAAGCTGGAAAGCCGGTGCATCCCACGCGAGGATCCGAAGTGGCTCCTACTTTCAAAGAGGCCAGCCGGATTCTGGCAGGATTCCCTAATCCCGAGACTGCAAATCAGGGCGTGGCTGCCGGTCCCGCCAGTTTGTGGGGACTAAAAGTAGCCGAAGAACAAGGTATGCAAGCCCCTGACCCCGAGCAGTTTGGAGAACCTGAAGCCGCTCAGGCTGGAGATACAGCTTCGGGTGCAGCTGCTAATCAGGCCGGAAAAGATCCGGTCGGCAAGGAGCATTCCTCTGCTGATCATAAGGAGGCGGACAAGTGAGCGAAAACGGAAAGTCTGAGATCCGCCGGGTTCCGCTGACCCCGATTATCACTAAACAGTATCGGGAGCCGGAGAGCTGGACGCTGAAGGCCTACCAGAAAACTGGCGGTTACGCCGGCCTGGAAAAAGCCAAGCAAATGGAACCGGCGCAAATTCTGGATGCAGTTAAGCAAGCCGGCGTGCGCGGACGTGGTGGTGCCGGTTTCGGTACTGGTCTGAAATGGTCGTTCCTGCCGCCTGATGACGGCGGTCCGCGTTACCTTACCGTTAACTGTGACGAATCCGAGCCGGGTACCTGCAAAGATATCCCGATGATTTTGGCTAACCCGCACGCGGTTATCGAAGGGGTGGCGATCACCTGTTTGGCTATCGGTTGCGATCACGCTTTTATCTATATCCGTGGCGAAGTCGTTCACGCCTATAACCGCCTGCTAGTGGCCATTAAAGAGGCTGAAGATGCCGGGTTGTTGGGTGATCTGAAGTTGATTGCCCACGCCGGTGCCGGTGCCTATATCTGTGGGGAAGAAACTGCACTGCTGGATTCTCTAGAGGGCAAGCGGGGTCACCCCCGTTTGAAACCGCCCTTCCCGGCAGTCAAGGGGCTCTATGCGCGGCCTACGGTAATTAACAACGCCGAAACCATTGCCCAAGTATCCACGGTGTTCCGTAATTCGGTGGAATGGTACGCCTCGATGGGTCGCGATAAATCCCTCGGTTACGGAATGTTTAATCTGTCTGGTCACGTTAAACATCCGGGTCTATATGAGGCACCGTTTGGGATTACCATGCGCGAGCTGCTGGAATACTCCGGTGGGATTCGCGAGGGGCACGCCTTAAAGTTCTATACCCCGGGTGGATCCTCGACTCCGTTATTTACTGCAGATGACCTGGATGTTCCCCTAACTTATGAGGACGTAGCATCCGCTGGTTCCATGCTGGCCACCCGCGCCCTGCAGGTCTTCGATGACACTACTTCCGTAGTACGGGTGATTAGCCGTTGGACTGATTTCTACCAGCATGAATCCTGCGGTAAATGTACCCCGTGCCGTGAAGGTACCTATTGGATGAAACAGATAATGCACCGCTTAGAGGCCGGCAAAGGTCAAGAGGGCGATGTAGACCTGCTTTACGATATTGCCGGTAATATCGCTGGACGCAGCTTCTGCGCCCTCGGTGATGCCGCGGCTACCCCGGTGCGTAGCGGAATCGATAAATTCCGCGAAGAGTTCGAGGCCGGATATACGACTCCCTGGTGGGAGGCATTCCCGCCCGCTGCCTCGGAGGTTTTTAATAAAGGAGGCGCCCTGTGAGTGAGCAAGTCCAAATCAATATTGACGGCCAAGACATTGAGGTCGCTAAAGGTACACTGCTAATTCGCGCAGCCGAAAAACTAGGAATTCATATTCCGCGGTTCTGTGACCATCCGCTGCTAGATCCGGCAGGAGCCTGCCGGCAGTGCCTGGTAGAGGTGGCGATGCCGGGGCGTGATGGGGTGGTTCGCCCTATGCCCAAGCCCCAACCGGCCTGCACTATGACCGCAATGGCCGGAATGGAAATAAAAACTGCTGCCACTTCGGAAGTAGCAGAGAAAGCCCAACACGGGATTACCGAATTCCTGTTGATTAACCACCCCCTGGATTGCCCGATTTGCGATAAGGGCGGGGAATGCCCACTGCAAAATCAAGCCATGTCGCATGGCACTTTGCATACCCGCTTTAGTGATGAAAAGCGGCTGTGGCCAAAACCGGTAGAGCTAACTAGCCAAATTCTGATTGACCGGGAACGCTGCGTACTGTGTCAGCGTTGTGTACGGTTCGCTAACCAGATTGCGGGCGACTCGTTCATCGCCTTGCAAGGGCGCGGGGGCGGTTCCTCGCCTCGTGACGACCACGATTTCATGGGTGAAAACATCGGCGCTTTTGACCAGGAGATCTTGGGAATCTCCGATTCTGACGGCTCTCAGCCGACTCTTCGCCTCAACCCCGAGGCCGCGGCGCTTTCGGATTCTCACGGCAAACCTGCTCCGCTTTCCTCCCCGGCTGCCATTGGCGCCGGCGTGGACGAGAAAGACCAGGCAGGCAGACTGTTTAGCTCTTACTTCTCGGGCAATATCATTCAGATCTGTCCGGTAGGGGCACTGACCTCAAAGCGTTATCGCTTCCGGGCGCGGCCTTTCGATTTGGTTTCCACCCGGGGAGTCACCGAACAGGACGCTTCTGGTTCTGCTTTGCGCACCGATATTCGTCGTGGAGCCATCACACGACGGCTAGCGCAAAAGGATCTGGAAGTAAACGAAGAGTGGATCACCGATAAGGATCGTTTCGGTTACCAGTGGCAGTTCCAACCGTCCCGGATTAAAACTCCGCTGGTGCGCGAGGATGGCAAACTGGTTCCCACCTCTTGGTCGGATGCTTTTGATCGTGCCGCGAAGGGACTGGCAGCAGCCGGGAAAGGCAAAGTTGGTTTCCTGCCCGGTGGCAGGCTAACTTTTGAGGACGCCTACACCTGGTCCAAGTTTGCCCGCGTTGTTTGCGGAACTAACGATATTGATCAGCGCACCCGCGCGGCTGGCCGGGAAGAAGAATCTTTCTTAGGTGCCTATTTCGCGGGTGCAGGAATGCCAGTAACCTACTCTGACCTCGAAAAAGCCGGTCAAGTGCTATTGGTTGGTTTCGAACCTGAGGACGAATGCGGTGCCGTATTCCTGCGGTTGCGTAAAGGGGTACGCTCCGGGAGCGTAAAGGTAGCCACAGTGGCACCTTTCGCCTCTCCCTCCTCGGTAAAGACTGACGCTACCGTGCTGTTTGCAGCTCCCGGAACTGAGCCGGAAGTAGTAGCCAATGTAACAGCTGAGGCCGAAGGGGACTTTGGTACAGTTTTTGCTGGTCTGCAAGGCGAGGGCGCAGTAATCGTCGTTGGCGAACGCGCTGGTACCGTTCCGGGCTTACTAACAGCAGTTAATGATTTGGCTGCTCGCAGTGGAGCCCGGCTAGCTTGGATTCCACGCCGCAGCGGCGAACGTGGGGGAGTAGAAGCCGGCGCTTTACCCGGCTTGTTACCCTTTGGACGCGATGCGCGGGACGCGGAAGCCCGCAGTGATCTAGCTGCCGCTTGGAATGCGCAACTGCCAGATACGCCTGGACGTGACACGCAGAAGATTCTAGAGGATGCCTGCAGCGGGGAGCTATCAGCACTGGTGCTCGGCGGTCTAGACTTGCGCGACCTGCCAGATCAGAAGTTAGCTCAAAAAGCCTTAACTGCGGCCTCCTTCGTAGTTTCCCTGGAAGTTAATCTCACGCCGGCCGCCCAAGCAGCGGACGTAGTATTCCCGGTGGCGCCAGTTTCGGAGAAACCCGGCACCTTTATTAACTGGGAAGGGCGTTTGCGTCCCTTCGGACAAGCCCTGGTTTCCCAAGACATGCCGGACTGGGAAGTATTAAACAAGCTAGCTCAAGTGATGGGTGTGGAATTGGGGATTGATTCCCTCAAGTCCCTTTACGCGGAAGCTAATGAACTTATGGACTGGGATGGCAAACGGGTAGCGTTCGAAGGTGCCACCCCTGCCGAGTTGGTAACTCCCCCCAATAAGCAAGTGGTGATCACTTGCCATAAGACTCAGATCGATGAAGGCCTTTTGCAGGTGGGAGCCACCGATATGCAAGCGGCTGGGCGCGCTTCGTTTGCGCGTATCAGTTCGGAAACTGCGCAAGAGTTTGGTATCCAAGATGGTGACGCTATCAGCCTGAAAACGGATAGGGGACAAATCCAGCTGCCTGTGGTACTAACCAAAATGCCGCAGCGTGTGGTGTGGGTGCCCGAATGTTCCACCGGCTCACACGTGTATGAATCTTTGGGCGTCACCAGTGGCGCCTTAGTCCAGTTAGAGCCCAATGCGGAGGTGCAGCAGTGAATACCACAATCCTGCTAAGCGCAAATAGTACTGGTGCCGCTGATTTCAGTAATGACACCTGGTGGATAACCTTAATCAAGGCGGTTTTCATCGTGGCATGGCTGATTATCAGTGTGATCATGGCCCTGTGGGTGGAAAGGCGCGGCCTGGGTCGGATTCAGACCCGGCCAGGACCGAATGTTCACGGTCCACTGGGGCTTTTCCAGGCGCTAGCCGATGCCGTCAAGCTACTAACTAAAGAAGATATCTTCAAACGGAATGTAGACAAGGTGCTTTATCTACTGGCACCGGTTATCACCGCCGCCTGTGCCTTCTGCATCTACGCGGTAATTCCTTTCGGCCCCGATCTGCATTTTGGGAGTTTTTCGACTCCTATGCAGCTGACCGATTCTAATGTGGCGGTGCTTTATATGCTTGCCGTTGCGGGATTAGGAGTTTACGGCATTATCCTCGGCGGCTGGGCGTCCAATGGGCACCTGCCGCTTTATGGTGCAACCCGCTCCGCCGCGCAGGTGATCAGCTACGAACTGGCAATGGGAATGTCTCTGGTATCAGTGTTCGTAGTTTCCGGTTCCATGAAAACCTCGGAGATTGTGGCCGCCCAAAGCCCCATGTGGTGGTGCGTCGCCCTCTTCCCTGCTTTCGTAATCTACGTAATCTCGATGATGGGCGAAGTTAACCGCTTGCCTTTCGACCTGCCCGAATGTGAGGGCGAGATCGTCGCGGGTCATATGACCGAGTACTCTTCGATGAAGTTCGCCTGGTTCTACTTGGCGGAATACATCAACATGTTTAACGTATCGGGGATCTGCGTGACGCTGTTCCTGGGTGGTTGGCGTTTCCCCGGTGGGGATGCCATTCTCGGGGGCGCGCTCAACAGCGGACTTTGGCCATTCCTGTGGTTTGGAATCAAGGTCTGGGCGGTCATGTGGTTCATGATTTGGGTACGCGGCACCCTGCTGCGTGTTCGCTATGACCAGTTAATGATGCTCGGTTGGAAGATTTTGCTGCCGGTATCGATCGCCTGGATGGTAGTGGTGGTCGTGATGCGGGTAGTTACCGTCTACGGAATTGGCAGTATTTCGCAAAGAATGATGGCGATTGCGGCAGTCTTTATAGTTGCCCTCATCATTATTTGGATAACCGGGGGCAAGGCCGATCGCAAAGCCCTGGAAAAGCAAGCTCAAAAGGAAGCCACAGCCAGCGAACCCTTTGACGCTTTCAAAGGCGGATACCCGGTGCCGCCTCTGCCAGGGCAAGTACTACCTCCCAGTCCGCGTGCCGTAGTGCGGGCAAGTACCAGGGAAGATTACCTGGTAGCCAACGAAGGGGAATCAAATGAGTAAACGCAATCCCACCAGGGAAGACATGAGCTTTGAGCCCGATGAAAAGGGTGCGTTAGGCGAGTTTTTCGCTCCCGTAGCCGGATTCGGAGTTACTTTCCGCTCTTTCTTCCGTCCCACGGTAACTGAGCAATACCCCTATGAGGCTCCGCATGTGCAACCACGGTTTCACGGCCGCCATCAGCTGAACCATTATCCCGATGGCTTGGAGAAATGCATCGGATGTGAACTGTGTGCCTGGGCATGCCCCGCGGATGCCATCTATGTAGAGGCCGCCGCCAATACTCCCGAGGCGCAGTATTCGCCCGGGGAGCGTTACGGCAGGGTTTACCAAATCAACTATTTGCGTTGTATTTTCTGCGGAATGTGTATTGAAGCTTGCCCCACGCGAGCTTTGACGATGAGTAACGACTTTGAGATGGCGGATTACCATCGCGAAACTATGATCTACGAGAAAGATCAGATCCTGGCTCCGCTTGAGGACGGGATGCTTGCCGCTCCGCACCCCATGGTGGAAGGAACCACCGATGGTGATTATTACCGAGGAAAGGTGACCGGTGTGACCCAGGCACAACGTGATTGGGTTGCCGAGCATCGTCCAGAAGATCCGACTCATACACAGTCGGGGGTTAAGGAGGTTCAGCAATGACATTGCTAGCCCAAGCCGCAGCTACAGATTTTAGTACGGGACAAACCGTATTCTTCTGGGTCACGGCAGTAATCATGGTGGCGCTAGCGCTCGGCGTGCTGTTTTGCCGAACCGCAGTACACTCTGCGGTATGTATGGTGGGGGTAATGCTCTGCCTAGCAATGATGTACGCCTCGCAGGGAGCCTACTTTATTGGGGTAGTGCAAGTAGTGGTTTATACGGGCGCAGTCATGACCTTGATACTGTTCATTATCATGATGGTGGGGGTCGCTGCCTCGGATAACTATCTGCGTACTCGCCGTTTCTTGCGTTGGAGCGCAATTTGTGCGGGCGCTTTCGGAGTGATTTTTGTGGCAGTTGTGCTATTCAAGGCCTATCTACCGAAGTTTGGTCAAGTTCCGGATATGCCTACTGCTTCACCGCAAGGTGCCACCGATTCTAACCCGGTCAAGATCGCTATGAGCCTGTTTACCGAGCATATTTACACTATGGAAGTTATCGGCTGTCTGCTGATTATTGCGGTAGTCGCGGCGGTTTCGCTAACTCACGGCGATCGTCTCCATAAGCTGTTTAAACAGCCAGAGACGGCGCAGGCTCGGATGGAGGATTATGCTAAACGGGGTATTCATCCCGGTCAGCAGCCGGCCGCGGGTGTTTATCAAACTACTAACGCCACCGACACTCCCAACATTTCGGGAGAGGATCAACGTCCGATCGTCAACTCGGTTTCCCCGGCGCTGCGTGCCCGCAACGCTGACCGCTCGCTAGGTGAAGCTGCACCGCACTTGGTAGAGAAGATTCGAGCCGATCTCGGGGCGAACCCCGCGCAAGGGGTACACTCTACTGCGGCCTCGAAAGCAGTCGCTAAATCTGGAGCCTGGGGGATGGACGGACAAGATGCGCCTAGTGGATTGAACTCCCCTAAGACCCGGGTAGTCACCCCCAAGATTGAGGGAACGCCCCCCAACGATCCGCCGGCAGCATCCCAACTGGATGCCTCACAAACGGAGGTCAGTGAATAATGTCTTTGACTTCATATCTAGTATTGGCAGTCATACTCTTCTTCATCGGTGCGGTGATCGTTTTAACTCGCCACTCGGCAGTAATCGCCCTGATGGGAGTGGAATTGATGCTGAACTCCTGTAACTTGATGCTGGTGACTTTCTCCAATATGCATCAAAACATTGAAGGGCAAGTGATGGCCTTCTTCGTCATGGTGGTAGCCGCCGCAGAAGTGGTGGTAGGCCTGGCGATCATCGTCTCGATCTTTAGGACGCGCCGTTCGACCTCGGTCGATGAAGTGCGTTTGATGGGACGCTAGGGGGTATAGAAAGTAATGAACTCGTTGTTGCTAAATACCGCGGCAGAACAAATGGCAAATGTGTCGGCTACGGGACTAGCGGAATACGCTTGGCTAATGGTGGCTATTCCACTGTTATCTTCCGGTTTCCTGCTGGTATGTGGTCGGGCTACCGATAAATGGGGACACTGGTTAGCAGTTGTTGCCTCCTGGAGTTCTTTCCTGATCGGCTTTATTATTTTCTGCCAAATGATCGGGCAGGCACCAGCTGAAAGATCGATTTTAGCTCCGGTGTTTACCTGGTTTAAGGCCGGAGGCGGAAATGAGACCATTGAGCTTTCCTGGAATCTACTCCTGGATCCGCTCTCGATGACTTTCGTACTCCTGGTTACGTTTGTGGGTTCCTTGATCCACGTCTATTCCGTGGCCTACATGGAACACGATCCAGATCGGCGACGTTTCTTCGCCTATCTGAACTTCTTCGTGGCCTCGATGCTGACGCTGGTGCTTTCGGATTCCTATGTGGCGTTGTTCTTCGGTTGGGAGGGCGTCGGCCTGGCATCCTACCTGTTGATTGGCTTCTGGAATCACGAACTAGCCAATGCGGTAGCAGCTAAGAAAGCCTTCGTAATGAACCGGGTCGGTGACCTGGGTCTGTTGCTTGCCATGATGGCCATGTACGCGGAATTTAATTCCATGAAGTTTGTCGATGTCCTGGGAGCTTCGCGCTCTGGGGACATGACCGCTGGTTGGGCTACCGCCATCGGGCTGTTCTTGCTACTGGCTGCTTGCGGTAAATCCGCGCAGTTCCCGCTGCAAGCCTGGCTCGGCGACGCTATGGCCGGCCCCACCCCGGTGTCAGCCCTTATCCACGCGGCTACCATGGTTACCGCCGGTGTGTACTTGATTGTGCGTTCGGGGGCTATCTTTGTGGCCTCTCCGACTGCCCAGCTCTGTGTGGCAATCGTGGGAGCGATTACCTTGTTGTTCGGAGCAATCGTGGGGTGCGCCAAGGACGATATGAAGAAGGTACTGGCCGCCTCTACTATGTCCCAGATCGGGTATATGATGCTCGGTGCTGGTTTGGGTCCCATCGGCTGGACCTTGGCTATCTTCCACCTTTTCGTACACGGATTCTTCAAAGCCCAATTGTTCCTAGGTGCCGGCTCGGTAATGCACGCTATGAACGAGCAGGTCGATATGCGCCGGTTCGGGGCTTTGCGAACGGTGATGAAGGTTTCTTGGATCTGTTTCGGTATCGCCTGGTTGGCGATCTTGGGGATCCCCCCGTTCTCGGGTTTCTTCTCCAAAGAACCGATTATCGCAGCTGCCTTTAACTCGGCGGCTTTTGGAACCACCGGGGCTTGGATCTTCGGATTGATAGCCATGGTGGGCGCGGGAATCACTTCTTTCTATATGTCGCGGCTGTTCTTCATGATTTTCCATGGAGAAAAGCGGTGGACAACCGAATTTGACGGTGGCAGCGATGTGCATCCACACGAAGCTTCCTGGTTGATGAACGGACCGATCGTGGTGCTGTCAGTATTCTCTCTGGCCATGGGGATGGTCTTGGGCTTCACCGAGAAATTCACCCAGTGGCTCGAGCCAGTTACTGGCACTGCAGCCGCTACGGAAAACGCTTCGGTTTCAGTGCTATCCCACGCCGCGATTTCGGTAATCACCTTGATCCTGGTTCTTTGCGGGCTGGCCTTGGCGTTCGTAATGTACGTTCGCAAGCCGGTACCGAAAGTTGCTCCGGCCTCCAACGCCCTGGTGGAAGCAGCTCGAGTGGATCTGTATCAGGACACCGTTAACGAGTCGGTCGCCATGCTGCCGGCACAACTACTTACTGTCGGGGTTGGAGGCGCTGACCGCGGTCTCATTGATGGCATCGTTCGGGGTATCGCCTGGTGTGCTCAGGCTTTGGGACGTGCCGTGAGCCATGCACAAAATGGCTACATTCGTGCATACGCCAGTTACATTCTGGGCGGTGTGCTTTTAGCCCTGGTCCTAGTTGTCGGAAGCCAATTGGTTTAGGGGCAGGAGGAAAAGATAAATGGAGATTACAGTCTTGAACTCAACTTTCCCGGTGCTAACGCTGCTAGTACTGCTACCGGCGCTGGCGGCTTTGGCGCTGTGGTTGATAAAGCCTACTCGGATTGCCGCGCGGCAGATCGGTCTCGCAGTATCAGCCTTAGTTTTGCTAGGCACCATTTACCTGGCACTGAATTTTGACTACGGTAAAGCGGCCGCCTACCAGTTCGCAGAAACTCACAGTTGGATTCGTGCCCTGGGAGTTTCTTGGGCGCTGGGGGTAAACGGCCTCGGACTGGCAATGCTAGTACTTTCGGCACTGCTCACTTTGATCGTGCTGATCGCTTCGGCTCGTGACCTCGAGGGCGAGAACAAACCTTACGATGATGCCGGGTATGTGGGTCTTACCTTGGCAACCCTGGCATTTATGATGCTGATTTTTGCAGCTCGTGACGTATTCGTTTTCTACTTGGCGTTTGAAGCCATGCTAGTGCCCATGTTCTTCCTGATTGGTCGCTATGGAAATGGGGCAAAACGTAAAGCCGCAGCTATGAAGTTCCTGCTGTATTCGCTGGCAGGCGGCCTGGTGATGCTAATTGGTATCGTGGGAATCTATGTTTATTCTCCGCTGGCCGCGGCCTCTAACGAGCAGCACGCCAGCCTTTACCTGATAGAGAACCTGTCCGGAAAGCTGCAAGCTAGCCCCGGGGTAGAAATGGCGTTAATGATCAGCTTCTTTATTGCGTTCGCGGTCAAAGCGCCGATGGTGCCAGTACACACCTGGCTAGCAGACACCGCCGAGAATGCCCGTCCGGGAACCTCCGCTCTGCTAGTAGGAATCCTAGATAAAATCGGTACTTTCGGGATGATTACTTTATGTTTGACCATCTTCCCGAATGCCTCCCAGCGAGCCGCCTTGGCTTTCATCATCCTGGCCGTGATTTCCGTAATCTGGGGTTCACTGGCGGCTTTGGCGCAAAAGGATCTAATGCGCCTGATTTCTTTCACCTCGGTAGCCCACTTTGGCTTGATGGTGCTGGGTATCTATGTTGGCAACACCGTGGCGCTGGCTGGTGCCATGGTTTATATGGTGGCGCACGGCCTATCGATCGCCGGTATGTTCCTGATTGGCGGGTTCCTCACCGAGCGGGGACATAGCCAAGACATTGAGGCTTACGGCGGTATGCAACGAGTGACCCCGCTGATTGCCGGTACCTTCTTAATCTCCGGATTAGCCGCCATTGCCTTGCCCGGTCTGTCTGGTTTCGTGCCGGAGCTAATGGTACTGATTGGTACCTTCCGCCTCTACCAGTGGGCAGCAGCGCTCTGCTTGGTGGGAGTAGTCGCGGGCGCGGTTTATGTGCTTTTGCCTTATCAAAAGATTTTCACCGGAAAGGCTCCGGAGCATCGTAAGGCGATTAAGGATTTGGATAACCGGGAACGTTGGGGAGTTGCGGCTCCGTTGATCGTGCTGATGCTGGTGATTGGTTTGCATCCACAACCGTTGGTTGATCCGATGTCACAGGTTGCCGATCAGGTGATTGTCACCCAGGATGTGGCGTTTCAAGTAGAAGGGACCGGAAAGTGAGCTTAATGAACGCTACCGTGATTAATGACTTTAGCGAGCTCGGTTTTAACTGGGCGCTAATGGCTCCGGTATTGGTGGTGCTTTTTGGGGCAATCATCGGGATTCTGCTAGAGGCATTCGTACCCGTAAAACAGCGTTGGAGCGTGCAATGCGCCTGGTCAATTGCTGTAGTTGCGGTTGCCCTGCTGGCTTTTGCACCCTCATTTGGGGCCTTCGATCTACAAACTGGTCAGCGGCTAGTGCGCGGAGAATTAATCGTGGATGGATTCTCCATGTTCTCCCAGCTGCTGATGCTGATTGTGGGATTGCTGGCGCTGCTGCCGATGATTGATCGTACCGGCAACCGGGTTTCTGCTTTCGCTGGACAGCCCTCGGATATTCCCGGTTCTTTCCAAGAAGAACAGACTGAAAGACGCGGCTACCAGCGCAGCGAGGTGCTGCCGCTCAGCCTATTCTCCCTGGGGGGAATGATGATATTCCCCATGGCAAACTCGATGCTCACTTTGTTTGTGGCACTAGAGATTATTTCGCTGCCCTTATATGCGATGAGTGCCATGGCGCGCTACCGCCGCCTCCTCAGCCAGGAAGCTGCGCTTAAGTATTTCGTGCTGGGAGCATTCGCTTCGGGGTTCATGCTCATGGGTATGTCTTTGCTATACGGATACTCCGGGTCGCTGCTGCTGGATCAATTGGCGCTAGCTATTCCCTATCGAGTAGCTTCTCCGACGCTACTGATGACGGGTGCCGCCCTGATGATGGTGGGCTTGCTCTTCAAGATTGGTGCTGCGCCTTTCCACGCTTGGACCCCGGATGTATATCAGGGTGCGCCTACCCCGGTGACGGGTTTTATGGCTGCGGGCGTTAAGGCGGCGGCATTCCTAGCGATGCTGCGCTTCTTCTCTACCGTGGTGGTGCAGTTCGAGGCCAACTTCAAGCCCTTCTTGTGGACGGTCGCCATTTTGACCATGGCGGTCGGTACCTTCTTCGGTTTGGTGCAAGATAACATCAAACGGATGCTCGCCTACTCCTCGATTGCACATGCTGGCTTCATCTTGATTGCCTTCACTAAGGGAGCCTTAAACGCGAATGGGGCAGTCTTGTTCTACCTGCTTACCTATGGGATCGCTACTATTGGAGCTTTCGCGATCATCTACCTGGTTCGCGTTAGTAACGAGGACGGGGTCGCGACTGCGGAGCAACACTCCATGTCCGCTTGGGCTGGTTTCGGTAAGACTCACCCGGTTTTGGCTGGCTGTATGATGCTCTTCTTGCTGTCTTTCGCCGGGATCCCACTGACTGCCGGGTTTGTGGGTAAATTCCTAGCCTTTAGTGCTGGTGTGCAAGGTGGGGCAACTGCGCTGGTTATCTGTGCGGTGATTGCCTCTGCGATTACTGCCTTCTACTATTTCCGCCTGGGTAAGATTATGTTCCTAGATCCGGTGGCAGAAAACACTACGGTAGCTCCCCATGCTGAGATCACTTATGTGGCTATAGGCATGTGTGCTCTCTTGACAGTGCTTCTGGGGATTTTCCCGGGATCAGTTCTCGATATTTTACAAAATACCGCTATTGTTATCCCGTGAGTAACTTGTCCCAGTCGCGTATCGACGAGCTCGAAGATCAAATTTCCGATGGCCTGGCTCAGGTGGAGGAGCGCCTGAGCCAGGTACTATCAGATGACCGCGGGGTGCTCGACGATATTGTCGGACACTTGGCGAAAGCCGGTGGCAAAAGAATGCGTCCCGGTTTGGTGCTCCTGTGTTCCCATCTGGGTGAGCGTCCTTCCTCTGAACAAATTCTGCGTGCCTGCGTGGTAGTCGAGCTTACCCATCTGGCTACTTTGTACCACGATGACGTAATGGATTCGGCTCCCACCAGACGCGGGGTGAACGCCGTGCAACGCGTGTGGGGTAATAACCGTGCGGTACTGGCAGGCGACTTAGTCTTTGCTCGCGCCTCACAAGTGGTTGCCACTTTAGGTCCGGAAGCAGTGATGCAACACGCCGTAACTTTTGATCGTTTATGTCGCGGGCAATTGAACGAAACTTTCGGCTCGGAAGCCGGTCAAGATCCGGTGGAGTTTTATATCCAGGTGCTGGCGGATAAGACTGGTTCTTTGGTAGCGCAGTCGGCACGCTTTGGCGCGGAGCTGTCCGGGGCTCCCGAGGTTGTGACGGAAGCGGTAGTCCAGTTCGGTGAAAAGATCGGGGTAGCGTTCCAGTTGGCAGATGACGTTATTGATCTGTCCTCTGATAGCGCAGATTCCGGGAAAACTCCGGGCACGGATTTGCGCGAGGGCGTAGATACTATGCCGATTTTGTTGCTGAGGCAGGACGCGGCGCGCGGAGTTCTCGATGAGGACGGGCAAAAGATTTTAGCGGAACTTAGCCGAGGCACATTGGTTAGCGACGATTCCGCACTGGAGCAGGTAGTGCAAATGCTGCGGGCACATTCGGTGCTGGAACGTACCCGGCAATTGGCTTTTTGCTGGTGTGAGGATGCGAAGGCAGCGATTGCATTTCTTGAAGATAACGGAGTTAAAGCGGCGCTGGAAAAGTTTGCCGACAACTTGGTTGATCGTATTGCTTAAGTGGGGAGAGCGCCTTAGCGCGGTTGACGCAAAACAACGCTGACTGCCTACTGGAAAGCTACTGGAAAATATTACCTTTCCAGTAGGCAGGCGAAAAAGAAGTGACTACCTGCGGAAATATGCTACTGGAAAATCTACTAGAAAATTACTGGAAAATTTTCCAGTAGAATATATGAAGTGGCATATATACTCAAGAAATGACGCCAAACAATATAGACGCTATTCTTGCTTCCAATATTGAGGAGCGTACCCGACAGTTATGCTTGCGGGACGAAGATCAGTGGTTTGAACGTAAAGCGATAGAAGTCTCCCCAAAAACTTTGGCTCACACTTTGATTGCATTCGCCAATGCTGAGGGTGGTACCGTCATTGTGGGAGTTAAAGACCGAAAGATCCAGGATTTAAACCGGCAAACTAAAAATATTAACGAACTGCGGATGACTCCCGGTACTCAGTATTGTATTCCGCCGATTGATTGTGAGGTTACGGAAGTAGTAACTAGCTCCCAGGGCGGAGAATCTAGATTTGTACTAGCTTTTTCGGTCGCTCCTAGTGGGCAAGTACATTATGGAACTGACCATAACTGTTACCTTCGCCGTGGTGACCGTTCATTGCGTCTAAGCGCGGATGAAATTCGCCGTTTGGAATATGATCGAGGAGCTAGACAATTTGAAGCTGAACCTGTCCGCGACCTCACGGTGGATGATTTACCCCTGAAAAATATTGCTCCCTTCTTAGAGGCTACTGGCGCTACTCGCGGGAAGGAGCACCTGCTTCGTTCGCGTTCACTTTGCGATAAGTATGGACACATCAACAATGCGGCATATCTGTTATTTGCTGATTCTCCGCTTGTGCTCCTCCCGGGAGCGTATATCCGGGTATGTCGTTTCCAAGGAAATGAGCGGTTGACTGGCAAGAGCCAAAACATAGTTTTTGATCAGCGAACAGAACTTCCCATCCCTCAGGCTGTTGAACAGGCGGTACAGTGGATTGACGGCGTAATGCCTCGACGCCGCGCCTTGGGACAAGATGGCAAGTTCGCGGATTTTCCGGTTATTCCTCAGGGCGCTTGGTTGGAAGGACTGGTAAATGCAGTTATCCATCGTGCCTATGACCTAATAGGAGATGGGATCAGGATTGAAATATTTGATAATCGGATTGAAATTAGCAACCCGGGTAGCTTTCGAGATAGAAGGCTCGCCTCCCGAGATCCTCTAGAAATAGCCCGATATGCGATAAATCCTAGAATCGCGCGCACTTGCTGCGACCTGGGGTATGCCCAGGAACTGGGAGAGGGCATTAAACGTATATTTTCACAGATGAAAGAGGCCGGATTGGCTGACCCGGAATACCGGCAAGAACCTATGCATGTGATCCTAACTTTGCGGTATCAGCCGCGGCTTAAAGGGGTAGAGGGGGAGCTTTCGCGTAGCACAAAAGCAGTTATGGCAGCTTTAAAAGCCCTCGGAGGCTCCGGAGGAACCGGCGATATCGCTCAGTTTGCGATGCTTACCCGACCAACAACGCGGGCGGCTTTGAAAGATTTGAAAGACCTAGGACTAGTTTCTTGGCAAGGGAAAAGTGCGCGCGACCCGCGGGCAACTTGGCATTTAAAGTAGAACATAAGTGCCCTTGCCCGAGCCCAACAGACTGGTGGAACCATAGTAATTACTAGCTGCTGTAAAGCTACTGGAAAATATTACCTTTCCAGTAGGTAGGTGATAAAAGACTGGACTACCTGCGGAAATGAGCTACTGGAAAACCTACTAGAAAACTACTGGAAAATTTTCTAGTAAAACCAACGAGTGAGTTCCAGCAAAGCTAACAACCGGGGTAAGGGTAGAGCCGTCCTCGAAACCTGAAAATAAGAGAGCGTTAGAGGCGGTCAATAAATTCGGTGGCAACGTCCTCGGGTACGCCCTCTTGGCGCATCACGTCCCGGATCGCGTCCCAGCGTTGCAGGCGTCCTTGATCACGCATCTGGCGTAGCTTATCGCGATCGGCTAGTGAGGAAGCCAGCAGATTATCTACGCTGCCGATTTCCTGTTCGAAATGAGATTTGCGGGCGCGGTCGCGGGCATTTAGACCTCTTACACTGCGAGCCACCAGGAATACTAGCGCTGCGCCACAGAGAACAAAACCGATCGTCAGTAAAACACTCATGCGGCGATTGTCTCACTTCGCCCTGAAGTAGTCCTGAAAACGAACTGAAAATAAGTTGTTACCAGGGGGTTTAGGGATTTGCCCAGCCATTGGGAATACATCCCAGGTTTTCTCCGCCATCTGAGCTTTGCTGTTGCATTACCGGAGCTAAGCCCCCCCGCTGGGGGCAGAACAGATGTCCGTGTCCAAGCCAATGCCCGGTTTCGTGGGAAACCTCGTAGATTCGGTAATCGGTGATGGTTTTCCCTTTTTGGAACCACATTTTTGCGCCTCCAATCCACCGGTGGGCATTGAGTACCACATTATCGCCATTGCGACAGTTGGAAACCCCGTTGGTGGTTAGGGGGGCACACAGCCGGTCGGTCAGGGCGGGGCTGGCGATAACTATCCGAAAATCAGCCTGCCCATCGGTGCGGGTAAACGAGATTTCCCCCTGTTTTCCGCCCCATCCGCGGGGATCGTTCAAGATAGCGTGAATACTTTTTGCAGCCGTTTCACCGTTGATGGGTAGCCCGTTTTCTACTTCCACCCGATAAAAGTAGACTTTGCCGGTGCCGCGTCCTTGCCAGGTTCCAGGTACTACCGATGTGTTTCCCGAAGCCGAAGGGGGCACGTCTTTGGAAGTTTCTCCCCCCGGTAAATCTCCTTTTACCTGCAAGGCGATCGGTGGCTCTTTTGCTTGCTGTTTGGGATTAACCCGCGGAACTGCGGTCCAATGTAAAGTGGGCGCGGTCTGGACTGCCTCCGGTGCCTTAGGGGCTCGTGGCATTGCGGAAATGATCAGAATAAAGGTGATAGTCAGCGCAATCGCGAGCGAGGAGGCGCGAATAAGCAAATTCCAGTCCGAGCGCCGACGGGCGCGGTTGGCTCGAGACTGCAGGCGCTGTCTCCTAGGGGGATACTCTGACACATTCAATAGTTTAGGCGATACCCGGAGTCAGTTTTACTGCCTCGCTGTGGATGTGGTCATTGGTGAGGGATGACTAGCACAGTGCCGGTGACAAATGCAGAAAACTCTGTCTGTTGCCGGTGTGTTTCCAGCAGGTACAGTAGCCTTGGTTTCAGTTTAGGGACTCAAGGCCTAAGATCTAGCTTCCACCTGTTAGGATTAGGTACGGAAGTATCGCTTTTTAGCGCAGTCTAAATTCAATATGGAGGCCATTAACCTATGGCAAAATATGTTTACACGTTCGCCGAGGGCAACAAGGATATGAAGGATCTACTGGGTGGCAAGGGTGCCAACCTGGCGGAGATGACCAATCTGGGTTTGCCCGTTCCCCCTGGTTTTACGATTACTACCGATGCTTGCCGGGCATACCTCAAACATAACGAGGTTCCCGAAAGCTTGGTTCCGGAAGTAACCAAGGCTTTGCGTGGGGTGGAAGATCAGATCGGGCGTACCTTGGGGGATGAAGAGGAACCGCTGCTGGTGTCCGTGCGTTCGGGTGCGAAGTTCTCGATGCCGGGCATGATGGAAACCGTCCTCAATGTAGGGCTGAATGACCGTTCGGTAGCTGGTCTGGCAAAAATGTCAGGTTCGGATCGCTTCGCTTGGGATTCTTACCGCCGCCTGGTGCAAATGTTTGGCAAGACCGTTCTAGATATTGACGGCGATTTATTTGCCGATGCGCTTGATTCCATGAAAGAAAAAGTTGGCGCGCAGGCCGATGTGGATTTGACTGCCGAAAACCTGCAAGATTTGACGGCACAGTTCAAACAGATCGTTAAAGAACAGACCGGGAATGATTTCCCGCAAGATCCTCGCACCCAAATGGATATGGCGATTGAAGCCGTATTTAGGTCTTGGAATACCGAGCGGGCAGCGATTTATCGTCGCCGCGAACGGATTCCGAATTCGCTGGGGACAGCGGTGAATATCTGCACCATGGTCTTTGGGAATATGGGTGATGATTCCGGAACCGGCGTGGCCTTTACGCGGGATCCCTCAACTGGCAAATCAGGTGTTTACGGTGATTTCTTGATGAACGCGCAGGGCGAGGACGTGGTTGCCGGTATCCGGAACACCGAGCCTCTTTCGCACCTCAAGACGGTAAATGAGCCAGTTTACGATCAGCTAATCAAGATTATGCGCAAACTGGAAACCCACTACCAGGATATGTGCGATATCGAGTACACCATCGAGAAAGGCAAGCTGTGGATGCTGCAGACCCGCGTGGGTAAGCGGACAGCAGCTGCTGCTTTCCGGATTGCGGTTCAGCTAAACGAGGAACGTCTAATCACCAAGGATCAGATGCTAGAGCGCGTCACCGGTGAACAGCTCACCCAGTTGATGTTCCCCCAGTTTGATAATGATGCCGTGCGGGTAAGACTAACTCGCGGTATGCCGGCTTCTCCCGGGGCTGCTGTGGGTGGAATTGCTTTTAATAACGAGCAGGCTGAGGCTGCAAAGAATGCCGGTAAATCCTGTATTTTGGTGCGGCGGGAAACGAATCCTGACGATTTGGCGGGTATGGTCGCTGCCGAGGGCGTGCTTACGGCGCGTGGCGGTAAGACTTCCCACGCCGCGGTAGTGGCGCGAGGTATGGGCAAGACCTGTGTGTGTGGCGCGGAAGCTCTAGAGATTGATGCAGAAGCCGGGACTTTGACCGTTGACGGCAAGACTTTCCACGAAGGCGATATGATCGCGATTGATGGTGGAACCGGTGAAGTGTTCGAGGGTGCGGTTCCAGTTCAGGACTCCCCAGTAACTACTTATTTGGAGAGCGGTCTAACAGCGGGTCTTGAAGCTTGTGACAACGATGCCGATTTGCAAGATTTGGTGCGTTGCGTAGACCGGATGATGGAACTGGCTGATAAACGTGCCCGGTTGCAGGTGCGCGCCAATGCCGACAATCCGCAGGACGCGAAGCTAGCGGTAGACTTTGGAGCTAAAGGGATTGGGCTGTGCCGTACAGAGCATATGTTCTTAGGCGATCGCCGTCCTCTGGTTGAACACGCTATCCTTTCGGAGCCGGGCTCGGATGACCGGAAAGACGCTCTCGCTCAGTTGGGTCAGCGTCAGCAGCAGGATTTTGTGGAAATGCTGCAAGTTATGGATGGCAAGCCGATGACGGTTCGTTTGATTGATCCTCCGCTGCACGAATTCCTGCCAGATTTGACTGGTCTAGAGGTCAAAGTTGCCCTGCAAAAAGCTGAAGGCAAGGTAAACCCGGATGATCAACGGATGCTCACTGCAGTCCGGAAGATGCATGAAGCTAACCCGATGCTCGGTTTGCGTGGGGTGCGTTTGGGTATGTGGATGCCGGGTCTGTTTGAAATGCAGATTCATGCGCTAGTGTCTGCTGCCGCAGAATTGAAGAAGCAGGGTCTGGATCCGCGCCCGGAGATTATGGTGCCTTTGGTGGGCTCGATTACGGAGCTGGGAATTATTCGTGACCGCGCTCAGGCGATTATTGACGAGATTTCTCAGTCAGCTGGCGTGCAATTGGATATCCCGATTGGTTGTATGATCGAGCTTCCGCGCGCTGCGATTACCGCCGAGTCTATGGCTAAAGAGGCTGATTTCTTCAGCTTCGGAACCAATGACCTCACTCAGACTACCTGGGGTTTCTCTCGTGATGATTGTGAGGGCGTGTTCTTCCCTAAGTACATTGAAGAGGGCGTGTTTGGGACTTCTCCTTTCGAAACGATTGATACTCATGGTGTGGGTCGTTTGGTTAAGGAAGGGGTTGGCCGCGGTCGCTCTACCAAGCCACAGCTGAAGATGGGTGTTTGTGGCGAGCATGGTGGCGATCCAGAATCGATTCATTTCTTCCACAAGACCGGGTTGAATTACGTGTCTTGCTCGCCGTTCCGGGTGGCGGTTGCCCGCCTGGAGGCTGGTCGCGTGGTGGCTTTGGAGAACATTGAAGGATCCGGAGAGGACGCTACTGCCTAGTTAGGACGCTAAACGCACCTGTCCGGTTCCCTGTAAGGGGAGGGAACCGGACAGGTTGATTGCTTGAGCCAGCGATAACTGCTGATCCTTGGTATTAGCTTGGAGGCTTTCGCTCGCTCACTGGTCTAGTTCATAAGCTATTTCGAGAACACCCCTGGGAGTCGGCGGGATTTTCCCGCCGGCTCCCTTCATTTTCCGGCATTAGTCCTACAATCCCTGTTGTCCTCCAGTAGCTCCGCTAGTCCTTACTCTCTAACGCCTTGCAGGTGACCAGAATTCTGCGCCCGCTTTAATAGGCCATAACTCTGGCTGACACTTCCGGACGGCGTCTACCTGGGAAGATACTCTAAGTGTCAGCCTTAACTACCCTAAGTGTCAGAAATAATTATTTCTGACACTTAGGGACTGTGTAAACGTATTTAAGCTATAGTTCAAAAAGGTTGATAGTTTATATAATAAATTAAGTGTACTTTAAAAACCCTACACAGGGTGTATAAAATGAAGTATACTTTATAAATATGAATGTACTGTTTCCTCGGGATTTGTATCTCCGGCAGCTAATAGCTATCGACGCAGAAACATCCGCTCGCGACATGGTGCGAATCCTTACAGGGGTACGACGCTGCGGCAAATCCACTTTGCTGCATCTGTATGAAAATCATCTGCTGGAATTGGGGGTACCCCGCACCCAGATTATGAGTGTGAACTTCGAAGATCTTTCGCGTGATAACTTGCGTAATCCTCAGGAGTTTCACGAGGCAGTAGTGCGGGCAGTTGAGGAGCATCAAATCGCTTATCTGCATGTAGATGAGGTTCAAGAACTTACAGATTGGGCACGGGTTTTGAACTCGTTGCGTGAAAAATACTCTTTACGAATTACTGTTACCGGTTCGAATGCTTCCCTTTTTGCTGGAGAGGGACTCACCTATTTGGCCGGTCGCTATATCGCCTTGGATGTGATGCCACTTTCATTGCAAGAGTATCGCCAGTTCATGAGGGTCTCTGCAGAGGTTCCCAACGAAAAATCGTACGCGCAGTGGATGTATGGCACTTTGCCAGCGGTGGCACTCATGCATAATTCGCAGGTGCGGAAACAAGCGATGAACAGTGTGTTTGATTCGATTTTTGCGCGAGACATAGCCCGTCGGGGGCAACTGCGCGATACCGAAGCATTCGTCAAAGTTGCGCGTTTTATTTTCGATACCGCGGGTTCTGCGGTTTCACCGGGAAATATTTCTGCAACTTTAGGTGAGCACGGCGTAAAAATTTCTCCGCAAACTATTGACCGGTTTCTTGAACTCATGGTCAGTGCCCATATGTGTTATCCCTGCCGGCGTTACCGCACGCGCGGTAAGCAGTGGCTGCGCAGTAACGGAAAATACTACTTTGTTGATCCGGGATTGCGAGATGTGTTGTTGGGAAATAAACCCTCCAATACTGGACATGACCTGGAAAATATGGTCTTTCTGGAACTGATTCGTCGCGGTTACCAGGTGAGTACCGCGGAAACTAGCAAAGGCCAGATTGATTTCCGTGCCCAGCGAGGCGAAGAAACCTGCTATCTTCAAGTGGCTTTGACAGCGCTAGATACCCAGACTTTGCAGCGGGAGTTGCGTCCTTTTGCTTCCTTACCTGCGGGGTCGAAGTGTGCTCTCGTTACCATGGATCGGATCAAACTGGATACGGGCGCAGTTCCTCAGGTAAACGCTCCCGATTTCCTAGCAGGAGGGGAGTTGTAACGCTCTGTTTTTAAAAATCTATCGCAACAATTAGGTGGTTTGTCGCAACCACCGCAAGGAGTTTGATTAATAACCGAAGCGACCGGCTCCTTATCACTCCCAATCCCGCCATGCGCACGAGAATGGATTTAGGTCTAAGGCCACAGGGGCTACCAGCTAAGATTAAGCATAAAAGTGAGGAAGGTGGAATATGGATACCAAGGCAGGTGGCTACCATAGATTTCGCTCTATCTTGCGCGAAAAATTTCGCGGAGAACTTCTAGATTCCCGGGCTGACCGCACTGTCTACGCCACGGATTCCTCTAACTATCGGATACCTCCCAAACTTATTGCCTGCCCATTAGATCAAGATGACCTGCGGGTATTGCTGCGGGTAGCCCGGGAATGTCGGGTACCAGTGACTGCGCGGGGAGCGGGTACCTCGTGTGCGGGAAATGCCATTGGCCCCGGAGTAGTAATTGATTACTCGCGCCACCTGAATCGAATCATAAAAATTGATGCCGAAAAGCGTTACGCCATCGTCGAACCAGGGGTAGTGCAATCCCAGTTACAGCAGGCGGCCGCGGAATACGGCTTACGATTCGGCCCCGATCCTTCAACCTCTTCTCGCTGCACCATCGGCGGCATGATCGGTAACAATGCTTGCGGGCCGCACGCCACCGCCTATGGGCGCACCTCCGATAACGTTTTGGAGCTGCGGCTGATCGATGGGTTAGGACGCGAGATTATCGCTGGACAGGCCCCGCAAAATACCGGGTCAGCTTCCCTGCAAGATTCGTCCTCCTGCAGCGAGCAAATCAAACAAATCCCCGGTTTAAAATCCCTGGTAGCAGCAAATCTAGCTACTATCCGCACCGAATTTGGACGCTTTGGACGACAAGTATCCGGTTATTCCCTGGAGCATCTGCTACCAGAAAACGGCTGCGCCCTCGCCCCTTTCCTGACCGGAACCGAGGGCACTTTGGGGGTGCTCACTCAGGCAACCGTGCGCCTCGTCCCGCTTCCTAAAGCCCCAGTCCTGGTGGCGCTAGGTTTCCCAGATATGATTGCCGCTGCCGCTGCCGTACCTAAAATCCTCCCCTTAAAGCCCCTGGCAGTGGAGGGAATGGATGCTCGGCTAGTGGAAGTAGTGCGCCAGCATAAAGGCCCAGGTGCAGTCCCAGATTTGCCCCAAGGTAGCGGTTGGCTGCTATGCGAGGTCGGCGGGGAAGGCGTAGATGAGGACGCCGCTTTGCAACGGGCACGCCAACTCGCGGATGCTTCTGGAGCCAGCGGAGAGGCAGTCATGATTTATCCTCCCGGGGCTGATGCAGCTGCTCTTTGGCGGATTCGCGCAGATGGAGCGGGACTGGGAGGACGCACCCCCAAAGGAGACCAGGCCTGGCCAGGTTGGGAAGACGCGGCGGTACCACCGGAAAATTTGGCCCCCTATCTGCAGGATTTCCAAAAGCTGCTAGAAAAGTTCGGGTTGGACGGACTGCTGTATGGGCATTTTGGGGACGGATGCGTACATGTACGGCTCAATATGCCACTGGGCAGCGCTACCGGACTAGGTAAATCGCGAGAATTCTTATTTGCCGCCGCGCAGATAGTTGGAAAATACGGTGGTTCTATCTCCGGGGAACATGGGGACGGTAGAGCCCGCTCTGAGCTACTACCAAAAATGTATTCCTCGCGGGCAGTAGACTTATTTGCGCAGGTAAAAACCTTATTTGATCCTGAGAACTTGATGAATCCCGGGGTGCTGACTGGACCGGCAGGTCCGGATGGGGTGGAAGTAAACGTGCGGCGTACCCAAGCGCACGCCCTTAAAGCCCGCCCAGAAGGCTTTGCTTTTTCCGAGGACGCCGGTAGCCTTACCGATGCTTTCCATCGCTGCACCGGGGTGGGAAAATGTCGCGCCGATAACAGCGGGGCGGGCGGATTCATGTGTCCGTCTTTCCAAGCAAGCCGGCGTGAGCAGGATGCGACTCGCGCCCGGGCGCGTATCCTGCAAGAAGCCACCAACGGGGGGCTAATTCACGGATTGTCAGACCCCGAAATCTGGCAGGTGCTTGATTTATGTCTCGCATGTAAGGCCTGTTCTGCGGATTGTCCTGCCGGGGTAGATATGGCAAAGTGGCGAAGCGAAACCCTATTCCGGCGCTACCGGGGACGGCCGCGTCCGCTCTCCCATTATGCCCTGGGATGGTTACCGCGGTGGCTGCGGCTAATGGCAAGAATACCGGGAGCAGCGCAACTGGCTAATTTGGCTACCAAGATTCGCCCGCTAACCCAGGCGGTGCTTAAGCTGCTTCACTTGGATACGGAGCGTGCGCTTCCTCCTTTCGCGACTCACTCTTTAGAAAGCCAATATCCGAACCGCCAACTATGGCCGAAAGCATCAGAGATTTCCCCCTGGGGACAAGGTTTTTTCGGAAAGTCCGGAGTAATAGCGGATAAAGAAAATGCAGATAAAGCCGGAAAAAGAACCCACCAGGCGGCGCTTTCAGCCTCCAAATCTGTGGTGATTTGGGCGGATTCTTTTTCGCGGGGACTGGATCAACGCGGAGTCAAAGCCGCTATTCAGTTGCTGAGCCGGGCAGGATGGCAGGTGTTTTTGGCTCCGCCAGATACTTGCTGCGGGCTGACCTGGATTACCACCGGGCAACTTAAAGGAGCCAGGCGACACCTCGAAAAATTATTGGCTCGCCTGGCGCCGCCAGCTGCCAACGGTATCCCGATTGTGGGAATCGAGCCCTCATGCACCGCGGTGCTTAGAGACGACCTGTTAGAACTCCTCCCAGCTGACCCGCGCGCCCTAATGGTTAGTGAAGCAACCTTTACCCTCGCCGAATTTATCAACGAGAACTGTCCCGACTTGTGCTTACCTGACCTCACCGGGGTGAAAGTAGTCGCTCAACCGCACTGTCACCACTATTCAGTGATGGGCTGGGAAGCCGATCGTGCTTTACTGGAGAAAACTGGCGCCAAGTTGGTGGAACTGCAAGGTTGCTGCGGCATGGCCGGGAACTTCGGGATGGAAGCCGCCCATCACCAAATGTCGTTAGCGGTAGCCGAGCACGCCCTCCTACCCCAGTTAAAAGGCAACCCGGACGCTGTTTTCTTGGCGGATGGGTTTTCTTGCCGCACCCAAGCAGAAACTTTAGCTGGCCGAGACGGAGTACATTTAGCGGAATTGCTAGCTAATGCGGATACCTTCAGGAAAAAATAGTTGTTAACAGCGCCATGGGCGCTAAAACCGGCGCCCTGAAGGATATCCGTGACACAATGGAGTAAACATCCTTAAGAAAAGCAGGGAGCGGTGAATCGATGGCACTTTTTGAACTGGAATCTGGCCGCCTAATACCGGCACAGTTTGGCACCCCGGTAGGGCATGGATTAGAGATGGATGTGCTCGAGTCTATTCGCTCGCAGGTGTTGGAGGTAATTGACCGCCCCCTTTTCCCGGTCGCTTGGGCAGGGGACAGCGGGGAATCGGGAACCGGCCCGCATTCTTTAACTGCTCTGGATGCTTCGGGACAGGTAGTTTCGGTTGAAGTGCTTTCCCGTCTCGATCCAGTGAGCCTGGTGGCCGCAATTTCTCGCCTCGGACAGGTCTCCGGGCAAGGATGGATGGATTTAGCCAGTCAATATCCTGGGGGAGTACAAGCTTTTCAAACCGGTTGGGCAGAGTTTCGGGAAGCTATGCCGCCTACCACTCAACCGGGACCGCGATTATTCCTGGTAGTGGGGGAAATTGATGAGGGGTGTTACTCTGCGCTGGGGGTGCTGTTTGCTTCCGGAATTGAGATTCACCAAATTTCTGCCCGCCAGATGTCTAATGGCCGTCGTTTCTTAGAAGTATCGCAGGTTACCTCCAGTTCCATTAATTATTCACGCCCGCAAATCGGAGGGCATCGGGCTCCGGCTCCGCAGATTTCTTGGCATGTAGATGAAGAGTCCGCTCCGCAGGAGGAGCAAGTTTCTCCGGTGCCACCTGCACCTCCCGCGCCGCCTGCTGCGACAGAGGTTTCCGAAGAAGTACCGACTGGTGACCCGGAAGTAGAAGCTATTGAAGGCGAAGAGTCGGTAGAAAACGTGGGAAACGTGGAACCTCAGGAGGATAATCCTCAGGAAGAAGCGAGCGTAGAAGCGGAAGTTTCGGCGGGAGAAGATGGGGGTGTAGCTCCAGAAGCTTTAGCCGAAACAGCTAAGGAGGCAGATGCTGCCGCGAGTTCCACACCTCAGTTGTTGCAAAAAGATGCCGCAGGATTGCGTTCTATTTCGTCACTGGTTGGTCAAGACGCAGTGTTACTGTGGTCAGATGATCGAGGACGGATTTGCGAAGCTCTTCTGAAGGAAGAGGGAGTGATTGATCCGGGGGACGGCCAGCTTACCGATCAAGTTCAGGCAGTGTTTGAGCAGGTCGGGGGAAATAGTGAACTGGATGCCTGGGAGGCATTCCGGATTGGAAACCTGGAGGGTCCCACTTTGGCAGAAGCTATTGCGGAAGTTAACGCGGAGATAGAACGCCATGCGGCGTCCCGCGAGCGGAAACACGGTCACTAGGAGACGATAATGGGGAAAGGGAGTTCATCTGCCGCGTCTTTACCGACCGAGCCGGCGGCGATGCCCGCACCGGTAGGTCGGTGGGTGCCCGATATTTTAGGGCCGGGATTTGAGGCTCGTACCCTGGAGCTACCCCGTGATGACGAGGGAGAACTGTGCGCTACTTTGGTGCGTCACCTTCCCCAGGATGATCCCTGGGCGATCTCAAATAGCCCCGAAGAGCCTGCCTTTACCTGTCTGTTCATTCACGGTTGGAATGATTACTTTTTCCAACGGGAGCTGGCTCGCCATATTTCTTTAGCGGGCGGCGCATTTTACGCAATTGACCTCTGCAAATATGGGCGATCTTGGCGTCAATGGCAGACATTTGGCTGGACCGAAGACCTGCTATCTTATGATCTGGACATTTGCGCCGCCCTAGAGGTTATGCGAGAGGAACATCCGGGGTTGCCGCTAGTGTTGGCCGGTCATTCTACCGGGGGTCTGACGGCGGCCTATTGGGTGAACCGACATCGGGATCAAGTGGCAGGACTGCTGCTTGATTCCCCCTGGATTGAAATGGCGGGGGGAACTTCCCAGCGTTTCGGGGCGCGCGCCCTCGCAGAACTATTTTCCCGGCGGGCAGCCAAGAAAGAGGTTCCACTGCAGTCAGCGGACTCCGCTTACGTAGATTCTTTGATGGGTTGGGATAGTAAGGTTGACGGTACACTGCCTAAACGCCTGGAACCCTGGCTGCAAGATCCCTCCCTGCAGGGGTGGCCACTGGTTTCAAGTTGGAAAGGTACTCCGGATGCGCTAGTACGTTTTGGCTGGGTACGGGCGATTACTGTCGCGCAAAAGCGGCTTTTATCGGGTGAACCTACGCAGGTGCCTACCTATTTCTTGACTTCTACCGCTTCTTCCAGCGGGAAACGTAAACGGGAAATGATGTTTACTGATTCGGTGCTAAACGTCCAAACCATGTGCGCCAATGCCTGGCGGCTCTCCCGTCGCGTGACCATGGAACGTTACCCCGGAAAACACGATCTATTCTTATCTTTCCCCGATGTGCGGCAAGAGGTGTGGTTCGGCATTCACCGTTGGCTTGCCGAAGCCTTGCCGGGGCAAGCTCGTCCTATAAGTGAAATCGGCGAGACCGCATCCCGCACCATCTGCCCCTAAGGGGTAGTTAGCCAGTATTATGTTTACTCATTTCTTTCATTTCGTTATATTCTCGGGTTCCGTCTAGGTAAAAAGCTAGGGGGTTGTAGTGAGCAAATTAGTGTTTACAAAGCTAAAATAGAAATCCCGGGAACAATCAACTGTAGAACGCGCTTTGGGGAGCGGAACCTTTAATACTCTGGGCACGTTTTTCTGGTATGCCTTGCCTGACTATCTACACTCCAATGCGATTAATGCCCAGGGGTTCACCAGGGTTTATATCTAGATATTAAATAATAAGCTCTCAGCTAGGCTCGTGAGTTGGAAACTCCAAAAGAGTCTCCCCTCGAGAGCCTAGCTGAGAGCTGTACCGGGGATTCACCGCCCAAGGAGGGATCCCAATCTGAGCGAGCGTAAGCGTTGCTCTAGGGGACGGCGGTGAAACCGTTTTCTTTTTATTTATTGGCAGTGGCTTACTCTTGGGAAGCCAACTTTTCGATTGCAACCACATCTGGCTGGGGAGTGTGTGGCAGGTTGCTATTGATTTCTACCGAGGGGTTCTTTAGATCAATATCAGTGTCGTCTTCCTGGGGGTTGTAAGGTATTTTCCCGTTTAGCACATCGTGAACGCGCTGGCGATCAATGGTCTTTGTCCAGGTGGCAACCAATAGGGTAGCAACTGCGTTCCCGGTGAAGTTGGTGAGGGCGCGAGCTTCTGACATGAAGCGGTCAATACCGACGATCACTCCTACACCGTCTAGGAGCTCCGGACGGTGGGATTGTAAACCTGCAGCTAAAGTGGCGATCCCGGCTCCAGAAACCCCAGCGGCCCCCTTAGAAGCAATCATCATGAAGATCAACAAGCCGATTTGTTCACCCAATCCCATGGGCTTGTTCATGGCATCGGAGATAAAGATGGCCGACATAGTCAGATAGATAGCGGTTCCGTCTAGGTTGAAAGAATAGCCGGTAGGAACCACAATCCCCACCGTGATTTTGTGGATCCCCAGGTGTTCCATTTTCCGCATCAGGTTTGGTAGCGCGGATTCGGAGGAGGAAGTCGCTACAATCAGCAGGTATTCTTTTGCCAGGTATTTCATAAGTTTAAAGATGTTGAAGCGAGTAAATATCGCCAGCACGGAACCTAGTACCACGCAAATGAACAAGATACAGGTGATATAGAACGCCACCATCAGTAGCAGCATTTGGCCTACCGCTTTGGCGCCGGTAGAACCGACTACTCCCGCCATAGCGCCAAAAGCACCGATGGGAGCTAGCCACAGAACCATGTAGAGCACTTTGAACACCAGTTTTTGGATGGCGGAGACAGCGCGCAGGATTCCGTCCCCGGTTTTGCCTAGGCTTTGTACGGCGAATCCTACTAAGAGGGCGATAAACAGAGTTTGCAGTACCGAGCCGGAGGTGAGAGAAGAGAAGAAGGTGTCAGGAATAATCGATTGGATGAAGCCAATGATCCCGTCTCCTTCTTGTTTGTTGCCGGAAGTGAACTGGGCTGCGGCATCTTTTGTGGCTTCAATATTTAGGTCGCTACCGGGCTGGATTATGTTTCCTACTACTAAGCCGATGCCTAGAGCAAATGTGGACATAGTTAGGAAGTAGGCTAGGGCGATTCCGCCAGCTTTTCCTACCGAGGCTGCGGCGCGTACCGAGCCGATTCCGAGCACAATCGTACAAAAGATTACGGGCACGATCATCATGGTGATGAGCCGGACGAAGGTGGTGCCGACAACCTTGAATTCTTTGGCTACATCGGGGGCAGCTATTCCGAAAATAATCCCGGCGATGACGGCTATGATGACACCGATGTATAGCCAGTGAGTGTTATCTTTCTTTGGTTTTTTACTTTCGGGCACATAAGGTTTGCTAGCAGTTAGCTCAGTGACCTGGGGGCTAGCTTTGGGAATTACTTCACCTGTATTCTTATTGCGTTTGCGCATACCCATAGAGGAACTCCTGTAATACGTAATGGTTACAAAATCTGGGACTAAACGACTAGGAGGAAAATAAAAATTTATCTTTCCAGCGAAGCGTGAAAGTAGGCTATAACCATTAAACTCTTGGTGCAAAATCAATATTTTGGTTTTCGCCATATTTTAGCTATAGGGCTTTCATCCTAGGACGTGAAAGCCTATTTGTGAGGTTACGCACATACTGCTTTTTTGAGGAGAGTTCGCTGCCTGGAGGCAAGTTCTTTGTAACTGTTGTGGCACTCAAGTTGCGATAGTCGGCAGGGTAGCGTAGAAGCTGTCTTGTCGGCTGAAGTCTCCACTAACTCTCAACTCAACTCTCAACTTTAACTCTCTATAGTTGAGAGCTACATGAGAGTTGAGTTGAGAGCTTGCTAGATTGAGGATTGGAGGGAGAAGGGCACTCTAGCAGCGACTGTGGAGAGATAGTGCTCTCGTGAACTAACCTGCGCGCGTTAAATAACCCACAAAAGGGGCATATCCTGCCTTTCCGCTTTGACCGGAGAACAAAGGGGCTGTTAAATTAGCTATTGCCCAAGATCGCCGGTGCCCACACCAGTGGGTTTAAGTTCCAGATCGGAAGCCTGTGTAGGTTGAACGATGCGTAACGTATCGAAAATAGTTGCCCTTCCTCGTAAAAGAGGACGTCCTTCCCCCAGGGAAGGGAACAGCTAGGATCGGTAGGTTTATTTTCGCCCCGTGCAATCTGCACGGGGTTTTCTTGTTCTGGCCCCCGGCACGGATAAACGGAAGGAGGGCCTAATGGCGAAAGCTGATAAGCAAGCCATGATCGCTCAGCTGGAAGAAAAAATCAGCTCCGCATCGGCCCTGCTGCTCACCGAATACCGCGGGTTGACCGTGGCTCAGATGACGGAGCTGCGCAAAAACCTGGCAGGAACGGCTACATATTCCGTCACGAAGAACACGCTGGCCAGGATTGCCGCCAAGAACCAGGGAATTGACTTCCTGGGCGAGGAGCTAACCGGCCCGACCGCAATCGCGTTCGTAACCGGAGAGGCCGTGGATGCGGCCAAAGTGCTGCGCGACTTCGCCAAGGATAACGAGCAGTTGGTTATTAGAGGCGGTGTCCTCGACGGGAATTTCTTGTCTGCAGATGAAGTCAAGAAACTCGCTGAACTGGACAATCGCGAAACAACGCTGGCCAAACTGGCCGGAGCAATGGAAGGCAAACTGGTACAGGCTGCCTTTATGTTCAAGGCGCCCGCCTCCAAGGCGGTTCGCACCGTGGACGCCCTGCGCGAAAAGCAGGAAAAAGCGGCTTAGCAAGGCCGCATAGATCGACAAGAAAAAATCTGCCTCGCGTGGGCAAAAAGAAAGGAATGCCAATATGGCTAAGCTCAGCAAAGAAGAGCTAATTGATGCTTTCAAAGAAATGACTCTGCTGGAACTGTCCGAATTCGTTAAGGAATTCGAGGACGTCTTCGACGTAGAGGCTGCGGCTCCCGCAGCTGTCGCTGTTGCTGCCCCCGGTGCTGCCGGTGGCGAAGAAGCAGCCGAAGAAAAGACCGAATTCGACGTAGTACTCGAAGCCGCTGGCGACAAGAAGATCGCTGTAATCAAGGCTCTGCGCGCGCTACAGCCCGGACTGGCTCTGAAAGAAGCCAAGGAGAAGGTTGACTCCGCTCCGACCACCATCCTGGAAGGCGCTTCCAAAGAAGACGCTGAAAAGGCCAAGGCTGATCTGGAAGGCGCGGGTGCTTCTGTCACTCTGAAGTAAGGCTAGTTAGTCTTTTACTTTAAAAAGGCGGTGCAGGGAAATTCTTCCCTGCACCGCCTTTTTATAAAGAAGCTAATCTAAAAGAAGGGGTTAATACCCAAAAGGAAGGGGGTGCTAGATAATGACCGTACTGCGGCACCTGGGTAAAAAAGAATGGCTGCTCAGCGCGCTGGCGATTATCACCATTATTTGCCAGGTTTTCTTAGATTTGCGCCTGATTGATTTCATGCAAACCATCACCGAAATGATTGTGAAACCAGGTGCTACCGTCAGCGGGGTGCTATCTGAAGGCGCAAAAATGCTCGGCTGCGCCGCCGGATCCATGGTGGCAGCCATAGTCACCGGTTATTGCATGGCCATGATCGGTGCCACCGTCGCCCGCAATCTACGGCAAGCAGTATTTACCAAAGCGATTTCCCTTCCCCAAGCAGACTTTGACCGTTTCGGCGCGCCCTCACTAATTACCCGCTCCACAAATGATGTCACTCAGCTGCAAATGTTTGTGGTTATGGGGTGTCAAATGATGGTGAAAGCCCCCATCCTTGCCATCTGGGCAATCGTAAAAATCGCCGGGAAGAACCTGACTTGGACCGCCGCTACCGGGGTTGCGGCGTTGATACTGCTGGTCATGATTTTCATCATTTGGCGAATCGTGATGCCGCGGATGATGCGGATGCAGCGGATCACTGACGACCTGAACCGAGTAACCCGCGAACACATGGAGGGGGTGCGGGTTATCCGTGCCTACGGCTCCCAAGATTTTCACGAGCAGCGTTTTGAAGCCACCAACACCGAACTAACCAACACGCACCTGATGGTATCCGGAACTTTTTCCTTCATGATGCCGGTGATGAACACGGTGATATCCGGGCTTAACCTGGCGATCTATGTTCTGGGTGCTTTTATGATTTCCGCAGCTGCCGGCGTGGAAAAAATAACCCTGTTTTCGCAGATGATGGTATTTTCGGGGTATGCTACCCAGGCAATTGGCGGATTCTTGATGATGGCAATGGTATTCGTCTTCGCGCCCAGAGCAATCGTTGCTAATCGCCGTATCCGGGAAGTGCTAGATTGCGAACCTTCCCTAGTTGAATCGGCCGCTACCGCCGATAAATCCGCCCGCGTCCTCGAGAAAGAAACCCGCTCAGACCTACAGGAACCGGCGATTGAGTTTAGAGATGTTTCATTCCGCTACCCCGGAGCCGAAGACGACGCCCTCCATCAGATAAATCTGAAGATTGCTCGCGGGCAAACCGTAGCCCTCATTGGAGCCACCGGCAGCGGGAAAACCTCACTGGTGAACCTGATTCCCCGGGTTTATGATCCTCGAGAAGGGCAGGTTTTGATTAACGGCAAGGACGTACGGGAATTACCTTTGCTAGAACTGCGTAACCAAATCGCATATTCACCCCAAAAAATCACGCTATTCACCGGCACTATCGCTTCCAATATTGCTTTTGGAAAAGGTCCGAAAACCATTACCCCCGACGATATTGTTGAGGCTGGTGACATAGCTGCCTGCGATTTCATTGCCGATAAAGAGGGCGAGTTTGCGGCGGAAGTAGCCCCAGGGGGCACGAACTTTTCCGGCGGGCAAAAACAACGGATTTCGATTGCCCGGACAGTGGCCAGAGACGCGCAAATCTTGATTTTCGACGATACTTTTAGCGCCCTCGACTATGCCACTGACCGGGATGTTCGCGGGCAATTATCGGCGAAAGCAAACGGGAAAACCCAGATCATTGTGGCGCAGCGGATCGCTACTGTGCGAGAAGCTGACCAGATTCTAGTAATCGATCACGGCAAAATCGTGGAGCGGGGAACACATGAGTCGCTAATGGATTCCTCAAAGATTTATCGAGAAATTGCGCTGTCCCAACTCTCCGAGGAGGAGTTGGCATGAAAGGCGCAGAAATGAGCAGCTGGGACCGACGAGTCGAGTCGGCACGGCGCGGTCTTGAACCAATCGCCGAAAAAATGTCGCCAGCGCGCGCGGGAGGACGCCACGGCGGGAACGTCTACGAAAAAGCCAAAAAGGGACAGTTCGCCCAATCGGTGCGCGGTCTTGCTCAGTTCTTGGGGCGTTACCGGATAGCTATCCTGGTTGCGGTAGTTTTGGCAATCGCCGGATCGTTTTTGACTGCGGTCACGCCGATGTTCCTAGGGTTGATAACCGACGAGATTGCTGCCGGATTGCGTAGCAGTATCGATATGGACAAAATCTTTGCGCTGTTGCGGATGGCTACCCTCGTTCTTACCTTCGGGTTCTGTTTTAACGTGGGGCAATCGCTGATTATGGTGATGGTTACCCAACGCACTGGGCAACGGATGCGCTCCGCTATTGACCGGAAAATCGATCGCCTCCCGCTGTCTTTCTTTGACAAAACTAGCCACGGCGACACTATGAGCCGGGTAACCAACGATATCGACACCCTGGTGCAAACCCTACATTCGGCAATCACCACTATCATTACCGGCGTAGTCACCCTGGTGGGAGCCGCTTTTATGATGCTCTACACCGAGTGGCGGATGGCGATCGCCGGTATGGGGGTAACACTTTTAGGGTTCGTCCTCAACGCGGTGCTTATGGTGTTCTCGCAGCGGTTTTTTATTCGCCGGCAGTCCTACCTGGGTAGCCTAAACGGGCATGTTGAAGAATCTCTATCCGGGCAAGGGATCATCAATATCTATAATGCGGGGTCCGCCACCAGTGACGAGTTTAACCGTCGTAACCAGCGACTATTTAATGCGACTTGGCGCGCAGATTTCCTCTCCCAGTTAATGATGCCGATCATGGGATTTGTGGGAAACCTCGGTTACGTGGTGGTATGCGTACTGGGTGCAGTCCTGGTGGTGAAAGGCTATGTAACCATCGGAGTAATCGCCGCATTCATGCTCTATATCCGGGTTTTCACCCAGCCACTATCGAACCTAGCTTCTGCCGCGGCTTCCTTCCAGTCAGCAGCCGCTGCCGGAGGGCGCGTTTTTGAAATCCTGGAAGAGGACGAGCTACCGGACGAATCCGAAAAACCGGCGCTGACCGGCCAAGTAACCCGAGGTGAGATCGAGTTCCGGGATATCCGCTTCTCCTATGAAGCGGGCAAAGAAATCATTCACGGATTTTCGGCGTTGGTGCAGCCGGGACAAAACGTCGCGATAGTAGGGCCGACTGGAGCTGGAAAAACCACCCTGGTAAACCTGTTAATGCGCTTTTATGAACTAGAAAGTGGGGAAATCCTCTTGGACGGAACCCCGCTTTCAGCAATGCGGCGCGAGGACGTGGATTCACAATTCGCTATGGTGCTGCAAGACAGCTGGATGTTCCAAGGAACCTTGCGGGAAAACCTGGTTTATTCCCGACAGGACGTATCCGAGGAACGCCTGGAGCAGGTGATTAAAGCAGTAGGGCTCAGTGACTTGGTTGCGCAGCTCCCTCACGGTCTCGATAGCGAGATTCGGGAAGATTCTGCCCTCTCTAGCGGACAACGGCAACTGGTGACTATTGCTCGTGCCATGCTTGCGAATAAGCCCTTGTTGATTCTCGATGAGGCTACCTCCTCGGTCGATACTCGCACGGAACAGCTGATTCAGCGAGCAGTAGCCAAAGCTACTGCGGGGCGCACCTCGTTCGTGATTGCCCATCGTCTGTCTACTATCCGTGACAGTGACGTGATATTCGTGATGGAGCATGGCGATATTGTCGAGTTCGGTACGCATGAGGAGTTGCTGGCCGCCGAGGGCGCATACGCCCGCCTCTACAACGCGCAGTTCACCAAAGGTGACATTGATGCCTAAACGTTCCGTTCTAGCGTTTAGGGGCTGGCTCGGCAAAAGCACTCCGGGGACCCCGTGACCTGCTTCGCAGGTCAAGCCCCTCTCGTATCTTTTGCCGGCCGCGCCCCTATTTCGCCCGCCTAGCCTGCTCGGATAAAACCTAATCCCCGCGCCCCTTTTACGCCCGCTAGGATAAAATCTCCCCTCCGCGCCTACATAGACGAAACTGCCTTCGCTCCCTCCCTCATCTTTGTCTGCGGTTTGCATAACCGCGCGTTCAAGGGTTGGTTTGCACTCACCCAATTTCGCCAATTCCACCAATGAAACAGCGCCAATTCCACCAGTGAAATACCGCCAATTCCATAAGTATGGAATATAGATACTGGTAGTAAAGATTTATGAGTCTAGCATTTCTAAGCTAGAAAGCGCGCTAGCTAGGAGCGTTCTCGACTCTACAGCACCTTGGAGAAGAAGTCTTGGGTTCGGGGGTTCTGGGGGTGGTTGATTACCTGGTCAGGAGTCCCTTGCTCCAAGATTTTACCTTCGTCCATGAACACGACGTGGTCGGCGACTTCCCGGGCAAAACCAATCTCATGGGTAACCACGATCATGGTCATGCCCCCGCGTGCCAAATCCTGCATGACCGACAAGACTTCCCCCACTAGCTCGGGGTCGAGGGCGGAAGTGGGTTCGTCAAACAGCATCAGCTCAGGCTCCATGGCGAGGGCGCGGGCAATCGCGACTCGCTGCTGCTGCCCACCTGATAGCTGCGCCGGGTAATGGTCTGCGCGATCTGCCAGCCCCACCCGCTCCAACAGCTCCAACGCCTGAGCTTGCGCCTTCTCTTTGTCGATTCCTTTCACCTGGGTAGGCGCTTCCATCACGTTTTCCAGTGCCGTCTTATGGGGGAACAGGTTGAAACGCTGAAACACCATACCTACTTGGGAGCGCTGGCGCGCGATTTCCTGATCGGTCAAGCGGCGCAGCACGGTTCCCTGCTCGGTAAGCGAACCGCGACGGCGATCCAAATACGCGCGGAAAGGATTTTTCGAGGGCGCGCCCTCTTCCATCCCCAATAGTTCTCCGTTGAGGTAAACCCGTCCTCCAGACACCTGTTCCAGCTCGTTTACGCAGCGCAGGAGGGTAGATTTGCCTGAGCCCGAGGGGCCCAGCAGGACGCACACTTCACCGGTAGCTACCTGCAAACTTACATCCCGCAGTACGTGGAGATCTCCAAAAAACTTATGGACGTGCTGCATATCCACCATCAGGGGTTGATTATCTGTTTGTGAGGTCATGGGGTGTACTCCAAGAAAGGATCGTCTTTGGTGGTGCCGGATTCGGCCATGGCGCGCATTTTACGGGATCCAGCGGATTTCTTATCTCCACCGGTACGTTCGTCGAAACCCCGACCGAAGTAACTTTCGATATGGCTTTGAATCACCATCAAAATCGAAGTAATCGTCAAATACCAGATAGCTGCCACCAGCAGTAAGGGGATCGGCAAGAATAGGCGCTGCCCAATGGTTTGGGTGGCGAAAGTAATCTCCAAAGTAAACGGCACTGCCAAGACCAGGGAAGTGGTCTTCAGCATGGAAATGGTTTCGTTGCCAGTAGGCGGAATGATTACCCGCATGGCTTGGGGCAGGATAATCCGCCGCAGAATCTGACTGCGCCGCATTCCTAGGGCGCGGGCGGCTTCTTCTTGCCCAGAATCTACCGCATTCAGACCGGAACGTACGATTTCTGCCAAATATGCGCCCTCGTTAAGTCCTAACCCTAAAATTGCTGCTACCGCTGGACTGATTACCGTGTTGGTATCAAAAGTCAGCAACTCTGGCCCGAAGGGAACCCCCAAAGACAGGGTGGAATAGAGGGTGGGCAGCATTCCCCAAAATAATAGCTGCGTATAGATAGGGGTTCCGCGGAAGAACCAAATATAAGTCCAGGAAACCCCTTTCATGATCGGGTTAGGGGATTGGCGCATAATCGCCATAGTTACCGCGAGGATCACCCCGATAAGCATGGAAACTACGGTCAGTATCAGTGTCCACATGATGCCGCGCAGCACTGTGGGGTGGAAGATATATGTGGCGACTTGGTCCCAACGGAACTTTTCATTACTGACCAGGCCATGCACCAGCATGGCGGCCAGAATCAGCACTACAACCGCGCTAACCAGGCGGCCCGGTGAAAATACCGGGCGCGGCCTGGTCAGCATGGCGCCATCTTTCAGTTTTTGGCTATTCATATTTAAAGGTTATGTCCTGGTAGGTTACTCGGAAACTTTCGGATTAATCTCGGCTTTTTCGAGAATGAAGCTATCAGCACCATATAGAGCGAAGATTTTCTCCAAAGTTCCGTCATCCATTAGTTTTTGTAGAGCTGCCTGTACCGCTTTCGCCAGTTGCTCGTTATCTTTATTAACCACAACGCCATGCTGGGCGGTCTCGAAAGCTTTACCAACAATTTCCAGTTCGCCGCCGCTCATCTTGACTGCGTATCCTACGACTGGCGAGTCCGCAAGCACCGCGTCATATTGACCTCCGGTAACCTTGGGGACAATCTCAGTCTGCATTTTGTGTTCTTTTACAGTGACCGCAGGTTTTCCGTCCGCCTCACACTGTTTGGAAATCTCTTTAATAGTGTCCTGCTGGGCAGTGCCGGTCTGTACCCCAACGGTTTTGCCGCAAGGATTCTTCGGATCGAACTTCTTGGGATTGTCTTTAGCTACTCCGTAAGAGAAGCCTAGTTCGGCATAGGAAACCATCTGGGTCTCGGCTTCCCGCTCCTTGGTGATGCTGAAACCGGAAACTCCGATGTCATACTTGGTTCCAATTTGCGGAATCAGGGAGTCGAATTCGCCGTGAGTGGTGGTGCCGTCTTTTAGCCCCATCACTTTGGCTATGGCCTTGACCATGTCGACATCGTAGCCGGTAGGGGTTTTATTGTCGGCCTTCATGTATTCGGCGGGGGCATAGTCTACCGAAGCCCCGTTCTTGAGAACTCCGGCCTTCTTGATGTCTGCAGGCACCAGTTTTTCTACCGCGGGATCGGCTTTAATAGATGATATGTCAAAGCCTTTTTCGCCCGGATCGTCTGTGGGGTCGGTTGCCTCACTACCGGAGCTGCAAGCCGCTAATCCGAGCGAGGTGAGGGAAATGGCGGCGAGCGCCGCAAGTTTGCGTTTCATGATATCTCCAATCAGTAGGCCTGTAGAAAGTATGCAATGTAACGAATAATTATGCAAAATCCTGCGGGAGGTCTGTGGTAGGTATCTCTTTTGCCTCTCCTGCGCCCTCGAAAAATTCTCGCTTTCAAGGGGCGAATCCCATTTTTTTTACGACGAGGACGTGCGCGAGCCTTATAAGAAACAAAACCTAGATATGCTAGGGACGTGAACAAACGCTGCTCTCGCAGGTCGCGGCACGCTATTGCTATTTTGATTTCTGCTTTAGCGTTAGCGCTACTTATACCCCTGCCCGCACAGGCGCGCGAGCATCCCCGCGTCCTCGTCCTTATTTCCTCCGGTCTTTCCTGGTCAGATATCGACCCTGATCAGGAAGAAAATCGGCAGTTGATGAAGACGATTTCGCAAGCTGGAGTGGGGAATCTTACTCGCCAAGGCGTGGCGAAAAATACTTGTCCCCTCGATGGGTATCTCACCCTTTCAGCTGGTAGACGCATAACTGCTCTCAATAGTCGCACTGCCGATGGCTGTCCGTCAGTTCCGATTCCAAGGTCGGGCCAATTCCCGGTAGCGGAATTAAACTCGTGGAAAAAAGATGCTCAAAACCAACACGGTCGCTCTTCATTAGGGTTGTTAGGGGAGAGCCTGGAAAAAGGAAATAACAAAGTAGTTGCCATTGGGCCTGGAGCCGGGTTGGCCGCCATGGATTCTTCCGGGAAAATTGCCAACTATCGGGAGAGATCTACTGGGGAACACCTAGCCGCCCAGATAAGAACCGCGTTAAAGCAATACGAAGTCACGATAGTAGATGTAGGGTCAACTTCATCTAATCAAGACGCCTTGGAGCAGCCAGCCAGCATATCGGCACCCAGTACTTGGTTTCCGGATAAAGATTTAACTTCGAAACCGCGACTGGGGCAAGTGAAAAACAGTTTACAGTCAGCCTTAGCAGCCACAGATGCAAACACTGTTGTTTTCGGCTTAGATGTGGCGGATCACTCGGCTGATCCCCATTTGGGTATGGCTTTTTGGAAATCTGCTTCTGCGAAGCCAGGATTTTTGCGCTCTACCGGAATTCGTCAGCAGGGACTGGTTTCTACCGCGGACTTTTCCCGGGAAATCTTAGCGACCACGGGGTCTGAGCTCTCAGAGCAGCTGGCGGGCGGTAAATTGCTCATTCAAAGTAGCGAGGACGGATCAACCAACCTGAACTGGTTACGTAACCAATCCCTGCGCGCAGAGCAGGTAGGGCTGGTACAAATGCCTTTCTATCTTTTTTGTGCACTCTGCTTTTTCCTTGCCCTTGCCTATTTTGTTCGCCGCCTACGTCACCCATACTCATCGCTTAGTGTGCGCGCATTAAATCTGGTTACTTGGGGACTACTGTTTGTGCCTCTGCTAGGCCCGGCGAGTGTGATAGCTTTGCTGCTTCCTCCCAGTTGGTATGGCGCTGCGGGGGGCAATCTAACTAGCAATCAGCTAGAAATGTCTCACGCGCTGCTTAATACGGAATTTATCTTAGTTTCTGGAATAATCTCTGCGTTATTGGCATTGTTGTGTCAACTGCTGGGGATGCTGCTAGGTAAACGTTATCCCCGATATCAAGCGGCAATGCCTGCCATCTTGTGCGCAAGCGTTTTTATATTGTGGATTCTAGGAAGTGTACTGTCCGGTTCCCCCGATCAAGTGTCCGCGGTATTTTCTGCGCCCGCTACCAGGTCGGTACGCTTTTACGGGGTTAATAACAATAAGTATGCTTTCTTGTTTACCGCCACCATCATCCTGGAATCACTACTGTTAGCTCCAGCTGTAAAAAAGCATCCCGAAAGAACTAATCGCTACTTCGCCTACGCTTTTTTTGCACTAGCTATAGTGGTAATCATCGATGGTATGCCCTATCTGGGTGCCGATGTGGGCGGACCTTTGGCAATGATTATCGGGGTGGGAGTAACTGTGAACCTGGTTCTGGGAAGAGCAGTTCGACCCTGGAAGATCGTAGTGCTTACCCTGGTAGCTGCGGTATCGTCAACTATATTCGCAATTGTTGATTTAGTTACCCCCACCTATAGTACTCATTTTGGGCGTTTCCTATACGAAGTTTACCGCAGGCAAGGTGGGGTAATTGTGGAGCGCAAAGCGCGGGCTATGATCGATTCATTCGGAGGGCCAGGTGGACTAGTTTTAGTACTGTTGGCAGCGGCGCTGGTTGCTTATGTGGTAATCGCAAAGAAAAAGCACAAGACTATTTTTAACTTTGGTTCCAGAGGGACATCCACCACAAAAACCTCGACGCTCTTGCTGGTGCCAGGAGTTAAGGAAATCTTTATAGGAGTCATCACCACCGCTCTGCTGGGGGCTCTACTGAACGATTCCGGATCCTTCGTGTTACTATCAGCCTTATTTTTAGCAATTCCAACGGTGGCGGCAGCTTTAACGCAAGCTTCGGTAAGCAGGCGTGCAGAAGATCTGGCGCGACGGGAACCCCGTAAATAATCAAAATTCGGTGAAGTCGGTAACTTTCCTTCCTAGAGTTTTTGTATGCCTAACTCCGTTTGATAGTCTTTTGGGGTGCCTGAGTGCACGAGGCGGGTTACCCAAGCGGCCAAAGGGATCTGACTGTAAATCAGCCGGCGTAGCCTTCGGGGGTTCGAATCCCTCACCCGCCACGATGCTAAGTTTTCGGACTTGGCGGCAAACAGGTAGACTGCTAACTGGCAGGACGGAGTAAAATCTGTTTAACCAGCAGCTACGTTTACTGTTGCCCCGATAGCTCAGTAGGCAGAGCGTCTCCATGGTAAGGAGAAGGTCCAGGGTTCAAATCCCTGTCGGGGCTCTAGGGTTTGTTTTCACAGATCCTCAAGCGGCGGGGTAGCTCAGTTGGTGAGAGCGCACGACTCATAATCGTGAGGTCGCGGGTTCGAACCCCGCCCTCGCTACTTTTCAATTTCGGTTGAAAATAGGTAATGCCGCTAATCGGGCGGCCCGAGACATAGAGGTAAATAAGAATGGCCAGCAAGTCGTCCGACGTACGTCCTAAGATCACTCTGGCGTGCAGTGAATGCAAAGAGCGTAACTACATCACCAAGAAGAACCGCCGGAATAATCCGGATCGTCTGGAGCTGATGAAGTACTGCCCGCGTTGCCGTAAGTCGACTTCGCACAAAGAGACACGCTAAACGTCAGCTCGTTTTAGCTAGCTGCTCTCGGTTCCTGCGATAGATCTCCTATCTGTGCTCTATGAGCCGGATCGTTAACTTGGAAGAGTCGCTAATAGATACGGAAGCCGTTGGAATAGCCAGCTAGAAATAAAAGAATACAGTTTAGGCATAATGCCAGGCGCATAGGCTTAAAAGTAAATGGTTGGGGGTCGCTGGTAGGCGACCCCCAACCATTTACTATTTAAGTTCGGCGCTAGGGGCTGGGGTAATCCTGAGATTGGGATTACCCCAGCTCCTAGTAGTTAGCTCTCTAACCAGCCAGTTTTTGCAGCGCCTGCAAAGACTTCTGTGCATTGGCTTTCGGGCCGCCACCAGCCGGAGGTTCCTCATCAATCATGATGTCTTGTTCCAGCACGTAGTAGCCGTCAAACCCGGCTTTGTCCAGTTCGGACACAATGGTACCGAAATCAATGTCGCCCTCTCCGATGGGGGCAAACATGCCGGCCTTAACTCCTTGCGACCAGGTGATTTCACCAGGCAGCAACTTGTCGGTCATTTCCTTGTGTACGTCTTTGGCGTGGACGATCACGGTGCGAGAGGGGTATTCCTTAACGATTGCCACTGGATCACAGCCGCCACAAATCATATGTCCGGTATCCAGGCACAGGGCTACCTTGGATTCATCCAGCATTTTGCGGATCTCGCTGTCATTTTGAATCATGGTTCCCCAGTGAGGATGCACGCAGGCTTTCACCCCGGCTTCAGCGCAGACATCGCTGATCCGATCCAAGTTTCCGAACAGAGTCTTCCATCCTTCATCATCAAGTACCGGACGGTCATCATAACCGTCACGGCCGGAATCAGCAGCCAGAATCAGGTACTCGCCACCGGCAACTTTAAAGGCTTCAAGCTCTTTCTTTACTGCCGGAATCGGGTCAATCTCGGGGTCGTGCATAATCGCCAGGAAGAAAGCCCCCACCGGCTTCAAATCGTACTTGCTAACTTCTTCGGCGCGAGCGGCGGCCTCAATCGGCAACCAACCCTGCGGGCCGAACTCAGTCGCGGTTAAACCGATTTCCTTCATCTCGGTCAGCACCCGCTCAGGGGTCATCTGGTATCCCCAACCTGGTACTTCACATACACCCCAAGAAATAGGAGCTCCCGCAATCTTCATATTATCCTCCATTGGTATTTATACAGGTAAATAGGGTTTGTTCAACCTGTTTACTTCTTTATCTACTTTTATTGCTGTCTGATAGGACGCCCTGGTTAATGGCGCGTTCTCTGTAATCTTTATTGGATGTCCGCTCGGTAACCTATTGGCCTACTTTGACCGGGCGTTGTTCGCGAGCTGACTTTTCAGCGGCCTCTGCTAGTAACAGCGCTTGAGCCCCATCCTCGATCGAAGGGGTAGGCTTGCCGCCTTCCTTAACTAGCGAAATGAACTGGTTTAACTCAGCCGCATAGGCGTCGGCGTAGCGAGTTAGGAAGAAATCCAGGTACGGTTCGCGGGACAAAGAATAGTTGTCCTTAGAAAGTGACACCGTGGTGGGACGCTGATTGTCGGCATTTAGTTGCCCATCACGGCCGGTTACCTCTAGACGCTGATCATAGCCAGTAGCGCAATGACGATTATTGATAATGGTGGCTACTGCTCCCGACTTGGCAGTTAGTACAATCACTGCGGCGTCATAGTCGTTGCAAGCTGCAATTTCTGGATCTAGGTTCTGTGGGATGGTAGTGACGGTGTCAATGTCCCCCAGCAAGAAACGCGCCATATCGAAATCATGGATGGTCATATCTTTGAAGATTCCCCCGGAAACTTTAATGTAGTCCGCAGGAGGAGCCGCCGGATCGCGTGAAATAATGGTTACCTGTTCAATTTCACCGATCTCGCCCTTATCCATCAGCTCTTTTACCCTCGCGAAGGAGGGATCAAAACGGCGGTTGAAACCCAGCATCACCGTGGGGTCTAGTCCCTTGAGCGCCTCGCGTAGTTCTTCAACTTTCGCGGTTTCCATGGCAACGGGCTTTTCACACAGTGCAGCTTTACCAGATTTAGCAGCGGCGATGATATGAGGAACGTGCAGCGGCGTGGGAGAACCGATGATCACGGCATCAATATCGGGGTTATCCCAAATTTCTTTTTCGTCGGTTACTCCGCGTCCCCCGTATTGTTTAGCGAGTTCGTCAGCCGCTTCTTGGCGGATATCAAAAACTACTTCAAGAGAAGCATCTGGGTTGGCCGCTAGGGTTTTTGCGTGAACGTGCCCGATTCGTCCGGCACCCAGTAATCCAAATTTCAACATAAAACAACTCTGTTCTCTGCAGGGGAGTAACTAAGCTCCCATTCCTTTGTCCTTACAATAAACAAGAATAAAGGAATAAGTCACGAATGTAAATACATAAACAAAAATATTTCGGTAAAACCGATAATCATTTTGCTATGTACAGCGCTATCGGGTAGTGATTACGGGGATACAGGTAGTCGCAAGATAGGAGGACGTGCACGCCCTCCTAGAAAAAATCGAATAAAACGCTACTTCCAACGCAGTAGCATTAAAAAGCCTCCGAAAGCTACGCCTAGACCCAAAGCTAGGTTCCAGTTACCGGCATTGGGGATGGGGTAGGAACCCGAAGAAATGTAGTAAATAACTACAAGTAGCAGGCCAACCAGCATTAACGCTACCGAAAGCGGTGCCCACCAGCTGGGGGAAGGCTTCATATCAGCAGCCCAAGACTTGTTTAACTCCTCTGGCTGTTGTTCGCGGTGGGGCTTAGCGCCTTTACGCTTACGAGACTCCGGCACGAGGTGACCTCCAAAAGTAGGGTTTTACTAGCTAGGTTCATTCTAGTGTTATTGGCGCTGTAGACCTAGTTAGATCCGTTTTCCGGTAAATTAAGTCTAGGATGATACCAGGACATCGCGTCCCGAACCCACAGTAAGCGAACTCGGAAGAATATGAGTAGGAAAACCAAGCAAACGCGGTCAGCGACCAATAACCGTCGGCACCGTTTTGACCCCATAGCAGCTTTCGGAGAGCTGTTAATAATCGTGGGGTTGCTGGCCGGGCTCTTCGCGTTCTGGGACGTTTTTGTCACCGACTGGCAGGTTGCCAGTTATAATCAGAAAGCTTTGACCTCGTTCCAGCAAGCCAATAAATCCTGTCCCAATCGTATTTCTAAAGATGAACGCACCAGCGCTCCGCCCAGCGGGGGAATCAAACAGGAAAATGAAACCCTAGGGGCACTGCATGTTCCGAAATGGAACTATATGGTGATTCCAGTTAAAGAAGGTACCACGCAAACCATTTTGAATACCGGGGCTGCCGGACACTATGAAACGACCGCGCTTCCCGGACAAATCGGAAACTTCTCGGTTGCGGCCCACCGCCGTTCCTTTGGTTCTAACTTCCGCCGCATCGACGTGTTAAAACCCGGGGACACCGTGGTGATGGAGACTGCAAACGAGTGGCTGATCTATAAGGTCAGAGACCACAAGATTGTGCTGCCCACCCAATCGGATGTGATTTTACCGGTGCCAGAAAAACCGGGGGAGCAGCCCAGCGAACGACTAATGACTATGACCACCTGCAACCCGGAGTATGGCAACTGGGAGCGTTATATCGTGCATCTAACTTTCAATCACTGGGTGCCAAGAGATAGCGGCATCCCCAAAGAACTGGCAGAAGGAGGCAACGCATGTGCGGGCTAATCTGGGATCTACTGCCCGGCCCGAAGTGGCTGAAATTCTTGCAGGTAGTGTTGATAATTGCCCTCATCATTATGGCCTGCTTTTGGTGGCTATTCCCCTGGATTTCCCAGACCCTGGATTTAACCGGTACCACAGTGGGTAGCCCCCGAGGATATAGCAGCAGCCAGGCAAGCTGGTTATAAGCTATACAGCACTTGCCGCTAACTGGGTATACTCGCAGCTAGCGGCGATAGGAAGCTAAACCTAAGGGGTAGCGCGGCTCGGGGAAGGATCTGAGCTGGCATTATCTCCCGTTGGCGAGGTAGACGGGGAAGACGAGGGATCAGGTGATGGCGCCGGTGGAGTCTTCGCCACTTTAACCGTGACAGAGCTGCCTACCTTAACCCGTCCCGAAGGATCCACCGCAATGATTTGCCCATTAGGAGCCTCAGTGGTTTCTTCACTGATCGTATTCGTCTGTAAACCTAAGTCAGCGAGGTATTTCAAACCCTCTTCCTGAGTTTTACCAACAACTTGCCCGGAATCGATCGATACGTAACCGGAAGAAAGCACAAGAATAATTTCTTCATCCTTGGTAGCAGAAGAACCCGCTTCCGGAGTGGTACGGATAACCCGATCGGCTGCTACTTTGGAATCGTCCTCGTATTTGACCGAGCCAACCTGCAAACCCGCATCCTCTAAAGCCTTGCGGGCTGCCTCTTGGGTTTGTCCCGAAACATCGGGAACGGTAATTTCAGCAGCACCTGAAGATAGCTGGATAGTAACTGTCGAACCTATATCTACCAGTGACCCCGGTTTAGGATCGGTAGCTGCGACTTTACCTTTGTCTACGGTGTCAGAAGCGATAGTTTGCCCCTGCTCCATAACCAAACCCAGGCCTTCCAAGCTGCGTTGCGCCTCGATAGCACTCATTCCGATAATGTTCTCGGGAATGGCAACTTGTTCGGGTTCCTGGTTCTTATTGGAAGCGATCAGCCACCAAACCACCGCGATGAGGGCGATTGCCGCTAATATTCCAATGACTACTGCCCAAATAGTTTTTTTCTTCTTTTTCTTGCGGGCAATTTCCTTTTCCTCGTCTTCGTTATCCGGATCCTCTTCTAGGATCTGGGACCACTGGGCGGGGGCATAGGAAGTATGGGGGGCAGCAATGCCTTCTGTCGGCGTGGTAACTGGTAGCGGCGGCAGCATTGGGGCAGAAATAGCAGCTCCGGCGGCCGCCCGCACCATATCCGAACGCATAGCCGCCGCATCTTGATATCGTTCCTCGGGCCGCTTAGCTAATGACTTCATCACCATGCGGTCAAGTTCGGGGCTAATATCGGCGGCAATAGCAGAAGGTAGTGGCGGCATTTCGGCTACATGCTGGTAGGCAACCGAAACTGCGGAATCTCCTTTGAAAGGTGCCCGTCCGGTTAGCAGTTCAAATAACATGCAACCACAAGAGTACAGGTCAGAGCGGGTATCTACCGTTTCACCACGTGCCTGCTCGGGGGATAGGTACTGTGCGGTTCCCACCACCGCATCGGTACTGGTCATGGTCTGTCCCGAGTCCTCTAGGGCACGGGCAATCCCAAAATCCATAACCTTGATTTTTCCGCTATTGGTAAGCATCACGTTGCCGGGTTTAATATCCCGGTGGACGAGGCCGCGTTTATGGGAATACTCGAGGGCGTTGAGTACCCCCGACATGATTTCGACGGCCTCGTTAATCGGTACCGGTTGGCCATCAGTGAGGAGTTGGTGCACCGTGTGCCCTTCTACCAGCTCCATTACGATATAGGGGACGTGCACCTCGGTGCCGTCAGGGGCAGTAACTACCTGTTCACCAGTGTCATAGACCTGCACGATGTTTTCATGATTTAAGGAAGCAGACGCCAAAGCCTCGCGCCGAAAACGGGTCAGGAATACCGTGTCCTTTGCCAGGTCTATACGCAGCATTTTTATCGCGACTACCCGCGAGAGCAGGGTGTCGTAGGCCTGGTGCACTTCCGCCATTCCCCCTCTACCAATGAGGGAACGGATTTCGTAGCGTCCTCCGCCTATGCGGTATGGAGATTCTGCCATGGGTCTTCCTTTTGTTCCGAAACTACCATTATTACAGCTTTTTGTTTAGGGATCGCCGGTGTGGGGGCAGCGGAATAAACCAGGCTAGCCCCCAGGCTTAAAGCGGTTACCAGCATCCATAAAATCAGGGTTACTAATGCCAGAAATAGCACAGAATGACGCGTAGCGTTTCCATGTCTAGCTTTGGAAACATCTTGGTTCCACCATTTCCGACTCAAGAAGGGCGCTTTCTCGTAAGGGCGACGTAATCTAGCCACCTGTGCCGCTAAGGGGTCAACCGGTCTGATACCTATCTGGGATTCCAGCCGGCGGCTCCAAGCCGCTAAAGGTGCCGTTAGGGAGGGAGTGGGGGCTGGGGCCGTTGGTGAGGGCGGCGTGGCATAGCGAGGGGGGGCGCTCGCTTTACGCCAGTTAAGCGCTTGCGGTAAGGAACGCAGGCGCTCTAATTGAGAGCGAGGGCGGGAAGCAGAAACTGGAGGTATCAGCGCCGCGAACTCGCGAGGACGTTCGCGCAGACGTACTCGTTGTTGCCAGGATTTGTCGGGCAAAGGTACCGAATCCGGTAGGATTTGGGGAGCCGGAACCGTCCCTCCGGAAAGGTAAAGCATCGGGGAGCCATCTTCTTCTCGGGGAGTGCTCGAGGCGGGCCCAGGCTGCCAGGTGGCACCTTTCGCGGTCGCGGCAGCTGCGGCCGGCTCATCCATATGGGGCGAGGACGCCTGTTGCTCGGAAGCGAGGCTCTCCTGAGTACCGGTGCTGGCAGGTAAAGACGGCGATACTGTCTGATCCAGTTGCGCTATTTCTTCCAGATCCTCTTGCAGATTCTCCAGATCAGCAGGCTCAGCACGTTCAGCACGTTCAGCACGTTCAGCAGGTATCGGATCGGGTGCTTGGTCTGCCACCTCTGCGGGTTCTGTTAGCGTGGCGGCTTCCTCTCCGACCTCGGGAACGCTGTCTTCAGCAGCGGGGGCAGGTAGCGAGTCTCCTACGGAATTAAGTGCCTGTTGAACTTCCGCTAAACGTTGCATTAAGGCATCTGCACTGGTCAGACGTTTTTGAGGTTCTTTTTCTAACAGTTGCATAACCAGTTCACGCAAACTGGGAGCCACAGAATCAGGCAGGGCAGGCACCGGTTTATTGACATGGGCGAAAGCAATATCTACCGGTTTGTCACCGCTGAAGGGGCGTTTGCCGGCTAGAGCTTCATACGCGATAACCCCGAGGGCGTAGAGATCACCTGCGGGAGTAGCTGGTTGTCCCATCGCTTGTTCAGGCGGCAGATACTGCGCGGTACCCATAACCATCCCCGCCTGCGTTAAATTAACTTGCCCCGGAGCCTTAGAAATCCCGAAATCGGTTAGTTTTACTTCTCCCGTGGGAGTAACCATAATGTTGCCCGGTTTGATATCCCGGTGCACAATGCCGGCACCATGTACTGCACTGAGAGCATCAGCTGTCTGGTACAGAACCGATAACAGGAAATCAGTCTCTAAAGTGTGTTCCTGATCCAGGATTTCGGTTAGGGAAACCCCATCTACCAGTTCCATACTGATCCAGCCCAGACCGGCGTCCTCTCCTGAGGCGTGTACCTCCGCTAAGTTCGGGTGATGAACCCGAGAAGCGTTATAGGCTTCAATCTGCAACCGAGACAGGAAAAGCTTTTTACCCGCCAGTTCCGGGCGCAGAATTTTAAGCGCCAGCCTTTCGCCAGTTTTTTCATCCAGCGTCTGCCAAACCTCTCCCATACCGCCAATCGCAAGGCGAGAAAGCAGCAGGTAACGTCCCGAAATCTTCATTCCCACTTTTAAGGAGGCAACCGCTTTTTGCGCGTTGGTGGCTTGCCCGGTAGTAGTCGCTGCCGGTTCCAGAGGAGTTGACATTTCGGCTTCCCCGGCGTGCGGCGGGACAGGTAATACGTGACTATCAGTCATGATTCATCGCCGCCTGTACCACTTGTTTTGCTACCGGTCCGGCAACTGGTCCGCCATGAGGGGTGGGGTTGGAATTATCGCCTTCTACTACTACCGCGAAAGCCAGAGGTAGATTTGGGGTATCTGCCCAGCCCACATACCAGGCATTGGTTTTGTTGCCACCGGTTTGGGCAGTTCCCGTTTTAGCACCCATCTCTACACCGGCAACCCGGCCAGCTTCGCCAGTTCCCTCGGTAACGGTGGCGATCATCATCTGTCGTAGCTGCTCGGCGACCTCTTTAGAGATCGGTTTTCCGAGTTTACCCCCGGAACGATAAGTTCTGGTGGTTTTCCCATCTGACCCCAATTCGGCGGCCACCAGGAAGGGACGCACTTGAGTTCCCTGATTGGCTACCGCTGCGGCTACGGTAGCCATCATTAGCGGTGAGGTGCGCACTTCATATTGCCCGATCGCACTCATCATAGTGGAAGCTACCCCCGGGTCGGAGGAGGGGAAATAAGATTTTTGTACCGGCAGCGGAATCTGTAGATCAGTCTTGGGGTTGAAACCAAAAGCCTCGGTTTTGTCTTTTAATGCCTGATACCCCAAGTCTTGACCGATCTTTGCGAAAGGCGTGTTACAAGAATACGCAAAGGCATAAGTGAAAGTGGGATGGCCATTTCCGCATCTCGTGGATTCAATATTGGAAATTTTGGCGCGCGAGCCGGGCAGTGGAACCGAGACGGGAGCCTCCACGGCGTCCTCGGGAGCGCGGATTTGCTGTTCTAGGGCGGCAGCTGCAGTAATGATTTTAAAAGCCGAACCGGGAGGGTATTCTCCACGCAAAGCCCGATCTAGCATAGGTTTTGACGGGTTTGCCTGCAGCTGCTTTAAGGTCTGTTGTGACTGTTTTTCAGTGCCGGTAGCTAAAGAGCTGGGATTAAACCGCGGGGTAGTAACCGCGGCGAGGATTGCCCCACTCTGATAGTTGATCGCAACTACCGCGCCCTTACGATTACCAAGCGCCTGCGCTGCGGCCTGTTGCATCTGGGGATCAATAGTAAGGAGAATCCCTCCGCCCTTTTGATTCTCGCCCGCTGCATATTTTAGTAACTGGGATAATGCCTGGCTGGAGGCTTCTCCCATTAGTACCGAGTTCTGCAGCCGCTCCATCCCGGTAGCGTTACCTCCCGGGGAAAGATAACCGGTCAGATTGGAGTACAGCGGCGCTTGCTCGGAGTAAACCCGATGGTAACGCTTACGGTAACCGGTAGAGTCTTTCGTGGGCTTTGAAGCCGCGATCGCGTTTTCCCCCACCATAATGGGGCCGCGTTCAATATATTTGGAACGGTAAAAGGCGCGAGAATTCCGTCCATCAGCGTTCAGGGAATCAGCCCCCAGGAATTGGATATAGGTGCACGCCACCATCAAAGATAAAAACATGACAAAGACTACGAAGAAAAGCCGTTTAATCTGTGGATTCATGACGCTCACCTCCCGGAAGTGCTCGCGCAGGGAAACCGGCGTCAGGCTTTGCAGGGCTGGAAAAAGGTTGCGCCGATGAGGTGCGTTTAGCCGGCTCCCCGCTTGGATGGGAAGTAGCGGGGGAGGTAGATGGATAGTTATTACGGCTAGTAGTCTGAGCCTCTAATGAGGCAGCGCGTTTGTCTTGTTGGCGAGCAATTATTGCTTCCAGTTCGGAGGTATCAATAACTCCGCTTTCGGTTCTTACCGGCTGGCGCGCCTCGCTAGATAGGCGCAGTAGCAAGGCCAAGATTACCCAGTTGGCGACCAGCGAAGATCCGCCCGCGGCCACAAAAGGCAAGGTGAGTCCGGTAGAAGGAATTACCCGGGTTAATCCTCCGACTACCACGAACACTTGGAATCCGATGGTGAAAGCAAACCCGGTAGCCAAAAGCTTTCCAAAGCTATCGCGCACGATCAAGGCAGTACGCAGCCCGCGTTCTACGAAAATAAGATAAAGCGTGAGCAGAGCGAGGGAGCCGGTTAGCCCCAGTTCTTCCCCGAGGGAAGCAAAAATAAAATCCGAGTTCGCGAAAGGGGTTAGGGAGGGCGAACCTTGCGCCCAACCGGTACCAAGAATACCGCCGTCAGCCATCCCAAATAGCCCGGAGACCAACTGTCCCGAACCCCCGATGGGGCGGGAATAGATTTCTGGATCGAGGGCGTGGAGCCAGACATCAATACGGGCTTGCACATGCGAAAACAGACGGGAAGCTAAGAACACTGCGGGTGCGAATAGGATCGCTCCGATTAGCAGCCAGGAAGTCTGATTGGTGGCCACATACAGCATGGCTACGAATAAACCGAAGATTAGCAGGGAAGTACCCAAATCTCGCTCGAATACCAAAATCAAAATGGAGGCTGCCCACACCACCAGGAGGGGACCGAGATCCCGTAGGCGCGGCAGGCGCATTCCCAGCAGCGATTTTCCACCTTGGATTAAGGCTTCCCGCCGGGTAGTTAAATATCCGGCGAAGAAAACTGCCAAACAAATTTTGGCGACCTCGGAAGGTTGTATCGAAAATCCGATGTTAATCCAGATACGAGCGCCATTGATGCTGCGTCCGATAACCGGTGCTAAGGGCAGCAGTAACAGCACAATTGCCAGCAGCATTGACAGGTAGGTGTAGTTACGCAGCTTGCGATAGTCACGAACTACCGCCAGCGTAATCACCATCAAAACTACGCCTATCAGGGTAAATAATGCTTGTTTGAAGCCTACATACAGGATGGAATCTGGGCCATATGCCAAATCTAGGCGGTAAATCATCACCAACCCGATACCATTTAAAGCCAAAACTGCAGGTAAAAGTACTGGGTCAGCGTAGGGAGCGAGGAAACGAACCGCCAGGTGAGTGGCGAGGGCGAAGGCTCCCAGGACGCACATATGCAATACGAAGGAAGTGGGCAGTGCCCCGGTGCGGTTAACATTTATCGAGAAATACCCCAAGAAACACATCGCCAGGGCTATCACTATTAGCAATAGTTCCGCCAGCCGGCCAGTAGGGTGTTTAATCTTTGGCACCGGTACATTACCCCCTTCCTATATCTGCTCTCTCATCTTGATAGTTCGATTTTTTTGATGGCTACTGGTCAGTTAGGAGTTACTAGCTGAGCTTGCTGAGGAAGTTTCAGCGGTTGGAGATGCTTCCGATTCTTGCTTGGTTTCCTCTGTGGTAGCAGCCGGGGATTTAGTTTCGGAAATTGAAGTTGACGTGGCCGGCGGGGTGGGAGTGGGTCGTTCCGACATGCCATACCACACAGCAGTGGCAAAGAGCGCTAGCAGGACGATCATCCCCACAATCACGCCGATGATTCTTCCCCAGCGATATTTGGGGGCAGAGTCTTCCTCAGTTAAAGATTCCGTCGGTATTGCCGCCCGCGCCTGACTAAAAGAATCGTCCTCGTCCTCGGTATCTGTTTGATCTTGACCGGCACTATCGGATTCGTCCTGGTCGTCGCTGACCGCTTCGTCGCCGGGGTTTTCTGCTTGTTGGCTACGCAGCTTAGCCAGCCGGTCGGTAGCGGCCGCTCCCACGATCTGAGGTTCTTGTGCTTGCGGATCCTCGACAATGTCGGCAACCACGCAAGTGATATTGTCTGGCCCGCCTGCTTTTAGCGCTAGCTCTACTAAAGTTTCACAGGCCTGTTGAGGGGTTTCGCTGCGATAGAGCATTTTGCCGATGGTTTGACCGGATACGAAGCCACATAGCCCGTCAGAACACAGTAACCAGCGGTCACCTACGGTGAAGTCGGGTTGGGATTCATCGAGAGTAACGTCCTCTTGGGAATCTCCGAGCACTCGCAATAGCACGGAGCGTTGAGGATGATTCTCAGCTTGTTCAGGGGTGAGTTGTCCCGTGTCTACCAGGTATTGTACGAAAGAATGATCATTGGTCATTTGCCGCAATTCTCCGCCGCGCAAACGGTAGGCACGAGAATCCCCAATATGGGTCATAGTGATAGCGTTTTGGCTGCGACGAATCGCGATACAAGTGGTACCGAGACCGGCTAATGCCGGATCTTGGGTGGAGCGTTCGCACAGCTCCTGGTGTGCCTGGGATATTGCTTCCCGCAGGCTTTCTAGAGCCTCTTCGGGGTTATCGGCTTCGTTATCGAGGGAGCGTAAATGATCAATCGCAATCGAGGAGGCAATATCGCCCCCGGCCGGCCCGCCCATCCCATCTGCTAAGACCAGCAGGTTAGGTCCGGCGTAACCGGAATCCTGGTTAGATTGGCGGATCTTGCCGATATTAGACAGGGCGGCATAGTTGAATCCGATGCTCATCTAGTTAACTCCATTGTTGTTTGTCCAATCCGCACTACCATTCCCAGCTCTAAAAGCTGAGCACTGGTGAGACGGTTGTTGTCAATGAACGTTCCGTTCGTTGAGTTTAAATCCTCGATAAACCATTGCCCGTCACGGTAATAAATGCGGGCATGTCGATTGGAGGCGTAAGAATCCTGCAGAGGCACCGTGCAGTCCCCGGAGCGCCCTAAGAGGATCGGTTGTCCATCCAGTTTTAACCGATTTCCGGCTAAGACACCCCCCGTGAAAGCTAAGTAGCGAGGACGACCCCCTCGTTTGCTTTTACGAGGTTTAGACTGTTTCGGTTCCGCTTGCCGGCTGGCTTTGCGCGAGCGGCTGGTTGGGGTTTTTGCGGAGGCGGTGGCGGCCAGGGAAATATCGCGGCGTAACACTATCGCTAATCCGATAACTAGCAGCCACAATAGGGCTACGAAACCGAATCGTAAAATAGTGTATAAAAGTCCAACCGCCACGATTATCGCCTACTATTCATCCGCGCTTGAAGTCCAAAATAGCAGGTGGGTCCGGCCGATCGTTAGTTCGTTACCGTCTAAGAGAGTGGCGGCACTGATGCGATGCCCCTCTACATAAGATCCGTTAGTCGACCCCAGATCGGTAGCGATTACCCCTTGGGGAGTAATCCGAAGTTCTAGGTGACGTCGGGATACTCCGGGATCGTGGACTACGATATCGGCTTCCGATCCGCGACCGATCACCGTGACCGGCTCGGTGAGTAGCCACTGTTGCCCCTCAATGTCAATGATCGGATGGGAGGGGCTGGCGCCGGCGGTAGTTACCGGTGCTGCCGGCCCGCGGCGGATCGAGTTATCGATTTTCAGCTCCCCTAGCGGGTGGTCACCGGCAGAGAACACTACTTCTACCGGGCCGACAAACACGTAGCTTTGTTCGGTGGCATACGCGGTAGCATCTTGGGCGAGTTCTTGCGAAAGCACCTGTGAGTTAGCCGCCATCACCGATTCATAGTCTTTTTGGTTGAGTAACACCTGGTATTCGTTCGGTACCACCACCCGGCCGTCACTTAAGGTGGCGCGGGAGTTATCCATGCTCTCACGAATAGCCGTTTTTACATCCACGGCTTTAATCGAGCTGGCGAACATCTTCGAAAAAGGGGCGTTTACCCCCAAAGAAACGGCTTTTTCGAAGCGGTCAACCACTCCCATATTTTCGTCCTCTCCTGTAAATCGTAGAATCTACGGTCACTGCCTCCGGCTCGCTGTTTTACGCAGCCGGACATTGTCGGTGCTAACTGCGCGCAGTAGACATACCTAAGTTCAAGGTTAATCGAAAATTCACTAATAAGTATTATCCCAGGGTTAATAGGACGAATTTATAGCAACTTGTTAGGGGCTAAAAGTTGCCGTCAGGTGGCAATGTTTATCCTCGGCAGAGGAAAAACAGAATTATTACTTGTGAAACGTAACGCCTTTTGCTCCTGGGCTTGCTCCCGCCTTTGGTTTCAGGGTAGATTTCTATTCGTCGGTTAACGCTTCCGGGCGTTAATCTCAAGCGCAAGTGGCGGAATTGGTAGACGCGCACGGTTCAGGTCCGTGTGCCCTTTACCGGGCATGGGGGTTCAAGTCCCCCCTTGCGCACCGTTAGTCATCTACGAAGGCGCAGGTGTGGGTGCCGGAGGCAGTAAGCTTGCCGTCCTCGGAAAATATCTTTAAGAAATAGGTCGCTAGGGTGCGCCCGCTTTGCGCTAAAGTTGCCACGCAATAAACCCGCCCCGCGACGGCCGGACGATGGTGGGTGACAAAGATATTTGACCCTACCGCGTGTTTGCCTTCCGGAGCCACATAGTTAGCAGCCAAAGACCCGGTAGTTTCTCCCAACACCGCATTCGCTCCACCATGCAACACGCCCAGGGTTTGGCGGTTACCCTCTACCGGCAGGGAGCAAACCATTAAATCTGCGCCCAAGTGGTGAAAACGGATACCCATCGACTCAATAAGCTGTGCCTTAGCCGAGGGACACTTGTCGGAAACATCCGGCAGAGACTGCAAGAACCGGGAGGTTTGCTCGGGATCGGTCAAATCCGGCAAAGCAATCGGGTCGTCAACTTCGTCGCGGTAAACCAGCTTCTTCGTCATACCCCTAGTTTAAGGCCTGCCAGTTACCGGCTTCGAGAGGGCGAAATCACCTCAACTTTTATTAACAGGGGCTAGAGGAATAAAGTTAAGTTCTGACCGTAAAACTCAAGTAGACCCTAGCCCGCAAAAGGGCAGAGTCTCCTAGCTGATAGGGACGAAATGTCTAATAACGATCAGAATCCCCAACCAATCTCTCCCCAACAATCCCCGAAAAAGTCTCCCCGTGGTTTGTGGAAACTTCACGGTGATGGCCGCTCTATCGGCCCGGGTGAAGTGGTAATGCCCCGCGAGAGACTTTCCTGGCCGCGCACCATCGGCATCGGCACCCAGCACGTAGTCGCCATGTTTGGCGCCACCTTCCTGGTGCCACTACTAACCGGCTTTCCGCCTAACACCACCCTGTTCTTTACCGCGATCGGAACCTTGCTATTCGCGCTGGTAACCGCCGGTAAACTCCCTTCCTATTTGGGGTCGTCCTTTGCGTTAATCGCCCCGATTACCGCGGTATCGGCTCAGTACGGGCAGTCAGCGGCGCTCGGCGGAGTCATTAGCGTCGGGGTAACTTTGGCGCTGATCGGGGTAATAGTTCATTTTGCGGGCACGCTCTGGATAGACCGCATCATGCCGCCTACTGTAACCGGATGTATCGTGGCTCTGATCGGCTTCAACCTGGCTCCGGCGGCCTGGAATTGGTTTAAAGAGGGCGCGGTTACGGCAGTCATTACCGTCACCTCCATCGTGCTCATCACCGTCCTGTTCAAAGGCATTATCGGCCGTCTATCTATTTTGATTGGCGTAGGGGTGGGCTATATTGCGGCGGTAGTTCAGCATGAAGTTGACTTCAAAGCCATCGGCGAGGCCGCCTGGATTGGCCTGCCCGAATTCCATAGTCCTTCTTTTGAGCCCTCTACCTTGGGGCTCTTTATCCCGGTAGTGTTGGTTTTGGTGGCTGAAAATGTCGGTCACGTGAAATCGGTATCCGCCATGACCGGGGAAAATCTTGACCATTTGACCGGACGCGCCCTCTTTGCTGACGGGGTTTCTACCGTATTTGCCGGTTGCGGTGGCGGTAGCGCTACCACCACCTATGCAGAAAACATTGGGGTAATGGCCGCTACTCGCGTCTACTCTACTGCCGCCTATATCGTGGCTGCTTTCGTGGCTTTGGCACTATCCATGTTCCCCAAGTTTGGGGCGGCAATCGCTACGATTCCTCCCGGGGTGCTCGGCGGAGCTGCTACCGTTCTCTACGGCATGATCGGGATGTTGGGCGTGCGGATCTGGGTGCAAAACAAGGTTGATTTCGCCGACCCGGTGAATCTCAATACCGCCGCGGTCGCCATGATTATTGCTATCGCTGACTACACTTGGCAGATTGGCTCCCTCACCTTTAATGGTATTGCTTTGGGTTCGGCCGCCGCGATCGTGGTGTACCACGTGATGCGGGGGATTTCGAAGGCGCGCGGTACCTTCCTCGAACAGGCCTCTCCAGCTTCCGTGCCGGCAGGTACGGATCTAGAGTCCCGCTCCTATGAAAAACGGGTAGCGCACATGTCAGAATCCCTAAATCCGAAAGCAGCTGAGGATTCGGGGAAGCAACAGTCCTAACGCCTAGGCGATCTGCACTAGTTTGCAGCCTTCCATCTCGTCAAGATCGTTATGCGCCTGTTCCTTAAACTCTTCGGGGCTAACCATATCGGTGTAGCGAGATCCAATAGTTACGGTCACATCCGAGGTAGGGCGAGGATCTAGAATAACCTCTGCTTCCTCAAAGGCGCGTGCCAAAGTGTAGGCAACGTTCACCCCGGTGGGGCCGGTAACTATCCGGATGTTGCCCTCATAGGAACCGGAACTGATATTCCCAGTGTCTTTGACCGGAACTCCGCGTTCTTTAAGCCCCTTGGCTACTTTCCCGGCCAGGCCGGAAACATCGGTGCCATTGACCACATGGATCTCCATTTTGTCTAAGGGAACCGCTTTTTCCGAGGTCGGGCAGGGAACGTCTCCCGCCTGGGCATATTGGGGTGCCTGTTTAAAGTCGTTGAAGAAGGGGAAGGGTAAAATCCCGAACCCAATCAAAATGGATAGTACCAGCAGTCCGGCCATCACCGAACCGATAACGGTGAAAACCATAGTTTCGCGTTGTTGACGGCGCCGCACATAGCGCTGATGAGGGGTAAGGTCTGCCAGCGGGTCTACTTTTTCAGGATTTGCTGCCAGATCCGGTTGCTGCGGGTTCCCACCGCTGTTGGGGCTCACCTGGGTTTTACTCATGGTTGTTACTTTACCTCCCTTAGCCTTAGGGCATCGTTGGCGGGTACGTTTTAGACGCTAAAACTAGTAAAGTAAAGCCAAGCAAACCACTGAGCTAGAGGATCATATGGCGAAAAAACTGTCACTTTCCCGTCCGGCGGGGACAGTCGCGATTATTGCTAGTGTGATCCTCACCTTGATCTCGGTGGTGTTGGCGGCCGGTTTCATAGTTTTGCTAGGTTACGCCTTGTCGCACGCATTTTCCGGGAAGAGCCTTTCGGGTATATTGGGCGGGCTAATCTTTGCGGCTGTGGTGCTGGGGGGATGTGAAGCCACCCGGATTAGTATCGAACAGCATTCTATCTATAAAGAACAGCAGGCTTTGCAGTCGCGGCTGCTGCTAGATTTTTTCCGGCAAGGATCGGGGGTATTAGCTTCCCGGAGCGCCGGATCCCTAATAGATATGATGACGTCCGGTACTGAGAAAATTCAGCGGTACCGCCAGGCTTTCCTGGGTTCCATGATCGGGGCGATGGTGAGTCCGTTACTGGTGCTGACGATAATGGCGTTGTTCGTCGACCCCTGGTGTGCCTTGGTGTTACTGGGGTTTGTACCGCTAGTGCCAGCAATTATTTTTGGGTTTTCAAAACTAACCCGGAAAGTTTCGAGCAGCTCGCGGCGGCGGCGTAATCAGCTCGCAGCCTCCTATCTGGATGCGCTTTCCGGTTTAGAAACTTTGACACTGCTAGGAGCCGCTGACTTAAAGGGGCAGCAGCTAGCCCAGGTAGGGGAAGAAAATCGGCTGTCCACGATGCGCCTGCTGGCTGCCAATCAACTAATCTTGCTGGTCATTGACCTGGGATTCAATCTTTTGCTCCTTACTGTCGGGTTTGCGCTCACCCTGTGGAAGGTAATCAATGGTGCTTGGGGTAGCGATATTACGGTGATCGCTCCGGTGGTTTCCATGGTGGGGTTAACTTTGCTGCTCTTAGAGCCGATGAACAAAATCGGATCCTTCTTCTACGTGGGGATGGCGGGAATGGCGAATCAACGTCTAGTACGCGCCTTTTTAAGTGGCAAGGCTCCCTCCCGTGGTCAAGACGGGGACGCCAGTTCCGATAAAGCGCAGGTAGTAGCGCACTCTGACACTTTCCTCTCGCTGCAGGATCTCACTTTTGCATATCCCGAGGGCGATCCCGTGCTCCAGAGCCTGGATTTAGAGATAAAACCAGGGGAGTGGGTGGCGATTTGCGGTCCTTCCGGAGCCGGAAAATCCACCCTGATTGAAATACTTAAAGGTAATCTCTTGCCCAGCCAAGGAGCCTATTATCTGCAAGGACGCGCCCTCGACGCTAACAGTAGCGCTTGGTTTGCAGACCAGTCGGCGCTAGTCCAACAGCACACCTGGATTTTTACTGGCACGATCCGCTCCAATCTGATGATGGTAGCTCCCCGCGCCAGTGAAGAGCGCCTATGGGAATGCCTGGAAAAAGTAGGACTAGCCGCAGAAGTTCGCGCTTTTGCACAAGGACTAGATACCCCAGTAGGCGAGGACGGCTATGCCCTATCGGGCGGGCAAGCCCAGCGCTTATCTTTAGCGCGGGCATTACTGTCCGAACGAGAACTATTGCTCCTGGATGAGGCAACTTCGCAGATAGATTTAGAGTCTGAGGCGGCGATTACCCAGGCGCTCGCGGAAGTTGCGAAAGAAAAAACTATCGTGCTGCTCACGCATCGTGCCAGTGCCCTGGAATTTGCTGACCGCGTGCTGTACCTCCAAGATGGCGCTTTAAAGGAGGTAGTGCGGTGAAGAAACTCCCGGAGCTTATAAAGTATCTGCGCCCTGCTAAAGAGGACGGCGAAAACCTGCGCCCACCTGTAAAAACCGGCAGGGAAGCGGATCAGCCAGCAGTGGGAAAGCGCCAATTGATCAACTGGCTATTACACCTGGCTCGTCCCGTGTTAAAACCCTTATATCTATCGGCGGTGGCACGCCTACTAGATCAGGCTTTCGGTATCGCGCTTATTGCTTTTGGGGTATACCGTATCGGCGCGGCAATTGTAGAAATCGCTGGTGGCACCGCCTTGAGTTCGGCTTACCTGTGGGTGAGCGTAGGGGTGCTGGCGGTTTTAGCGCTACTGAAAGCAGTTTTTCGTTACCTGGAACAGTTCACCGGACACTATGTGGCCTTTAAGGCTCTAGAGATTTTGCGGCAAGAAATGTTTAGGCGCCTGGTGCCGCAATCCCCGGCTTGTATGGTGGGGGCAAAAAGCGGCGATTTACTCACCCGAATCACCGCCGATATTGATCGCATCGAAGTGTTTTTTGCACACACCTTGGTTCCTGCCGCCACTGCCTTGATCATCCCCGTAGCGGTCTCGATTCTGGCCGGGTTTTTAGTTTCTCCCCTTAGTGGGGTTTTGCTATTCCTGGTTTACCTGGTGACTTTGCTGTGTTTAATGCTGCTAGGAGGCGGGGAAGGCAACCAGGCTGCGGATGCAGTCGGGAAAGCTAAAGGTCAAGTTGCTCAATCGGTGACCGACTCGGTGAACGGGATTAGTGAGGTCACCGGCTACGGTTTGCAGCGGGCGCGCATTACTCAACTTGAGCGCTATATGTCGATTGTAGGTGCCTGCGCGCGCCCTTTGACTTCGCTGCAGGCTTTACGCCGGGGTCTAACCCAAAGCGGAATGTACCTAGCAGCGCTGGCGTCCGTCTGGGTAGGAATGCCTTCACCAGGTGATTTAGCTGCGATTCCCGCCGCCCTGGCCGCAACCTTTGCGGTAATGCGTTCTTGGGAAGTGTGTCGCGGGGTGGAAGATTTCTCTACCCACCTGGACAATACTTTCGCTGCCGCCCGTCGGGTTTGGCAGGTGGCGAACTCTGCTCCTCAGGTCGACACCGGCGGAAACAAGCTGCCCGCGCAGCCTTTTCCGATTATTTTCGAGGACGTGTCTTTCACCTATCCCCAAAGCGGAAAGCAGGCATCCTCCCAGCAGACCCTGCAAAATATTTCCTTTACCATTCCCGCCGGTTCCTGGACTGCTATCTGTGGAGCTACCGGGAGCGGAAAATCAACTTTGGCGAGGCTGCTACTGCGCTACTGGGATGTCGATAGCGGGCAGATTCTGCTGGGAGATTCGCCGTTGCCGCAGCTAGATCCGCAAGCTATTCGCCTCGCGATTCCTCTGGTTACCCAGCGGATTCATATTTTTTCGGCCTCGATTGCCGAAAATCTGCGGTTAGGCCAACCCGATGCCAGCGAGGAACAGCTGTGGCAAGTGTTAAAAACGGTGGAGCTAGATCAGACTATTAAGGGGTTACCTGCAGGTTTAAATACTCGCGTAGGTAGATATGGTGGGGCACTGTCAGGGGGACAGCGGCAAAGACTATCTTTGGCGAGGGCGCTGCTGACTGACTCTCCAGTCTTGGTGTTAGATGAGTTCACCGCCCATTTGGAGCCAGCATTAGCGGCGCGGATCCGCCACCGGTTGCGGCAGATACGTCCTGAGTCAACCATTATTGAAATCACTCACGCCCTGCGGCAAGTAGAAGAAGCCGACCAAGTGCTGGTGCTTTCTGGGGGCAAGCTGGCAGAAGCAGGAGAGCCGAAGCAGTTGCTCGCGCAAGCGGGGGAACTGGCGAAGCTATATACCCATGAAAAGGAAGCAGACTTTACGTTGTAGACCGGAAGGCCGAAAACAGGGGAGAGTGCACTGCCAGACACCCCACGCGGAACCTCAAAAATAGTATTTTGCTCCCTCCGCAGCCCGAAAACCGGGAAGAAAGCTGTGAAAATGCGCACGTCCTCGCCTGACATGTGGCATAATGAGCGCTTTCAAACTAGCATTAATACTTGCGTTTGCCGTAGCCCGATGTGGTCTGGTCTGTTGATTCGCCCTAAAAATGCGCAAGGCGATCGGAAGAACAACCAGCGCCCGGAAGGGGCCGGAAACCAGAAATTCGCGCGAAGTTACGTCGTCCGAAAGGAATCCTTTTGGCTGCTGAAACCGCATCCGCCAATAAGCCCTCTCGCCTGTCGTTTGCAAAACTGCAGGAAGTTATGGCTCCTCCGAATCTGCTTGACATTCAAAGGAAATCTTTTGAATGGCTCTTAGGCACCCCTCAGTGGCGCGAGAGTGCAGAAGAAAAAGCAAAAGCGACCCATCGCACCGATCCGGTGTTGTCGGGGTTAGAGGAAGTTTTTGAAGAAATTTCTCCGATCCAAGACTTCGCTGGCTCCATGTCGCTGTCGTTTTCCGACCCCAAGTTTGAGCCCCCCAAGTATTCCATTGAAGAATGCAAAGCCAAGGATTACACCTATGCGGCTCCCATCTTCGTAACCGCGGAATACATGAATGAAAACACCGGCGAAATTAAATCGCAGACCGTGTTTATGGGGGATTTCCCGCTGATGACTCCGCGGGCAACCTTTATTATTAACGGTACCGAGCGGGTGGTCGTCTCTCAGCTGGTGCGCTCTCCTGGCGTCTACTTCGAAAAAGTCGCCGACAAGACTTCAGACAAGGACATCTACGGCTGTAAGTTCATTCCTTCCCGGGGTGCCTGGCTCGAGCTAGAGATCGACAAACGCGAAAACGTAGGTATCCGCATCGACCGGCGCCGGAAACAGTCCGGCACCATTTTCCTGCGTGCCCTGGGTATGACCGCGGAAGAAATCCGCGAAGAGTTCAAAGACTATCCGATCATGCTTTCCACCTTGGAAAAAGATTCGGATAACATTCAGTCCACCGATGATGCCCGGGCAGATATTTACCGCAAGATCCGCCCCGGCGAACCGGCTAGCGCAGAAGCCGGCCGTAACTTGATTGAAGGTTTCTACTTCAACCCCAAGCGTTATGACCTGGCCAAAGTCGGTCGCTACAAGGTTAACCGGAAACTGGGTCTTACCAGTGATATCCACGCCTCCACTTTGACGCTGGACGATATTATCGCTGGTTTCAAATACCTATTGGCGCTGCAAAAAGGCGACCAGACGGTGTCGGCCACCAACGAGGATGGCGAAATCATTGATGTGCGGGTAGAAACCGACGATATCGATCATTTCGGTAACCGCCGGATTCGCGCAGTGGGCGAACTAATCCAGGCTCAGATTCGCACCGGGCTTTCCCGGATGGAACGCGTGGTACGCGAACGCATGACCACCCAGGACGCGGAGGCTATCACCCCGCAGTCGCTGATTAACATTCGTCCGGTAGTGGCCGCGATCAAAGAATTCTTTGGTACTTCGCAGCTGTCCCAGTTCATGGATCAAAACAACCCGCTTTCGGGGCTAACCCACAAGCGGCGCCTGTCCGCACTCGGGCCGGGCGGTCTTTCTCGCGACCGCGCCGGCATGGAAGTTCGCGACGTGCACCCGTCCCACTATGGCCGGATGTGTCCGATTGAATCTCCGGAAGGCCCGAACATTGGTCTGATCGGTTCGCTGGCAACCTACGCACGCTTAAACTCCTTCGGGTTTATTGAAACCCCCTATCGGGTAGTTAAAGACGGGAAAGTCACCGACGAGGTTCACTACCTAAGCGCTGACGAAGAGGCCGGTTACAATATTGCCCAGGCTTCAGCTCCGTTAAATGATGACGGTTCTTTTGCTGAAGAGTTGGTGCTGTGCAGAATTGCCGGGGAAGACCCGCAGGAAATGCGGCGCGAAGAAGTAGACTTCATGGACGTTTCGGCGCGGCAAATGACTTCAGTCGCTGCCGCCCTGATTCCGTTCCTAGAACACGATGACGCCAACCGGGCCCTCATGGGTGCCAACATGCAGCGCCAAGCAGTTCCCTTGCTGACCACCGAAGCTCCGCTAGTGGGTACCGGTATGGAACAGCGTACCGCAATGGATGCGGGCGAAGCGATAGTTAGCGACCATGCCGGGGTAGTAGTAGAAGCCGATGCGGCGCATGTACAGCTAATGTGCGATGACGGCTCCTACTTCACCTATAACTTAGACAAGTTCCACCGCTCCAACCCCGGTAACTGCTACAACCAGCATGTACGGGTGGCTGCCGGTGACCGGGTAGAGATCGGGGATCTGATCGCTGACGGCCCGGCAACCGATCATGGGGAACTAGCCTTGGGTAAGAACCTGCTGGTTGCCTACATGTCATGGGAAGGTCTCAACTACGAGGACGCGATCATTCTGTCCCGCCGGGTAGTCCAAGATGACGTGCTCACTTCGATCCATATCGAAGAACACGAAATCGATGCCCGCGAAACTAAGCTGGGTCTAGAAGAAATCACTCGCGATATTCCTAATATTTCCGAGGACGCCCTATCTGACCTGGACGAACGCGGTATTATCCGTATCGGCGCCGAGGTACAGGCTGGCGATATTTTGGTCGGGAAAGTAACCCCGAAGGGTGAAACCGAGCTGACCAGTGAGGAGCGCCTGCTGCGCGCCATCTTCGGGGAGAAAGCCCGCGAGGTGCGGGACACTTCTCTGCGTGTGCCGCACGGCGAAACCGGGATTGTGATCGGGGTTCGCGAGTTTAATGATGAAGACGACGAACTACCTCCCGGGGTAAAACACATGGTGCGCGTATATGTCGCGCAGCGCCGTAAGATCACCATTGGCGATAAGATGGCTGGTCGTCACGGTAACAAGGGTGTGGTTTCCAAGATTCTGCCAATCGAAGATATGCCTTTCTTAGAGGATGGCACCCCGGTTGACATTATTTTGAACCCCATGGGTGTGCCTGGCCGTATGAACATCGGGCAGGTACTGGAGTTCCACTTGGGCTGGATCGCTCATCAGGGTTGGGATACTTCCCTGCTGGCAGAAGAAGGCGCCAAGTGGATTGAGAAACTACCTAAGGAAGGCCTGCAAGCTCCGGCCGGTCAAAAGGTGGCCACCCCGGTATTCGACGGTGTGGAAGAGGACGTGCTGACCGGTCTGCTCAGTTGCACCCGCCCGAACGCGGATGGGGATCGCCTCATCAATGCGGACGGTAAAGCGCAATTATTTGATGGGCGCAGCGGTGAACCGTTCCCCTACCCGATTTCGGTGGGCTACAAGTACATGCTGAAGCTGCACCACCTGGTAGATGACAAGATTCACGCTCGTTCCACCGGTCCTTACTCGATGATTACGCAGCAGCCTTTGGGTGGTAAAGCCCAGTTCGGTGGCCAGCGTTTCGGGGAGATGGAAGTGTGGGCGATGGAGGCCTATGGCGCCGCCTATTCGCTGCAGGAACTGCTCACCGTGAAATCGGATGATATTACCGGCCGCGTAAAGGTCTATGAGGCGATTGTTAAGGGCGAGGATATTCCGCAGCCTGGCATTCCGGAATCGTTCCGCGTCCTCATACAAGAAATGCGCTCCCTCTGCCTGAATGTGGAGGCCTTAGACGCCGAAGATAATGTGGTGTCCCTGGCTGAAGACGATGACGGTGCTGAGCGCGCCAGCGAAGAGTTGGGGATCAATATTGGCTCGCGGCCAAACCCCAATGTTTCTTTGGAAGAAATCTAGGCAGCAGGGAAGAGAAGGTAAGAGTCGATTATGGATGCAACGAAATTCGATCAACTACATATCGGCATGGCGACCGCCGAGGGCGTGGCGGAATGGTCATTCGGGGAAGTCAAGAAGCCGGAAACTATTAACTACCGCACCCTGAAGCCCGAAAAGGACGGCCTGTTCTGTGAACGTATTTTCGGTCCCACCCGGGATTGGGAATGTGCGTGCGGTAAATACAAGCGAGTGCGCTATAAGGGCATCGTTTGTGAACGCTGTGGGGTAGAGGTTACTCGCTCTAAGGTGCGTCGCGAACGCATGGGTCATATTGAATTGGCCGCCCCGGTTACCCATATTTGGTATTTCAAGGGTGTGCCCTCCCGTTTGGGTTACCTGCTGGATCTGGCGCCCAAAGACCTAGAGAAGGTCATTTATTTCGCGGCCTATATGATTACCGAGGTCGACGAGGACGCCCGCCACCAGGATCTACCGAATCTAGAAAACGAGCTCAGCCTGGAAAAACAGCGTTTTACTGAACGCTTCGAGGCGCAGATTGTGGCTCGCCAGGAAAAACTGGAAAAAGATCTAGCGGCCTTAGAGGCCAAGGACGCTAAGAACTCCGAAAAGGAAAAGATCCGCAAAACCGCCGATAAAGAGGTCACTCAGATGCGGCGCAAGCTGGATCGCGAACTGACTCGCCGGGACGAGGTATTCACCCGCTTCAAAGAACTGCAGGTAGGCGACCTGGAGGGTGATGAGCGGCTTTACCGCGACTTGGAAATGCGCTACGGCATTTACTTTAAGGGTGATAAGGGCGCGCAAGCGGTGCAAAAACGCTTGCAGGACTTTGACCTAAAGGCCGAGGCCGAAAAGCTGAAAGAGGAAGTGGAGACCGGTACCGGTCAGCGCAAGACTCGTGCTTTGAAACGGCTGAAAGTGGTGTCTGCTTTCTTGCAGACCGGGAATAAACCGGATTCGATGGTGCTAGATCGCATCCCGGTGATTCCTCCGGATCTGCGTCCGATGGTGCAGCTAGACGGAGGCCGCTTTGCGACCTCCGATCTGAACGATCTGTACCGCCGAGTGATTAACCGTAATAACCGTTTAAAGCGACTGCTGGATTTGGGTGCCCCCCAGATCATCGTGAATAACGAAAAGCGGATGCTGCAGGAATCGGTGGATGCCCTGTTCGATAATGGTCGCCGCGGACGTCCGGTGACTGGCCCGGGTAACCGCGCACTGAAGTCACTGTCCGATATGCTCAAAGGCAAACAGGGACGTTTCCGTCAGAACCTATTGGGTAAGCGGGTTGACTATTCTGGTCGGTCGGTGATCGTGGTAGGTCCGCAGCTCAGGCTGCACCAGTGCGGTCTGCCTAAGCAGATGGCTTTGGAGCTGTTCAAGCCGTTCGTAATGAAACGCCTGGTAGAACGGCAGGAAGCCCAGAATGTTAAGGCTGCAAAGCGGATGGTGGAACGCCAGCGTCCGCAGGTGTGGGACGTCCTCGATGAGGTCATCACCGAGCACCCGGTATTGCTGAACCGGGCACCTACTTTGCACCGCCTAGGTATTCAGGCTTTCGAACCGATCTTGATTGAGGGTAAAGCTATCCAGTTGCACCCGCTAGCTTGTGGCGCGTTCAACGCGGACTTCGATGGTGACCAGATGGCTGTTCACCTGCCGCTGGGCGCGGAAGCTCAAGCTGAGGCACGGATTTTGATGCTGTCTTCGAATAACATTTTGAAGCCGGCTGATGGCCGCCCGGTTACTATGCCTTCCCAGGACATGGTGATTGGGATTTACCACTTGACTTCGGATCCGGATCCGTCGCTACCGGTTCCAACCGACGAGGACGGAAACCCGATTACCCCCAAGTTCTCTTCTCTGGGTGAAGCCATTATGGCCTATGACCAGAACCGCCTGGATATTAACGCTAAGGCGCTGATTCGTTTTGAGCCGGGCACGGTGCCGCCAAAGGATTGGCAGGCTCCGGAAGGCTTCGAAGAGGGCGATCCGGTAGAGTTTGAAACTTCGATTGGGCGTTGCTTCTTCAATGAAGCGCTGCCAGTTTCCTACCCGTTCGTTAACGAGCAGATTGACAAGAAGGGGCTTTCTCGGATTGTCAATACTTTGGCCGAGCGTTACGACAAGGGCAATGTGGCGGCGTCTTTGGATGCTTTGAAGGAAACTGGTTTCCATTGGGCAACCTGGTCGGGTACTACAATTGGTTTCGCTGACGTAGTGGAACCGCCGGCCAAGGCGAAGATTCTTGAAGAATATGACGAAAAGGCTACCCAGGTACAAGAGGACGCCGATCTCGGTTTGATTACGGCTCAGGATCGCTATAACGAACTGGTGGATTTGTGGACCGAATGTACTGCTAAAGTTGCCGAGGCAATGCGGGAGAACTTCCCGACTCGTAACCAGGTGAACCGGATGGTTTCTTCTGGTGCTCGTGGTAACTGGGATCAGATCAGGCAGATTTCCGGTATGCGTGGCCTGGTGGCTGACCCGAAGCAGAAGCTGATTGAGCAGCCGATTAAATCGAATTACCGTTCCGGTCTGTCGGTGCTCGAATACTTCATCGCTACTCACGGTGCCCGTAAAGGTTTGGCCGATACCGCTTTGCGTACTGCCGACTCGGGTTATTTGACTCGTCGTCTGGTGGACGTTTCGCAGGACGTTATTGTGCGCGAACAGGATTGTGGTACTCGCCGTGGCCTAGTGCTGCCGATTGGTAGCGCCGGTGAAGATGGCAAGGTTTACAAGCTGGATATCGTAGAGACCACCGCTTATGGTCGTACCTTGTCTAAGGATGTTACCGATAAGGACGGCAACTTGGTGTTTGCTAAAGGCACCGATGTGGGCGACGCCGAGATTGACGTTTTGATCGAGGCGGGAGTCACCGACATTCCGGTACGTTCCGTATTGACCTGTGAGTCCGAAGCTGGCACTTGTGCGTCTTGTTACGGACGTTCACTGGCGACTGGTAAACGGGTCGATATTGGTGAGGCCGTGGGGATTATTGCTGCCCAGTCGATTGGGGAGCCCGGTACCCAGCTAACCATGCGTACCTTCCACACCGGTGGTGCGGCTGGCGCCGCTGATATTACTCAGGGTTTGCCGCGTGTACAGGAGCTATTCGAGGCTCGTACCCCCAAGGGTGAAGCTTTGATTACCGAGGCCGCTGGGCGCGTCAAGGTAGTTGACGAACCGGGTGAACCTCGCCATTTGGTAGTGGTGCGTGATGATGGTCAAGATGATCTGATTATTGACGCTCCGCGCCGGATGAAGCTGATTATCTCTGACGGTGACCATGTGGAGGTAGGCGAGCAGCTGACTGAGGGTCGCTTGGATCCGAAGAAAGTACTGCGTATTTTGGGCGTTAACTCCACCCAAAAACAGCTGGTAACCGAGGTGCAAGAGGTTTACCGTTCGCAGGGCGTGGATATTCACTCCAAGCATATTGAGGTGATTGTGCGCCAGATGTTGCGGCGGGTAACCGTGCTGAAGTCGGGCGACACTGACCTGTTGCCGGGGACTTTGGTGGATTCGATTCGGTTCCGCTCGATTAACCGCAAGGTAGTTTCCGAGGGCGGGGAGCCGGCTGCGGCTCGTCCGGAACTGATGGGGATTACCAAGGCTTCGCTAGCTACCGATTCTTGGTTGTCGGCAGCTTCCTTCCAGGAGACTACGAAGGTGCTAACTGATGCCGCGATGGCGGCGAAGAAGGATCCGCTGGTAGGCCTGAAGGAGAACGTGATTATCGGTAAGCTGATTCCGGCTGGTACCGGTCTGTCGATGTTCCGTGATGCCAGTGTGGAGCCTACTGAGGAAGCGATGGCCAAGATGGGTTGGTCTGCTGATGACTTCAAGATTCCCGATATTGATGACGACTTCTTGGCGGGCATTAATTTCGAAGACTCTTTTGGTCTGAATCTCTAATCTAAATTGTTGAGTTCCTTGCGGGGGCTTGCCTAGCAAATTGAGCTAGGCAAGCCCCCGCAGCTTTTAACGCGCAGATTTTGGATTCGGAGTTCCGCTAACCGCCAGGTATGTCAAAGTTCTCAATAAAAATCTAGCTATCACTTTGTTTTAATGTTCCTAGTTGATACGATTTCAGTATGGGTATGAGTCGAAAAAAGAATATTTTGGTGTCTACTCTGTCGATGGCCAGCCTGGCGTTAGCGGGGCTGTTCGCTGTTGCGGGGAGCCAGAACGTACAGGCAGCTGATCGGACACCCACGGTGCGAGAATGCCGGGTGATGCATAATCAGGTAGCAAAGGGACAGTCGATCACCAATCTGGATACCTTTTTAATTGGTGCTACCAGCGCCGATTCTTATACTTTGTCGCTGTACTTGGGGAATACTAAGTTCCGTCCAGCGATTGACGCCGCCACGAAGATGTGGACCGAACGTAGCGGCGGGAAAATCAAGTTTAAATACGTGGACTCGATGGCTGATCGCCCAGTGCGGGTAATTGACTCTCCCTACTCTGAAGGCAAAGCGCTTGGCACCGCCTATGCCGCGCAGAGGCTTCTGTATCTGCGTCTAGATCGCAGCGGTTGGCTTACCCAGGTATCTACGGTTGCCCATGAGCTGGGGCATCTTTTGGGGGTAGACCATACCTGCAAGGGTGATTTAATGGCTGCCGGTATGGCGGGAGTTAAAGACTTCAACAACCCGATTAGTGACGCTGACGTTGCCTTGGCATTGCAGGGTTTGGAGAAGCATCTAGGATACCCGGCGGGGTCTGAACCGGCTGAACCGACACCGGATCCCACTACGCAGGTGCCTCAGCCTAGCCAGGATCCAACTACTGAGTCTCCCGAGCCAACCGTGGATCCAGATCCTAGCCAAAGCGAAGATCCCACCACCGAACCTACGACTGAACCGACTCAGCCGGAGATTCCCAGTGAAAGTGCGCAGCCAACCCCGGATCCGACTACTGCGGAACCCCAGCTAACTGAGGATCCGACTACTCCGGCTCCCGAGCCCACCACGGAGCCTGAGCCGAGCGTAGAACCTACCACCCCAGAACCTACCTTTACGGAGGCTCCGATTCCGGATGAGCCACCTACTGCGGTACCTGAGCCGACCGTCCAGCCGGATGAACAAGCAGATGACTCCGATAGCTTCGTAGTGAAAGTTCGGGTGTTCTTCGTGCGAGTATTCTCTTGGTTCGGCGGATTCTTCCGCTCGATCTTCTCCTAGAGTTCTGTATATAAGTTGAGCCCGCCGGAAATCCGGCGGGCTCAACTTTTGTCATTAGCTACCGTCTGTACTTCCTATCGCTAGTTTGTGCTCCCAACTCGGCCTCAATCTCGTGGGTGCCATCTTGGCGTAGCACCGTGAGTTTTACTTTGTCTCCTGGGTTATACCAGCGCACATAGCCGGTCAGCGCTACTCCCGATCCCACCTGGTAGTCATCAATCTTGGTGATCAAATCTCCCTCTTTTAGGCCGGCGCGATCAGCGCCCGAGCCGCGAACTACCGTGGAAACCCGCGCTCCCATCCGGGATTCTCCCCCGATCTTGGCAACCGCGGTGTCAATCGTGACTCCCAACATGGCGTGAGTTACTTTTCCGGAAGTAATGATCTGGTCGGCAACGTTACGCACCAGATTCACTGGGATAGCGAAACCAATCCCAATCGAGCCCGCCTGACCGCCATTTGTGGATCCTAGGGAGGCGATCGAGGAGGTAATCCCAATAACCTTCCCAGAGGCATCGAAAAGGGGGCCGCCAGAGTTACCGGGGTTGATCGCGGCATCGACCTGGATAGCGTTGGTGACTACCTGCTGGCCAGCACCGGAACGATCATTCAGGCCGGGAATCTGTACGCCCGAGCCCTCTGCCGATTGGGTGACTACTACCGGGCGATCGAGGGCAGAAATAATTCCGGTAGTAACGGTATTTTCCAGTCCTAGCGGAGAACCGATAGCCGCCACCGGCTGGGCTACCCGCAAACCAGTAGAACTACCGAGTGCCGCCATCTGTAAATCTTTGGGAGGACTCACGAACTCTAAAACCGCCAAATCGGTAGAAGCATCGGAACCTAAAACTTTGGCGTCATAGATTTTCCCGTTAAACAGCTCTATCTGGACTTTTGCGTTGCCCGAAATCGCGGAGGCTACTACGTGGTAGTTAGTAATCACATGTCCGGCCTCATCAAAAACCACCCCGGATCCGGTCTCTCCCGAATTACCGGAAGCTACCTGGATAGCCACCACTGAGGGCTGAACCGTTTTGGCGACTGTCTCCCAGTTCGTGTTCTTGGCGCTGGCCTGGACTACCGGAGCCTCGGTTGCCACTTTCACAGGAGATTTACCCAGAGAGGTGGTACGCGAACCCCAATCGGAAGGTAGTAACCATACGCACAGGGCAGCTGCTAGCGCAATGGCGATAGTTGCCAGCCAGCCAGGGCCACGTTTAGTTTTTTCTTTGCGTTTAGCGGGCATGGGGGATGGTTCCCAAGCGGGCTGTTCCGGGGGTAAAAATGATTCCTGCGAGGAGGGGGAGTAGGGGAAATCGGCAGTATCTGCCGTCTGTTGCGTGCCAAAGCCATTAGAGAAGGAACTTGTGGTTTGCGAGGGGGATGACTCGTTAGTCCCGAAGCTGTAAGGGGAGGAGTGTTCCTCAGGAGCAGTCTGCCCAGTAGGGAAACCCGGATCTGTCTGGGAACTGATCCCACTGTAAGAGGAGGTCGCCTCGTCGCTAATCGCCGGGTTTCCAGGTTGAATATCGGTGATCCTGCCGGTTAATTCGGGACGTGCTTCCTCGGCCTCGCTGGCATTAAAGGTGTCGGTGTTCCCGGGGCTTAGCGGCGGAAAACTGTCGCCGCTCGGTTCTGGGATTTCGCCGGGCCAGCCGGCGCTTTGCCAATCGTCCATTTCCCAGTCATCAATCGGATTGCTACCGTTTTGGGGTTGGGTCGAATCATTGCTATTAGTCATGAATCTCGATCTCCTCTTATCTGTTGTGTCCCCATATTGACACCAGCAACTGTTTTCACTCTGGATGTTTTCTGGGTGTTTTCTGGATACCTAGCCATGCCTTATTCAGGCGCAGCAAGTTAAGTATTGGCTGCTACCTGCGGTTTTAGTGGGGGCGCCTTTTCTTGCGATTTTGCTGGCTGGGGCGAGTATTTTTCGGTTTTTCCTCGCCCGTAGCTATCTTGTTTTGGTCTTTCGGATTCTCGCGGGGATTCTCGAACTTATCATCTTGCACCTGGTTGCGATACCAGGCCGGTGCCAAACGAGTACCGCGAGAAGGTGCAAATCCTAGCTGACGATAGTAGCCGCGCAGCCAAGCGGGCCGCAGCCCCTCCGGATAATACAGGTTGGTTAACCCCCAAATAATCCCCACCAGTCCGATAAATGCGCTGACTAAACAGATTGTCAGTAGCAGATAGTTGACAGGTTTCGGCGTGGCGTTTGCGGGCAGGGTGGCTCCGATCGCCAAAAAGAACAACCCCAGAGCTGGTATAAACACTAATACCCACCGTTCATCCATAATCAGGATGCCGGAGCGAGAAACATCTTTCTTTTTCTTCGGTATCCAAAAACGCGCCCTCGCACTGCCGTGACGTATCCAGGCAGAACCGGCTAACAGTAGCACTCCCATAAGTAAGGCAATGATGTGATTCATGAAACTAGCCTAACCCGTTTGCCAGCTACGCAAAGATTGCGCCCGAAATCTGCCCCCCGTCTTGGCGTAACCCAAAATACGTAGAGCTTACCCGCGGCTCTACCCGGTTTTACAGATATTGGCTAGCTAACTGCACAGTGTGGGCACCGTAAGATCCTCCGAACAGGTTAGCGTGTACCGCCAGCATATGGATTTGATGCAAACCGATACGTTCTTGCCACCCGGAAGCCAGCGGTGACACCTGGTTGTAGCCCTGGTAGATCTCCTCGAGATAGGGCTGGCCGAATACTCCCAGCGCCGCTAAATCAGTTTCCGCATGTCCGCCGGAGGGAGCCGGGTCGATGAGTACTCCCACCACCTCAGGAAGTGGTTGATCCAACTTATCACCCAGTCCCGCACTAGCAGGAAAATGCTTTAACGCTCTCGAGGGCGCCCACATTACGTTCCCGGTCCACAGGTCACCGTGGATCCTAGCTGCCTTAGTTTTAATGAGATCCGGTTGGGGGACGTCGAAGATTCCGTCCCGTAGGCGTGCGGCCAGCTGCTCTAATACTGCCGCTCCGGCGGAATCGATTGAACCATTATCCAGGGCAGGCGGCAGGTTAGGCATAATCCTATGATCAGCGAAAAACTCACCCCAGTTTTGCCCGGCGTCCTCATAAATTAATTCTAGGCGGGAGCGACCCATGTAGCCGGGGCCGGAATAACCTAGAGGAGGCTGACCAAACCAATCAGCTCCACCCGCATGGGTAATCGCCAGTGCCGCCCCGAAAGCCCGCGCCGCTTCGCTGGTGATAGCGGTAGAGGGGATTAGTTCGGTGTCTAAAAACCCGTGTCCGGAAGCCGCGACTTTCGCTACGTGCGCCCCGCCTTTGGCCATTGGCTCCGCTAGCCACTTTAGCCCCAGCTCTTCAAGCTCCAGAGCTTCGGGATGTCGATTATCAACCTTGTGGTAAACCTGCTCACTCATACCCCCATTGTGCCAGCTGGCTACCATTGTGGGCTAGCTCGCCAGATTTGGCGAGAAATACGCCTGGCAGTCTAGGCTTAAAGTATGACTCCAGAAGAACTAAGTGCCCTAATCCGCCAGATTCTTGTCACCCAGGCAGCCGAAATCGGTTTAGCCCCGGAGGTTATTCCGGAAACCGTGAAAGTTGAGCGTCCGCGTTCACGCGATAATGGTGATTGGTCAACTAACGTGGCTATGCAGCTGGCAAAGAAAGCAGGTATGGCTCCGCGCGATCTTGCCACCAAAATTACCGACCAGCTTGACCAGGTAACAGGCGTCTCAAAAACAGAGGTAGCCGGACCGGGATTCGTAAATATTTGGCTGGGAGCCGCCGCAGCCGGGGCACTAGTTTCCACGATTTTACAGGCCGGTAAACAATACGGACACTGCGATGCCTTGAGCGGGCAAAACATCAACGTAGAGTATGTATCAGCCAACCCCACCGGCCCTATTCATTTAGGGGGAGGACGCTGGGCGGCAGTCGGCGACACCCTCTGCCGGATCCTTTCAGCCTGCGGAGCAAAGGTTACTCGCGAATACTATTTCAATGACCACGGCGCCCAGATCACCCGGTTCGCCAAGTCGCTTCTGGCGCGCTGGCAAGGCAAAGAGGTGCCGGAAGATGGTTACGGCGGGCAGTACGTCCTAGATATTGCCACTAAAGTGGCTGAACGCGCTAAAGCAGAGGACGTGCAGCTAGCAGAGCTACCGGAAGCGCAGGCGGAAGAATACTTCCGGGAAGCCGGCACCACCTTGATGTTTGCGGAGATCAAAGATTGTTTGCACGATTTCCGCGCCGATTTTGATGTTTTCTTTCACGAGGACGAGCTACACACTTCCGGGGCAGTAACTGATGCGATCGAAGAGCTGCGTTCCCGCGGGGTAATCTATGAGCAAGATGGCGCCACCTGGCTAAAGTCCACTAAATATGGGGATGATAAAGACCGGGTGATATTAAAGTCCGATGGCGATCCCGCCTATTTTGCAGCCGATATTGCCTATTACCGGGATAAGCAGCGCCGGGGAGCCACCCACGAAATTTTGATTCTGGGGGCTGACCACCACGGATATATTGACCGCATGTATGCCATGTGTGCAGCCTTCGGGGGTAAGCCGGGGGAAAGCCTAGAGATCATTATCGGGCAGATGGTGAATCTGAAAGAAAACGGCGTGGAAGTAAAAATGTCGAAACGCGCCGGCACCGTGATTACCCTAGATGACCTGGTAGAGGCAGTAGGAGTAGATGCTGCCCGCTATTCGCTGGTGCGAGTATCGATGGATTCCACGGTCGATATTGACCTCAATTTGCTGCGCTCCCACACCAATGAAAACCCGGTTTACTATGTGCAATACGCCCATGCCCGCACTTGTTCGGTAGGCCGCAACGCTGATGAAGCCGGAGTGAAAGCCGATGGCGAATATGAAGCCTCCGCGCTGTCTAGCCAAGCCGATAAGGATTTGCTAGGGGTTCTGGCGCAATACCCGGCAGAACTCAAACTGGCCGCGGAAGAACGCGAACCCCATCGGATTCCTCGCTACCTGGAAAAACTGGCGGCTGGCTATCACACCTGGTACAACCAATGTCGCGTGATTCCCCGCTCTGGTGAGGACATAACCGCTGCGCACGTGGCACGCCGGCACCTTAATGAGGCCGTGCGGCAAGTGCTCGAAAATGGTTTAGATCTTTGCGGAGTGGTAGCTCCCGAACGCATGTAATGGGAAGATAGGGGCATGGCAACCGTACCGACCACAAAGGCTGCGCGCGAGGAAGCGATCCGTGAAATCCTCAGCCAACAGGAAATCTCTAGCCAGTCGCAACTGCTGAACCACTTGGCTGAACGCGGAATCCCCACCACCCAAGCCACTTTGTCGCGCGATCTTTTAGCATTACGCGCCACCAAAGTGCGCGCTAGCAGTGGAAAAACTATCTATATGCTGCCCGAGCCCTATCCGGTGCGAGTACGGCGGGGACAGGAAGATCCCGGTAATGAAAAGTTAGCTAAATGGTGTCAAGACCTGCTGGTATCGTCTGCAGTAGTGCATAACCAGGTAGTGCTGCGCACCCCGGCGGCAGGGGCTCAGCTACTCGCGGGCGCGATCGATATGGCGTGGTTTGATGCGGTGCTCGGCTGCATTGCTGGTGACGATACTATCTTGGTTATTTGCAAAACCGATGAGGACGCCCAGTCCTTAAACGAGCTGTTTATGCAGTTCGTTACCGATTAGGTTGCGTGGAGTTGCCGAAATTTACCGTGGAGGAGTGTCGCGGGGAGGAGGCTTTAGCCTCTCGCCCAAAAACTCAGAAAAGACTAGAGTCTTTTCTGAGTTTTACGCCCGCCTAGCCTGATCGGCATAAATCCTCCTCCCCGCTCTCCTTAAATAGCGTGTCTCTCTCGCATCTGGTACCGGCTGTGACCCCTCGGCATAAATCTGCCTCTGCGCTTAGCGTTACCTGCCGTGGCCTGCGGGCGACGCAATGAGCGCGAGGGCTAGGTTTTTCCTCCCGCCCAAGAATTCGGAAAACGTAGCGGCGTTTTCCGAATTCTTATGCCCACCGCGCCCACTCGGATAAAACCTAGCCCTCGCGCAGTATGTTCCCACCGCAACGCTAGTGTGTGAATCACATTAAATAAGCCCTCGCGGATTTGGAGGCCTTATTAGCTCTGTCTTAAACTGAGGTAGTTGCTAAGGCAACGGCAAATGCGCTCGTGGCTCAACGGATAGAGCATCTGACTACGGATCAGAAGGTTGCAGGTTCGAATCCTGTCGAGCGCGCCAAACCCCGTCCTCGTTGTGATCCAGCGGTGGCGGGGTTTTTCCAATTCTCTTCCACCTGAGTGTGATTATTGGGGTGGTTACGTAGGGTATTAACCCCTATTTCCTTGATTCGTTTTTTAGGGGCTAATTTCGGGCTATACCCCGGGTCTGCCGCCAGCCAGACACTGTTTAGTACTCAGATCAATGGCAGTGAGCTGTTCTTAACATTTTTGGGTTTTTACCCAACAATTTATTGCCTCACCCAAGGTCGCTAGGGGATACTTGCGTAAGAAAATGCAAAAGTCTTTATTGGTTGAAAATATCGCGTCGAACAGCATTGGGGAATTATGAGGGATTATTCTGTTCCATTCCGTGGAAAACTCGCGCAGAGCCTATCTAAACTATTGGCTTTAGCCTTAGCAACCGCCTTAACGCTCACCATTGCGGGTTCGGTGGCTGTCTCCCGTGCTTATGCCGCAGACGCTTTAGGAGAGCAACAGGTTCAGCAAGTGGTAGATCAGGTTCTCGCTGACCTCCAGAACGTTGGTTTTCGCGATAAAGCCATCCGGGACAAACTTGCAAAGACCAACTTCACGGCAGCCGAGAAACTAAACAAAAAAGTTGCGATTTGGAAGGACAATAAAGATAAGTACCCTACCCTTAATGATGTCCCGGAAGAGGTAGTGCTCCAGGCACTACAAGAAGAGTACTTACTCGCTTCCGATATGGAGGGCGCATTCAACCAAATCAAACAGGATTTACCCACCATCCTCCCGCTAATGATAAAAGCAGATTCTCAGGTAGCTGCTGCGGGGAAGAATAAAGACGTCACCTATTATGTAAACGCGATTAAAAGCGATACTGCTGGTTTCCTGATTGGCGCTGCCTATCTGCAACGTAACTATGGTTTCAACATAAAAGAGGGCGCTACGGTTGCTCGCCAGCTGATGACGGAAAATAATGCTTTCGGGAAAGAATACGCTCCCCTGGATATAGTCAAAGCTATTGGGCAGCAGAGCGCCGACCAACGCAAAATGTTGTCTACTCCTAAACTGTTTAAGGATGTTTTAGGTGGGAAGATAGCTGACCAAACCGATTTAGGTACTTTTCTCAATGACCAGGTGACTAAGACCGGTAAAAACCCTGCTGATTGGTTTTGGAAAACCTCTAAAGCAGTAATTTATGAAAAGAAGTCGAAAGCAAACCCAACTGCTCCCTATCGGGTATTCGATAAGCTCAAGGGTGAAGCAAATGGTCAGGCGGAGCTACTTGCCCTGTTGAACGTGTCAGAGAACTCTCTGTATGTGGCTTCGACAGTGGAGTCCATCATGTATGGTCTGACCGACACCTATGTGAATCGAGCACTCAAAGATGCTGATCCAGATGCCTATAGGGCAGAACTAGAGGCTTTTGACAACAAGGTCGAATATGCTGCTGAACGTCAAGCCGACTATTTAGATTTTTGGTATCGCCTAGCAAAAGAGGATAAACAACGCGCACAACTTGTAGGTAACCGCCGCGTATGGGACAACCAGCAGATTAAGAACCCGAATGAGACTTCTGCTGCAAAACGGTGGTCGCCTAAACAGGGTGCTGGGGTTGCCAGCGGAGTTAAAGAGTTTATGACCCCGTTAGGCTACTATTTTACTTTCACACAGGCAGATGGAGTGGCCGACATTAATAGCGGACAGATCCACTACTGGTTAGCCAATGGTCTAGACGACCGCGGGCTGACCACCTATGCTCACGAACACACGCACCAAATGGCGAATCAAGTTCATTTTGCCGGATATGGTCAGCGTTCCGGGGCGAGTGCCGAACTGATTACTCGAGGCGTGTTCGAGCCGTGGCATCAGAACGATCCCACTGATAAAGGGGCAAACTTCGACCTCAACCAGATTTTTGATCGCAGCGATCAAAACCCCTACGGCAATAAAACCCCTGACCGTTTCCAGACAGCCGAGGATTTGAAAACCTATTACGGCAACCAGATGGATTTAATCTATACCCTGGATTATTTAGAAGCTGAGGTAGCTTTATCCAAAGACGATGCCACCAAAGCAAAGCTATTCAATAAAGCCACCTTGTCCGGCAAAGATGAAAAGTTTGAAAATATCAGTGTCGATGAGGCTAAGAATCTTAAAACAATCAATGACCTGGTAGATATGAACGCGGTTGCCTATCGACTCATGGTTGATGGGCAGAAAGTAACCGGTACCGCTAAATATAACGGCTACTATGCGATTCCCCTGTTTACCCCGATTTATGGAGCACCCCATAATCCTAACGGTATGAGCGGAGATATCCACACTAAGCGCCTAAGCTGGGAAATGCTTTCGGCATACGGCTACTACGAGGGTATGGTTCCCTACCTGTCTGATCAGCTAAAACCAGACAACGTTGCGCAAAATACTCAGTTTAGCGACGACGTGATTATTTCTAAGGTGAGCGACGGTAAATACCGCACTATGGCGGATTTCAAAAAAGCTCAATATGCCGAGCGGATTCCTAAGAAAGATAACCTAAAACCAATCACTATTAATTGGGAGGGAAAGACCCAGCAGATTACCACCTACGCTCAGCTCAAAAAGCTGATGGATGCGGCTGTGGAGGACGACCTTAAAAATAATATTCTGCAGCAATCGGGCTGGTACAGCAAAATGCCTACGCAAACAAAGGTGGAACAGTTAAAGAGCGCAATTTTCCTAGCGTATAAAACTAACACCAATCAGTTTGCTACCAACATCTATAAAGACGCACCCAAGACCTACACGGTCACTTACCGCTTTAACGATTTCGACGCCCTCCCCGAGGACGTGAAAAAGCTCCTACCAGCCTCGCAAAGCGATATTGCTGCTGGTAGCACGGTGACCCTGGCTGAACCAGTGAAGAAACAAGTGGTGACCGATAAGGGGATTTATGACTTCAAGGGCTGGGAACCTAAGACAATCACGAATATAGCTAAAGACGAAACCGTCACAGGTACCTGGACTTTTACCGCCTATGTGACCCCGAAAGCCCCCAGCAGTCGCGATGACGACTTTGCCCAAGGCGGGAATGAATATATCGGCAGCTACACGTTACCTGAGGTAGAGGGCGTTGAATACCTGGTTGACGGAAAAGTAGTGACCGGAACAGTAAATGTCAGTCCCAATCAGGCTGATGTGAATGCTCCGGTGACGGTTACCGTAACCGCCAGGGCAAAGGATGGTTATAGCCTTAAACCCTCCGCCACGTCCTCGTGGGAATTTAAGTTTACCCGCGTGAGTGACAAAGACCGGTACCACCCGTTCGCTGACCCGATTTCTTTGACAGCGGGAGATGCTCTTCCGCAGCTTAAAGACGTGGTTAAATTCCCGGATACTCCCGGTCAGATGCCTACCGATTTAGATAAAGTGAAGTTCGCTTGGAAAGCGCCGACACCTAGCACGGACAAAGTCGGTAATATCAGGGGAACCATCACTGTTACTTATGCTGATGGCAGCAGTGAAGACATTGTCGTGGAGATTAGCGTTAATGCTAAACCCTTGACCAAGGTAAAGATTCCGCAAACCCCTCAGGTGAACGATCCTTGTAATAAATGGGTGGCTAATGGGAAATCGGAGCCTAATGCAAATTGGATTAAACCTAATGATACTGAGCAGGTCACTTGGGAAATCAACCAAGCAAAAGAGCTGATAGCTAAAACTAAAGACGGCTATGTTTTCGAAAATAACACTAGCGCCCACAACTTTGGGGTAGCGAAGGACTCGGGCGAATTCTGCTGGGAAGATTTGACCCCAGCTGAGACCGTTCCTGATAAAGATGTCTATACTCCGCAGGCCGATCCGATCACGGTTAAAAAAGGTGAGAAGCTGCCGGAACTAAGTAAGGTAATTACGTTTAAAGGGAAGGCGCCAACTGATTTAACTAAAGTCAAGTTTGCGTGGAAAGGTAATGCGCCCAGTACCGAGGAAGCAGGAGAGCTTTCGGCAGTAGTGACCGTTACTTATGAAGATGGCAGCAGTGAAGAAATCACGGTGAAAGTGATCGTAAAGGCTGACGCGCAACCAGGTACCGATCCTACTGAACCCGGCACGAAACCAGGTGAAGATGTGCCTGGAACTACCCCTAACCCTGGTACCGGTAAACCGGAAACTAAACCTGCGGGTGAGGGTGCTTCCTCGCCTAAACCGGGTCAGAGCGCTCCGGCAACGGCAGGGAAGAAACCGGCATTATCTAATACCGGTTCTGTGGGTCTGACCGCGTTAGCGCTTCTCGCTTCGCTCAGCACCGCTGGTGCGCTACTGATTAGCCGTAGAAGCAAATCTGTGCACATGCGGTAAGCAGCCGCGCTGCGGGATTGGGGGAGTTCATTCCTGAGGCGAAAGGTGAATTCCCCCGTCCAGGTTGCGATCGAGCGGTGACGGGGGTTTTCCCCGTAAGGCATTAAGCCGAATAATCGGCTTATCAGGGATGTTAAGCGTAACGAATACAACTTCCATAGGAAAGCCGGAACCGCTTAAGGGTGATTTATCGGGTTACTGGAGTGTCCGCATTGATGACAAAATAGAATCGTATTCAGAATCAATAAATCTCAACTAGAAATTTGGCAATGCGGTTCCCATTACCGGGATAAATAGGATTCGTGGATTAAGGAAATGCCGGGGGACAACCCCCGGCTCCTGGAAGCCCTTCCAAAGAAAGACCACTTTTATTGTCCGTTAAATGTGCTGGTGTTTTCAAGTGAACGGCGTACCTTATGTATTTTGAGCGCGACGGCGGTGTGGTGCCTCATTTAGTTTGAGCACGAAAAATTTATGTGAATGGACTAGCTGTTTTTCAGTTTTGGGTTGGGGGAATATGTCTAATAATTGCCTGGTTAAGCAGGCAATTTAGCAGAGTCCTTGCTGGGTATATTTCCTTTGGCAAAAAATTTGAATATCGCAGTTTGAGTGGTTTTGGGTGGGGTCTACGGTGTCTAAGTAGTCAATAACTTGCTTTTTCGCGTCAGCTAGTTTTTCAACCTGAGTGTATTGGTCAGGTGCTATTTCTAATTCCCAGCCGTTCTCCCATGGAGTTGCCTTAACGAAGATTTGCATTTTTACTCCTTTCTATTACTTTAAGAGCGATCCTTGCCTCTCCCGGCGATAATTGTTTGGTTCTGACGATTACTGTTTCTGTCTGACCTTACGTCCAGACCTCGTGATCTCCCTTACCTGATTGCGATCTAGCGGTGACGGGGGTTTCAAATCCTAGAAAGAGGGCGTCGTCACGCCTTCGCCGGTTGCCTCGTCATCTCTCATAAGTGAAGTCTCAACGCTCGCGAGTCGGCGCTTCTCGTCCTCAGTTTATAAAGCGTGTGCCCCCTAGATTTCTAGGAGGCACACGGAGTATGTATATGCAGCCCTATGGTGCATTTTTACCGGGAAAGTGACCGTAAATCACAGCCGGACAGATGGGTGCTGGCTGGTTAGGCCAAGACCACCTGCTATTCAATTTTCAGGCATGTACGTTCCAAAAGTCAAGCCCTGTTTAACTGTTCATAGTTAGAATATTGATTTTCCCATGACGAGTGTCATCGAAACTATCTAGCTCTAATGCTCGACGTAAGCGCGCAGAAAAGCGCGCTTTAGCCGAGACTCGTTTTCCAGGTTTTACACTTGGTTTGTTTGCATTTTTGCGCTCATAGGCTATCGAACTGGCTACTAAATCTGCCATCTGAAGAAGATCAGTAGAGCGCGAGTCCATGTCATACGCTTCAATAACGCATCTGCCCCCTAAAACTCGGTTGGCGTCGTGCTTTACGATTTCTGCAACGCTTTGACCTCTTGGAGTTTGCACTAGGTCTAAAAATACGTTTACAAGCTCTCCTTGACGGTTGATATTGGCGACCACAAGCCGTCTCGCCATGTCAGCTTGCTGTTTCCAAGTTTCCTTCCTGCTGGTAAATCCGGAGGTTGAGTTATATACGGACCCTCCTAAGCGCACATCTGATTGCGCTATCAACTCAGCAAGGTCATTGTAGAACGGTAAATCACGTGTTTTTATGGAAGAAAACTTTATTTCATTATGGTAATGATGCTTCTGGCGAACTTGCCTAATTGCGCGAGCCAGTAATGCTTGTTTACGCACTTTAACAAAGCCAATAACGAAAAATCCTCCCTTGGAGTTCCTGCTGCCTGATTCATCTATAAAAATCGAGGAGATACTTGTATCGGGTGGAAGGTAGGTGCTCACAGAAGAATTATAGTGAGGGGAGGATGGTTCGAAACTATTTTTTGCAAAGCTGTGGATATCCCATTACCCAGACAAATAGGATCTCCAGGTGCATTGGTAGAAACGAAAGGTAGCGTCTAGTTTTCTCTTGACAAAGCATAAAACTCAGCCTCGCTTCAACTGATGCTACTTGTTAAGAATCTCGGATAAGCGAATTTTGATGGCTTCATCGGCGCTGAGGGATTGTTCTGCCACCTGACGCACTAGGGCGCGAGTTCTAGGGTCAGTCACCGGCATATCGGCAAGACTCATCGCAACGTCAGCGAATGCTATCGCAGCTTCTGCCGGGGTTGGGTAGTCAGCCACCTCGGCGTATGGGGTAAGCTGATCTTCCTGGCCGTATTCGTGCTGGGTCTCTCGGTCTTGTGGGTGCATATTTTTCTGATACCTACATATCTAGTGAGGACGCTAACGGTCTACATTGGTTACTTGGCTGTGTTCTCTGAATATCTTTTCATGATCCGAGTCTTAGTACGTTCGACCAATTCCTCAGCGTTTATAGTTTCCTTAATATATTCGTTGGCATCATCCATGAAATCAGAAGATACTGCTTGACCCTCGAGCTCGGCAGAATGGATGGCTCTGGTAACATTTCCGCGTCTGGTTTGCTGCATGACTTATCCCCATTCCCTGATGGATACTGCCGAACTAATTATAGTCCCTACCAGGGGTTACTGTTAGCTTTACGCGTATTTATTCTTGGTGTGAGGGCGGAAAGGCTAATCCCCGAGCAATACTCCTAACGGACTGGGCTGAAGTGGGGTAGGGGCCAGACGATTAGCATGGCTTTGCCGACGATTTGGTCTTCAGAGACGGTACCGATGGCTTTGGTACGCGAATCAACCGAAATGGAGCGGTGATCACCCAATACAAAGTAGCGGTGTTCGGGCACTTGGTAGGGGAATTTAATATCGGTTTTCCCGATTTTGCTGCCTTTGACATAGTTTTCACGCAAGGGTTTCTTATTGACCACGATGGTGCCGTCCTCGCGCATATCAATCCAGTCACCGGGTTGCCCGATTACCCGTTTCAGTAGCACTTTGTTGTTGTAGTAAAAAGCGATAATGTCGCCGCTGGCGAAGCTGGAGTGGCGGCTGGCGACCACCAAGTCCCCATCTCGCAGGGTGGGGGTCATGGATTCGCCCCGGATTTGCAGCACCGACATAAAGAACGTCGCAACGAGGATTCCGACTGCGCTCACGACGATAATCACTTCCGCTATCCGCACCAGCAACCGAAAAACCGGGCGGGCACGCAGCTTCTCCCACTGCGTTTTTATTTTAGAGGTGGCGTTGGATATTTTTTCGCTCTGCCCCAGGCGTGCAGCAGTAAGTTTAGCCTCTGCCTGCGGGGAGGTCTTATCTTTCTGGGGAGGGCGAAGGACGGGGAATAGCTGCTTGTGTTCGCTATTTTCCTGCCTCTCCCGGCTATGATTCACTGCCGGAGTCTCACTATCTGAGAACTCTCGGCGATCTTTCTGAAGAGCGCGACGCGGCTCGAAATGTCTAGCTTTAACCGGAGACTCGGTGATTTGCGGTGGCTCTCCGGGATTCTCGGTTGGGATTTTTAGGTAGGAGGAGACCGTGTTGCTGGTTTCGCTACGTTTGCGGCGTTCAGACCGTTTTGGCAGGCCAGAAGCGGGTTGAAAATCGCCCATTAAATACCTCCGCTTGCTTCGCTGCCTCTTAGTGTACTTTAACGCTTGTTTCTGTAATGCTATGACATCTTTAGTGCCGCCCCTTCTTTGGTCCTCTAAAACCTTAGGGTTTCTAGTCGCGGGGGCAGGAATTTCTTAGTTTACAGCCCGACGGTTACATGCGAGAGTTGATTCCTCTTCCGGGTAGTCCCGCAGCTATCGAGAGGCAGCAAATGGGACTTCGGTTCCTATGCGAAGACAATATTAAACTGATACCATATTCATGTTGCTTTAATTTAAGAGGGTTAATGCAGCTGTGTCCCTGTTTGAGATTTTTAAGTGCAGAAAGCACGGGAAGTGAGGAATAATGGGCACTCCTATTAGAAATTATTCACGTGGGGGGGGGTTCAGTAGACTTTTTGCTGGCCTCTTCCTGCTACTGGGCATGATTGCAGCATTGTCGCTGTCCTTTGCCCAGTTAGCGTCGGCATCTCCGGTGCGTCCTGCCGGCAATAACCTTGATAAGACTTGCGCCCCGGAAATTACCATTACCGCGCAAGAAGGCGATCATACTTACGGCGCTTATCAGCTATTCGATGGTAATGTTTCCGATGGAAAACTAACCGATATCAGCTGGGGAAGCGGCATTGACTCTGATGCCCTACTGGCTGAGTTGAAAACCAGCAGCATTGACGAGCTGAAGGCTGTAACTAGCGCTCCGCAATTGGCAGAAAAACTATCGACGCTGGAAAGCTCCAAGGTTATCGCGTTCTCGAAGATTGCCACGAAGCACGTTACAGGTACTGCAAAAACCTTCACCAAATCGGGTGAGAAGGCTCCTTACTCCTACAAGGCAACCTTGGGCGAAGCTGATCACGGCTACTACCTGGTAAAAGATACCGATAATAATGCTGCAGCACTTACTTCTCCGATTCTGAAGGTAGCGGGTTGTACTGTCAACGTTGAGGCTAAGGGCTCGGTACCTACTTCTACTAAGAAGATTAAGGAAGACTCCAATGGGGAATGGGGCGATACCGCTGATCTCGATGTGGGACAGGAAGCCCCCTTCAAACTGACCGGTACTATGCCTAGCAACATTGCGGACTTTACTACCTATAAATATGGTTTTAAAGACTTCATTTCTAAGGGCTTCACTCTGCCCGATAACATAAAAACTGATGGCATCAAGGTAACAGTCGGAGGAAAGGCACTTACTCCCGATACTGTAAATGTCACAGATATTACCGATGATTCCCACGGCGCTGAATACAACGGCGGCAAGCAGATCGAAATTATGTTTACCGATCTGAAGGCCACTGCGAAAGCCGCGGGCGTTGAGCTAACCAAAGACTCGGAAGTCATCGTGGAATACTCCGCGACTGTGAATGAAGATGCCGTGATTGGTGGTAAGGGGAACCCCAACAAGTCCTTGGTTGTTTATCAAAAGGACGTTAACGATGGTGACGGATTGGGCGAGACCCCGGAAGACGAAGTTTGGGCCTTCACCTACCAGCTTGATACCACCAAGGTTGACTCGGCTGATCCCGAAACCAAGCTAAAGGATGCACAGTTCCGTCTGTACAACTCCGACAAGTCCAAGAGCGCCAAGATTGAAAATGGCAAAATCAGCGCCTGGGTTGACGGCGACGCGGGCTCGGTAATCACCACCCCCGAAGGTGGCGTCTTCAATATCGCTGGTCTGGATGCCGACACCTACTACTTGAAAGAGATCAAGGCTCCTGCAGGCTACAACCTGCCGACAGGGGACGATGCTTACTTCAAGTTCGTTATCGCGGCCACTCTAAAGGTGGAAAATGATAAAGGCAAGATCGAGTCCCTGACCATCACCCCCGGTGAGGAAGCGGCTACCGATGGCGATATTCCCACCGGTAAAGTCTCGATGAACATTACTAACACCTCCGGTTCCACTCTGCCTGAAACTGGCGGTATCGGTACGGTCATCTTTACGATGGTTGGTTTGCTAGTTATGGCCGGCGCGGCAGGCGGATTCGTCTGGCGGCGCAAGCAAAACAGCTAAATAGCATAACCATCCGATCATGAAGGCAAGCAGGGTCGTGTGACCAGAGAATCTTTTCTCTGGTCACACGACCAGCACCAATTCCATTTTTTAGTGGGTAACGCATTTAGGGCTCCCCGGCAGGGGTAGGAAAGGAACAATAAGTGCAACCGCTCCCGGTAGATCAGCAAGTGGCCTCGGCCGCTGATGACCTGGATCAACGGCACCTAAAATCCGATTCTGACCCGCAGGAACAGAACCTGGATGATCAGGGAACTTCGAGCCGCCAGGACTCGGATTCCGCATCTGGCCAAGCAACCGGCACGCCGGGCGCTAAGCGGTCACGAATCCCCGATCTTGCCTTCATAGCGGTATTCGTGGGCGGAATGTTGGTGTTCTTTTACCCCACTATCAGTAACTACTGGAACACCCTGCAACAAGGCCGCGCGATTGCGGAATATACCCAAACCGTAAATAAGATGCGCCCCGGAGAAATCCAGCAGACCTGGGATCAGGCCGAAGCCTATAACCGGGAACTGCTCACCAACCAGGCGCGCTACCATCTGTCCGATTCGCAAATGCAGCGCTACCTTTCCCTATTAGATATCGGGAAAACCGGGATGATGGGGCATATCGAAATTGAAAAACTAGGGGTAGATTTACCCATCTACCACACCACCGAGGACTCGGTACTGCAGGTAGGGGCAGGGCATGTGCCCGGCAGTTCGCTACCTACCGGTGGGGCAGGCACTCACACGATTTTGTCTGGGCACCGGGGATTGCCCAGCGCCAAACTATTCACCAATCTTGACGAGCTAGAGGAGGGCGATCGTTTCGTGTTACACGTACTAGATCGGGATCTGGCTTATCAAGTTGACCAAATCCGGGTAGTCGAACCTAAAGAACTATCGAATCTAAAAATTATTCCTGGGCAAGACTACGCGACTTTAGTAACCTGCACGCCCTATGCGATTAATACTCACCGGCTGCTGGTTCGCGGTCACCGGGTTCCCTATGGAGGGGACGCCGGTTATGTGGCTGCCGATGCGGTCGCTATGGATCCGGTGATGGTTTCGCTAGCCATCTCGGTGCCGGTGTTAGGAATCATTGTGGCGATAACCGTAACGCACCTGCGGCGTCGCCGAAATCAAGCGGGAGGAAAGACGGAAGCACTATGAGCAAAGCAATTAGTTTCAACCGCTTATTAGGAGCCCTGGCCGCGACGGTTCTGGCAACGCTGCTGGGAATCGGGATGCTTGCTCCCGCGACAGCGCACGCTGCACCCCCGGCTGACCCCTCAGGCACTGGTGGCGAAACCAGTGCATCCTCCGGCACTACCTCCCTGGATTTAGTAAATCTAGAAAAGATTGATCAAAACGCCAAAGGCACTATCAGCCTCGGTTTTCACTACGAGGGCGCGCCTTTGGTGGGGGTAAAAGTCTCCGCCTACCGGATAGCGCAGGCGAAGCGGCATTTCCCTGCTCAGCCGGCCTATCAGCGGTATTTACAAGCTTTAAAGTGGAATGACTTCCAAGATAAAAGCGGAGCGATTCCCGCGGGTAGCGTTGACGCAAGTAAATGGGCGGACTTTGCGGGCAGCCTCGCTAACCATATCCATGCTGACCAGGTAGCACCAGATGCAATGGCGACCTCGGATAGCAATGGGAAAGCAACCTTTAATAACTTGAACGTAGGGGTGTATCTACTGTTGGCGGATCCCTTTACCAATGCGGCTGCTAGCGGGGAAACCTATGTTTTTAGTCCCTCGCTAGTTACGGTGCCGAGCCTGGTAGACGGAAAACTGCAATACGGCGTAAACGCAGTGGCGAAGCTAGAAAAAGTGCTTCCCAAGCCTGCGCAATACCAGGTGGTTAAACATTGGCAGGACGGCGGAAACCAAACCGCGCGTCCTAAGGCAATAAAAATTCAGATTTTACGCGACGAAAAACTATTCCAAACCATCGAGTTAAACAGCGCCAATAACTGGACCTACCGTTGGGAGGACAGTGAGGGACATCGCTGGGCAGTAGCGGAACAGCTGGGCAACACCCCCTACACGGTTAGCTACGAAAAGATTGGCCAGGCTTTCACAGTTACCAATACTTTAGTCCCCAAAAATCCCCCCAAGCGTCCTCCGCTATCAAAGACGGGCGCAAATCTAAATTACTTATGGCTAGCCCCCTTGCTGATGGTTTTAGGGGCAGGCGGAATTGCTGCGCGGCGCCGGCAAGCAGCGACGGCAGGCAACAGTGATTTCAAATCGGAAAGCGCGACCAACTCTAGGCAAAACCGCGCAGATAGGGAGGCGAAATAGTGTTTAATCAACTCTATAAAGACCGCACTCGGCTGCTAGCTATCCTGGCGGCGCTTTCTTTCCTAGTAACCACGCTGCTACTTGCAATCCCCTCCTACTCTTTAGGTATAAAAGAGGCCAACAACCTGGGGGCAACTAACGTTTCGCGACCGATGCGGGCGCCCACCTCCTGCCAGGTTGACCCCGGTACGGTAACTACTGAACTGCTAAAGGCCGGTGATGGGCAGGTAGCGATAGTAAACACCCAGCCCGGAACCGAAAATCCCGAGACTGAAAAGGACGAGGCGATTAACTCGGACAACGTTAGCCAGCGTTGGACCGGGGAGGCCTTTAGCCAAAACATCGGGATCTCCAATACGGCAGCCGCTAAAGCCAAAGTATATCGGGTCTATTTCCGGTTTACCGATAAAACTCGTGACGCTCGCGGCTATGTTTTGGGTGGGAAAGCTGACACCAAACTCGAGGTAGGAGAAACCTACTACCAGGCGGAGGGAGATAAAAACCCCTACACCTTTAACCAGGTGCAAGGTGATGACGGTAATCCGGTACCCGGCTACTATTACATCGAGATTGCCGGTTCCGATATCGGGGATGCTTTCTTACTGCCGGTGAAAGCCAAGCATGATTCTCCCACTTCCGCCGGTGGGGATCTGAAAGTTTGGATCGAAGAACTTACTTCCGAGGACAAAGCTGCACTGGGCAAGAAAGGCCAGGAACCTAGCTGCCAGGTACAGGAAAATACTTGGGATACTATTCGGCAAAAATATGAAGCCCAGAAAGAGCTGCTAAACAAAGACCCGCTTGATTGGTTAGATAAACCGCAACCAGACGTGGTTTGGGGATCGGCGACTGACCCCAGTATTGCCTATGACCAGCAAAGCGGAAACTATTACATTAAGAACCTGCGCTACACTTTCCGCAACACCCCGGTAACCACCGAGGGAATGCCCAAAGCCGAAGTCGGTCAGGATCCCGCCACCGATTCCAGCTATGTGGATACTTTTACCCTGCCCGAAGGGGTGGAGTTTAATCCTGACTACCTAAAGAAGGTTGGGAAAACTGGCTCAATTCGGGATTGGTCTACCAAGATCCCGGGGTGGACAATCAGACCCGGGGACAAATATGCCAACGGCCAATATACAACCTTAAATATTGATAATAATGGTGAAACAGTCCCGCTATTCGCCCTGCGCGGTTCCGATATTTGGCGCAGCTCACTTAGTTACGAGTTCGGCACCGACAACCGCACTCTAAAAATTACCTACGATTTGGCGGCAAATCAGAATAAATCAAATTTGGTTGATCGAAGTGTAAAAATTCGGTTTGGTGACAACTTCTTGCTGGTGAAGGATCCCAAGCCAAAGCAAACTTACAACCTGCACAATGAGTTCCAGGCAACTACCAAATACACCCACACTGATCCCGCTTCATCCAAGGCAGCAGTCACCAACCCGGTAACCATGCAAGGTCCAGATCCCGTGGTAACTAAGACCCATGAAGGACAGGGACAAAGCTTCTACCGAGGCGACCCCATTGACTTCACCATCACCGCCGCTAACAAGGGGTCTGGCCCCTGGAAGATTAAAGAGGGCAAGGAAGATGAAGGCATTATTGCCGATCACCTGCCCGAAGCCTATTACCTTGCGCCCGCGCAAATGGCCAAAATGTTTAGTGAGGACGGAGACGGCCTCACGATTAAGATCACCGGCGCCCAGATCTGTGAAAACTACGTATCCGCAAAACACACCACTACCAGTGGTAAAGAGGGCGCGGGGCAAGCCTATTTGGATTGCGCTACCTCAAAGACTGCAGATTTGAGTCTAGAGAAACAAGCCGATGGGAAGATAGCGATTACCCAGGCGGGAGCGACTAAGACAGTTGATAACACTGCTGCTGCCTTGCAGGATGCCCTAAAAGACTTGATAGTAGTGCAAGCTACCCGCTACCAGGTGGCTTGGGAAGTACCGAACCACGTGATTTACGGGGGTCAAACCGTCAAACACGTGGTACGAGCGACCGTTAAAGATGATTTTATGGCCAAATGGGATCGGGATTTCATCGAGAAGCAAACCACTAACAAAGTGAATCTGAACGATCAAGACGTTCCGGATAAGGTAACCACGGTTAACTCTTTCGAGGTCACTAAAGCTGCCTACGTGAAGAATGAAAAGGTTGAACAAAACGGTAAACATATTCCACTGGGAACCGTGGTTAAATACCAGCTCTCCCTGGAACGTAAAGGAGGGAAAGCGGAATATAACGCCCTGCCCTTCACCGATAAGCTCTCGGGCGCGCAAGTGCTGCTAGTGCCCGTTAAAGGGGAAAACGCAACTAACCCGGATCTGCAAGGACTCAAAAAATACAACTATGACGGACAAGATTATTACCTGTTAGATAAACCAGGTACCTATAAAAATGTTCATTTCAGTGCTAAAGAAACGGTAGGCGACTCCTCTTCGAGCAAAGACTTTATTGCCGATCGCATTGAAGTGAAGAAACTTGATGACGGGGCCGGTCTTGCTACCTCGACCTATTGGTTTATGGCTAGCCAAGACTTCGCGAACCCTTCTAGAGTTAGCGTGGACTATTTGACACTAACGGATCCCGAAAAGACGGGCTATACCAAGGTACTTCCCGGTCATCCCGATGCGCTAAATATTGGGGGAGCGGAGTCTCCGAAATATAGCATTACCGATAAAACTGAGATGAACATCGCCACGCTGGGGGCAGACAAACGAATAGTCACCAAGCGGGGCGCTACTTTTGACGAAGACTCCCTAGTTACCCAAAGTCCGCTGAAACCAGGGGAAAAGGTTACCTATCGCCTGGCTCTGTCAGTATTTGGGGATAAGCCCTTTATAGTCACTGGCGATGACATCTATGACGTTTTGCCACCTAGCTTGCCGGGTAAACCCTGGACTAAAGACCAGTTGACCCTGCAGGTTCCAGAAGGGCAAAAGGGGCTAAAGGTCACTGCCGGTGACCTGAAGAACTGGAAGATTACCGATAAGAACCCGGCAGATGGCAAAACCAGTGACAGCCAGCAATATATTGTTTGGGATCAAGATCTGCAATTAGAAGTATCGGGCTCCGTATATATGTATGTAACCTGGCAGCTACCTGAGGGAGCAGACTGGGATAGCTACCGGCAAAAATATCAGTCGGACACCCTGTTTAACACCTGGCGGGTAAAGGATGCCTCCTATTCGGTAAGCCACTACCTGGGCGGGAAAGCGGGAGGCACCCTGCAAAAAGGGGTAGCTGATACCGGGGTAGTTGGGAAAGAAACCTACAAGGTAGAAACCAAAACCATATATCCGGGGGGTGGAGAAGGTAGTAGCAGCTCAACGGAGGATTACGCCGTGCTGCTGCCAGATGAAACCGCCAGTGGCAGGGTCGTATACTCGAACTCTGCGGAAGATGATCGTGCCAAGAACTATAGGTATGTGCGTTACTACAACGTTCTGCATAATGATGGGGAGTCGCGCCTGTATATTAACGACATCCAAGACGTCTTGCCTAAGGGCTTCCATTTCATCGCCGGCATTGATGATCAATCAAATTTGAAGAATAATCAGTGCCACCAAGATGGAGATAAAAAGATCTGCACCACTCATAACGATCCTAATACCGGTAAACCGGCACCAGAAGGGATTGGTATCCAGCTGAAATTTAGGGGTGAAACCTATTATGACGGCGTATTCTTAGGGGATTCTGCCCGCACAGGCATGCTACCGGTGCGTAAGTCCTGGAAATCCAGCGCTGGAAACACTCCGGTAGATTTCCCCGGTGGAAAACCAAAGGTTGCCTCCATACAGGCGATAGTAGATGCGCAAAACTCGCGCCATGTAACTTTCCGCCTGAATAACTCGCAAGCCGGTTCCAATCTGGGATACGACGCCGAGCGGGATAAATACTATTTGAACCCTGGGGAAACCGTAGGGTATAGCTACCTGGTAGCAGTCGGCGAAAAAATCAAAACTGAAGATTTAAGTCGTAACCAGATCGTTATGCCCTATGACAATCAGCAGGGGCAAAAAATACAAGTCAATCCCGACGTTGAGATTACCTCAAAGCCCTTAGGGCAGGCACCTGCAAATGACGGGGATCGCCAGATAATTGACACTAACAACGCTAACAAAAAGGGTTTTGTTGGTGGGGACGATAATACCCAGTGGCTATCTTCCCAAGTGGATCTGAGTCGCGGAATTATCTTGCCGGGAGTTTCCAAGAAGTTGGTCGCTAAAAAGAATGCGGCTGGTACTACTACTAAAGATCCCAAGGCCGCCGGATACCCGGATACTTTAACTTGGGAAGTAACCGCACATAACGACGGAAAGCAACCGATCACCGACTATGTAATCAGCGACCGTCTGGATCCCAACTATGTCTTTACCGGGACAGTTACCTACGTTTCGCATCCTCCAAAGCAGGCAGACGGGGGCGGTTCACGCTACCAACTGCTGAAATTTGACGATGGATCTTGGAAATATGACGCGCAGGGTAACCCGCAGAGCGTGGGTGTAACATACAAGAATCCTGCTTATTTCAATAGCACGACCTCTTTGGAAGTTAATGGTAAGCCTTTGGCAGTGCTGGGTGGCAGAACCACCTTCCACGTGTCTCTTACTATGGTAGGCGGGCAGCTGCAACTTAACGTACGGGCTATCCCGGGTACTGATGGGCAGAAAAACCCAGGACAGGGCTATGCGGTTCCTGGCAATCCTCTGATGCCAGAGGGTACCGCCACTTTGCAGCTTTCTAGCAAGAATCCGAAGCAAACGGGTGATTATCGGATGGTGTTCAACAACGCCTACGTGACCCCGATTGGGGAATCTTTCGACCAGCGCGCCCTCAAACATGGCTCTAACGCCACCCAAGATTTGGTGCTATCGACTACTACAGGTACGAACAAGAATAGTGCCGGACAGCCGGATTCTACGGTTAACCCCTATTATTGCTGGACGTCCAACGAAATTAGCTACGTGTGCGCCAGCGAAAACAAAAATAAGTTACCCAGCGTGCAGGCTGACGCATTTGTGCCGATAGCCCAAGACGCCTATACCTCCTCAATAAAGAGCGTAGAAGAAAAGGCAAAGCCGGATAACAAAGTGATGTCCACGGGCGAGAAGAACTATATTTCGCTGCCCGGTCAAAGCTCGCTATTCACCTATACCTTAGAAGTAAAGAACAATACGGATGATTCCATCCCGCGTATCACTCTGATTGATAACCTGCCGCAAACGGGCGATAACTACACCTTTACGGGTGCTCCCGAGCGAGGATCGCAGTTCAAAGTAGGTTTTGCGGAGGAAACCAATCTGACAGTAGAGGCTAAGGACGCGAATGGAGACTGGACTACGGTAGATCCCAGTAAATACACGGTGGAATATTCCGATAAAGCTATCGGGTTCACCAAAGAAGACTGGAACGGTAGTACCAGTGGCGATTGGGGAACTGAACGGAAGGATAGTTCCCGTTCGCTACGCGTCAATTTGAAGGACAGCAAAGATATTCTCAAGGGAGGCGCTTCCTTGCGGGTGCGTTTCGATGCCAAGATCGCAGGCGGAGAAAATCCCAACCCGGGTGACATTGCCTGGAACACTTTCGGCTACAACTATCGTGCCCCCGCAGGCTTGGACTTAGAGGCCATCCCGCTCAAAGTTGGGGTGAAAGTACCAGCCGAAATGCAATTGCTAAAGCAGGTACAAGACGAAAATAAGGAGCCGTTGAAACTAGGTAAGGCAACGGTATATAACTTCGTGGTCTACACCGGGGAAAAACTAAACCCCGAAGAAATGACCGAGAAAGCCTTGATCGAAAACCTCAAGAAAGCTGGACGTAGCTATATTGAGGTGAAGGTACCGGTAGCTAAAGACGCCTCGTCCTCGGAAAAGATTTCCCTGACCTCCCTGGCAGGCAAACCCGCCAGTCCCTCGGGAACCTGGACGTGGAAGGACGGGGAGCGCTACACCCTGGCAGAGCTTCCCCCCACCGATGGAACGAAGTTCGCTAAATACCAGGTGGACGCGGGTAGCACTGAGAACCCGGTCGAATACCCCGGAGAGTATTCCTTTAACTATAAGGCTGACGAGAACGTTACGATTACCGGTATAAACATCCGCAGCAAGTGGGAAATCAACCTGTTTAAAGCGGATGGAGATAACTGCGGCGAAGATGGTGCCTGCACGAACGGGCTGGCCGGAGCGGTATTCGGGTTGTACTCCCCGGATCAGTCTCAGCAGATTAAGCCCGACAAACTGCAGGAGGCCGGTCTCGGCGACCTAGCTGACAGCGATAAGACGGTCAAGCTGGCAGATGCGACCTACTACCTGTCGCGCGTAGTTAAGACTACTGACAACGGCAAAGTTGTGTTCCCGGACTTAAGTGAAGCGGAATACTTCGTAAAGGAACTGAAAACTCCCGACAACTACACTGCCACCTGGAACGGACAGCTATTCCAAAAGCCCGCGCCCGAAGTAGCTGGTGAACAGCCAGGCAGCGCCGATAACCCGGTTATGGTCAAGAACTATCAGCCCTACGAACTGCCAAAGGCGGGAGGCGTCGGTACCCTACCCTTCACCCTGTTCGGCCTAATGATCTGTGGGGCAGCAGTATATGGCTGGATGCGGTATCGCCGCCGCGGGTAAAGCCCGCCGGGCACGCTGGGTGCGGTGGATACAAGTCATTTGTATCGCGCTGAGCTTGCTGCTGGTGGCGCTGCTGGGGTACTCCTGGTGGCGCGACCGCAGCGACAATAGCGAAATAGATAACCTCCTGACTAAAACCCAGGAGGTTATCCCCAGTACCCGCCAAGTGGGAGTAATCGCTACCCAAACCCCGGAAAATGCGAAGAAGGTGGGCTCGTCCTCCGGGAAAGTAGCTGGTAAGAGTAACCGGGGCACGGGAGGTGCTGCTGGTTCCGGTAGCGATAGTAATGCCCCCAACGGGGATAGCCCCTACCTGGAGACGGTGAATCTGTCCGGATATGAGGTGACTGGGATATTGCAGATCCCAGACCTAAACCGCAGCTGGCCGATTATCGCTAGCGGCGATGCGGCGAAGACTGCGAAAATCCCGAGCATCTACGGAGGCAACCCCGCCAGCGGGAATCTGGTGATCGCCGACAGCGCGAACAATCAGCAGTTTGCGGGGCTTAAAGATCTGCCAGACGGTTCCAAAGTAGTGTTTACTGATATTTCCGGGCGTGAATACCGCTACCAGCTAGCAACCGTGGAAACAGTGCCTAGCCAAAAGCAATCCGCCATTTCCCGGCACCGGGAAAGATGGGATGCGGCAATCTTTACCCCCAACTTTTCTGGCCGCGGGCAAATCGTAACCCGCCTAGTAAAAACCGAAAATAACTAGGCGAACAGGCTGTATTTTCAGTTAGTGTCTGGCTGCGGGTGAGGAAACTTACAGCACCAATTAGGGGCGCGAACTTTCATTTGCCTGCACATTTGCACTAAGCTGAAGGGGTTGCGTTCCGCCCTGGAAAGTCACGGCAGAGACCTGGTGACCTGCAAAAGCAGAGCATTTTGAGTCTGCCACTTTCGTGGCCAACTGGGGAGCCGGCCTCGCCGGGCAACAGGAAGAAACAACCTAAGGGGTGCATTGTGCCCAGTTTTAGGAGAACACGATGATTCAACAAGAGTCGCGACTGAAGGTCGCCGACAACACGGGCGCAAAGGAACTACTTTGCATTCGCGTGTTGGGCGGCTCCGGGCGGCGTTTTGCAGGTATCGGTGACACTATTGTTGCCACTGTAAAAGACGCTATTCCCGGCGGCAATGTCAAGAAAGGCGAAGTTGTTAAAGCGGTAATCGTGCGCACTCGCAAAGAGCGTCGCCGCCAGGATGGTTCCTACATCCGCTTTGATGAAAACGCCGCAGTTATTTTGCAGCCTAGTGGAGAACCGCGTGGTACGCGTATCTTCGGCCCGATCGGCCGGGAACTGCGTGACAAGAAGTTCATGCGCATTATCTCTCTGGCTCCGGAGGTGCTGTAAATGGGAGCGAAAATAAAGAAAGGCGATCTGGTAGAGGTCATTGCTGGCCGTACCAGTGACGAAAAGAAACTGGCCAAGCGCAACGAACGTCGCGCCGAAAAAGGCCTGCCCGCCCTCAAACCGGGGGATAAGGGCAAGCAGGGTCGGGTATTAGAGGTATACCGCTCCAGTGACCGGGTACTGGTCGAGGGCGTAAACATTCGTACCCACCACTCTCGCCAGGGGCAAAACCAGCAGGGACAGGTAACCGGCGGTATCGAATACCGCGAGGCACCGATTCACGTTTCCAACGTGGCGCTGGTTGACCCCAAGACTAAGAAGCCTACGCGAGTTGGGTTCCGTGAGGAACAGGCAGAACGTGGCGGCCGTCTACGTACGGTTCGGGTGCGTTACGCGAAGCGTTCCGGGGAGGACATCTAATGGCTGAAGCAAAAACTGTGGCTCCGCGCCTAAAGGTGCGCTACCAGGAAGAAATCCGTAGCTCCTTAGAAAAAGAGTTCGGATACAAGAACGTAAACCAGATTCCCGGCCTTGAAAAAGTGGTTGTGAATATGGGTGTAGGTGAAGCCTCGCACGACTCCAAACTAATGGAGGGCGCGATTCGTGACCTGACCGCGATTACCGGCCAAAAACCGGTTGTCACTAAGGCGCGCAAATCTATCGCGCAGTTCAAACTGCGTGCCGGCCAGCCGATCGGTGCTCACGTGACTATTCGCGGAGACCGGATGTGGGAGTTCGTAGACCGTCTGATCTCGACCGCTCTGCCGCGTATCCGTGACTTTAGGGGACTAAGCCCCAAACAGTTCGATGGCCGCGGGAACTACACTTTCGGTTTAACCGAACAGGCCATGTTCCACGAAATCGATCAGGACTCGATCGATCGCGTACGTGGCATGGATATCACCCTGGTTACCACTGCTAACAGTGATGAAGAAGGCCGTGCACTTCTGCGCGCGCTGGGCTTCCCGTTTAAGGAGGAACGTTAATGGCGAAAACGGCGCTTAAGAATAAAGCGAAGCGTAAGCCGAAGTTCAAGGTGCGTGCCTACACCCGGTGCAACCGGTGTGGCCGTCCTCATTCGGTATATCGCAAGTTCGGACTTTGCCGTGTCTGCCTACGTGAGCTCGCTCTGCGGGGCGAACTTCCGGGCGTCACTAAGAGCAGTTGGTAAAACTACTACGTTGCAGGTCTGAAACAGAAACCGCAGCGAGGAAGGGTTAGAACCCCAAAATGACTATGACAGATCCCATCGCAGACATGCTGACACGTCTGCGTAACGCCAATGCGGCGCATCTGGACAAAGTGTCTATGCCTTCATCGAAAATGAAGGCGGGAATCGCCAAGATTCTCGAAACCGAAGGCTATATTGCCAAAAGTGAAGTCAGTGACGCCCGCGTGGGCAAGACTCTCACTTTGACCCTAAAATACGGAAGCAAGCGCGAACGGGCAATCACCGGTTGCAAGCGGGTTTCCAAACCGGGTCTGCGTAAATACGTAAAATCTACTCAATTGCCGAAGGTCATGGGAGGCCTCGGGGTGGCGATTCTGTCCACCTCTTCCGGTCTTATGACTGACCGTCAGGCACAAGACAAGGGTGTAGGCGGGGAAGTCCTAGCCTACATCTGGTAAGGGGGAATAAGGATGTCACGTATTGGCAAGAACCCGATCTCCCTACCCTCCGGAGTAGAAGTAAAGATCGACGGTCTGAACGTTTCAGTTAAAGGCCCGAAGGGTCAGCTGGATCGCACTTTTACCGGACCGCTGAAGATTCGGGAAGAGGACGGCAACATCCTAGTGGAGCGGGACGTTGATACCCGCGAAGCTCGCTCTTTGCACGGCCTCACCCGCTCGCTGATTTCCAATATGATCGAGGGTGTAACCAACGGTTACTCCAAAGAAATGGAAATCGTGGGTACTGGTTACCGCGTGTTGACCCGCGGCAGCGATATTGAGCTGCAGCTCGGCTTCTCACACCCGGTACCGTTCAAAGCTCCCGAAGGTATCGAATTTAAGGTAAATAGCGCGCTATCTTTCACTATCTCTGGTATTAGCAAGGAGTTAGTGGGCGAGACCGCTGCGAAGATCCGTAAGATTCGTCCTCCGGAACCCTATAAGGGCAAAGGTATTCGTTACAAGGGCGAATTCGTTCGTCGCAAGGCCGGAAAGGCGGGTAAGTAAATGTCGTATACCCCTAAAGGTAAAGGCAAATTCGTCGCTCGCAAACGCCGCCATATTCGGGTTCGTAAACGCGTATATGGTACGGCGCAGCGCCCTCGTCTGGTGGTTACTCGGTCTAACCGCCACATGGTTGCCCAGGTTGTCAACGACGACTTGGGACACACCTTGGTTTCAGCTTCCACCTTGGAAGCGGAGCAGCGAGGCGAGAAGATGAAGAAAGTTGATGCGGCTCGCCTGGTGGGTGAACGTATCGCTAAGCGTGCCCAAGAGGCAGGCATCACGGCTGTCGTGTTTGATCGCGGCGGCAACAAATATCATGGTCGCGTCGCCGCGGTGGCTGAAGGTGCCCGCGATGGCGGTCTGAAGCTGTAGAGGAGAGGGAAAATAATGGCTGAAGAAAATAAAAACGCCGATTCCCGGGAATCCCGTGGCAAAGGCCGCGAAGACCGGGGGCGTAAGGGCCGCCGCGACAATCGTCGTGAGCAGGAAAAGAATCAGTATTTAGAGCGCGTAGTTACCATTAACCGTGTTTCTAAAGTAGTTAAGGGCGGACGTCGTTTCGCTTTCACCGCACTAGTAGTAGTCGGTGACGGTGAAGGTATGGTCGGTGTCGGATACGGCAAGGCTAAAGAGGTTCCCCAGGCTATTTCCAAGGGCGTGGAGGACGCGAAGAAGAACTTCTTCCAGGTGCCGATGATTGGGCGGACTATCACCCACTTGGTACAGGGTGAAGAAGCTGCCGGTGTGGTACTTTTGCGTCCGGCTTCTCCCGGTACCGGGGTAATCGCCGGTGGCCCGGTGCGTGCAGTTATGGAATGTGCAGGTATTCATGACGTGCTAACCAAATCTTTGGGTAGTGCTAACGCCTTGAATATCGTGCAGGCCACGATAGCTGCTCTGAAGATGCTGCAGCGTCCGGAAGAGGTCGCGGCGCGCCGCGGACTCCCCGTTGAGCGGGTAGTTCCGGAAGCGATGCTGCGGGCTCAAGCCGAGGCACGGGCAGAAAAAGCCGAGAAAGCGAAGAAAGACGAAGCGGATAAAGCCGCCGCTGGTGTCGCTGAAGAGGTGAATGCCTGATGAGTAAGCTCAAGATCACCCAGGTTAAAGGCCTGGTTAATACCAACCAGAACCAGCGGCGCGTTATGCAGTCGCTCGGTCTGCGCAAGATTCACCAAAGTGTGGAACACCAGGATAACCCGGCTATTCGCGGGCAGATCCGCAAGGTTTCCCACCTGGTGCAGGTAGAGGAGATTGGTTAATGGCTGAAGATACTAAGGTAACCGAAGCAGAAGACACTGCTAAAGAGGACGTAATCCGCTTGCATGATCTGCGTCCGGCTCCCGGCTCCAATAAGCGCCGTAAGCGCGTGGGTCGCGGTGAAGGCTCGCAAGGTAAGACCTCCGGTCGCGGTACTAAAGGTACGGGCGCTCGCAAGAACGTTCATCCTCGTTTCGAGGGCGGGCAGATGCCTTTGCATATGCGCCTCCCGAAGCTGCGCGGATTCAAGAACCCCTTCGCTACTGTCTATCAGGTAGTGAACCTGGATCGTCTGCAAGAACTGTTCCCCGAAGGGGGAACGGTCACGGTTGATGATCTAGTTTCCAAGGGAGCAGTTCGCAAGAACTCTTTGGTGAAAGTTCTAGGTACCGGGGAAGTCTCGGTGAAACTGGAACTGATCGTAGACGCTTGGTCTGCCAGTGCCAAAGAAAAGATTGAAGCTGCCGGCGGTTCGCTGAGCAAGCGGGAGCAAGACTAGTTTGCACCCAGCAGTCTGACTGCAGCTGAAAAATCTAGATAGCTAGAAAGTCTCGGGCGGGGAGAAGATCTC
>NZ_JAWGMB010000002.1:0-299096 GCF_032557235.1 Varibaculum cambriense
GCCTTGTATAGGCCGTTGATAGCCTCGGCTAGCGCGTTATCGTAGGAATCACCCACCCTCCCCGTGGAGGACCTGATCCCGTAATCAGCCAGTTTCTCGTTATAGGCAATACTCGTGTACTGCGAGCCATGATCGCAGTGATGCGTAAGATTCACGAGAGTTTCTTTCGCTGCCTGGATGACTTGCCCGAGTGCCTCCAGCGGTGAGGGTGTCAAATAGTTTGTGTAAATGGTCGGTTCAGTAATGAAATGAGGATTTACTATGACTATGTCTATGATTGATGTTCCTGCTGAGGATTCTGCTGCTGGCGCGTTGCGCCGTGAGTTTATTGATGATGATTTACTTGATCGCTTGGTGGCGTGTTCTGGTGAGCGTGGCGTGGAGTTGACTGGTGAAGGCGGGTTTTTGCCGGAGTTGATTAAAGCTGTTCTTGAACGCGGTATGAAGGCTGAGCTGAGGGATCATCTGGGTTACGACAAGTATGATCGGGTCGGGTATGGTAGCGGTAATTCGCGTAATGGCACCATGGCTAAAACGGTTCATACCGAGGTTGGTCCGGTTAAGATTGATCAGCCAAGGGATCGGGCTGGCAGCTTCAAATCGTGTCTGTTGCCGCCGGGTCAGCGGCGCTTGGCGGGTCTTGATGACATGATTATTTCTTTGTATGCCGGTGGCATGACGGTCCGGGAAATTGGTCATCACCTGGAGGCCACTTTCGGCACCCAGATTTCTCACGAGACGATCTCGAATATCACCGAAGCTGTCCAAGACGAGGTGGCTGCTTGGCAGACCCGCCCGTTAGAGGCGTTTTATCCGGTCATGTTTCTAGATGCGATCCAAGTTAAAATTAAAGATCAAAACAGGGTCACTTCCCGGGCCTCATATCGCTATCGGCGTGGATCTTGATGGCATAAAGCACGTGCTTGGCATTTGGGTGCAAGCAGCCGAGGGCGCTAAATTTTGGGCTGGTGTGTGCGCTGAACTGGCCAACCGTGGCGTCAAAGATGTGTTAATAGTCGCCTGCGACGGGCTAAGTGGTTTCCCCGAGGCTATCGCGGCGACTTGGCCAGGGGCGATCGTGCAAACCTGTGTGGTTCACCTAATACGGTCCCCAATGCGATTCGTGGCCTACCAAGACCGCAAAGCCGTCGCGGCGGCTCTAAGGCCTATCTACACAACGGTTAACGAAGACAGCGCACTGGAGGCGCTGGATGCCTTCGAGAAAAGCCAGTGGGGCCAAAAATATCCGGCCACACTAGCGGCTTGGCAGCGAGCCTGGGACAGGTTCATCCCGTTCCTTGCTTTCGGCCCGGCTACCCGTAATGCAATCTACACCACCAACAGTATCGAGTCACTGAATTACCAGCTACGTAAAATCATCAAAACCAAAGGCCATTTCCCCTCCGATGCAGCCGCTGTCAAACTCATGTGGCTAGCGATAACAAATATCGAAGACAAACGAGCCAGGCAACGAGCTAAAGAAACCGGCCTACCCAAAGGCAACCCCCGAAAAGCACCAGGCAAACTAATCGAAGGACTACCAATCCAAGGATGGCAGAAAGTACTTGGCGAACTAGCCCTACACTACCCAGACCGATTCCCAACCACTATTTAATAAAAACCGTTTACACAAAAAACTTGACAAGCCCGCTAGAAGGCTATTCGGTTAGCCAACTCGGGGTAGGCAAAACCTCTTTTGCCAATAAAACGGCTTGGTGTTGGAAGGCTCGAGTACCTAAGCCACAAGTTACCGGCGAGATATATGACCAGATCCTTCTTGACGGGATCTACCTTCCCTATAACTGGTGCCTAATCACCGCTACCAACGGCAAACAGGTCATTGACTGGCAATGGTGTCAAAGAGAAAACGCGCCCGCCTACCAGGCATTAATGAACCGGCTACCGGCCCCGACGGTAGTGGTAACCGATGGCGGGGCGGGAATCGCCAAAGCCTTAAAAATCTGCTGGCCACAAAGCCGCATCCAGCGCTGTCTTTTCCACATTCGGGCTAACACCATCACTGATCTAACCCGCAACCCACAAAGCGAGGCTGGCAAGACGCTACTAGCCCTTACCAACCAGTTAACGAGGGTCAAAACACCCGAAGACGCCGGAAAGTGGCTTAGCCTGTTACAAGACTGGCATCAGGTATATCGCGATTACATTAACGAGAAAACCTATAGTCTTGAACCAGGAACAAGGAAATGGTGGTGGACACACCAGCGAGTCCGAAAAGCCTATAAACGCTTAGAACGCCTAGCCCGATCCGGTTACCTATTTACCTGGCTCAACCCAAAATTCACCGGGCTTGACATTCAGCGCACTACCAGCAGCCTTGAAGGCGGCGTCAACGCCGCGATCCGTCGCCTACTTAACGCACATCGCGGCCTATCCGAACCCCACATGAAAACAGCGATCGAATGGGGGTCAAACCAAAAATCCATAGATCCCATCAACCCTATAAAATATCTCACCAACCAGCGCAAACACCTAGATAAAGAAAAGCCGGGCCGAACGCAACCAAACCCGACCGGCCCACCCCAATACGACAACGCCATCGACTACAACCCCGCCTATCAAGACGGATCCCTACACATCCGCAAAGGTCGGGCAGGACACTAAACCACCCCAACACGCCCAGAAAAAACACACAAAATGTTACCTAGCCCGGAACAGACGATAAAACAAGCCACGACACGCCGAGACCATACACACATCTGGGTATTAACCCAAGATCGACGGGGTCGTCGCAACCATCATGGCACTCGACCGCGCCATCCGAAACGGCACCGACCACGTGAACGGCAGCGTTTATGACGAGCGCGGACTACTCGTGCTGTGATCTAACTTTCGTACTAACAAGTGGAAAACTGAGTAGACTTCTACACCTGTTCCTCCGCTGGGTCTACTTTCCACCAATGTTCGGAGTTGCGCCTACATTCCAGTACGGGAGTCCGCTCGGTGACTTCCTTTCTGGTACCGCCACCCGATATTGGGATGTTTCTCCATTTGGTTGCCTTATTGTAGTACCTCAATTTTCCGTTGCATTTGGGGCAATTATTGCCCTTGATGCGTTCGAGAGTGATCCGATGACCGCGACCATTTAATGCCCAGCCTGGGATTAGGGGCACCCTTAATTGTTGCTTGGTTATTCTTCGCAATCCGAATGCGGCACTCGCTACAACAAGGAGAACACTGAACGCCGCTATTGCGATGATGCTCTTTGTCGTATTAGGAGCATCGGAGGAGCCAGAGCGTAGAAGATGGATGACCGGAGAGAGAATCGTGCTGAGGGGTAACAGGCTCGCGATGCCGGTGAAGAATCCGATCCAGGTCAGGATTGCCTGCGTAAATGGGCTGCGCCATTTGGGGACAGCATCGTAAGTTGCAACCTCCTTGGCTGGAGTATCACTGGATGATACATAGATATCCCGACCTGCTTGATATTGGCTCCCGTAATTGTGTCCGCCAATGCTGCTTGTCATGTTTGCCTGGGGCTCTAAGGCAGACCCGCACTTTGGACAAAAACTATCGCCAGGTTGAACTGGCCTCCCGCAATCACACCGCATTCAACTTCTTCCTGGCAAGAGCGACCCCTGAAGTTCTTGGTCAAAGTAACGAACTGAATTTTACCTTATAAGGAGCTGAACAGAGATATGAAAATGAGATTCTTCGACTGGCTGCGTAGCCATGCCACTCGCACCGCTACTGATCACGCCATCGGCTCTGTTTATAGCTTCTTTTTCGGGGCTACGTCGTCTGGGCGGTCAGTGACGGAACGCTCTGCGATGCAGATGACTGCCGTTTACAGTTGCGTGCGCATTCTGGCCGAGGCGATCGCGGGTTTGCCTTTGCACGTCTACCAGCAGAGTCCTGATGAGGCGAAGGTGAAGGCGCTGGATCATCCGTTGTATCGGCTTCTTCATGATGAGCCGAACCCGGAGATGACGAGCTTCTTTTTCCGAGAAACCCTCATGACGCACCTGTTGTTGTGGGGGAACGCGTTTGCTCAGGTAGTGCGTAACGGGCTCGGCGAAGTGATCGGGCTGTATCCGCTGCAACCGAATCGGATGAGCGTAGGCAGGGATCTGGACAGCAAGGCTTTGTATTACGAGTACCAAACTAGCTGGGACGAACCCGCAGGAGAGTACAAGACGATCCGGCTTACCCCTAACGATGTGCTTCATGTTCCAGGTCTTGGTTTTGATGGGTTGGTTGGTTATTCCCCGATCGCGATGGCAAAAAATGCTATCGGGCTCGCGCAGGCCACGGAAGATTACGGTGCTTCATTTTTGGGTTAATACCCAAAATTTACACTAATCAATAGTCGCGGCTGGTTTCACCTGCTTGGTCAATACGCCTACCCTTAAGCAGCATTAGAAAGAGATCCAGCCCACTCCCGACCGGAGTCGAGGCGGGCTGAACGATTAAAATCAGGATATCAAAAGCAATCTACGGGCATCTAGGCGCGAATGTTAAAACGTTGGATTACCCGCCAATCAATCCCAGCTGGCTGGCACTCCCATCGAATATTTCCAGACCGGCAGATGGAAGGCCTCGATAGACCATGCCATCATTGGCGCAAACCAGATCCGGTTCATCTTTAGAACCGGGAAAGAAATAACGGTGGGGCTTTGAAAAGAACGCAGGGCGCTAACATTGGATGCAAAATCGGGCTCTAATAACTTAGAATTCTTTACCTGCCATGATCTTTCGACTTATCCATAGGGATGCTGCGGTCAGTACGATCGTCACGGTCAGCAGTATTCCTGCGTTTGTGAGTGGGGGTAGGGTTAAGGCTTTTGCTACCCATTCGAAGATTGCTTGTTTGTTGGAACCAACAAAGGATGATCCGGCGAATACCACGATGAATACGGCGACCAGAAAAAGCTTGGCTTTTTCTGGACCAAATTTGTAAAACAGCGGTAGCTGAATAATGGTCAACAGCACAGTGACCGCAAAGGCGAAACTGGCCACCAAAACAGTATTTTTCCAAGACATATCAACCATTAAATAGGCAAGAACACCTGTAACCGCGAAAGCCACTACCCCAAGAGCGAGTGTAATCAGAAAATTTAAATTAACGAGCTCGTTTCTACTGATAGGTCCGGCAAGAATCGTTCGGTGCACCTTGGATTCAGCATCACGAGCAAAGGTGGCCGTAAAATAAAGCATCCCAATCATGCCAAAAATAAACGGAAAGATAATCAACTGGTTTGCATAAATCCCCACAGCGCTGATCGAAACGAGCACCAAACCTAAAACAGCTATATATGTACGATTGGCAATAAGGTCTTTATAAAATGCAGCTCTCACCGATCTTCTCCTTTAATCGTGTAGACCATGATGTCCTCAATCGTCGGTCTACCAGCTTGCACACCAGCAGGAACTGCCCCGGTGCGGACGATTACTTCTTGACCAAAATCATGACGGCGACGCCCCAACACTTGCGTGGAATCAAGCTGGTTTGCCTGCTCATTGCTCAACGCTACGATTCGCCAAGAATCTAAGAGCTCATCTTTTTGTTTCATGGACTTCAACTTGCCCTCACGGATGAAAGCCACGTAGTCAGCGGCTTTTTCAATATCGGAAACGATATGAGACGAAAACAGAATCGAATGAGTCGGATCCTCGATGAATTCGAGCATAATATCAAGCACCTCATCACGAATCACCGGATCCAAACCACTGGTAGCCTCATCAAAAATCAGCAAATCCGCTGCATGGGAAAGAGCCATCGCTAACCCCAGCTTCATCCGCATACCTCTAGAGAGTTCACCAACTCGCTTAGACGAAGCAAGACGAAAACGCTGCTGATAACTAACGTATGTTTGCGCATCCCAACTCTTGTACAGGCGCTTGCCGAACTCGCCAGCATTCTTAACAGTAAAACTATCTGGCAGGCTAATATCGTCAAATACTACCCCCACTCGCTCATGCGCTCGTGGGTGATCTGCACCTGCAGGCTGCCCCAAAAGGTTTATTATCCCAGCATCGGGGTGAGCAAGACCTAAAATCAAACGCAGCGTAGTGGATTTACCGGCACCGTTCTCGCCCACGAAACCCACAATCGCCCCCTGGGGAACTTCAAGGTTAAGCGGGCCGAGCGTGAATCCCGGATACTTTTTCACTAGTCCGTTGATTTCAATCACATTCATCGGATCCTCCTAATAAATCAATCAGCTCTTTCAGATCAGAAACAGACAAGCCAGCAACCCGAGCCGAGGCGAGGGCGGATTTCAAATAGTCTTCGACTTTTTTACGCTGCTCTTCCTTAAGCAATTCAGTGTTTTTAGAAGCAACAAAGCTACCTCGCCCCTGTACGGAATCAATGAAACCCTCTAGCTCTAGCTCGTCATAGGCGCGCTTGGTAGTAATCACCGACACGCGAAGCTGTGATGCCAAACGCCGGATCGACGGCAGCTTGTCGCCGGGCGCTACCTGATCGTTGATTATTGCCGCCTTGAGTTGATTCTTAATCTGAGCGTAAATCGGATCAGAACTTGCATTACTAACAATGATATCCACGAACACCTCCTAGTGTTCATAGTGTACATGAACACTAGGATTAATTAGGTAGAACAGCCCACATTCAGAGAAACATTTCGAAAGCTATAACGCTCAACAGGCCAAATAGAAGAAAAATAAGTAAGCCATAACACTCGCTAGCGCAAGCGATTTTTCACACCCCCCTAAGCGATACTCGCTAACGCAAAAGGGTACTTATCCGACCTGACGTCCTAGCGAAAAAGTAGTTGCTAGACTTTTAGACACGCGGTAGTATGTTATGCAAGGAACATGGTTAAGCAAGGAGGGGTTGTGTCTGAGTCCCAGTTACGCAAGGGCGCGGTTGAACTGGTTGTCCTTGGATTGCTTTCGTCTCGTCCTTCTTACGGGGGGCAGCTTGTAGAGCGTTTTCGCGAAGAAGCGGGATTGGAGATTTCGACAGGTACGTTATATCCACTGCTCGCGCGGCTACGTAAATCAGGGTTGGTAGTTACAGCTTGGCAGGAGTCTCCGGTAGGACCACCGAGGAAGATTTATAAGCTCGCAAAATCTGGGAAGAATCGCTTATTGCAGATGCGCGGCGAGTGGGAGGCGCTTGATTGTGCTGTGAAGCGAACAACGCAGAAAGGAATACGGTAATGAAGTGGTTCGGTAAGGACGCAGAAGGGCAGGCGCGAGTTTTGGGGATGCCTGTCTCCGGGCTGTGGTTAGGGCGCTCCGATGCTGCGTTGGATGGTTTTGAACCAGAGAATCCGCGCTTGTTCATTCCTCGAAAATACGGACTGGGTTGGGACATTAATCTGGGTGCTGTTGGTGTGCGTTTAGGGCTAATTCGACCCGATGATTCTCTACCGGACTTGGCCAGCTATGTCCCCACACATCTAAAGCGAGGCATTAAGCTCACCACTATTGCCGGTGGGATTGGGGTTGCGTTCTTGGCGGTACTCGTTAGTCGCAAGGGGCAGGTTCTCCTCCAGCGCTCAATACGCGGAGGGTCCCAAAGATTTATTACCGGCAAGCAGGCTGCGCTAGCTCCAGTGGTTTTAACGACCGTTGCAGCACTAGCGCCACAGGTCTTCCGACGCGATGACCCAGAATCCGAAGATGCCGTGCATTTGGCTAATCAGGCTGATCTGCTGGGCATTGAAGCCATGTCCATAGCCTGGCTTGCAGCAATGCTCCGGGCTGGCGACAAGCGGAAAATGACCCGCCGGTCGATGGTGCCCATTGTTGCTTTATGGCCCCTCGTTGCTGGAGCTTGCCAACTCGCTTATGTAAAAACCGCGTTAGCCAGGGTAAAAACCCGGCTACATAATTCAGGAGACAAGCAATGAACCCTATAGATAAACTGTTGGATCTGCCGACCCCAGCATTAATAGGAGTTTGCATCCTTATAGGAGTGCAACTGATAGCGGTGGTCTGGTCTTTGATTTGCTTGCTGCGCGATAAGCGAACTCACATTGCCGGTTTAAATCGCCTAGTGTGGCTCTTGGTTATCCTCTTTGGCCAACTGATTGGGCCAATCGTCTTTTTGGTTATGTACTTTCACGAACAAAGACAGCTTAAGGTGCAGCGTGGATATGAACAGAAGGCTACAGCCAAGCATCACCAGGTTGATGCGAATTCAGTGGTAAGCAAGCTGTATCCGAAGGAATGAACATGGATTTAGCAGTCTGTACTAAAGATTTGTCCAAAACCTTCGGTAAGCACCAAGTACTAAACAACATAAACATTCGAGTTCCTACCGGCTCCTGTTATGGGTTTGTGGGAGCTAACGGGGCTGGCAAAACCACTACCATGAGGATCCTTGCAGGACTGGCCGGAGCCAGTAGTGGCAGCGCCACCGTGCTGGGAGTTAGTCGAGGCAAACTTCCGGTCAAACCGATCCCTGGCGTGTCTTACCTGACTGATGTCCCCCAGATTAGCCCCTGGCTTAGAGCCAAGGATGCGCTCATCACTCTCGCCCGCCTTGGTGGAATCTCTCCAGACCTTGCAGCCGAAAGAAGCGACGAACTACTCAATCTGGTTAACCTCGACAAAGCCCCCGGAAGAATCGGCTCCTTTTCTAGAGGCATGAAGCAACGGATGGGAATAGCAGCAGCACTCGTTACTGCCCCGAAACTACTACTGATAGACGAACCAACCAGCGCTCTTGACCCGATCGGGCGAGCAGATGTTCTGGGGCTACTACGCGAGTTAACCGGGCAGGTAACGATAGTATTTTCCTCCCACATCCTCAGCGATGTTGCTAAAGTCTCTACCCACGTGGGGATCTTGCATCGCGGTAGCCTGCTAGCTCAAGGACAGTTAGGCGAGCTAGTCAATCAGCAAACTAAACACGTTACCCTTGATGTCACGGTGCGTTCAGACGTTGCCAGCGCCGTGGCGGAGGCTATCTATAGCCTCGATTCTGCCGCAAAGATTCACCCCACCTTTACCGGCTTAGATGAACTTTTCACCAAACTAACTAAGGACGGCGGTAAAAAATCGTGAATACCTCGAGTTTCAGATTGATCTGGCACTATCAAGCTGTCTGGCTCCTACGCTCCTATGGGACATGGATTATAGGTGGGCTATTCGTTATCCTTGCTCTCACCCAAGGATTGTTTACCCAATACACGCCGCGAATCATCAGATTTCTTGCCGGATCAGAAGTAACCACGCTAATAGAGTCGCTACCTGAACCTTCCTGGCAGCAAGCCTACGCGGGATGGATAAAGAACCTTACCCAAATTCTTACCGTAATCCTCGTTGCAATGAACTCTTTTCGTTGCAGTGTGCTTACCGGCAATGGTGACATTCCTTTTATCTTCCCTGGTAGCGTGCAGCGATCACACTACCTCATCAGCTTTGCTATCTGCAGCTGGCTATCTACCCTATTCCTTGCCGTCTTCAGCGCTACCCTAGCCTGGGCAGGAACATCACTGTTATTCCCAGGCGCCAATCCCGCCCCGATCATATTGGCTAGTTTGGTATGGGCGCTACAAATCATTCTCATTCACGTAATACAGACTGCCGCAGCCACTGTTAAACCAGGCATCGGCATACCCCTTGCAGCCGGATTCGGAGCCTACCTACTAATAACGATGTCAGCGATATTTATCCAGGAGGGCGACAAAACTCCCCTTGGCCTCGCCCCCATAATAAACAACCTCGCTCAAGACACACTCGAGGCACCTTGGATCTGGCCAATCACCAGCAGCCTACTGCTAATCATTGCGCTACTTTTCACTGCCACTTACATATACAACAGAGTAGAACTTGACTAAGAGCCAAGCATGGGCGACGCAAATAGCTCCAATTAAAAATAGAAATAGAACCACCATCGCAAGCACTACAGCGAACGCCACCTGCCATCCGTTAGCGAGTTAAACCCCAAAACCCTATTCGAACAGGGAAAACACGATACTGGGTAACGCAAAACCCAAACCCGCTAACGCAAGCGATTTTTCACACCCCCCTAAGCGATACTCGCTAACGCAAAAGGGTACTTATCAAATCCGACGTCTAAGTGGAGCGAGTGACGGGAATCGAACCCGCATGACCAGCTTGGAAGGCTGGGGCTCTACCATTGAGCTACACTCGCAACTGACTTTCGCTTCGAGTTAACGGAAGCCGCGAAAAACAGTGTAACCTATTAGAGGTTGAAACAAAAAACCAACGGGGCGTGGCGCAGCTTGGTAGCGCACCTGCTTTGGGAGCAGGGAGTCGCAGGTTCAAATCCTGTCGCCCCGACCATGTGATGTCCCGCGACATATGTCCGCATAGGCCGCGGATTTTTCTCTTTCTATCCTGAACTTTAGCTACCTGATCTGCCAGGACGCACGGGAAAGAGGTTTTTCCTCCCATTTTAGATTCCACTACCGCAACACAGACAGGCGAGTAGCTACCCAACAGCGGGGGCATTGGTTTTATCCGAGTAGGCGCGGTGGGCATAAAGTTCGGGAAATACGTAAGTATTTGTCGAGCTTTGGGCAGGAGGAAAAACCAATACCCCCGCTTGCACTCCAGGTAGAGTGACTATGCTGCCCGCCACCTCAAAACCACGAAAGAAATCTGTATTAAGCGTTTGACACAGCCTCCCCAACAGAGTTACTGTATTACTACACTAATACAGCAATCGAAAGGAGGAACCCATGGAGCTAAACTCAGCGATTCCTATATGGAGTCAGCTGCGCGACGAGTTTTCTCGCCGCATCACTTCTGGAAGCTGGCCGCCGGGAAGCAAAATCCCTAGCGTGCGCGACCTCGCGCAAATGGTTGGCGCCAACCCGAATACGGTGCAACGCGCCCTATCGGAGTTAGAACGCGAAGGACTGGCAGTATCAGAGCGCACCGCCGGACGGTTCGTAACCCAAGACCAGGACAAGATCTGGCTGACTCGCCAAAAAATATTCCTAGAGCACACCGACCAGTATGCCGCCACCATGAAAAAAGCTGGCGCTACCCTACCCCAGACACTTGACTTAGTAGAAAAACAATGGAAGAAGGGAAAATCTCATGACTGAAAATCAGTTTAACCAGTTCCCAACGCCTCCGGCTTCTAGCCCCGGCGCAAACCCCGAACAATTCACTAGGACACCCCCTACAAGCGAGCCTACTCAAGCGCAGACGTCTGCTCCCGCTATTGAAATAAAAGGAGTATCGAAGTTCTACGGCTCTCAGATCGGACTAGTTAACGCCAACCTAACTTTACCTAGCGGGGGCATAGTCGGCCTGATGGGGCCAAACGGGTGCGGAAAAACCACCCTGATGAAAATCTTGGCTGGGGTAATGCAGGATTACGAGGGCGAGGTTCGGCTTTTCGGGAAAACCCCGGGAGCGGAAACCAAAGCTTTTACCTCCTACTTACCCGATAGTTCACTGCTGGCAGATAATCTCACTCCGCGTTCAGCAATCGGCCAATACCGGGACTTCTTCACCGATTTCGATTCGGCGAAAGCCTACGAAATGATAGATTTTTTCCGCCTCCCAGCTGACAGAAAACTATCTGCCATGTCCAAGGGGATGCGTGAAAAACTACAAGTAGCCTTGATAATGTCGCGGAATGCGCGAGTTTATTTGCTTGATGAGCCCATTAGCGGGGTGGATCCGGCGGCGCGGGACGTAATCTTGCGAGCCGTTATTTCCCGTTTCAATCCCCAGGCAGTAATGCTGCTATCGACCCACTTGATTAACGATGTGGAACCCGTGGTTTCTACCGCCGTATTCATGTCGGCGGGACAAGTATTTTTAACCGGAGATGCTGACCAGCTCCGCAGCACCTATCAAACCAGTCTGGACGGACTCTTTAGGGGGATGTACCGATGATTACTAAAATAATGAAACACGATTTCCTGGCGCTACGTAAACCACTAGGAATCACCATTGGTTTGACCTTGCTGACCGCAATCTTGAGCGCGATAGCCGTCTCAATTTTACGTGGCTCCGTAGCCGTAGGGTCTACCATATTCTTATTGGCATTCTTAGGAATGCTAGCCGCTTACCTGGTTTATTCGATAATCCTTTTAGTTCACTATTACCGTTCCATGTACGGCAAAACTGGGTATTTCACCATGTCGATCCCGGCAAGGCCTACCGAGCTATTTTGGGCAAAAAGCCTTTTTAACCTCTTAGCTCTCTGCCTTTGCACGCTAGTGGTTTTTTGCGGAGGGTTTTTATTGGTCACAGCCTTGTTTTTTCAAGATGCCTCTGGCAATACTCTGACATACTTCTTTACAACCGTTCAGACCTGGCAAGTAGCTTTTCTGATTATGATGGCCATGCTACTATCTTCGATTTCCAGTGTTTTCTTCTGCCAGTTCATAGTTACCGCCGGAAACCGGCGACCTTTCCTGGATCGTTTCGGAAAAGTTGGCGGCCCGATATTAGTAGCAGTGCTGGTCTATGTGGGAATGCAAATTATTAGCTTCCTGCTGATGCTTCTCCCTGGGCAGCTGGTATTTTTCGCCCCCGACGCCCCCTTTATTTCTCTGGATTGGGATGGAATTCTCTTCACTATATTTGGACCGATTGACCCCAGTGAGTCTAATCCTGTGAAACCCCCGTCGATTTCAATCTGGTGGCTGCTCGGCACCGGCGTGCTCACGGTGGTCGCAGGTTATCTCACAAGTGTCTTCCTAAAGAAAGGTACTTCCCTGCGCTAAGGAAAGTGAATGACACAGGAACCCTCGGTATCCTCCGACGGATCCTTCATTCGGGAAGCATAAAAAGAAAAAACCCTAAACGAAAGCCCCTAGCAGGAAACTGCTAGGGGCTTTTTCTTAACTTCGAGCTTTACTCGAAATCGTCTGCCGGGCTGTACAGCCCCAGCTTTACCGCTTTGGCCAGGTGACGAGGTGCCACATAGGAACGTCCATCATTGCCCTTGACCGAAGTAAGCTGGGGTGCCTTGGCTTTCCAAGCAGACCGCCGAGTGCGGGTATTCGCACGAGACATTTTGCGCTTTGGTACTGCCATCACGGACTCCTCTAACTATTGCAAATAGAAAAATAACCTCTACAACTGTGCCATTTATAGCGCTAAGTTTCCAGTTTCAACCATGTGATTTGCACCGCGAGCACTCTTTGTATCGCGCGGGAAAAACAGAAAACTACCCTTTTTCATTTCTGAGGACGCCCTCGCCCTAAACCTAAATGATCCCCCTCCCCCAGCTAACTAATAGATAGGATCAAGCTATGCGCACTATCTATGCCCCTGCCCGCAGCGAAATCGAGATTAAGCGCTCCCGTTTTATCGCTTCCTGCGCGCGCACCGACTGCGAGGAGGCTGCCCGCGAGTTTATCGCCCAGATTCGCCGCGAATTTCCCGATGCCCGCCACCACTGCACCGCTTTTATCATTCACCAAGATACTGGACCCGATACTGCCCGCAGTAGCGATGATGGGGAGCCGGCCGGAACTGCTGGCAACCCGATGCTAAAGGTATTAACCGAATCGAACTTAACCAATGTAACCTGCGTAGTTACCCGTTATTTTGGGGGTACCAAACTTGGTACGGGCGGGTTAGTGCGCGCCTATTCCGGGGCGGTACAGCAAGTGCTGGAGGACGCCCAAACCGTGCGATTAGTTACCCAACCTTCCTACCAGCTGCAGCTACCGATCAGCGAAGCCGGAAAAGTCGAGGCAAAACTTACCCAAAGCGGTTACCAGATCCTGGCGCGCGACTTTGCCCAGGATGCCACCTTGCGTTTTTCTGCCCCGCTAGAAACTACCCAATCGCAGATCGAAAGCTACTTATCCAGCATCAGCGGGCGGGAAATCAGCATAGAGACCGCGTCCGATATTACTCGCGAAGTGCGAGAATAATCCTCGCCCTGCCGAGCGGGGTTATTAGATATTGACGCCACCTCGGTTAGACCGGATATTACCGCCAGTAGCGGGCATATGCCTGCGACTGTTTGCACCCTGTAGGAGCGCCCTGGCGGCCAGCAGTTATCCCCAAATTTTACTGAGCGCATAAAAGTTGCACCCCTAAAAGTTAAGATGTTAGAACTTGAAGTAACCAAGTTTTCACGACAGATTGGAGAGGCAAATGTTGTTCCTTGCCCCCTCTCGCTGTCGTCTATGTATCTAGGGGCATCTCGCCGACCGCTAAGGCGCGGGCTGTCCCTCGGGGCAACAAAGTATTTTTCTGCCCCGATTTCTAACTTTTATAACTGGATATCTCCAGTTTGTCACCGCAAATTTTTTAAGGAAAAGCATGAATATCGCAAAAGACGTAACTGAATTAGTAGGCCGCACTCCCCTAGTAAAAATCAATCATCTACTGCCAACCGATTTTGACGGCGAAGTGGTAGCTAAAGTTGAATCTTTCAACCCTGCATCTTCGGTTAAAGACCGGGTAGCTCTGGCGATGATAAACGCCGCGGAAGCCTCCGGAAAACTAAAGCCTGGCGGCACTATTGTGGAATCTACCTCTGGAAATACCGGGGTGGCGCTAGCGATGGTAGGAGCTGCCCGCGGCTACAAAGTGGTAATCACTATGCCCGAATCTATGTCCAAAGAGCGCCGCGCCCTCATGCGTGCTTTTGGAGCCGAGTTAGTACTAACCCCGGCGGCGAAGGGAATGCAAGGCACCGTAGATGCCGCACAAAAAGTGGTAGCTGAACGCGAAGGCGCCATTTTGGCTTCCCAATTCACTAACCCTGCAAACCCCCAGACTCACTATGAAAACACCGCCGAAGAAATCTGGGCAGATACCGACGGTCAGGTTGACGTTTTCGTTGCCGGGATCGGAACTGGCGGCACCGTCACCGGAGTAGGCAGACGCCTGAAGGAGCTAAATCCTGATATCAAAGTCTTCGGGATTGAACCGGAAGAGTCCGCCCTGCTAACTACCGGTAAGGCTGGGGCACACGGGATTCAAGGTATCGGGGCAAACTTTGTGCCGGATATTTTGGATTCTAAAGTGCTGACTAAAGTACTTACGGTTGAAACTGAGGACGCCATCGCCATGGCACGCAAAGCTGCCGCTAAAGAAGGGCTGCTGGTAGGAATTTCTGCTGGTTCCGCTTTGGCAGGAGCATTGCGTTTAGCGCAAAGCCCTGATATGAAAGGTAAACGTATCGTAGCTTTGCTGCCCGATACTGGCGAGCGTTACCTAACTACCCCGCTGTTTAAAGATTTCATGGACTAGGAGCGAAAATGGCGAAGCCGGAACCGACTTTAATCCAACTGTGCAAAGAAGACCTAGCAGCAGCTATTAACTCGGATCCGGCTGCCCGCAACGCCCTAGAGGTGGCACTAACCTATCCGGGAGTACATGCGGTTTGGGCATATCGCCTGGCTCATATGTTGTTTAAGAAAAATTTCAAACTTTTGGCCAGGATAGTTTCTTCAATTTCCCGCAGCTATACCGGGGTGGATATTCACCCGGGAGCCCGCCTAGGTCGCCGCCTCTTTATTGACCACGCCAACGGGGTAGTAATCGGGGAAACCACCAAGATCGGTACCGATTGTGTACTGTTTCACCAAGTCACCTTGGGTGGGGTCTCAATGTCGAAAGGCAAGCGGCACCCCACCCTCGGAGATCGGGTGATGGTGGGTGCCGGTGCCAAAGTACTCGGCCCCATCCACGTGGGCTCGGATGCGCGTATCGCCGCCAATGCGGTAGTGGTACGCGACGTACCTGCCGGATGCTCCGCCATTGGAGTCCCCGCGCGGGTATCTCCCGGCTGCAAACAGCAAAAGACCGCGGAACTGATTATTGACCCCACCTTGTTTATCTAAGGGCTAACGGTGACTAAAACCGGGAAACTGCCCGTTGTTTGCGGAGCCGTCCCCGAAAACTTGAGTCTGCATGTGAGAGCGCAGCCAGGTAATCCGGTGGCACGCACTTCGTTTTCCCCTAGAGCATAAGGATAGGCACACCGGGTGTAACCAGTTTAACAGTGGATTAGAAAGTTCTTCTTGGTGAACGTATCGCCCCGCCTCCCTAAGTCTTCGACTACAATTTAGGAAACTAGCTACTTGCGGAGGAAAAATGATTAACAAAGTTCCGGAAATAGTCGCCGGAATAACTCGCGGAGACGCCGATACCTGGGAACAGGCACGCGTTTTACTTACTGACTACTACTGTCAAAGAGACAATCCCCGGATTACTTTATTTTCTTTAACCTCCAAGTTTCCTCCCAGTTTCCCCCTGCAACCACAATTAGAGGCCGACTCTTGGGAAGGCGCCTGCAACCTGCGAGATTGCGATCTGCTAGCGCTGGCAAATCTAGATCTGGAGGTGGACAGTAAAGGCTTAGATCAGCTTTTTGCTTCCGAGCCTTTACCGGAATTAATGGCTCAGCTCCCAACCGACACCCAATTAGTAGATCTTGCCGATCAGGTTTTAGAAACTGAGACCGGGCCGCTTGCACAGATTTGGACGGCACTAACGAAAGATCCGCTGGTGTTAAAACCCAAGGCGGCAGCGGCGCTCCTTGCTCGGCTACGCCCGGCGGCGCTCCCCCTCTTTACTAAGGATGACCGCCGCCCCTGGGGAGAAGTTACAGATTATGTGCAGTTTTGCCAAGATCTTCATGGTTTGCTGCTAACCGAACGTGGCCGCCTGGCTCACCAGCTTTATTATCTGCGAGAATCTTTGGAACTGCCCGAATGGGTCTCCCAGGTACAGCTATTACAGGCGTTAGTGTTCGCAGATTCTCAGGCGCATCGGGCAGCCGAAAAAGAACGGCTCCGCCAAGAGAAAGCTACTCGCCGCCAAGAAAAAGCGGAAGAAAAACTGCGTAAAAAACTGGCTAAGCGCACCAAGAAGCAGCGCAAGAAAATCGCGAAACAGCAGGATGCCCGCAGCAAAGCCCAAAAGCTGGCTGAAGAAAAAGCCCAGCAGGCGTGGAGCGAAGAGGATGAAAAAAACGAGAAGAAACGCCAAGGTCTGCAGTCTGGCTCAGATCCTAGACACTTGGGTTCGGAAGAACCTGCAGATCTGGGGAATTCCCGCGCGGCTCGGAGCCGACGGGGACGCCATGTGCGCGGCGAGGACGGCGAGGACGGAGAGGACGGTTTCATCTCCACTGACCCGGTCTCCTTACCGCGTTAAACAATCTAGCTAGTTTTTCCTGCCCCTTAGCTAACAGCTGCAGCTAAGGGGCAGGAACTTTTTTACCCTCCCCTCTAAAATGAAACTATGACGAGTTTTGATCTGGAAACCTACTCCCAAGGTTTAACTGACTTTATTACTGCTTCTCCTTGCGCCAGTTTTACCGCGCAGACCCTGGCCGATATATACCGCTCCCAGGGATTTCAACCAGTAGATGCCACTAAACCCTGGCCACGCGGCGTCGGACGCTACTTTTTACGCCGCAAAGGCGCCCTCATTGCCTGGATTGTACCTACCGGTTCCCCCAAAGGATTCCGCATTATTGGTAGCCACACCGACTCCCCCGCCTTCAAACTAAAACCCACCCCCGATAGTTTTAGCGGCGATGGTTGCGGACAGCTCAACGTAGAGGTTTATGGGGGAATGCTCCCTAACTCTTGGTTAAACCGGGAACTCGGGATCGCCGGAATCGTCTATGACCGAACCGGAAACTCCCACCAAGTGCGTACCAATCCAATCGCTACTATTCCCCAACTAGCTCCCCACCTGGATCGAGAATCCGCGAATAAACTGGAATTAGACCGCCAGCAACACTTGCGTCCCCTCTGGCAGGTAGACGGATCCTCGCGCAAAATTTTGGAGGTACTAGCTGAGCAAGCGGGACTGGGCAGCGCCGAGGAAATCTCTAGTCACGAGCTCTATACTTTCGACACTCATGCCCCGCAGCGGCTGGGAACTGCTGGAGAGTTCTTGGCATCGGCGCGTCAAGACAATCTGCTCTCGGTCTATAGCGCCACGAAGGCACTATTAAGCCTGGCTGACGCGGATTATCCGGGAGAGAATATTCTAGTTAGCGCCGCCTTTGACCATGAGGAAGTCGGTTCTCACACCGAGACTGGGGCCGCCGGACCGCTACTGGAACAGGTGCTGCGACGCTGTGCCCGCGCCAGCGGTGAAGAGGAGGCTTTTGAACGGATGCTGGCCGCGTCCTCGTGCCTATCGGCTGATGTTGCCCACTCGGTAAACCCCAACTACCCCGAAAAACACGACCCCGATACCCGACCAGTGATGGGAGCTGGCCCGGTACTAAAACTCAACGCCTCCCAGCGTTATGCCACTGATGCTGCCGGCTGGCATATTTGGGAGGACGCAGCTGGGCGCAGCGGGGTTAACACTCAACGCTTTGTGTCGAAAAATACAGTCACCTGCGGGTCAACTATCGCGCCGATGACCGCTACTCGATTAGGAATCACCACTATTGATGTGGGAGTCCCGATTTTGTCGATGCATGCTGCCCGGGAACTGTGTGCCCTTAGTGATCAGGTAGAGATGACGAAAATAATGCGCGCTTACCTGCAGAAATAACTGCTAATGGTGGGCCATACTGGTTTCGAACCAGTGACCTCTTCCGTGTGAAGGAAGCGCGCTACCCCTGCGCCAATGGCCCTTGAACTCAAACCACGTTACCGGATTTTGAGGGCGCAATCCAAATTCTCCGCCCCTCTGGTACGCTACTTGTAGCACGGGAGCTTTCGAGCTGAGAGGAAGCAAAACGCTTCGACCGTTACACCTGATCCAGGTAATGCTGGCGCAGGAAGCTGGTTCACCTGTGCACGAATCTAGGAGGCACAGATGGATCGAGAACAGCAGCTGGAAGTGGTAAACAACCAGTGGCCACCCCTTACCAGTGCTCAGGTAAGCGCGGTACTGGCTGAACTTCCGGAGTTTCGCGAGGAACGAATCGCAGAACTTACCCCTTCTTCCCGTCCTATGGCAGCGGCTTGCCTAGTGACTACCGTTAGCGGCAAGCAAGTATTTTTAAAGCGCTACCACAAAGATCTGGTGAGCGCGTCCGAGCTGGAAGCTAAGCACTCCTTTGCCAATCAACTGGCAGATGAGGGTTTTCCCACCCCGCGTTTTTTCTGCTTTAATCAGGGAGCCAGCGCCCTGGCCGCTGGAGAATGGATTATTGAGGCCTCCGCAGGTGCGGCTGGCCAAGATCGCTATCGCGATCTGCGCTCCTGGTTACCTCCAAAAACCAGGGAAGAAGCTGTGGAACTGGGCAGAGTTGCCGCCCGACTCCGTATCGCTAGCCAAAAAATTCAGGCGCCGTCCCTGGAACCTGGCCCCTATCAAAACCGGATAGAGCTCCTGCTGGGAGATCCATTACCAAAGCTAGCAGGATTTTTAGATGCCCATCCGGTGCTTGCTAACTATCTGCAAGACAGTGACCACGATCTAGTGGCAGCGCTAGAGCCTTTGCGTGCTTTTGCCCGCTCTCTTGCCCCCTTAGCCGATGCTCCCCGCTATTTCACTCACGGAGACCTACATGTTTCTAACACATTTTGGGAAGGAAACAGCATATCTTCCCTAATTGATTTCGGTCTCACCTGCCCGAATCCCCCGCTTTTTGACCTGGCAGTACTGCTGGAGAGACACAGTATCGACTGGATCAGTATTACCGAAGGGAAAACCGATAGTTACTGGCCGCAAGTCGCTTCCGACTTGCTAACCGGATACGGGCAGATACTCTCCCTCTCCCCGGAGGAAATCGAGATGCTCGGCGCTATGATCGCCCTTTGTAACGTGGAGTTTTCCCTTTCGACAATCGAATACGATCTGCTGGCACCGATTGATCCAAAGATTAAAGACTGGGCCTGGGATATCGGATTCCAAGGTCATAGCCAGTGGTTCCTGACCGCACCTGGCCAAAAATATTTATCCCTTATCAACCAACTAGCGAAAGAAAAAGCATGCGAAGAATAGCTACCGCTTTAGCCTGCACCCTGGCCCTAACTTTGGCGGGGTGTGCCACGGGATCTAGTTCAGCATCTAAAGACTCCGAGGTGAAGAACACTTCGGTAATTTTGGACTGGACCCCTAACACTAACCACACCGGAATCTATGTTGCCCAAGAAAAAGGGTTTTACCGCGAAGTCGGACTAAACGTAAAGGTAATGGGTTTTTCTAAGAGTGGCGTGGAATCGGTAATGGCCGCCAAAGGCGCGGATTTTGGCTTCTCCGGCACCGACTCGATTGCCTCGGCGAAGGCCTCCGACTTGGGGATCAAGATGGTGTTCAACCTGCAACCAAAATCTTCCTATATGGTGGGATTTTTGGATAAGGCGGATATTCAGCGTCCTCGAGATTTAGATGGCAAGACCCTCGCTGATTTTGGCGGCGGGTTTCAACACATTGCCACCAAAATGCTGATCCAAAAGGACGGTGGCAAAGGTGATTTCAAAAAAGTGGTCGCCGGTGCTGGGACCCTGCAAGCAGTAGAACAAGAACGCGCCGACTTTGCGGAACTCCTGTCTACCTGGGAAGGCATCGAGGCCGAACAGAGCGGTTATAAACTACGCTACTTTGACTACGAAAAATACGGAGTACCTACTACCCCGGCACTGTTAGGGATTTCTACCCGCGCGGACCTAATAAAAGAAGATCCGCAGCTGGTGCGCTCCTTTGTGCAAGCCACTCAGAAAGGCTACCAGTGGGCCATTGATCATCCCCAAGAAGCCGCTAAGATCCTAGTAGCGGCGAACCCGCAGGCTAAGCTAGATTCCAAGCTGGTAGCGGCCTCACAGGCCTTACTGTCTAAAAAGTATTGGCCCGATGCTACTGGCGGGGTGGGGCATGCCGATATGGATAAGTGGCAAAGCTATTTAGACTTCATTATTGAACAAAAGTTGGTTACTGACGGTGATGGAAAACCCTATACGCAAAAAATTTCCGCGCCCGAGGTAGTCACCAACGAATTCCTCGCTAAGGCCACCAGTAAATGAAATCTAGCTCGCGACTAGTGGCCGCCGGACTGGTTCTGTTAACCCTGGTTCTATGGGAGGGAGTTTGCCGCCTGGGGGAAGTTAACCCCAAGTTGCTGCCTGCCCCCAGTGTGATCATTAAAGCCGGGTTTGCGGACTGGCCGGCGGCCTGGCTAGCCACCCAAGTAACCCTCATAGAGGTACTGTTAGGTACCTTGCTGGCAATTATTTGCGGAGTAGCAATTTCCTTTGCGCTGTGGAGAGCCAAAACTTTCGGTAAAGCAGTAATGCCCCTCCTGGTGATCTCCCAAACCATTCCGGTAGTAGCTATTGCTCCCCTGCTAATAATATGGTTCGGCTTTGGAATGACCTCAAAAATCCTGCTGGTGGCATTATTTGGAGTTTTCCCGATCATTGTCGCTTTTACTAAAGGTCTGGCGGCTCCCTCACGCGACCAGATTGATGTAGCGCGCTCTTTAGGCGCCTCCCCCGCCTGGATTTTCGCCCACTTGCGAATGCCGGCCGCTCTGGGAGATTTCATGACTGGACTGCGTATCGCAGTCACCTACGGACCGGCCACTGCTGCTACCGCCGAATTCGTGGGGGCGGAAAACGGTTTAGGGATTTACCTACTGACTGCCCAAGGATCTTTTCGGACGGAACTGGTGTTTTTTGGAGCCGGGATTCTAACCCTCATGACTTTGGCAGCCTATCTGCTAGTAGTACTGGCAGAGCGGGTCTTGATTCCCTGGAAGAAGGCAAAATGAACCTACTGCAACTATCAGGGGTAAGAAAAAGCTTTAATGACCCACCCCTGACCGCTTTAGACAACGTGAAGATGACTATAGCTAAGGGGACGGTGACTGCTCTGGTGGGACCTTCAGGTTGCGGAAAATCTACCCTCCTGCGAATAATAGCTGGTCTTAGTGCTCCCTCACGAGGTAGCTTGGCTTGGTCAGTGGATAGTCCCCTAGTCGCCCTCATGCCCCAACGCGATGGACTATTTTCTTGGAACACTATTGAAGACAATGTGGCACTGCCCTTACGGATCCGGGGAGTCTCCCGCCAAAAAGCGCGCGAGCGGGCTCGCGCCCTCCTCGGCCAGTTCGACCTGCAACAGTTTTCTGGAGCCTATCCCGCGCAGCTTTCGGGAGGAATGCGTTCGCGAGTAGCCTTTTTGCGCACCATGTTGGCCAAACCGACTTTAATCGCCCTAGATGAGCCTTTCGGGGCTCTTGACCAGATAACCCGTAGCCACATGCAACGTTGGCTCTGGCAAGCCGCGCGCAGCCGCGATTTAACTCTTTTGTTGGTCACCCACGATATTGCCGAAGCGGTAACCCTGGCTGACCGAGTGTTGATGATGTCGCAGCGACCAGGGAGTATTATTACTGAAATTCCGATTGATATTCCAGAACGGGAGCAGTTTTTATCAGCAAATTCAGTGGGAGCTACCGGCAGTTTTAGTCACGGAACAGGGCTGCGCACCACCCCAAATTTTGTGAAAGCCTATCAAGAAATCGAAAACGCCCTCTGGGGCATTGAAAATAGGGAGGAAAAATGGATTTAACCCGAATCCGCTTGGAATATGTAGTTACTTGGCCTAATCACGCTGGCTTATTCGTCGCTCGTAAAAAAGGCTGGTATGAACAGGCGGGATTAGATGTTGATATTTCCTGGGACGGTTTCGACCGTGGGACTCCGGCAGCGCTAGCCGCCAAAGGCGAGTTTCAATTTGCCTCTATTCGGCTCGGAGAGCTGTTGGAAACCCGCCACAGCGACCACCCCTTCGTAGCGGTAGCTACCTTTAATCAAAACCAGTTAGGTGGGGTGATTACCCTCAAAGAGAAAGGGATTAGCCGTTTTCGAGATTTAGAAGGAAAAACCGTCTCGATTCCGCCGGTTCAGCGGCTTATCCAGATGGTAATTGAAGCCGTCGAGAAAGATGGCGGCGATTTCTCTAAGGTAAAAGTCATGGATCCGGGAGTATTCGAACCCGATATCCGCGCAGTTGAAAAAGGCAAATATGACGCGATTTTCAATGTCTTAGGCTGGGAAGCCTATCAGGGCAGTAAACCGTTCTCCGAGGTAGTGCAGCTATCCTTCGACGAGGTAGCGGTCACTCCCCACCACGCCTATTTCCTGTGCGTAGAGGAAAACTATCTGCGTAGCCACGAAGATCAAGTGCGGGCGTTCCTGGCGGCTACCAGTCGCGGCTATGATTTTGCCCGCGATAACCAGGCAGAAACTGTAGATATTCTAGCCTCCACTATGTGCGCTAGTGAAGAGGACGTATTAGCGGCCTCTCTTAAGTTCATGGCGCCCTCTTGGCATGCGCCTTCGGGACGCTGGGGTGAAATGGATGCAGAATTAGTAAGTTCCTACACCACATGGATGAGCGAACATGGCTTTACCACCGCGAGCTTAGCGGACGTGGAGGGTGCCTACACTAACGATTACCTACCCGAAAGGTAGAATCCCTACAGATAGATTTCGGCTCGGGTACCTAAGGTTTTTAATACCCTAGCAGGTATCCGAGCCGATTATCTTTGTCTTAATCCTTTTTAGGATTTGCTGCCTGGTGTCGCTTAGAGTACCAGATCGAGAGCAGCGCGGTTCCTACTAGGACAACTAGGATATAGCCCATTGAAAAGCCGATAGAGGGCTCCGGAATGGCCGCTGCCCATTTCTCTATCCCCCAGAAGGGCGCCTCGTGAGCGGCATGGATAATCAGTTTGACCCCGATGAATCCTAGGATCAAAGCCAGCCCGTAATGCAGGAATGCCAGGCGCTCTAAAAGTCCATCTATGAGGAAGAAAAGTTGCCGCAATCCCATCAAAGAGAAAGCGGTAGCGGCGAAAACAATAAAGGGGTGTTTCGTCAGACCAAAGATCGCGGGAATAGAGTCAAAGGCGAACATCAAATCCGCAGATCCAATTGCGATAATCACCAAGAACATGGGGGTGACGTAGGTTTTTCCGCGGTGGCGATAGAGCAGTTTAGCTTCCCGAAAACCTTCAGAAACCGGAAGCACCCGGCGTACCAGAGTAGTGAATTTATTTTCCTGGTATCCCTCGCTAGATTCATTTGCGTCCTCTTTGGTGATACCTTCTCTAGCTTGACTGATCGCGGTGTAGATCAAGAATAGTCCGAACAGGTAGAAGATCCAGGCGAATTGATTAATTAGTGCTGCGCCAATCAGGATAAACGCTAGTCGTAACACCATTGAGATTATGATTCCCAGCATGATCACTTTTTGCTGGTAGACCCGCGGAACCTTAAATCCATTCAAGATGATGATGAAAACAAATAAGTTATCCAAGGATAGCGACCATTCGGTGATCCAACCGGCCCAGTACTCTACCGCCAGATTCAGATCCCATTGCAACCACACCACCAACCCAAAGGCGGCCGCAATCGCCATATAGATACCTGACCAGATGGCGGCCTCTTTAATCGTGGGTTCGTGGGCTTTACGGACATGTCCGCGAAAATCAAGCACCAGTAGAGCGAGAATAATGATTGCTAGCAGTAACCAGTTCCACCAGTGAATTACTTCTTGGCCGGGGACGGCATTAAGCGTAGGCATCAGACCCATGCAGCGTTCTCCATTTCGTTGGCGTTGTCTATGCTCAGGTCTTCTTCCGCCTTTTCAGGCCCAACCAGCCGGGCATAATTGCCGTGATGACGACTGGCCTGTTAATGGAAGTACTCCCCTTCCGGATTTACTTTCTTAGTCTAACGTGTTTTAGCCGCAACCCCGAACCGTGATCCGGCCAGTGACGCCGCTCCCAAAAAGTGCCGATAAGCGCCAATCCCGACAGAGAGATTATGCTACAAAACCCTACTACCAGCCATTGCGTAAAGCTTAAGACCTGCAAAGCAAAGAAGTCGCGAACCACGGGCACTGTAATTGCCACCAAAACCAAGGCAATCATGGCTGTGAGCAATCCCCCACGCCAGCTAGGCAGTGGCTGAGACAGGATCGCCAGCAGTCCCAGTGCCCCAATTGCCAGGACAATAGTGGCAGCCGAAGTGGCAACCTCCGTCCTACCTAACCAAAGGTAGGCTGCAATCGAGGTGAACCCACACAATAATCCTGCCGGCAAGGCTAGCTGACCTACCCGGCGCAAAAACCCGGGACGATAACGCCGGTTAGAGGGCGCCAGCGCCAAGAAAAACGCGGGGATTCCGATAGTACTAGAAGAGATAAGAGTCAGGTGGCGAGGTAGATACGGGTAACGTATCCCTAATACCCCCACTATCAGTGCCAAAAGGGCAGCATAGGTAGTTTTAGACAGGAACAAGGTAGATACCCGTTCCATGTTTCCCAGCACGCGCCGCCCTTCTCCCAGCACCTGTGGCAGAGCCGAAAACTTTGAATCTAGCAGTACTGCTTTCGCCGCCGACTTGGTGGCCTGCGCGGCATTACCCATCGCGATCCCCAAATCCGCGTCTTTTAACGCCAGGGCATCATTTACCCCATCCCCGGTCATCGCCACGCATTTCCCGCTAGCCTGTAAGGCGTGCACCAGGGCTCGTTTCTGTTCCGGAGTTACCCGGCCAAATACCCGGTGTTCTTTAAGGATCTGGGCAATCCCTTCCTCGTCCTCGGGAAGCTTCCGCGCGTCAAACCCGGTAGTTTCAACCCCGATCCTACCGGCTAAAGCCGCAACCGTCTGCGGGTTATCTCCGGAAATAATCAGAACCTCTACCCCTTCTTGGCGGAAAAAGTCCAGAGTTTGCGCCGCATCTTCGCGCAAGCGTTCGGTCAGCACTATGAGGGCGACTAGTTCTAACTTTTTAGGAAGGACAGGATTTTGCGGGGAAATCTCTCGATTCTCGCCTCGTGCCAAAGCCAAAACCCGCGCCCCTTTCTGAGCCCAAGTAGCGGTTTGTTCTTGGCAGGAGCGGTCTTGACCCAAAACAATTTCGGGAGCACCCAGCACCCAGGTATCACCCGCGCTCACCACCGCTGACCATTTACGAGCCGAATCAAACGGCACTAGCTGCGGATTGTCAATATTTGGTGTCAGCTGTTCTAGATCGCTATCGAGACGGTAATAGATGGCAGCGGAGGTGTCGTTTTCCCGATCTTTAGTCAAAACTGCCAAGGCAGCCTGCGCGGTTCCCCCAAGCGCGCTCGCAGGAACTAGCTCCTGTTGTCCGGGTAGTACGAAACCGCGCGCCGCAATCTCACCGGTAGTGAGAGTACCGGTTTTATCTAAGCAAAGAGTGTCTACCCGGGCTAGTACTTCTACCGCGGGCAGCTCTTGAATGAGCACTCCTTGTCGCGCTAGTTTTAAGGAAGCTGCCGCAAAGTTAACCGAGGTGAGCAGCACCAGGCCTTGTGGAATCATCCCCACGATACCGGCAACTACCGCTACCACCACCGGGCCAATATTTCTCCAAGTGACTTCACTAAGCCCTCCCAAGTTACGTACCTGCGCCACCGCCAGCAGCACAATCACCAGGGGGAGGCAGTAGGTGATTACCGTCAGAATCTTGTTGATTCCCTCTTCTAGCTCCGAATGCGCCATTTTAAACTTCTTTACCTGGATAGCCATCGCATTAGCCCAAGAGCGGCTGCCCACCGCACTGACCTGTACGTAGCCATCCCCGGAGACTACGGCAGCACCGGAATAAACTTTCTCTCCTACCGCGCGCGGACGGGGAACTGATTCCCCAGTTAGGTTGGATTCATCTAGGTAAAGCCCGCGAGTACTAACAACTTCTCCGTCGGCAGGTACCTGGTCACCGCGCCGCAACAATAAGAGGTCTCCCTGCACAATTTCGCGGGGTGAAATTGCTTGTTGTTTTCCCTCCCTGATCACTTGAATCGGATTTTCCTGGAGAATACTGATTCTTTCTAAAACCCGTTTTGCCCGCAGTTCCGAGACAATACCGGTGAGCGCATTGACTACCATCACGATCCCAAAGACGGCGTCCGCCCAATGCCCAAAAATCAAAGTAACCACAATGCAGGCGCTAAGAATGGCGTTAAACAAGGTAAACACATTGGCGCGCAGAATCTGGCGGACGGTGCGGGTGGCGCGGGGAGTGAACTGGTTGGAAAGCCCTTTTTTCGTTAGAGCCGCAACTTCCTTCTGGCTAAGCCCGTGCAGCCTCTGCACAGTATCTACGCCCTGGCTCCCGGTTCCAGAGCGGTCTGAGGCGTTGAAGGCATTAGTATCGGCAAATTCAGTTACGGCCTGGCTGCTGCTTGCCCGGGGATCACCTTCGGAAACCGCACTTTTCGCAGCGGTTATTTTCGAGGAGCCACTTACCTCGTCCTCGCCTATCGGTGCTTCTGGCTTGTCCGGTACGCTCAATTCGCCTCCCGCATTTGTCGCAGTTCTTTCTTTAAGTCTCGTACTTCATCGCGCAACCGCGCCGCTACCTCGAACTGTAACTGCCGGGCTGCCTCTTGCATTTGCGCGGTGAGCTCCGCGATTAGCTCCGCTACGCTAGATTCGTTTTGATTCGCCAGCCGTTCTCGCACGTCCTGCCCGGTTTCCCGGCGGGTGCGTGCATCAGGGCCGCTCCCTGCGCCCCGATATCCGGTGCCCAGCAAAGATTCGGTATCGATTTCTTCGCGCGCCAACATATCGGTAACATCCGCGATTTTCTTGCGTAGCGGTTGGGGATCAATCCCGTGCTCGCGGTTATAGGCCAGCTGCTTTTCCCGCCGCCGCTCGGTTTCCTCAATCGCTGCCCGCATCGAATCAGTGACCTGGTCGGCATACATATGGACTTCCCCGGATACGTTACGAGCAGCGCGCCCTATGGTTTGAATCAGGGAGGTAGTCGAGCGCAGGAAGCCTTCCTTGTCCGCGTCAAGAATCGAAACTAGGGACACTTCTGGCAGGTCTAGACCTTCGCGCAGCAGGTTAATCCCCACTAGTACATTGAACCGCCCCATCCGCAGTTCTCGTAGTAGTTCCACCCGTCGCAGCGTATCCACATCGGAATGCAGATATTCGACTAGCACGCCCCGCTCCGCGAGGTATTCGGTGAGGTCTTCTGCCATTTTCTTAGTCAAGGTAGTGACCAACACCCGCTCGTTCTTTTCGCTGCGTACCAGGATTTCTTCCATCAAGTCATCGATTTGCCCATCGGTAGGTTTAACCACGATCTTGGGGTCAATCAGTCCGGTGGGCCGAATAATCTGTTCTACTACCCCATCGGAGCGCTCCAATTCATAGGTTCCGGGGGTGGCAGAAAGATAAACGGTTTGCCCAATGCGTTCTTGGAATTCTTCCCATTTCAAAGGACGGTTATCCATAGCCGAGGGCAGACGGAAACCGTAATCAACCAGGGTGCGTTTGCGGGACATATCCCCATGGAACATGGCTCCTATCTGCGGCACTGTCACATGGGATTCATCAATGATTAACAGAAAATCCTCGGGGAAATAGTCAAGGAGGGTGTTTGGGGGCGTTCCCGGCCCGCGCCCATCAATATGGCGGGAATAGTTTTCGATGCCGGCACAGGTGCCGATTTCGCGCATCATTTCCAGGTCATAGGTAGTCCGCATCTGCAGGCGCTGCTCTTCTAAAAGTTTGCCTTGTTCCCGGAAGTATTTCAGCCGCGCCCCTAGTTCGTCCTCGATACTATCGAGGGCGCGTTGCATCCGCTCTGGACCAGCTACGTAGTGAGAGGCAGGGAAAAGGAAAACTGATTCTTCTTCCGAGATAACCTCGCCGGTTATCGGGTGCAAGGTGGCCAGGGAATCAATCTCATCACCGAACATTTCGATCCGGATTGCCATTTCCTCGTACATGGGAATGATGTCGATAGTGTCTCCGCGCACCCGGAAAGTTCCCCGCGTAAACGCCATATCGTTGCGAGTGTATTGCATGGTGATAAAACGTTTAAGTAGTTCATTACGCTCTATTTGCATTCCCACTTCTAGCGGCACCATCCGCGCCACGTATTCTTGGGGAGTTCCCAGACCGTAGATGCAGGAAACCGAAGACACCACGATTACGTCCCGGCGAGTAAGCAAGGAGTTAGTGGCAGAGTGCCGCAGCCGCTCTACCTCGTCATTTATAGAGGAATCTTTTTCGATATAGGTATCGGACTGGGGCACATAGGCTTCTGGCTGATAGTAGTCATAGTAGGAAACGAAGTATTCCACCGCATTATCGGGGAAAAGCTCGCGCAGTTCCGCCGCCATTTGGGCAGCCAGCGTTTTGTTGGGTTCCATTATTAAGGTAGGACGCTGCACCTGTTCTACCAGCCAGGCGGAGGTGGCGGATTTGCCAGTCCCGGTAGCCCCCAGGAGGACAATATCCTTTTCACCGTCGTTAATCCGCTGGGTGAGCTGCGCGATAGCCTGGGGTTGATCCCCGGAAGGCTCATAGGGCGCTTTCACTTTGAAAGGTTTTTTAGCCCGGCGCAGGTCTAGTTGCTCACTCACCTTTCCAGTCTACTAGGGACGCTATCCGAGGGCGTTTTTAGGCTAGTTTTTTCGGCTTGGTATTTTAAGCGTTAAGAATCACGTCTGGGTGATTTGCTGGGATAGCGGCGGGACAGATAAGATTTTGGAGGTAACGGGCTGTGGCGCAGTTTGGTAGCGCACTTGACTGGGGGTCAAGGGGTCGCAGGTTCAAATCCTGTCAGCCCGACCATTTATTTTTACTGCCAGTACCGTTTTCAGAGTGGCTGGTTATGATAGAAACATGACTGAAATTTCTAAAATCATTAGCGGACGCTGGAGTCCGCGCGAATACGACCCGGATTTTTCGATTAGTAACGAGCAAATGAATCAGCTGTTAGAGGCAGCGCGTTGGGCGCCCTCGGCAATGAACGCCCAGGAATGGTGGTTTGTGCCGGGAATTCGCGGCGATAATAACTATGAAGTGTTACGCCGGGCGGTAGCCGGTTTTTCCGATTGGGCGCTTGATGCTTCCGGGCTGATTCTAAATATCCATCGGGAGTATCCCTCTCGTCACGGTCTAGATTTTGGCCCCTATGATTTGGGTAGTGCAGTACAAAATATGTTGTTACAAGCAGAGGTCATGGGGCTACATATGCGTCCCTTTGCCACTTTTGACCGGGGGCTGCTATGCAGGCAGTTCCAGATTTCCGCTCCCTACGTGGCGTTTACTATGTGCAGCGTGGGTAAAGAACCAGCTGGACTGACTAAAGAGCGAGAACGCAAACCCTTAGAACAGTTACTGTGGGAAAACCACCAGGATTAAGCCTTTAGAGCGAGGCCTCACACTCATCAAATACCGAGTTGTAGTCCCGTCGCGCACCAGATAAGGACTGCAAATAGCTGCGCGCAAGTTTAGCATTCAGTTCATCTGCGGTCATTTCATCGGCAGTTCTAAAATCTTCTGAAAGCTCCATACTTAGAGGATTACCACGATTTACTGAGCGTTGCCCAATTCAGCGGGAACATCTTTTATAAATAGTTACGGGTTGGTCGGGGATTATTATCCCCGACCAACCCGTGTGGATTAAACAGTATTATTTATCCAAGAATTCGAAGGATAAATACTGCTATTTGGCGTACCGCCGCGCAACAATGCCCACGCCCGCCACGGTTACTAGCAGCGATAGCGCAGCCAAAGAACCGGCAACGCCACCAGTTATTGGCAGTGGCTTAGCGGTTTGTTTTCCGCCAGTCTTAGATTTTGCGTTATCAGCAGGTGCTATCGGGCATCCTTTAGCATCTACTTTGACTCCAGCAGCCGTATTGGGGCACTTATCGTTGGCATCAATAATGCCATCTTTATCGGAATCAGTCTGCGCAGGATTAGTTCCCGGCTTCATCGGGTTATCAGTATCTGGCTTCTCCGGATTAGGGTTACCCGGGTCTTTAGCAGTCACCGTAATTTTCATATCCAAAGTCAAAGTAGACTGGTCTGGGAAAGTCACGGTTACCTGCGGATGGTATTCACCGGCGGGCACTGCCTCGTCGGGATTCAAATTCCATCCGCCGAGATTATCGGCATCTTCACTAATCCAGGGGAATTTGGTTTTACTGTCTGCCGTCAGCTGGAAAGTAGATTTCTCCGGCAATTTACCTGCCTTTGCCGTAGGGGAAGCTACCTTACCGCTGTCCCCGGCCATAACCACTGCATCAGCGTAAGCCAAGTCCTGGTAGGTTTCGTTATCTTTCGGGGTTACTACCGGTTTTTCGGCAATGTTTAGGGTCAGCTCAGCGCTGACCATTTCTTCAGTTCCCTTGTCGCTGGTGTACTTCAAGGTAACCGGAACGGTTTTATCACTGGCAGCTTTCGGAGTGCCAGAGACTATACAAGCGTTCTGGTCTTGATTCAAAGCTAGCGACAACCCTTCCGGCAAGGTGCCAGTGCATTCCACCAAGTTCAAATTACCTAAGTTCGTGATTGGTAAAGAAGTCGGGTCAATCTCGGTACCAGCGGTTCCGGTAACCGTAGCATTTTCCATACTGGGAGGATAGGCGCAGCCTTTATTATCGGTAGTTGCGCCTTGCGGAGTATTGGGACATTCATCTTCCGCATCTAGTTTCCCGTCCCCATCACTGTCTTTATCCGCGATATCGAGAGTTGCTTTAGCAGTAACCGACACAATAGCGTTCTTGCCATCTGCGTAGCTTAGCTTAACCTCTACCTCGCTTTGTCCGGCTTTAGTAGGGGTACCACTAATCACGCAAGCATCATCATCAACCCCGAGTCCCACACTTAGACCAGCGCTTTTATCAGCATCAACAAAATCGCAAGCCTTCAAGGCTAGTTTTCCCTCGTTAGTAATTGCCATCTTGGTGTTGGTGATTTGCGTTCCCACCTTGCCAGTTACGGTTGCAGCTTTCAGGGTAGGCGGAACCGGGCAACCGTTAGCCTCATCAATTTTGACTCCCGCCGGAGTATTGGCGCACTGATCTTTAACAGCCCCGGTTTCGTCTCTGTCCGGAACGCCATCTTTATCGCTATCTTGCAAAACCGTTACTTTACCGGCGTCAATAGTTTCAAAAGAGGGATTAGGGTTCAGATGATCGGGATAAATAACGTCCAAACGAATACTGGTGTATTCGGCTTTCCCATTGGTGAACGTATGAACTTTCTTCGAGCTATCAATAGAGAATTTGCCAGTGGCGGCGTCAATAGTAACCCATGAACCGTAGGCATTTGCAGAATTTCTTACATGCTTAAAAGTCATGCCTGCGGGGTATGGCTTGTTAGCCCGCTCTTTTACCTGGGTTTGTCCAATTTTACCCTCTACAATAACTACCTCTGGAACGTAGGAACTGTATCCGGCATATTTTGCACTGGGATCGGCATAAGCCAAGTTAGCAGCCGGAATTAGCGCCAGAGCTAAAGCCAAACCGAACAGGAGGCTAACGCCGCGAAGCAACGCTGCTCCTGAGCGGCAAATAGAGCTATTTCGGGTCATGTCAACCTTTCGGATTAAGAAAACTCATCATAGTTTTGCGTAAACAGTTACTGGCTCATTTTAGCAAACACTCTCTAGGCGAAACCAGCAGGTATTCACCATGAGACGTGAGCAGTAAGCCGCAGTTCCTTGGTGCTGGAAACTAGAAAACAGAAAAACCCTAAAAAGAAATAGAATCAGGCATTAGCCCATAGATTCAGTTAAAAGTAAAAGCAGGTTTCCTACAAGCATAAACACCTTGCAGGAAACCTGCTGTTCGAAAAAATCAGGCGACCTGGATACTGACCTTATTTAGCCAGCCCTGTCCTTAGGCAGCCGGGCGTAGCTGTAGACCCAGATACTGGGCAGCACGAGCGCGCAACGTTTCATCTGCGAGAGCCGCGATTGCTTCCCGTACCCGGCGATCTTGGCTAACGTCCGCAAACCAGGGGCTGATCGCATCCGAAATCGTGTTAATCAGCAAATTGTTTGCTTGACGGCCAGTGCCGGCCTCAACAATATTGAATTTTTCCATTTTGATACTCCATTCACTTCTTCATCTCACGGGGTTGGCACATGGTTCGTACCGGTAACCCCGGGGTTCCAAAAGAACCCTGCCTGTTATGGCCAACTTCAGCACACCATAAAGGTGGCAGGCAGTCAACCAAATTTCCGAGAAATCCCGAAAACTTCAACAAGCGTTCAACTATATTTAACCATCCAGATATTGTCAACCCGGGATCGTCAATGTACTGCGCAATCCCAGGCAGGATAGCTGGAGACAGCGCAAAAACACTTTCCCGTCCTAGGCAATGAGCGGTAAAGCACTAACGATAGTCGGTTTCTAACCCTACCGTATGAATCCGCATCGAGTTAGTAGAACCCGTCACCCCCGGAGGCATACCGGCGAGGATAATTACTTGATCCCCCCGCTTAGCTAATCCCTGTGCTTGTAGCACCTGATCAACTTGCCAAATCATGTCATCAGTGTGAGTTACATAGGGAACCCGGTAAGTACGAATTCCCCACGAAACCGCCAGCTGATTACGCGTGGACTCTAAGGGAGTAAACGCCACCATGGGGATGGGGGAACGCAAACGGGACATGGTGCGCGCGGTCGCACCTCCCTGCGTGAATGCGATCATAAATTTCAGATCCAGCATTTCTGCTGCTCTAGCAGCCGCGATTGAAAGCACTCCAGCGCGGTCATGATCATAGGTAGTGAGAGGAGATATCCGGTCTCCCCCGTTTTCCTCCACATTAGTAATAACCGATGCCATCAGGCGCACCGCGTCAATTGGGTATGCCCCCACCGAGGTTTCCCCAGATAGCATTACTGCATCGGCGCCATCCAAGATCGCGTTAGCACAGTCAGATGCTTCAGCGCGGGTGGGACGCGGGTTGTGAATCATAGAGTCAAAGACCTGAGTAGCCACGATGACCGGCTTAGCGTACCTTCTGGCCAGCTCGATCGCTCGCTTTTGCACCAAGGGAACCGCTTCTAGCGGCATTTCTACCCCCAGGTCACCGCGCGCCACCATGATGCCGTCAAAAGCCTGCACAATTTCCACTATGCGTTCGACTGCCTGCGGTTTTTCAATCTTGGCGATAACTGGGACGTGGACTTCCTCTTCGTCCATAATCCGCTTCACATCAGCAAAATCATCAGCGCTGCGTACAAACGACAGCGCAATGATATCGGCTCCTTGCTGCAGCGCCCAACGTAGATCGTCCTCATCCTTTTCTGAAAGTGCCGGTACAGAAACTGCTACCCCCGGCAAGTTAAGTCCCTTATGGTCGGACACCACCCCGGGGACTTCCACCTCGGTAACTACATCGGTAGCGGTAACTTCCTTTACCCGCACCTGCACGTTTCCGTCATCAATCAAGAGGGCATCTCCGGTAGTGCAATCCCCCGGCAAACCTTTGAAGGTAGTCCCCACGATTTCTTTATCCCCGGGAACATCGCGAGTAGTAATCGTGAAAGTGTCGCCCTTTTCTAAAGTCTGCGGGCCAGCAGCGAAAGTCTCCAAACGAATCTTGGGGCCTTGCAAATCCACCAACACCGCAATAGCTTTGCCAGTTTGCAGTGCCACCCGCCGAATATTACCAATCGTAACCTCAGCTTCTTCTTGGCTGCCGTGTGAGCGGTTAATCCGCGCCACGTTCATCCCAGCCTCGGCGAGTTTTTCAATTTGGGACGGGGAATTTGTTGCCGGCCCTAACGTACATACAATTTTCGCTCTGCGCATACCTCTATCCTAACGAGTTCTTCAGTTCTTTCCACTTAGTCGAGGGATAGTTGGATCCCGCTCAATCCAACATAACTAAACAGAAGTTGTTTTATCGCTGTCCTCAGGAGATATTTCCCCATCCGGTTGCGGATTATCTTCCTGCTGGCGGGGCAAGTTCTGGCGATAACACCAAACTGCCAAGGCTACCCCCAAGATGAACATCAGCAGACAAGTCCAAGCATTTATTCGTAGACCGAGGAACTGATTTGCCTGATCCATCCGCAGGTTCTCTACCCAGAAACGCCCCAGGCTATAGGCACACAGATAGAATCCCATCATCATGCCGCCCCGCGGACGAAAACGTCGCTCTATCCACAGCAGCACCCCGATTGCTGCTAGGTTCCACAACATTTCGTAGAGAAACGTGGGATGGAAAGTCGCATATTGTTCAAAGCCTAGCGGGCGATGTTGCAGGTCAATTTGCAGCCCCCACGGCAAAGTAGTCGGCCTACCAAAAAGCTCTTGATTAAAGTAGTTTCCTAAACGACCAAAGATTTGCCCTACCAAGATCGTAGGCGCAATCGCATCGGCTACCGGAGCAATTTTTAACTGCCGATGCCGCAATACCAGACAGGCAGTGATGGTGCCAGCAATTACCCCTCCCCAGATGGCCAGTCCGCCATGCCAGATCAGCGGGATTTCTTTAGGATTGCCCGTGGGACCGAAATAGTCTTGCCACTTACTAAACACATGATAGATCCGGGCTCCAATAATGCCGATGGGAACTACCCAAATAGCCAAATCCACGATTAGCTCCGGGTCACCTCCCCGGGCTTTATAACGCCGTGAAGCCCACAGGCAAGCCAAGAAAATACCGGTAAGAATCGCTAAAGCATAGGCACGCAGGGGAAACGGCCCTAAATACCAGACACCTTGCGAGGGAGAGGGAATAAAAAACGGGTTCATCCCTTATCTTTCTAGTCGTGGTGCTTATCGCGGCTGATCCGGCACTTGCGGGAAGTTGCCAAAGCTGGATGTGCTCCCGCTGCCACCATTTCAGCCACTAAAGACTGCGGATTATTTGACTGTACCAAAGCCGAACCAATCAGTACCGCATCCGCTCCCTGTTGAGCATAGTTAAACACATCATGCGGACCGGCCACCCCGGATTCGGCCACCGCCACCACCTGCTCGGGAATAACGTCAACGATTTGGGCAAAAGTATCCATATTGAAATCGAGGGTGCGCAAATCTTGGGCATTTACCCCGATTACCCTGGCACCCGCTTCCAGCGCCCGAAAGGCTTCTAGCCGCGAATGTACTTCCACAATCGCAGTCAAACCGAGCGAGTGCGCCCGCTCTACCAAAGAGGTGACTACCATTGGTTCTGCCGAAGTTTGCAAGATTAAAATTAGGTCAGCGCCTAATGCTCGAGCTTCATGAACCTGATAGGGGGTGATCACGAAATCTTTATAGAGTACCGGCACCTCTACTGCTGCCCGCACCTGTCGCAGGTCTTCGATGGAGCCACAAAAAAAGTTTTTTTCGGTAGAAACCGAAATTACGGAAGCTCCCCCCGCCTCATAAGATTTAGCCAGCGCCGCCACATCGGGGACTTCTCGCAAAAAACCCTTACCGGGGGTGGCGCGTTTTATTTCCGCGATTACCGAAACCGCGCCCTCGCTGCGTAAGGCACGGACTCCATCTTGAGGACGAGGACGCCGGGCAGCGATCCGTTTGATTTCTTCCAGGCTTACCTCAGATTCCCGTCGCGCCGCTTCTTGCCGCACGCCAGCCAGTAACCGTTCGAGAGCATTCATCTGAGTATCACCTCCAAAACTATATTATGATTTTGTCACCTTCAGTAATAATTCTAGTTGTTGGCAGGGCGATGCCCGACGCGGACTGGCAGTTCACCACCGCTTTCAAAGCAGCTACGCTTGCCGGTGTGACAGGCAGCCCCTACCTGATCCACCTGTACCAACAGGGCATCCCCGTCACAATCAATCTGAACTTGCTTCACATATTGTGCGTGCCCAGAGGTATCACCTTTGCGCCAATACTCGCGTCGAGAACGCGACCAGAAAGTGACCCTCCCCGTAGTTAGCGTGCGCCGCAAGGCCTCGTCATCCATATATCCGACCATTAGCACTTGTCCACTTTTCCAATCTTGGATAACCGCACATACCAGTCCCGCCCCGTCTCGTTTCAAACGGCTAGCAACCTGCGAATCTAAAGCTTGTGTACTCACCGAACCTCAAACCCCGCTTCCTTGAGCCCTGCTTTCACCGCCGAAATCGCGACCTCTCCGAAATGGAAAACGCTGGCTGCTAACACCGCATCTGCTCCGGCTCGCACTGCCTCGACAAAATGCTCAACCTTGCCCGCACCCCCAGAGGCAATCAAAGGAACGGATACCCGCGAGCGCACCTGCGTTAACATTTCCAGATCAAAGCCAGTTTTCACTCCGTCAGCATCCATCGAATTGAGCAGAATCTCTCCGGCACCGCGGGCGGTGACTTCGCTACACCACTGCAAGGCATCGATGCCGGTAGAACGGGTTCCCCCATGGGTAGTAAGCTCAAATCCACTGGCAGTTTCCACCCCGTCAGGGCAACGACGGGCATCAACCGAGATTACCAAGACTTGATTACCGAAACGCTGAGCTATCTGATCGATTAGTTCTGGGTTAGCGATAGCAGCAGTATTTACTCCCACCTTATCTGCGCCTGCTCCCAGTAGTTGTTCTACGTCCGTAACCGAACGTACTCCCCCGCCTACGGTCAGCGGTACAAATACTTGCTCGGCGCAGCGCTGCACGGTTTGCACCATAGTGGCGCGCCCCTCTTTAGAGGCTGACACATCCAGGAAAGTGATTTCATCTGCACCTTCCTGGCTGTAGCGTTCCGCCAGTTCCACGGGATCTCCCGCATCTTTTAGGTGTTGGAAGTTAACCCCTTTAACCACGCGCCCTTGATCAACGTCTAGGCACGGAATCACCCTAATCGCTACTGCCATTTTGCCCTCCTCAATAGGTTCTCTACCCTCAGTGTAAAAAACTAATGAGAATGGGGAGCGCCGCTGCCGTTAGATGGACTGGATTCGCCAGAGCTACCGCTAGCTTCGAAATAGCCGCTACCTTATTTTGCGCAGGCCAAAACGTCCATAACTACTGCTAAGGCGCTATCTCCAGTGGCTTGATCAGCGGGGATAATCGCCAAGATGCGCGAGTTGGCACGCAGAGCAGTTAACTGTTGGGATAAGGACTGGAAAGTACTTTCGCCCACTATCTGTTGCGGACCTACATTCCCCCAGGTGTAGGCACGTTTCTTACCAGAGTCTAGTTCCCAGACTCCATATTGCGCCAGGATCTTCTTACGCGGGTCTAGTTGTTCGCCTTTGCCAGGCACCAAGACGAAAGTAGCAGCCTCTTGGGGTTGAGTATTCGATGCCGACTCGAAATGCGGTAATCCCTGCGGGAAAGAAAAATTGACCCCCGCCGCCTCCGGAATCTGCAACTGCGACTGATAAACCGCAGTAGGTAGCACATCGATAACGTCTACTTCCATGGAAGTTTTCCCGTCACTGGCAGTAGCCGGGCGGTGCACGATCAGGCGCGACCCCTCGTTCCTGCCGATAACTTCGGTAAGCAACCCACTGGGCAACGTAGAGGCGTTAGCTTTGCCCACGAAAATCTGTGGCTTTCCTCCCTGGGAAACCAGTTTCCCGGTATCGCCCTCGTAAACACTCACCATCACCCGTACGTCTTGATTTTCCCGTATCTGCGGCCCGAAACCGCGTATAGCTACCCGCGAGTTAGGCAACGTAATAGGCATTCGCCCTTGAAATTCGACTACTGGCTGTTCTCCCAACTGGCCGCTGACTTTCACCTGGGTAGATAACCCATTCATTTCTTGTCCGCGACCGGCTTGCCACAGATAAAACCCTAAAACTACCGTAGCGGCCACCGCGAGCACGGCAGCTGCGGCCAGCCACCAGCGCAAAATACGCCAGACGGAAGGCTTTTTCTTCGCCGGAACTGCTGCCTTTCGCGGAGGAAAGCGTCGCTTTAAATCGCTAGATATGCCTTCCTGGTTTTCTCCGGAAACGGTTTGCGGCTCAGGAGTTGAAATGGGGACAGCATTCTTCGTATCATCGCCGTGACTTCCCGCGTTAGCGTCCATCTAGTTCACGACCTCTCTCGCAACTCTGCCAGTAGTTTATCTAGGATTTCTCCCTCATAAGCAAAAGGATCCCCCAGCATCACCGTCGGCATTTTCGATTCATCGATGCGCACGTGTATCCAGTCTACCGAAACATCTCTGCGCAGCTGCTCGGCTTCCCGCAATATCCTGCCCCGCATATTTGCCCGGGTAGTGCGGGGCGGATAGGTTTTTGCGGCCTCGATTTGTTCTGAGGTTAGCAGTTGACGCATCAGCCCGGCCTGTCTCAGTGCCGGAGCTAGACCCGCGGAAGTGATGTCGTGATATGCCAAATCTAGGCGCGCTATTAGGGGAGAATTCATAGAAACTTGATGCCGCTGGGCGCTTTGTTCTAGAAGATTCTGCTTAATCACCCAATCTATTTCGCTTTCCACCGCCTGGAAATTTTCGTTCTCGAAACACTTGAGGGTCCTCCCCCACAGTTCTAGGGGATCAAAATCGCCGACTGTTACCCGCTCCCGAGTAGCTTCTAGCTCCCCCGCATCGCTTAGAGTGTTCATCACCCGCTGGTAGATGCGTTTTTGGATTTCTACCGCATCTAGGTGACCGCCCGTTTTTAGCTTTAATGGCGCCCGCCCGGTTAGATCGGCGTTGATTTCGCGGATCGCGCTCATAGGGTCAGTTATCGCCAAGTCGCTCACGCTTAAAGAACAGTCAATCGCATCTAGCAGAGCAATGGTCATCCCCACTTTTAGAGCGGTAGTGGCTTCACAAATATTGGAATCCCCTACGATTACGTGCATACGGCGATACTGACTAGAGTCTGCCAGCGGCTCATCCCGAGTATTAATAATGGGACGCGCCCGGGTAGTAGCCGCCGAAATCGGGTCATACATTTTGTCGGCACGTTGAGAAAAATGATAGCCGCCCTCTTCATCTACCATCCCCGCTCCCACCAAGATTTGCCGGGTAATGAAGAAGGTAATCAGCGCGTCAGCCATACCCATAAAATCCGCGGAGCGATGCAAAAGATAGTTTTCGTGACAGCCGCACGAATTCCCCTGGGAGTCGCGATTATTCTTTAGCAGGTGAATCTGTCCGTTGATACCGTCAGCAGGTAGTTGTTGATTAGTGGTGGTTACTAGATCGGAAAAAATTTCTTGCCCAGCAACGTCTTGAGCCAATAAATCCGCTAAATAGTCACATTCGGCAGTCGCGTATTCGGGATGCGACCCTACATCCAGGTAGAGCCGTCCCCCGTTACCTAAAAACACATTAGAAGAGCGATGACGGTTGACTACCGGCATAAAGAGACGGCGAGCGGCCTGTTCTGCATCCAGGGGCGGCTTTCCTTCGGTAGCGGCACAAGTAATCCCGTACTCGGTTTCGATCCCGAAAATCCTCCGCAAGGACTATTCCCCACCTTTTTGTACGAAACCTTCAACAAAGGCTTGCGCATCGGTTTCCATTACCGTGTCTATCTGCTCTAAGAGGGCATCAATCGCGGGAGCATTGATTTGTGCCTGTGCGGTTTCTATCCCTTCGTCAAGACTAGTATTTTTCCCGCCGGGCGCGTTTATTTGTTCTTGTACCACTGTTGTTTCCTCCTAATAAAGACAAGCCTAAAATTTTTCTGTCGGTTTTTCCTTTTTAGCGCTCAGGGCGCGGGCAAACCCGGCGGCATCCCCATTTTCGAGGGCGCGCGCTTCAGCTGGCGAGGCAGCGCAATCCGGATCCCCCAAACTGAAGCGTAATAGCTGCTCCCCGCCTAAATCTAAGAGCAGCGACTGCCAGGATCCTTTCTTAACTTCCGGCAGTTTCGCTACCGCCATCCCCCGCACCCAGGATCTGCCCCCACGAGGAGGCCGAGAAACCGCTTGCGATACTTCTTCCGGTGAAAACAGTTGCTCTACCATTCCGGCAGCACAAAGATTTTCGAATATTCCTGGCCGCAGCGCCGCCCATTGTAAATCTAACGCCTGAATTTTGGGGTGGTTCCAATCGGAGCCTAGACGCTGCCGCATTCGTGCTAAAAGTTGATATTTCCCTACCCATTCCACTCGACGGGCGGCCAGCTCGCGATCTGTGGCCAAAGAATCTAGCACTTGTTGCCAGTCTTTAAGCAGCTCCGCGCTAGCCTGGTCTGCCCCGCCGCGCTCTTCTAAGGCCTCGGCAATGGCAGCTCGGATTGCGTTTTGAATCTGGAGGGCAGTCAGCGGTCCCGATACCGTTTCTACGCGGTGAGTTAGCGAAAGATCATGCGATACCGCCCAGGTTTCTTCTACCGGATCGGAAGTAATCCGCAGCTCTTCCAGCTGTTTTACCTGGGGACAATCGGGGTTTTCTAGGAGCCACAGCAAAGCAGCAGTAGAGCCTAGACGCAGGTAAGTAGAGTATTGGAAACGGTTTGCATCCCCACCAATAACGTGGAGGCGCCGCCACCGGCTAGCATCCGCATGTGGTTCGTCGCGGGTATTAATTATCGGCCGGTTAAAGGTAGTTTCCAGTCCGATATCGTTTTCTACATAGTCCGCGCGTTGCGAAATTTGGAAACCAGCTTTTTCGGAGCGCTGTCCGATACCTACGCGTCCGGCTCCGCAAATAATTGGCCGGGTTACCAGGAAGGGAATCAGGGTTTGGGCAAGACCGTAAAAATCTAGGTCACGCCGCAGTAAATAGTTCTCATGACTGCCATAGGCCGCGCCTTTACCATCCACATTGTTCTTGTAAAGCTCAATCTGGTTGCCATTTTCTGCTGCCAGCTCCATGGCACGGCGAGCAATCAGATCTCCTGCCGCATCATAGAGTGCCCCTTGTTTGGGATCCAGAGTTTCCGGAGAGGAATATTCCGGGTGAGCATGATCCACGTACAGGCGCGCGCCATTAGTCAGTACACAGGCACTTGGCTTAGGCATTGCGGCTTCTTGAGCACTGGGGCGGGCAACCGCCTGTACTCCCGGGCCGGCAGGTGCCAGCTGCTCGGGATTATTGGTTAGCTGCGAGGGATCCGCCTGGCGGGGATTAAGCGAAAACCCGCGCATATCCTGCAAGGGGTTTTCACCCTCATAATCCCAGGTAACCGCTGCTGACGGGCGCGAGTGATCCCGGTAAGCCGTCACTACTTGGGTAGACAGCGCCACCGGGTTAGCGTAGGCGTTTCCTACCTGGATAATCCCGAACTCGGTTTCAGTTCCCAACGGTCGACTAATAGCGCTTTGAGCCACGGTTCCTCCTATTGCAGGCTACGCACATCGACAATTCGCGCGCCCCTAACTCCCAGGGTACGCGCCCACTCTCCCGGATCGGCAGAAGCCCCCAGAGCTGCAGTTTCGCGAATTTCTTCCACCGCGGCTACTTCTACGTGTCTCCAACTAAGTCCATTTATGTTCGCCGAATCCTGTAGTGAGTCTTTAATCGCCGCTTTTTTCGCCCGCTCTACAATCGAGGCAATCATCGCCCCTGAAAGCAACGAATGGGCATAGACTATTTCTTTTTCCCCGTTCTCATAGGCAACTTCATAAATCTGAGTGCGATCTGATTCTTCCGCCAGTAGCGTCACCAGTTTTTCGCGCAGCCTCGTCTTGCCATCTGCCGGGGAAGTTCCTTCCTCTGATTCTACCGGTACATTTTTTCCCAGGTGGATATCAAAGATCTGTCCGGCCTGTTCCAAATTAGGCCGCTCAATACGTACCCGCACATCTAGCCGTCCCGGCCGCAGCACCGCTGGGTCTATCATGTCTTCGCGGTTAGAAGCCCCAATCACGATCACATTTGAAAGCGCTTCTACCCCATCGATCTCAGCGAGTAGCTGGGGGACGATCATCGTTTCCACATCGGAAGAGATTCCGGATCCTCGGGTACGGAAAAGTGCTTCCATTTCGTCAAAGAAAATCACTACCGGGTGCTCGCTGCTGGCTAGTTGTCGCGCCCTAGAAAAAATAGCCCGGATTTGCCGTTCGGTTTCTCCCACGAATTTCGAAAGTAATTCCGGTCCTTTTATCGACAAGAAATAGGAGGATTTCCCGTGGGCATTAGCCCCTAAAGAAGTAGCAACCGCCTTGGCTATCAGCGTTTTCCCACATCCGGGCGGGCCGTATAACAGTATCCCTTTCGGTGCGGAAAGACCGTAGCGCCGATAAAGATCAGGGTGAATAAAGGGCAGTTCCACCGCGTCCCGGATAGTTTCAATCTGTTTTTTGAGTCCCCCGATCTGTTTATAAGAAACATTGGGGACTTGGGGAGCCAGTAGCTGTTCTACCTCTCCTCTTTGCACCTTCTGCACTGCAATCCCACTACGACCTTCCAGCAGCAGCGAGTCCCCCACCTCAATTTTTCCAACAAGAGGGGCAGCTAGGGACACGATTTCACTATCGGTATTCGATAGCCGCACCAGGACGCGACCATGGGGCATAACTTCCCCTACCTGCACTAAAGTTCCGGTGCGGGGATAGGACAGAATCTTCGAGACCACCATTTCTTCGTTAACTAAAACTTCGATCCCGACCTGTAAATATTCAGGTTTAATATCCGGATGTACCCGAAGCATCATCGGTTTCCCATTTAAAAACAGCCGCACGTTACCGGGGCTTTGGGGAGTTTCCGCGATTACGGCCACGGTTGCCGGCGGTTTAGCTAAATCGGCAAGCTGCTGATGAATCGCTACCACTTGTTCGCGAGCGGCTCCCAAAGCTGCAGACAGACGCTTGTTCTTCCCTTTCAAGGAGGTCACTTCCCTCTGAAGGGCTTGCAGCTGCTCTTCGCTAGGATCTGACATCAGTTTCCTTTCCGTACACCTCTTTCAGCCTATTAGTTTTGCCTGCCACCTGCTCTAAATGTCCAGGATTACTAACATTTACGAGGGCGTACCCAGGCTGGTTTCTGGCTCTGGCGGCGGCGTGCTTTCAGCAGCAGCGTTTCCTCGCGCCCAGTACTCGGCGCGCCTAACTACGTCGCGGCGCACCCGGCGTGTCTTTCTCTGCGCGGGATTGCGCTGCCCGAGTCGCACTTGCTCCCAATCATCTTCCGGGCTCCACTGCCCGCCGTTTATCTTGGCCGCTTTAGGGGTATTTCCCAGTTTTTTCGGTCGCCGCGCCCCCCTTGCCAGCACTCGGCAGGTAACCAAAAACCCGGTATGTCCTACCATCTGATGTTCGGGTCGCAGCGCTAACCCCTCGGTATGCCACTGTCTTTGGATAGTTTCTTCGCTGCAGGTAAAACCAAAATGTCCATCACTTCGAAGCGCTTCTACCAGCGTAGACACTTGAGTTACGGTCGTTACGTAGCAACAGAGCACCCCGCCGGGAACCAACAGGTTATAGAGATCGTCTAGATAGTTCCAGGGGTCGAGCAGGTCAATAACCGCGCGATCAAAATAGTGGGAACCGTAAATGCTATCCAGGTCTATTTCCCCCAGGCGTCCGCGTTGCAGCTGCCAGGCCGGATGAGGGCGTCCGAACCATAAATCTACATTCGCCTGGGCGATATCGGCGAAGTCTTCGCGTTCTTCCACCGAGACCAACTGGCCACCTTCTCCCATCATCTCCAGGAGTGAAACCGTCAGCGCCCCCGAACCTGCCCCACATTCAAAAACCCGGGCACCCGTAAAAATATCGGCAGATTGCAGGATTTGCGCCGCGTCCTTGGGATAGATAATCGCCGCTCCCCGCGGCATGGATAGGGTATAGTCCAAGCGGCGGGGACGAAAAGCCAAGAATTCTCGCCCCTCCCGGGAACGAATCAGGCTGCCCTCTTCCCTGCCCAATAACTCGGAAAGCGGGAAAGAAGCTTTCGCAGTATTAAACCAGCCGTTTTCGGTAATAGTTACCGTATGTAGATCCCCGGAAGCCCCCTGGAGCTGCACCCGGTCTCCGAGTCTAAACGCCCCGCGCGCACGCGCCGAACATCCGGGGACATCTGGGGGGACACATCCGCCTGATTTTTCTGGTTCAATCTGAGTCATCTCCCTAATCCTAGCTTTATCTTGCCCGCTTCCCGGTATCAGGTAGCGTCTTACAATACTCTTATGAGTATTTCTAAGCGCACCTCTGCCCTCTCCCCTTCCCGGATAGGCACTTTCCGGAATTGTCCCTTGCAGTTCCGTTTCCAAGTGATAGATAAGATCCCCACCAAAGAATCTCCAGTACGCCAGCGGGGAACTTTGGTACACGCAGCGCTAGAGAATTTATTTGACCTTCCAGCTCAGGAACGAACTTTTGCCGCCGCCAGCCGGAAAATGGAGGAAGCCTGGGAAAAGACACTTAGCGAAAAACCAGATTTGCTCGCCGAACTTTTCGGGGAAGATAGCAGAGGCGAAAACCAGTTCTTAGAAACCGCCCGCCAGTTGCTCGCTAACTATTTCCAAATGGAGAACCCCGATCGTCTCGCCCCTGCCCATCGGGAAAAATATCTACGCGTAACCGATAAAAACCGCCTACACCTGCATGGCTATATTGATCGGGTAGATATTTCTCCCACTGGATTGGTACGGATTGTGGATTACAAGACTGGCAAAGCCCCCGCCGAACGCTATATCGGCCCCTACCAGTTCCAAATTCGCTTTTATGCGCTGCTATGGTACTTGACTCAAGGCCAGCTACCCGCCCGCCTGCAGCTACTGTTTCTAAAAGACCGCCAGGTCTATACCTATACCCCCACTCCCGTGGATATTGACGCCACCACCGAAGAAATATTCGCGGTTTGGGAACAAATCTTAGCCCAGGCTCGTTCGGGTCATTTTCCCCCGCGTCGCTCCCCACTGTGCAATTGGTGTGACTATCGCGCCTACTGCCCCTTGATGGAAGGAATCGCCCCGGAAATATCTAATGAGGGCGTGCAGCGGTTACTTTCCACCCAAGAAGACAGCGCTCAGGAAAACCAGGTTTTAAGCTAAAAGTTCCCGGATATCACTCAGATGTAGATGTCCCACCGAGTCAAACCTTGCCGCTGGAATGCCAGGTACTTCCGTGCTCCTGACCAGCGCCAGCCGTGCTCCCGCGTCCTGTCCAGCAGCTAGCCCAGGAGCAGAATCCTCTACCACCAGGCAATTTTCTATCGGTACGTTTAATCTGCGTGCCGCCAGGCGATAGGGATCACCCGAGGGTTTTTGCCGCATATTGGGTTCCGAACCGGTCACCATCACCTCTAAGGATCCCTCTGGAGCGCTAGTACAAACATCGCGCACCAAGATTTCATAGGAAGCGGAGACTAAAGCAGTGGGGATCCGGTTGCTGGTCAACTCGCTGAGCAGTTCGCGCGCTCCCGGTATCCAGGGAACTCCTTCAAGGGCGTAGAGCTCATGCATATTCGCTACCATCATCTCCACGGCTTTTTCTGGCGCCAGTGGCAAATTCTTGAGCTTGATCATCAGGGAGGCACTATCAAAAAGCGAGTTTCCAGTTAGAGTCTCCCCGTCCTCTTCAGTCCACACTTTTCCGAAGCTGGCAACTATTTTCGCTTCTGTGCGTTGCCAGAGCGGTTCGGAATCAATTAAGGTTCCGTCCATATCGAAAAGAACCGCTCCCATATTTTTCTCCTTCTTAAGCGAAAGCTGATAGGGCTCCTACGGCCAGCGCGATTCCTACCGCAGACCCTAAGAGCAATCGATAGATCACGAATGGCGTGAAAGTCTTGGTTTCTAGCAGGCGCATAAACCACACGATTACCGCGTAGCCTACGGCGAAAGCCACGAGGGTTGCCAGGATTGTTGGCCCCCAGCCGGCAGGATTATTACCTACCGATTTAGCGGCTTCGTAAAACCCGGAAGCAAAAACTGCCGGCATTGCCAGCAGGAAGGAGTAGCGAGCGGCAGCTACCCTGGTGAAACCCATGAGCCGACCGGCGGTAATAGTTCCGCCTGAACGAGAAACCCCGGGAACCAGTGCTAGAGCCTGCGCGAATCCAAAGATGATTGCTTGTACCCAGGAAAGCTGATCAAGGGTTTTGTCTTTCTTGCCAAAGCGGTCTGCCGCCCCTAAGAACAAGGCAAAGACGATTAGCATCACCACGGTGATCCACATATTACGGAATTCTTTTTCAATCCAATCCTGGCCGAGCAGACCCAGGATTCCGATCGGTAAAGAACCTACAATAATCATCCACCCCATCCGCACATCCGGGTCGCTTTGGGAAACGCCACTACGAGCGGGCGCAAAGGCTTGGAACCATTTGCACACAATCCGCGAGATATCTTTCCAAAAGTAGATGAGGACGGCGCTTTCGGTTCCTATCTGGGTGATCGCAGTAAAGGCGGCACCGGGGTCATCTCCAAAGATTGCTCCTAGAATCCGCAGATGGGCAGAGGAGGAAATCGGTAAAAACTCGGTCAGTCCCTGCACAAGACCCATAATGATGGCTTCAATGGTGTTCACGACCTCCAAGCCTATCGTCTTAGTGACCACTACTCGTCTTTCGTTTAGGTGTTTTCTCTCACCTCACCCCCACTTCCTCTCTGCTCACGTACTACCGTCCTCCTAGCTGTAGTGCACTTTCTTCGGCTATCAACCCGAGATTTTAAATAGGTCTTCCCTGGGAACTGTCAATCTCAGCCCCCTATTTTCTGCTCTCGCGCCGTGCCTGAAAACTTCTCCCCTCCCTCCCCTTTAACCTGGGAGTATGGAGAAAAGAAGATTAGGCCGCAGCGGACTCATGGTTTCCAGCTTGGGGTTGGGGACTCTCACCTGGGGGCGAGATACCGATCTAGAACAGGCGAGCGAGCAGCTGCGAATGTTCCTAGATGCCGGGGGTAATCTGCTTGACACAGCCGCTACCTATGGGGAGGGCGAGTCTGAAAAACTTATCGGCACCCTTTTGGACGAGGAGTTTTCTCGCGATGACCTAGTAATTTGTTCAAAGGCAGGAGTTAGAGCAGGCGATCCCCCTTCGGTTGATGCTTCCCGGGCGAATCTATTACGCGGTCTGGATCAAACTCTGGAACGGCTGGGAACCGCCTATATTGATGTGTGGTTTGTTCACCATTACGACCCATTTGTACGGGTAGAAGAGACTTTAACCGCTTTAGAGATGGCACTGCGTTCTGGGCGCGCCCGCTACGTGGGGGTATCGAACTACCCGGCTTGGGCAATGGCGGAGCTAGCGGTATTGCTGGGGCAAGATCGCTACGAGGTAGCCGCCGTACAAGGGGAATATTCTTTAGTCAACCGCCAGGTTGAAGAGGAAGTACTGGGAGCAGCCGAGCATTTTGACTCCAGCTTTATCGCCTGGTCTCCCCTGGGACGCGGGGTTTTAACCGGGAAATACCAAACTAGTATCCCGCCGGATTCCCGGGCAGCTTCCCCACATTTACAGGGTTTTGTATCCCCCTATCTATCTGCCGAATATCAGCCGATTATCGAGGCAGTGTTAGCAGGAGCCGAAGGCTTAGAGTGGGATCCTTTGAAACTGGCATTAGCTTGGGTGAAGGATGCTCCCGGAGTCACCAGCGCTTTAACCGGGGCGCGCAGCGCTGGGCAGTTTGCCGCGATACTAAAAGCAGCGGATGCACATGTGCCCCATCAGATAAGAGTAGCTTTAAACGAGGCCAGCGAGTAAGAAAACTGAAGAAGACTTAATCGTCTTCGTCGTCCTCATCGTCCTCGTCAAAGTCGTATTCTTCGTCAAGGATCTCTTCTGGTTCGTCTAGGAGATCGTCACCGTCTTCTTCGTCCTCTTCGTCCGCGTCGAAATCGTAGTCTTCGTCCTCGTCCTGATAGCCAGATTCGTCTGCTTGTAGCACCTGATCTACATGGTCGAACAGACTTTCCGAATCGATATCTTCATCCTCGAAAATATCTAGCGGTAGGTCGCAGCCCAATTGGGAATAGAGAGCTTCGTCGTAAGCCGAAAAAGCGGCTTCAAGTTTTTCTCCTGCCCGCGCTACCTGCGGATCACAGTCAGGATCTTCAGCACCCCGCGCAGCCTCTAAATGTGCTTGCAGCGCACCTACAAAGTTATCGAATGTTATTTGCAAACGGTCAGCCACGATACACCACCCCCTGGGCGCCGAATCAACCAGGATGCTTAGGGCAGGTGAAGTTGTCCGCGAATCATGGTCACCATCAAGTCGGTTCCCTTGATTTCTGCGGTTTCTTCCGATCCGACGATCCGCGTCGTACCGTCAGGGTCAACCAGCTGCGAGGCACCACCATCAGGGCCTAACGGCAAAATGACCCATTCCTTACCCGGAGCATAGGTTGTCGAAGGAGGCCGACCGGAAAGCTGATCACGAATATTCGCGATCACCACCCGGGCGTGAGCGCGAGCAGCGTCTGCGCGCTTTGATTCCGGCACGTCGGTAATGTCGCCCACTGCGTAAACATTTTCCATGTCCTTTACGCGCAGGTGCTCGTCAACCATAACTGTGCCGTTAGCATGCATAACCTGGGAATATGATCCGTGGAGGTAGCCGGAAGAGGTTTGAGCCCCGTAGCACAGGAACCACATATCGGCTTCTACCGGTACCCCGGCCAGGGTTTCTACCTGGAAAGTGGAAAGCATTCCCACGTCGGTAGGTGGCATATAGGCTAGAGGAGCTCCCAATACCAATTCGATACCGCGTTCTTCCATCTGGGTGGTGATGGTTTCGCGCAGGGAATCCAGGTAACCCGGAGTGCCCAGGATATAGGGTTCCTTGTCAACCATGATGATTTTCATATCCGGATAAGTGGAGGTGAGCTCACCGGCGAATTCCACGCCGACGGTGCCAGCACCAACCAGCATTACCCGCTTAGCACGAGCCAAGTTTTCGCGAGTTTGATCCAAACGCGCCTTCGCAACCGAGGCTTGAGAAACCATGTGCTTTGCCGGGAATGGGTAGGTAGTTCCCGTTGCTAGCACTAGAAAATCTGCCTCAATGGGATCGTGGCCGGCAACATAAACAGTGCGACCATCCACCCGCATACAAGTTCCATGGACGACCTTGCCGCGGTCAAGCAGGCGACTGTAAGGCATAAACACGGTATGTCCCCACACGGAATCCACCGCCGCCCTAAGCGCTGCCGCGTGATGCACGAACTGGTCTTTTTGTTCGACCAGCGTGACATCAGCCACGTCATCTAGGCCACCCGCCACGGTTATACCACCGTAACCGCCGCCAATGACAACTACTTTAGCCACGCTACCTCCCCTTTTATCTATCCTGGTATATGCCCAAAACAGATGCGAGCTAAATCAGACCGGCAGCTGCCATCGGTCACCCTTTTGGGCGACGAGATGAAGACTTACCAACCCAACGATCATTTTTCAGTTCTACTGTATCTTACGCTATCAAAAAGAATACGTCTTTAGTAACTATCCTACTCAGGAATGCGGATTTTTAACGCGGATTTGACATTGGGAGGGAAAAAATTATCTCCTTTGAGAACTTTTCCGTCTTCGCGATATATCGGCTTGCCTTCACCATCCAGTTTAGAAAGGTTTGAGGCCTGCACTTCCCGCAGTACGGCCGGCAACGAAATCCCGCATTCCAATGCCATTCCGTAAATGACATAAATCAAATCGGCGAGGGCATCAGCGGTTTCTATGGTGTCCCGAGTGCCATCATCGGGCAGAGAGGAAATAGTCTCTTCTAGCATCCGGCGTGCTTTATCTCCATAAACCGCGCCGGTAAGCTCACTAACTTCCTCGTATATTAGACGCATGCGCATATGTACCCGTTCACGATCTACCTCTGGCTCATCGTGTTGAATTGGTAGTCCGTAGACTTCATGAAATTGGCGAACTAAATCTTCGGGGCGATGCGGATCCGGCATCTGCTGTTCGGATTGCTCCCCGGTAATTTGCTGGGTTGGTGCGGCCTCATTCATTAAATTATTCCCTTTCCTATTTCGAAGTTGAAAGCAGCATATTTTGCAGTTCTGCTACTGATGTTACCCAGGGGGCTCCGGGAAATTCCTCCCGGCTACCCGCTCCCCAAGAAACCCCGATGACATCGATACCGATATTGCAAGCCGCCTGGTAATCATCCGCTCGATCCCCCACCATCACTACTCGCCCGGGCGGAGCGACGGCAGCTAACTGGTCGAGGGCGTAGCGAATTACCCCTTCTTTGCCACGTCTTATTTGCGGATTAGCCACATCAGAAGGATTCTCAGCGCTGGTTCCCGCCTTTTCTTGGGTTCCCGCCACACAATCCAAATAGGGGCTCATCCCAGTTGCCTCCGCGATATCGCGTACCAGTTCTTCCAGTTTGGAAGAAGCAACCGCAGTTTTCAGACCGCCACAGTTTAAGCGGCGGAGCAGGTTTTCTATTCCTGAAAACAGCGGTACTTCAGTCATGCGGGGGCGATAATAGCGCCGGTAAACTTCCACTGCCTCATCTAGTAGAGCTTCAGGCAAATCCAGATACTGTTTAAATCCGATACGTAGCGGTGGCCCTACAAAACGTTTAAGCTGCTGGGGAGATTGCGCAGGCAAGCGATAGTAAGAGATCACTTCCGCAACCGCCTCGGTAATCAAGGGAACCGAATCGGTCAAGGTACCATCCATGTCGAAAACCACGGTGTCAAAATAACGCTGCCCCACAAACCCTCGTTTCTGCTCAGTAGCTTCCGATTCTTTAGGGCGCTAGACCCCGCCCTCATTGTAGGCAACTTTCTTCCTCGGTAAATCAACCCGCTTTACCTGCCCAATTTTCCTTCGCTTTTCCGCCAGTACCAAGATGTGCTAATCTCTCTGTTGTCCTCGAGCGCGGGTGGCGGAATTGGTAGACGCGCTAGCTTGAGGTGCTAGTGGCCAACTTAACGGCCGTGAGGGTTCAAGTCCCTTCCCGCGCACCAGTGATTTCTCTATCTCCCCCGTCAAGAAGTTTTGCTTTTATCGCGAGTGTAAGTACGCGGTTTAGCGGACAGATTGTGCTATCTATTCTAGGGTTAGCGGGTTTTTCTAGTTGAAATGCACAGTCGCTAAGCTAGGATTATCCAAACCAAAAGAGCTAGGAGAATACCTTGAGCAAGGATTTAGCAATGCGTGCTATGAATGGCATCCTTGAGCGTATTTCCAGCGGAGAGTTCACTACTTCTATCCCACTTCCTCCTGAGTCAAAGCTTGCCGAAATACTGGGAGTGTCCCGCTTAACCCTGCGAGAAGCGGTACGCGTCCTCAAAGATCGCAACGTACTACAAGTAGTGCATGGTAACGGGACTTTCGTGTTACCCCTGGCGCAGTGGACAGACTTGGGAACCATCGCTGCCTTTCTTTCCCGTACCGAAGATCCCCTGGATTTAGGGGTCAGCCTACTAGAGATCCGCCGTATGATTGAGGTGGGTACCAGCGGCCTAGCTGCCGCCCGGCGCTCAACTGCAGATTTGGAAAACATGGCAAGTGAGCTTGAAAAATATGATCAGGCTTTGGAACGGGGCGATGTTTCCGCTGCCGCTACCGCAGACCTGAACTTCCACCAACAGATTCAAAACGCCAGCGGAAATCCCTTTATCAGCGCATTAATGCAGCCTCTGGAGGTAGCGCTGGAACGTTCGCGTCAGGCAACCGCAGCGGATCAGCGGGTTGCGATGCGTGCCCAATCACATCACCGCCGGATTTACCAGGCAATTAAGAACACAGACGTGGATGGCGCTAAAGAAGCTATGAGGGCACATATGACGCAAACTGCCGAGGATTTACATACCCTAAGAGCTCGCTAGTGAGCTAAATCACTCCTATTTTTCCACCCTGGGACCTTCGTCTTTGCTAGCCTTTAAAAGACATCAGACCTCAGATGACTATTTAAATACTACAAAGGAGTAGGCAGATGGCCATATCGCTTTCCGAAATACTAAAAGGAATGCCCGACAACCCGAAAACCAGCGCCCAGCAGGTACGAGCTGCCCGCGAAGATGCTGGGGATCGCCGGATTTATGTGGTTTTAGATGATGACCCTACCGGTACCCAGTCAGTCTGTGACCTACCGATTCTAACCCGTTGGGAAGTTGAAGACTTTATATGGGCGTTCGAAAGTGGCAAGACCGCGGTTTATGTGATGACTAATTCCCGCTCGCTCTCCCCCACTGATGCCGAAAAAGTCAACCGGGAAGTAGTTTCGTCTGCACTTGCAGCTGCTAAAGAATGCCAGGCGGAACTAGCGTTTGTTTCCCGGTCGGACTCTACCTTGCGTGGACATTTCCCTTTAGAGCCGCAAACCATCATGGACGAAATGGAAAAAACGGGAGCTGCGCCGGCAGATGGAATCATCCTGGTTCCAGCGTTTGGAGACGCTGGGCGAATCACGGTTGACGGAGTGCACTACGCCGGTTCCGAAAGCGAGGGTTTCGTTCCCGTGGGAGAAACCGAATTCGCCAAAGATGCTACCTTCGGATACCGCGAATCCTCCCTGCCCCGCTGGGTAGCAGAAAAAACCGCCGGCAAAGTTAAAGCTGAAGAAGTACAGGTGCTAAAACTTCAAGATCTGCGAGAAAACCTAGCTCAAATCAGCCAGCAGCTGGAGCAGGCACAAAACGGGCAAGTCCTGGCAGCCGATACCGTAACTGAAGAAGATTTACGTCAGCTCGCCCTCGCCCTGATTAAGGCAGAAGCCAGCGGGAAGAACTTTGTTTATCGGGTAGGTCCGCCTTTCGTGCGCGCCCGCATTGGTCAAGAGGTGCACCGTCCACTTACCCGCGAAGAAATTGCCACTGCCCGGGGGGAGCGCGAGTTAGCTGCCGGGGGGCTAATCGTGGTGGGATCCCATGTTGATTTAACCACCCGCCAGCTAAATAGACTGCGGGAGGAGGAAAAACCCGCTGAGCTGGAAATCGAAGTGCAGCAGATTATCGATCCTGAGCGCCGCGACAAGCATCTGAAAGCAGTAACCGACCAGGCTATCTCGGCAATCAAAAATGGAAACGTGATAGTTAGGACTTCCCGCAAACTGGTTACCGGAGTTGATGGTGACGCCTCTTTAGAGATTTCCCGGCAAGTATCTGCAGCCGTAGTCAAAGTTACTAGAGAGATTTTGCGGGCTACTCCCCCACGTTTCGTAGTCGCCAAGGGGGGTATCACCTCTTCAGATACGGCTTCAAAGGGGCTAGAAATCCGCCGCGCTCTGGTGATCGGTTCCATGCTGGAGGGAATTGTTTCCCTCTGGACTGCATCTTCTGGGCCTGCCGCTGGAATCCCCTATATCGTTTTTGCCGGGAACGTGGGCAACGAAGAGTCTTTGGCACAAGTAGTACGCAAACTTTCGCGTTAACAAAAGGTGTATTTAAAGGTTTAAGAACTTCACTCAAAGGAGAGAATCATGAAAATTGCAGTAATCGGTCTCGGAGCAATGGGCTACCAAATCTGCTCCTGGCTCAACAATGACTTCACCGTCACCGGCTATGACATTGCCACGGAAAAAATGGCAATGGCTGCTAAAGACGGAATTGCGACCGCCCCTTCAGCCCAGGAAGCCGTAAAAGATACTGACATTGTACTGGTAGCAATACGTAACAGCGCTCAGTTAAAAGATTTGCTCTACGGCGAAGACGGGATTGCCAGCGCGATGCGCACCGGCTCTTGTCTGCTCCTCACCTCCACGATTGGGATTGACGCAGTAGAATCTGTCGCCACTCAGCTCAAGGCAGATGGAATTGGCCTGATAGATGCCCCGGTATCCGGAGGACCGGCACGCGCCGGCAAGGGTGACCTGTTAGTAGTAGTAGGCGCAGTTGAGGAGGAATACAACTTCGCGAAACCGGTACTGGATGCCATGTCCTCCACCCTAGTTTGGGTAGGAAAAGCCCCCGGTAAAGGACAGGCAATGAAAACTGTAAACCAGCTGCTGTGCGGAGTTCATATCGCGGCTGCCGGCGAGGCTCTAGCACTGGCAGGACAATTGGATTTAGATCAAGAAGTTGTTCTTGAAGCCCTAATGGCGGGAGCCGCAGAGTCCTTCATGCTAGGTGACCGCGGCCCGCGAGCAATCTTAGCTTCGCGCGGCGAAGAACCCGAAGTAAAGTCACGTCTGGATATTTTCGTTAAAGACATGGGAATCGTGACTGCAGCAGCTAAGGCTGCGGGGATGGCCGTGCCAGTGGCCGCTGCCGCCGAACAAGAATACCTGTTAGGTTACGCCAACGGGCAAGGAGCTATGGATGACTCTTCGGTAATTAACGTAGTAAAGCCGGAGGTGAAATAACAGTGAGTACTGGAGCGTTGCTAGGAATAGCACTGGGAGCGATTATCGTCCTGCTGCTACTAGTTATTAAAATACAGCTTTCCGCTTTTGTCTCTTTGCTTTTAGTAGCAGCCGGCACCGCCCTGGCAACTGGAATATCAGTGGGCGATATCGTTCCGGTGTTGCAAAAGGGGATGGGCAATACCTTATCTTCGGTGATGATTATCGTTGGGCTAGGTGCCATGTTGGGACGCACCATTGAAGTTGGCGGCGGAGCCGATGCGTTAGCCCGTAGATTTACCAAGGTTCTGGGGCAAAAACGAGTAATCGCCGCGGTAACTGCCGCCGCTTTCGTATTAAGCATCCCGGTATTTTTCGATGTGGGTTTCATTATTCTCGCTCCTATAGTCTTCGGATTTGCCAGGGTAGCTAAGATCAACCCCTTAAAAATTGCGCTGCCAGTAGCTGGGGCACTGCTTACGGTACACGTCACGCTACCCCCTCATCCCGGCCCGGTAGCAGCAGCCGGAATTACCAACGCTGACGTTGGAACCATGCTGATGGTGGGGCTGCCCATCACCGCCATTACTGCGGTTATAGGGTTCTTTGCCGCGAAGCTGGTGAAAGTTGAGGGAATCGAATTACTGGAATCTCCTGCTGACCAGCCTATTGAAGTCGAAGTAGCCGAGGGCGCTGGCTCTACCAGCGGAAAAGTAGTTAAAGAAAGCGTTGAGGCAGTAAAAGAACGCATCGAAAATATCGGCGCTGGCACCGTGGTACTGCTGATTTTGCTACCTATTTTGCAAATTATGTTGGGAACCGTGGGAAATACCGTACTCGAGGAAGGCTCTACAGCCCAACAATGGCTAGGTTTCTTAGGTTCTTCCTCCATTGCGTTACTAACTGGAGTAATCGTGGCTTATCTAGTGGTGGGTCACAAACTTGGTTGGAGCCTGCAAAAACGCGGCTCGGTATTGGATTCCGCCTTGCCCGATGTAGCGGTCATTGTGTTCGTAACCGGAGCGGGTGGGGTCTTCGCAAATGTGCTCGTGGAATCCGGAATCGGAAAGGCTCTATCGGATGCTTTGATCAGTCTAAATATGCCGATTATTTTAGCTGGATTCCTAATCTCAGCGGCACTCCGAGCCTCGCAAGGCTCAGCTACGGTGGCGATTCTAACAAGCGCTGGATTACTGGCAGAACCCATTGCGGCAGCGGGATACACCGATCTACAAACTGTTTTGGTAACTATTGCCATTGGTTTTGGAGGTCTGGGACTATCCCATATCAACGATTCCGGATTCTGGATCGTTACCAAATATTTAGGACTGACAGTTAAAGACGGTCTGAAAACTTGGACTGTATTATCCACGGTGTTCGGCATAACCGGATTCTTACTAACCAGTGGAGTTTTCCTTCTGGTTTCTTAAAGCTAGTTTTCACCTCGATAGGTTCACTGAAGAGCCAACTTGAGGTCGCAGGTATTGCCCTGCGGCCTCAAGTGTTGCTCGCATGAACAGTCCCTCAGCCTACGCTGGCCGAAAGTTCCTTCCCGAAAAACACTCAAACCCTTAGTCTGGCTTTCTATCCGACAGCTTTCAAGGCGCCGATATCAATTATGAAAGGCCTCCCTTGCCTATATCTCGACATTCCCCACCCAGGACTTACGTCCCTAGGAAAATTTTGATCTATTTTGTGCGGACAATTTATCGATTAATCCTCGATTTTTCGGGGAAATAATAAAAAAAGTAATACTCCTAATTTTTCAGCTTTACAGGCTTAGAATGAGTGCAAGTTCACCAGCGCGGGTGGAATAGTCAGATGCGACAAGGAGAAAATAATGCTAGCGAAGCAACCGGCGAATATCCGTCCTTCTCGACGTACCTTCTTAAAATGGTCGGCGATAGCTGGCAGCACTACCGGACTGGTGGCGTGTGCTGCCCCCTCGTCCTACTCCCCCGACAAGAATGGAAAGCTAGTTCCCAATGGCACCGGTCGCACTGACGTGGATAAAACAGTCTGGTCGGCTTGCACCGTAAACTGTGGTTCTCGCTGCCCGGTACGGCTACAGGTTAAAGATGGCCGTGTTGTACGGGTACTACCCGATAACACTGGTAATGATGAGCTCGGCAGTCAGCAGGTACGCGCCTGCCCACGCGGACGCGCTATTAGGCAGCGGATTTACAATCCCGACCGGCTAAAGAAACCCATGAAGCGCAAGCCAGGCACTAAACGTGGCGAAGGGCAATGGGTGGAAATCTCCTGGGAACAAGCCCTCGACGAGATTGCCGAAAAGATGAAGACGCTGAAATCCAAATACGGCAATGAGTGCTTCTACATTCAATACGGAACCGGGGCTTTGGGCTCTACTATGGCTTGCTCCTGGCCGCCAGAAACCACTCCCATGGCGCGGATGCTCTCCCTATACGGGGGGTACTTAGATCACTACTCTGATTATTCCACGACTAACATCACCCAGGCGTATCCCTACTTCTACGGCGAATGGGTAGCCGGTAACAGCTTTGACGATGCCGCAAACTCCAAGCTGCAGGTAATGTTTGGCAACAACCCCTTAGAGACCCGGATGTCAGGAGGGGGACAAACTTTCGTAACTCAGGCTACTAAACGCAAATCGGGCGTTAAAACCATCGTGATCGATCCGCGATATTCAGAAACCTCAGTAGCTTTGGGTGACGAGTGGGTGGCGCTGCGCCCCGGTACCGATGCCGCCCTCATCGCGGGCATGATTTACGTAATGGTCGAAGAAAATCTCCACGATCAAGCCTTCTTAGATAAATACTGCGTAGGTTTTGATGAAGCTCATATGCCCGAGGGCGCCCCTAAGAATGCCTCCTACCTTTCGTACCTGCAGGGCAAAGGTAAAGATAAGACGGTTAAAACTCCAGAGTGGGCCGCTAAGATTACCGGCGTCCCCGCCTCTGATATTCGCCGTCTTGCCCGTGAAATCGCGACTGCCAAACCCTGCACTATTAACCAAGGCTGGGGACCGCAGCGTCACGCCAATGGGGAAGGTATCGCCCGCGCGATTTTCCTGCTGGCTTGCGTAACCGGCAATATCGGCATTAAAGGCGGAGGCACCGGCGGGCGTGAAGGCGGACCATCCCTCCCCATCACCCAGACTTTTATTACCGAAGTCGCCAATCCTTCAGAGAAAATTATCTCCGTTTTCAGCTGGTTAGACGCTATTGATCACGGCCCCAAGATGGACACTTTCAATGCCGGCGTAGGCGTCAAACCAGAACCGGGAGTTCGCGCCCTGAAAGTACCGGTAGATGAGGCCGGAAATCCGACCAATACCAAGTTAGAAGTTCCCATCAAGGCAGTATTTGCCTATGGCTCAAATTCAACCGTGAACCAAACCGGGGACAACAATAAATCAGTAGAGATCCTGCAGGATGACAAGAAATGCGAACTGATCGTAACCTGCGACATTATGCATACGGTCAGCGCTCGGTACTCAGACTATCTACTTCCAGGCACTTCTACCTCGGAAGAATCTGATTACCATCACGGTGAAAACGCTAGCCCGATGGCTTACGGGATTGTTTCCCAGCAAGCTATCAAGCCGCTTTACGAATGCAAATCTATTTTCGATATTTGCACCGAGCTAGCTGACCGTCTGGGAATTAAAGACAAGTTCACCGGGGGCAAGACCCGCGAACAATGGCTTAAAGAAATTGTCGAGACCGGTCGTGCGGAAGATCCTTCTCTGCCTACCTACGAAGAATGGAAGAAAGTCGGGATTGTCCGCCGTAACGCGGGACCGAGTATCCCCTTGGAAGATTTCCGTAAAGATCCGGCAGCGAATCCGCTCAGCACCCCCAGTGGCAAGATCGAAATTTATTCCCAACGCCTAGAAAACATGTCAAAGAAGTGGACCTTCGGAGACTTCCGTCCTCGTCTAGACGGAGACGAACTCTGCCCGATTCCTGCTCACCTATCCACCTGGGAAGGAGCCGAGGAAGCCGCCACGAATAAGAAGTATCCCCTGCAGGTCATTGGCCACCACTTCAAGGCTCGTACTCACTCCAGTTACGGAAACGTGGAATGGCTCAAGGAAGCCCATATCCAAACCGTGTGGATGAATCCGAAAGATGCCGAAGAGCGGGGAATCAAGAATGACGATTTGGTGTTCGTCTATAACGAACGCGGCACCCTGCGGCTGCCGGCCAAAGTCACGACCCGGATTGTTCCGGGAACCATTTCGGTCCCCCAAGGCGCCTGGTATGACCCCAAGCCGGCCTCGGAAGTTACTCCCCCTGCGGGAGCAAACCCGAAAAAACCGGTCGATGTAGCTGGTTCAGTTAACACCTTAACTTCCCTGCACCCGACGCCGATTGCGAAAGGCATGGGGGTTCACACCATTTTGGCACAGGTAGTAAAGGCATAACTACTGGGAATAGTTATAGGTAAGAGGTAAGAGATAATGTTCGGAATCAGCGGCAGCGAATTCTTGGTGCTGGCGGTGATCGCTGCCCTGGTTTTAGGGCCGAAGAACGTGGCGCAGGGGCTAACGGCACTGCGTAGAGTCCTAACCAGTTTCCGGGATTGGTCAGCGAAGTTGCGGCAAGAAACCTCTGGGGATTTTGCGGGGCTTACCCCCGAAGATCTAGAAAACTTAAAGGTTTTGCGCAATCTCAACCTTTCTAGCTATAGCCCTAAACAGATGATTCGCGAGACGATTCAAGAAGAAATTGAGGCGTGGGCACAGTCAGCTACCCAATCCGGGGAGGTGCTAAAAAATGCCGGCTCCCTAAATGCAGAATATATAAAATAAATATCTGAACGTTAAATAGAAAAATAGTTTTGTATTAACAGGAATAATAGTAATAGGTAGTTCCTAGAGGTTATTAAACCTGTTTATATAGCCCACAAAAAGTCACAATCACATAGCAATAAATGGCAGCAAACCGAGCTGCCTGACGTATTTACCACAGTCTTTGCAAGGAGGACGCGATGGCCGACGATGCGATTCCTACTCCCAGCAGGAACAACACTTTAACTGAGCCTTTAACCAAAAAAGGCGCCAAATATGGGTTTGTTTTTAATCAGAACCTTTGTAACGGTTGTAAGGCCTGCCAAATCGCTTGTAAAGATAAGCATGATTTGCCAGTAGGTATGACCTGGAGACGGGTAATTGAATATACCGGCGGTTCTTGGAAAGTAAATGAAACTGACGGTACTTTCCGTCACAATGTTTTTAGTTACTACACTTCGGTAGCGTGCAACCACTGCGAGAACCCAGTTTGTGTGCAGGTATGCCCGACTACCGCTATGACCCAGCGTGAAGATGGCACCGTCTATGTAGACCAATCTAAATGCGTAGGTTGTCGCTACTGTCAGTGGGCTTGTCCCTACGGCGCACCCCAATTGGATGCCCGCAGCGGACACATGTCTAAATGCGACTTGTGCTATGACTATCGCAGCCAGGGACAGAATCCGGCCTGTGTAGATGCTTGTCCTACTCGTGCTCTTGGTTGGGGGCCTATTGAGGAACTGCGCAAGGAATTCGGAGATGAGGCTGGAATCGCCCCGTTGCCGGATCCATCCATCACTCAGCCACACCTGGTAATCAAACCGCACCGTGATGCCCAAGACTGGGATAAAGGCAGCGGCATCATCCAAAGTCCTAAAGAGATTTAAAATCTGAACATCTTATTCACCCGCTAGGTTAAGGAGCATCATGCATATCGGCGAACTGCCCATGATTATCTTTACTACTGTCGCTCAAATGTCAGTAGGGGCATTTTGGATCCTGGGAATTATCCAGCTGATTGGTCGGCGGGCAGGCGTTAAACAGTCTGCAATCGACAGCCTGACCAACGCGGGGTTGTACGCAGCTGGACCGCTGCTAATTCTGGGATTCTTTGCCGCGTTTTTCCATCTGAACGATCCCTTCCATGCACCCTATACCCTGTTACACTTGGGATCATCTTGGCTCTCACGCGAACTAATCTCCGGAGTGCTCTATGCGCTGTTCGGACTGATCTTTGCACTCACTCAATGGTTCAACCGTTTTAGCCGTACCGTCAGAGACGTATTCGCTGCCTTAACCGCTATATCTGGTCTTTGCTTAATCATTTCCATGTGCGGGGTTTACTACTTTACCGGTACCGTTCCCGCCTGGAACACCTGGTTTGTTTGGGTCAGCTTCTTCTGTTCCGCTTTATTTACCGGCTCCTTAGCGGTGGCGATTGCCCTGCTAACCACTTGGCGAATGAAACAACGCGGAACCAGTGATAAGAATTCGGATGCGGCCAGCAAAGGCTTTAAAGCTGCTTTGCGGCGCGGCCTCTTCCCTGCCGGAAAACTTCCAGAAGGCTTGATCGAACTAACCAAGCGCGCTATGCGGCTTACCACTGGGATCGCCGCGGCGGCCGGCCTAATTATCTTGATGTCCTACGCGTTCTTTATGACTCAGTTGGGACTAGGCAGCCCCATCGAACGACAAGTTGCGCAAAATATGACCGCGCATGGGTATCTTTTGATCCGGTTATTGTTACTGGTGGTCACGGTCTTGCTGATAGCGCTGGTATTGCGCAGCTATATTTCTGATACAGCTTACCCCAAGCGTTCCCTGGTGATCACGCTGTGGGTAACCTTCCTCCTTGCCTTTGTGACTGAGTTGATAGGGCGAGGGCTACACTACGAAGGCTTGGTTCGCGCAGGCATCAATACCTTATTGGGATAGCATTAAATCTATGGATCCAAAGGTACTAGATTCTTACGCGGCTGCTTTTTGTATCCTGGGTGCCCTGCACCTAAATCCTCCCGATGAGGGCGTGGTCAAAGACTTTCTATCAATGACTGATCAGTGGCCACTCCCCCTGACCTCGAAGGGCACTCAGGCTCTAGCAGACCTGGGCAGCGAGCTAGCTTCTAACCCCAGTGAAGAGGATATTTATACGCTCTGGTCAGATCAGAATAATCTCTATGGAATCACCGGCAGCGCCCAGCTACCTCCGTTTGAATCGGTACATCGTTGTGATGATGGTTTAGTCTTTGACGACGAGACCGTGCAGGTTCGCCGTTATTATGGCGCCATGGGTTTCCAGGCTCCTCATCTAGGCCAAGAACCTGATGACCATATTGGGCTGGAGATGGACTTTGTAAGCAAATGTCTGTTAAAAGCTGCAGATTGTTTCGCAGGCGGAGATCAAGAACAAGGAAAACAGACAATGGGGGTGCTCTGTGGCTTTAGCGGTGAGCATTTGCTAACTTGGGCACCCGATTTCTGTATCGAGGGCGAAAAACTTGCAAAAACCCAGTGGCTCCGCACCATCCTGATTCTTACTGGACAGACACTTTCGCAATGGAAACAGGAGCTCCTTACTGCCGGGTATGAGCTAAGAATCGCCCCCAAGGTGCGTCCTCCCCAAAAAGAGGATTTTTCTGGCCCTGTTCCCGTACCCCTAACTCGTCGTCCGCAAGTTGAGGAAAGTTAGTTTTGCTTCCTCGTAGTTTTTCGGCCTTGCTCCGTTGGGTTAGCGCGCAAGACCCTATAAACACCCTAGTTATTAGGTGTGAGTCTCTCCCGGACGTCAAAGTGAGTAAGAAGGACGCCCTCCTTACCTGGCAGGGATGCTTAGGTGAAAGCTTCAATGCCGATTTGGCGGCGCAACTGCTAGCTAGTGAGATTCAGACCCTGCAGATTATAGGGTGCGCTCAGTGCGCTGGCAGCCTAGATAAAAAATTAGCAGCTGCCAGAGCGCGCCTCGGTGCCTTAATTGCTGTCTATCACCCGCCCCAAAAAGCTGCCCGCCATCCCCGGACAGTCAGTTTAGATTCAGTACCGCTGCCCCGCCGCCTCTTGCTGCCGGTCTCAAATGGCTCCCCTTTAGATCTCGGCGCCTCTCACGCAGTTCGTATCTTCCAGGCTTACCATCTGCTAGCTAGGGAAAAACGGATCGAAAACCGAGTAGCCACCGCAATCCCTTCCCCAGATGATCATGGCCGTTGCCTATCAACGGAATCTCCAGCGGACAACGACGCTTCCGAAAACTTTCTACCATTACTGGAACGGATAGATGCCATCCACGTCCTACGCTGCGACGCCTGTCGCTCACAAATTCGTTTGTGTCCCGATAATAAAGATTTTGACTTGTCGGCAGCCGGCGGTAATTGGCATCAACTTTGTCCAAATTGCCGTTTGGCAGTCCGCTACTGCCCACAGCATTCTGAATCCGAGATTGCCAGCCAGCGTTCCCTCGAGATTTTCACCGCTTTAAAAACCCGGGAAGCGACTCAGGAACTAAGTGAATGCAAACGCTGCCGCAACCCACATCCGTACAACGAGGGCGAGCTGTGCACGCTTTGCAGCTACGAGGAAAAAAATCCGTTTTCGGCGGCAATGCCAAAAGAGGTCTTAAAAACCCTGCCCCCACAGCTACAGGAAAAATTGCGAGGGGTCTAAGACTGAGGATCTGAAATAAAAAATAAAGCGTCCGCATGTGGGGACGAACCTGGTGGGCGATACTGGACTCGAACCAGCGACCTCTTCCGTGTCAAGGAAACGCGCTAACCAGCTGCGCCAATCGCCCGAGGTGGGTACGGGATTCGAACCCGTGTACACGGCTTTGCAGGCCGCTGCCTAACCACTCGACCAACCCACCATAATCAAAGAGCGCCGCGCTTGGCGACGCCCTCTAAATCGAGCGGATGACGAGACTCGAACTCGCGACCCTCACCTTGGCAAGGTGATGCTCTACCAACTGAGCTACATCCGCGTTGCGTATGAAAGTATATCTATAAAGACCTATGGATTACCAAACTGACTTTGCGTGGGTCTGCTCACAGCTGCTTTAAACTGGGATTATAGGCTTTGGAAACTTTCCGGCAATAAAAATCCTGGCTGGATAGCTTTTATTTTTTCAAAGCGCGCACCCGAAAAGGGGTTGATATTCTCTAAATGTCTATATAGCCAGGACTATTTCTAGGAGGAGTCACCCATGACCGAGATTTTAGGTGGCAGCATGCTGATCCCAATACTACTATTAGTACTGATCGGGTACCTGTTATACTCCGCGATTTTTATCGTAAAACAGCAGACCGAAGCGATTATCGAACGTTTTGGAAAGTATAGGCGTGTTTGTACCCCCGGTCTAAACATTAAGATTCCTATTATCGACCGGATTGCCAAAATTGTAGAACGCCGGATCCAGCAACTGGATCTGGTGGTAGAAACCAAAACTAAAGACAACGTGTTCGTAGCGATCCCGGTTTCGGTACAGTTCCAGGTACAAGATTCGGCGGCCTCGTTCTATTCCCTGTCTAACCCCGCCCAGCAGATAACTTCCTATGTATTCGACCGAGTACGTTCTTCCCTGTCCCAGTTGAACCTGGATGAAGCCTTCTCTTCAAAAGACACGATTGCCCAAGAGATTGAGATTTCTTTGGGCGAACAAATGGCACGCTACGGTTTTCGGATCGTCAACTCGCTGGTTACCGACATTAACCCCGATAAGCGAGTGAGAGATTCTATGAATTCCATTAATGCTGCTCAGCGCGAGCGGGAAGCTGCTATCCAACTAGCAGAAGCCGATAAGATTAAGCTAGTTAAACAGGCAGAAGCGGACGCTGAATCCAAACGTCTTCAGGGTGAAGGCATCGCTCTACAAAGGCGTGCTATTGTGCAAGGACTAGTAGAACAATACGAATCTTTGCGGGACGCCGGTATTGGTGACCAGGCACAACAGATTCTCTTGATGACCCAATACTTTGATACCCTGGCTGAGGTGGCAAAGTATTCAAACACCCAGACCCTGATGTTGCCGTCTAATCCCAGCGGGGTCACTAATACAATGGAGGAAATCCGCACATCTTTAGTGGCGGGCATAAAAGCAGCTGGCCAGGAAATAAAATAAGGCAGCTAGCCGCGCAATGCGGTGGCAATAGTGGCAGTTTAAGAATAGAAAACGAATATAACTGAGTATGACTAAGAATAATAAAGACAATCGCAAACAGTCCACAGAAAACCGACCGCACAGCTCTAGACATCCACGGGGAAAGCACCCCGGACGAGGGGAAGAACTACGTCAGCTTCTGGAGAAATATGATCGCCGGATTTCCCAGTTAGAACGATCCGATCGCGACCGTGTCCACCGGTTGGCATCGCGCAGCGAACACTTGCGCAACACGCTTTCCCATCATCCTGTCTCCAAGAAAGCAGCTACTGCTCCCCCAGCGGAACCCGAAAGCAAAGCTATGGCACATACCTCCAGCGATTTGCACCCCAGTGCCTGGAAACGTGGAACCCGGATCGCCAAGGAGCAGACCCAAAATCTGTTGCATAAGGTTCCCTATCCTCATGGCATGCATCCGGGATTAGTTCGCGGTATTGCAATTGATGAGCAGATCATCAAGTACCGGACTGACAAGGTGGTGTTCTTATGCACCGGCACCTTAGTTCTCGGGTTTATTCTGTGGGGACTTATCTCTACCGATTCTCTGCGCAGCGTATCCGAAGTGGTCTTGCAATGGGTGGTAGATAATACTGGCTGGTTATTCTCTATTTTGGCTGCCATTATTTTGCTGTTTATGATTTTCATAGGGCTTTCGCGCTATGGAAATATTCCTTTGGGTCGCGATAACGAAGAACCCGAATATTCCTATGGTTCTTGGATAGCCATGATGTTCAGCGCCGGCATGGGGATCGGGCTGCTGTTCTTCGGCCCCTATGAGCCGATGATCTATTTTACCAATCCTGCCCCCCATTCCAACGCTAAACCGGGAACCTATCAGGCACTCAATGACGCCATGTCACAAACGATGCTGCATTGGGGGCTCAATGCCTGGGCGATTTATGCCCTAGTAGGTTGCGCGATCGCTTACGGAACCTACCGACGCGGACGGGTACCTTTAATTTCTTCCATTTTTGAGCCCCTGCTCGGACACAAATTTGCCCAGGGTGGGATTGGAAAAATAATCGATATGTTGGCGATTACCACCACCCTCTTTGGTACCTGTGCCTCCTTGGGGATGGGAGCCTTGCAGATTGCCCGCGGCGCCGAGCTGGTTACCGGCATCGGGAAAATCGGTAATGCCGGCCTGTTCCTGATTATTTCGGTGCTAACCGCAGCCTTCATTGCTTCAGCGGTCTCGGGAATTTCGCGCGGAATCCGCTTGCTTTCCAATATCAACATGGGGCTAGCCTTGTGCCTCATGGCGTTCATCTTTTTTGCTGGCCCGACCGTGTTCATCTTGAACCTGGTGCCTTCCACTTTGATGAACTACCTATCCGATTTATTTGGTTTGCTATCTACCTCTCCTTCGTTCGGACCGGAGGCCGGGCAGTTCGTTTCTGCCTGGACAGTGTTCTACTGGGCGTGGTGGATTTCTTGGTCTCCTTTCGTAGGACTATTCATTGCCCGCATCTCGCGCGGCAGGACTTTACGTCAGTTTGTAACCGGAGTGTTACTTGCCCCCACCCTGGTGTGTTTGATTTCCTTCTGCATCTACGGCGGAACCACTATGTACATGCAGATTCAAGGTACAGATATGCCTTTAGAAGAAGGGGCAGAAGTGATGTTATTTGCCCTACTCGGAAATTTGCCACTCAGTAAAATAACTTCAGTAATCGCGATGATCTGCTTGGCTATTTTCTTTATTACCTCAGCCGATTCTGCTTCGGTGGTAATGGGTTCACTTTCTCAGCAGGGCAAACCGGTTCCGGATCGTAAAATAACCGTTTTCTGGGGGCTTTGCCTGGCCGGTATCGCAGTAGTCGGCATGCTAGTTGGCGGCCAAGACGCCCTACAGGGAATGCAAAATTTGATTATCGTGACCTCCTTGCCGTTTGCGATTATTGTGGCCGCCATGATCATCGCTCTCTTGCGAGATCTATCGCGGGATCCTTTCACCATTAGACGCAACTTTGAACGTTCCGCGCTTTCTAAAGCAGTAGTAGGTGGCCTAAAGAGCTATGGAGATGACTTCAAGATCGTCGTGGTTCCCACTAAAGAAGGCGAGGGAGCGGGCGCAGAATTTGATTCCACTGCCCCCGAACTAACTGACTGGTATCGGCGCACCGATACCGAAGGTAATCCTATTGACTATGACTATTCCTCCCAAACTTATCTAGATAAGTTTGGCAACCCGGTCTATTGGGACGAAGAGGAAGAAACCTATAAAGATGCCGAGGGACATCCGGTTCCCTCAGACAGCGTGGAGGATACCTCAGTCGATCCAGAAAGCGGAACCGAGGAAACTAGCTCAGCACCGGCTGATTCTGCTACCGAGACTGCCAGAAATAGCAAAAAGTAGCCAGTTTGTTTCTTTTCTGGCGATGCACTGGCCAAAGCGGTGTACCGCTTTGGCCAGACGCCACCGTTACCCTGGAGATGACTAGGGCGCGGGTGGCGCGCTGCTAGCTGAAACAATGACTCAACGACCGGATTTATTAGCCGACCGCGAGCTGCCAAGAGCCGAGGGCGAGTAAGGCCACAGAAACTGGCGGTATCACGCGACGCAACCACAGTTTCCAGGCGGCGACAGGCTCGGTGAGAATCTCAATATCCCCCAAGTTAGTCTGCTCAGTTACCGCTGTCCCCCGGTTAGCCTTGGCTTTTAGTCTCTGCCACAGGGGTTTAACCAGATAGGTTTCATTGGCCGAGGCGGGCGCACTTTCGGGAGCCGGAGCGCAGCCAACCGCTCTGGCCGGCAAGCCTGTTATTTCTGACTCCATTTTTGGGGCAAATACCGAGGTGGGAGTGGCCAAGCGTTTTCCTGCCACCACAGGTTTCCCGGGTAAAGCAGGCCTGCCAGCTAGGGCAACTGCTGGGGGTTTACCTGCCGGCTTAAGCACAGGGCTTTTTACATTTGAGTCGGTTGCGGGGCTGCGCACTGCAGTCAGATCTAGGCTAGAGTTTACGGTTTTTTGTGCTGACCGAACGGATACAGCAAACTTCTCGACGCTATTATCACTGGCAATACCCGGTTTTCTAGGTACTGTCCCGATCCTAAGTCCCGTTGTTTTTACCAGCTTTCCGCCAGGCATTACCGCACCCGGTCCCCTACCGCTTTTTATTTTTGCGGATTGGCTATTTTTATTACCAGTTAGCAAATTCTGGGGATAATCGGGACGCAGGAGCCAGTTTTTTCCCTGGTCATCAGCTATCAAATGCGGACAGGGAAAAATAGTTCTCCCCTGCGGTACTATCAGTTTTAATAACGCAGCTTGCTCAGCGTCTACCGCCAGTGCTATCCAATTACTACCTGCGGCGTCCACGATATTTTTTTGCTTACCTCGCTGAGGACAAGCCGGATTGTTTAAGGCATGTTTAGTTTCCATGTCTCCACTAAAGTGCTTCCGTCCTCATTTGTCACTGCTTTATCCACGATCGCCAGTAACGCTTCTGCCAACTTTGCTTTGGGGATACCCGCGCAATATACGGTTTACACATTTTTTCGATAGGCTTAGATCATCATGGCTACACAAAATAACCCGCAAAAAAAGAAGCACTGGTGGAACAACTTCGCGGACGTTTACCGCGTAACCAAACGTACCTATTCGTGGATCGGTTGGGCAATGCTTGCCATCCTGTTAGCGGTTCCTTTGCTTGTGCTAATAATCTGTCTACTCACCTCGGTGAGCGTAGGACGCACCATCTTCTACATCATAATTGCAGCCTCGGTAGGAATGCTGCTGGCGACTACCCTGCTTACCCGTCTGGCTAATAACGCTATGTATAAGCAGCTAGAGGGAGTTAAAGGAAATGTGTACGCAATTTTGCGTTCTATTAAACGCGGTTGGATAGTCGAAGAAGAACCAGTAGCTTTTAACCGTAAACAAGACCTGGTATATCGCCTGGTAGGCCGGCCAGGGATTGTTCTTATCTCCGAAGGCCCCTCCTCACGGGCAGCCGAGCTCCTAAATGAGCAAGAACGCAAGTGTCACCGAGTGGCTCCTTCGGTACCTATCCATAAGATCCAGGCAGGACAAGGGAAAAATCAGGTTCCGATCTCCAAGCTCCTTAAAACCATTAATCGCTTAAAGAAGGAAATCAGCAAGGACGAGGTTCCGATTGTGGGACAACGGCTGCAATCTTTACAAAATAAAGCCTATCGTCTCCCCGGCGGAGTAGACCCCAACAAAGCAAAGATTAACCGCCGGATGCTGCGCGGAAAGTAAGCGAGATAACCGCTCCAGATAGTTGTTCCCACAGAATTCTAGTAAAGCTAGTTCGGTAGGTTATCAGTTGCTACCTAAGCTTTTTTAGGAGTGCCAAGTACTTTATCGAGGAGGGCTTTCGAGGGGCGTAGTTCAGTTACGCTTTCGTCGACTTCCCAATCTGCTACCGGACGCGAAGACCAGATCTGAGCAGAAAAGTTCCCGGGCTCGCCCTCGAAAACCGTTAGCGAAGCATTGGAAACTGGTTTCGTCGCTGCCAGCGCAAAAGTAATCTCCGGGCTATTCATATACGACCAGTAGCGGATAATCGCGCCATGAGCCACAATCACCGCGCAGCCATCGGGGTCTATTTCCTCGGCGGCCTGGGCAACCACGCGGTTAAAGCGCGCCAAGGTTTCCGCTCCGGACTCCCCGCCTTCCATCCTCACCTGGGTATCGCCCTGCATCCAGGATCCGATAGTGCGCACATATTGCTCTACCGAGTCCAGGTCACTGGCCATTTCTAGCTTTCCCGCTTGTACTTCATTGGCGTCCCCGTTTTGTATCCGGGTAAGGGAGAATCGTTCTTCCAAAGGCCGGGCGGTTTGGTGGGTACGAATCAGATTCGAGGTCACGATAAGTTGGGGGGCAGGCAGACCGAGTTCTTCCCAAGTCTTTACCGCCGCTTGTGCCTGCCGCTCCCCCTCGGCATTAAGAGGCGAACCCGGCTCGGCGGTATCCAGGGCTCCAGTAAGATTTGCGCTAGTTTGCCCATGTCGCATCAAAACCAGTTTCATCTGTTCCTCTTTCTTCCTATTCCTGCTTTTTAAGAATTGTAAAATACCCTCTCCGTGACCGCACGAGCGCGGCGAGCCTGCCGTAAATAGTCTTCTCGCAAATCATTTTCTTTGCCGGGAGCATATCCCAGCAGTCGCGCCAGGGCATAGCTAGGAGCGGCAGCCGTAGGTAGGTAATCCAATTTATTGCCACTCATTCGATTCGTAACCAAGACATTTCCGCACCGGATTCGGCAGGCTAACTTCCAGGCCTGCGTCAAAACCTTTAGATCGGCATCCGATAGCATTCGTTGTTCACCGGCTACCTTTAAGGCTTCCAAAGTTGACGTTACCCGCAGCTGTGGGCAAGAATCTGCTCCCTGTAACTGCAATAACTGGGCAACCCACTCCACGTCACTTAGTCCTCCCGGCCCCAGTTTTACATGCAAAGAAGCGTCCTGTCCGCCAGGAATCCGCTCATTTTCCATACGGGCTTTAAGTAGACGTATTTGCCGGATGCCCCCTTCACCAATGGGACGTTCATAGCGAATCGGATCAATAGCATTGACGAACTGTTCCCTTAAATCTGGATCACCACAAAAAGCACGCGCGCGCAGGAGCGCCTGTATTTCCCAAGGCTCAGCCCAACGTTCATAATAGTCACTCAGAGCCGTTAAGGAACGAGAAAGCACTCCATCCTCGCCCTCGGGGCGCAGCCCGTAATCTATTCTCAAAATGGGCGCAGTAGCTGGCCGGTTCATTTCTTCTTGCAGCCGCGTAGCGAATAGAACCGCAATCCGGGAAGCTTCCGGGGCGGATAGTTTAGCGTGGGACCGCAAAGTAGCACCAGTCGGAGTATTTTCTGTCCACGGTGCCGGTATTGTGGCTACTGCCCCGGGCTCGCTCCAACGCGGATCAATTAACGGAGAATGCACCACTATCAGATCAGCATCGGAAGCATAGGCTGATTCGCGTCCTCCTCCGCGCCCCATCGCCACTAGCGCAATTCGGGGAATAGTCTTCTCTTTAGCCGACAATTCGCGCAGGATTACTTGGCTGGCGGCAGCAATGGTGGCATCGTTGATATCGGTGATGGCCGCCTGGGTAGAAATGGGATCTAAATGGTTAACCACATCTCGTAAGGCACAACGTAGTAATTCCCGCCCCCGGGTTTGGCGAATCAAATCGATCGCTGCCGAGCTGTCCTGGTGACGCCGCGATAGTGCCTTCATTTCGGCATAAAGTTGAGCGTAACTGCGGGTAGCGAGCTTTTCATCATCGTCTAGCCACTGTACCGCTTCCGGTACATGTTCAAGACGCTGGGCGATATAAGGGCTGAGCGACAAAATGGTACACAAGCGGTGGGCAACCCGGGATGAGTCCCGCAACAGTCCCATATACCAATGGGATTTCCCGATTGCTTCCGAGAGGCGACGAAAACGCAGCAAACCAGCATCTGGGGAAGGCCCCTCAGCCAGCCAGCCGAGCAGCACCGGCAGAATATGGCTCTGGATTTGGCTGCGCCGAGAAACCCCGGCGGTCAGAGCAGTAATATGTCCTAAGGCTCCGCGAGTGTCCCGGTATCCGGCCAACCGGAGGCGATCGGCTGCTGCCTGGGGGTTGAGGGCGGCCTCGGCTTTGGATAGCCCCGCGGTTGCCGGCAGCAAGGGGCGGTAGAAAATATCTTGTTGCAGGGCGCGGATTAGTGGTTTCAACTTTTCCCAATAGCTGGTGAGCTCTCCGCTCTTCCCAAAACTCTCTTGATGCAAAGATCTGCCGACCCGGCGCTCGTCTTCGCGGTTTTGCGGGAATAAATGGGTACGCGACATCCGCTGCATTTGCATCCGGTGTTCGACAACCCGCAAGAACCGGTAGGCGTCTGCCAGCTGACGGGCAGGATCTCGGCCGATATACCCGCCCTGGGCGAGCGCGTCGAGCGCTTGCAGCGTGGGACGCACTCGCAAGCTTTCATCGGTACGTCCATGCACCATTTGTAGCAGTTGTACCGAGAACTCGATATCGCGCAGCCCGCCGGGTCCCAGTTTAAGTTCTCGACCCGCTGTAGGGCTAGGGATAGATTCTTCTACTCGAATCCGCATTGCTCGCGTGTCACTAAAGAAGCCTTCCCGCTCGACTGCTGTCCACACTAGCGGCCATACTGCCTGCATATAGGCATCCGCTACCCGAGGAGACCCGGCTGCGGGACGCGCCTTTAACAGCGCCTGAAACTCCCAAGTTTTCGCCCATTTTTGATAGTACTTGGCGTGAGCAGCAACAGTGCGACAAGTGGCTCCATCTTGACCCTCTGGGCGCAGAGCTAAGTCTATAGGCCACAGCGGCATCTCGATTCCCGGTCCACAACAGACAGCCGAAATCCCGATCGCTAAGCGGGAAGCCACTTCCAGAGCCTCGTCCTCGCTGAGTCTGCTATTTTCGGCGGGCTCGGCCACGTAGATCAGGTCGATGTCACTATGATAGTTAAGCTCTCCAGCTCCCGTTTTACCCAGGGCAATCACCGCGAAATCTACCTCGCCTGCGGGATCATATTTTCCGCGTGCCAGGGCGAGGGCGCCTTCTAAAGTAGCATCTGTTAGGGCACTGAGTTTTCCGGCTACTACGGAAAAGAAAGCTAAAGGATCGGGATGCGAGGCGTCCTCCGCAATTATTTGCAATAGCTGGGCGCGGTAAGCGCGGCGCAGATCATTGAGATTGCCTTCCTGAGCTATCCAGGTATCACTGCGGATTTCCTGGGCACTAACAGCCTGTAAAATTTCTAGGCGAACCTGGGCGCGATAGCGCTCAATGAAATCTAGCTCTTGACTGACTTGATAGCGTTTTCCATCCCAATACGCCTCTGACTGGGAGACTTCTAGCTGCGACAGGAGCTGCGGATGGCTATTCAGGTAATCGCCGGCAAAACGAGAAACCCCGCAAATAGCTATCACCAGGGCGCGCTGACGAGGGTTCTCAGCCAGGTATTCTCCCGTCCCCTCTATTGCTTCTAACAGATTGATTAAGCACACTAGCACTTGGTCTGGGTGGGCAGACGCTGACAGTTCCCGCCAAAAGTCTTCATTTTGTACTAGCGGGGCAAAGACCGGGCTACTTACCCAGCTTTCGGCGCGAGCAACTTCCGTAACCCCGCTAGAGCGCAGGCGCGAAGCGAGACTAACTTTCCTAGCCATAGCTATACTCGCAAGAACTTTGCTAGCTCTCCCCGGGTTATCTGCGCCGAGTATTCACGCCATTCCCGTTCTTTATTGCGCAGCACATAGGCAAAAACTTCCTCCCCCAATACCTTGGCCATGAACTCTGATTGGCGCAGTTCTGAAACGGCTTCTTCTAAAGTTAGCGGTAGGGCAGGGATTCCTTGGGCGCGGCGTTCCTTATCAGATAGGCGCCAGACATCGTCCTCGGTTTCTAGAGGCAGTTTCATTTCTTTTTCAATCCCATCTAGCCCCGCAGCCAGCAGCGAAGCATAGGCCAAATAGGGATTCGCGGCCGGATCTGTTCCGCGATATTCGATGCGGGCATCGCCGGCTTTTTCTGGTTTATACAGCGGCACCCGCACCAGCGCCGAGCGGTTATTGTGTCCCCAACAAATATAGGAGGGCGCCTCCGAGCCTCCCCAAAGGCGTTTGTAGGAGTTAACATGCTGGTTTACCACCGCCGAGTATTCACGTGCGTGAGAGAGCAGCCCGGCGGTAAAAGCCTGTCCGGTGGCAGAGAGCTGATAAATATCGCTGGCGCCATCGTAAAAAGCGTTATGCTCGCCCTCGAAAAGGGACATATGGGTGTGCATTCCACTGCCGGCCTGCCCCGCCATGGGCTTTGGCATAAAGGTGGCCACCATCCGGTCTTGCATCGCGATCTCTTCAATCAGTATCCGGAATGTCATGATGTTATCGGATCCGGTTAGAGCGTCGGAGGCTCGCAGATCGATTTCGTTTTGACCCGGCCCGTTTTCGTGATGCGAGAACTCTACGGAAATTCCCATTTCTTCCAGCATTGCCACTGCTCGGCGGCGAAAAGAGTTGTCTCCCCCGTTAGGCACATGATCAAAATAGGAAGCATTGTCGATAGGACGCAGCGGCTCATCCAAGGAAGTTGGCGGCTCTAGCAGATAGAACTCAATCTCGGGGTGAATATTGAAAGTAAAACCAAGATCGGCGGCGCGCTCTAATTGCCGCTCGAGTACGCGGCGAGGATCGGATCGGGCAGGCTGCAGATCCGGGGTATATACATCGCAAAACATCCGCCCGACTTCGGCGTCCTCGCCTCGCCACGGCAAGATTTGAAAAGTAGAGGCATCGGGACGCAGCAACATGTCAGATTCGTAGACGCGAGTGAAGCCTTCTATGGCGGAACCATCGAATCCGATCCCCTCGTTAAAGGCGTCCTCAAGTTCTGCGGGGTCAATCGCCACTGATTTTAGGGAGCCGGATACATCTGTAAACCACAGGCGGATGAATTTTACTCCCAGTTCCGCAATCTTTTGTAGTACATCCTCTTGCGCTGAGTCCACGATATTCCTTACTGTTTACCGATATTTGGGGTGTAAAGTTACTTATTCCAACTGGGATGGTTGCCGGATACTACCGGGCGTGTGCCCACCAACGCCCGTCTCCGCTGCGCCCACATTTGAGCGGCAAGCTGAACGCCTCTGAGAGGTTTTCGCTGGTCAGAACCTGGTCGATATCGCCGCTAGCCATGATTTTGCCTTCCTTCATCAAAGCTGCGCGATTGAAGGATGCCGGTATTTCTTCTAAATGGTGGGTGACCATCACGATCTGTGGTGACTTTGGATCCGAACTGAGCTCATCGAGAGCGGAAAGTAAAAGTTCGCGAGCCTGCAGATCCACCCCCGCTACCGGTTCATCCAAAAGCAGGATCTCCGGATCAGCCATTAGAGCCCGGGCAATCAAGACCCGTTGGCGTTCCCCATCGGAGATCGTAGCTAAACTGCGATCTTGTAGAGCTGCTACCCCGAATAATTCCATGAGGTTTTCGCGGCGTTGATAGTCGATATCTTCAAAATCTTGATCCCGTCCGCGCACCATAGTGCCATAAGCGGCCGAAAGGATTAGTGCCTTCACGGTTTGCGAGCGCGGGATTACCCGCAGCGCCGCAGTTGAACACAACCCTACCCGTTCATGTAATTCTTGTACCGGTACTGTCCCTAGACGTTCCCCTAGAACTTTGGCTTTCCCACTGGAGGGATAGCTACGCGCAGCCAGGATTGATACTAGAGTGGTCTTCCCCGCCCCATTAGGGCCGAGAATTACCCAGTTCTCTCCCAGCTTGGTTTTGAAGGAAACATCCTGAAGGATCGGGTTTCCTCCACGCATAAAACTGACGTGTTTTAATCGGAGCAGAGTATCCATATGTCCCATCTTAACCAGTGTGCTTGCCGATACGTGGCGGGGGCGAGCATCTTCCCCAAAGTGCTCGCCCCCGCCACAGCTATCAGACTTCTAGCTGCGTATTACTCCTACAAGAGGGAGCGGTATAGTTCCACAGTTTTATCGGCAACACTCTGCCAAGAAAATTTTTCTTCCACCCGTTTACGTCCAGCTTTACCCATTTTCTTGGCCAGATCGGGATCTTCAACCAGCTTAGTGATCCGCTCGGCCATATCCCGGTGGAATTTCTCGGGATTCGTGGGGGTACCGCTGCCGTCAGTTAACTGTTCGATCGGCACTAGATAACCGGTCTGGCCCTCGGCAATGCAATCCGGAATTCCACCGGTAGCGGTTCCCACTACCGGAAGTTCCATGGCGGCGGCCTCGAGGTTCACAATCCCCATCGGTTCATAAATCGAGGGGGTAACAAATACTTGCGCTGCCGACAAGATGTTGACCAGCTGGTCGTGCGGGAGCATCTGTTCAATCCAGATGATTCCGCTGCGCTCCGCTGATAATTCGTCGACTAACTTGCGTACTTCTTTTTCAATCTCCGGGGTGTCGGGTGCTCCGGCGCACAGTACTACCTGAGAATCTGCCGGAATTTGTTTGATCGCCTGCAAGAAGTGCGGCAGACCTTTTTGGCGGGTTATCCGGCCTACGAAAACCACTGTCGGCACATCCGGGTCGATGCCGTATTTAGATAGGGTTTGGGCAACCGCTTCCTGGTCGGTAGGTAGCGCCCAATCGCGTAGATCCAAACCATTATGGATAACGTGAACCTTATCCGGGTCTATCTGCGGGTAGGCACGTAAAATATCTTCCTTCATCCCGTGGGAGACCCCCACCACCGCATCGGCTGCTAAGTAGGCAGTTTCTTCGGCCCAGGATGACAGGTTATAACCGCCTCCTAATTGTTCCCGTTTCCAAGGACGGAGCGGCTCTAAAGAGTGAGCCGTCACCACATGTGGAACCTCGTACAGTTTCTTTGCCCAGTGACCAGCCATATTGGCATACCAGGTGTGGGAGTGCACCAAGTCGGCGTGGTCGCAGCGCTGCGCCATCTGTAAATCGATTCCCAAGGTACGCAGCGCGGCATTATCCCCATCCTGCTTGCGACAATAGTCATATCCCTGTACCCGGATTTTTCCGCCATCATCGGGACGTGCCCCATCAAAGCAATGTACCCCCACCTCAATTCTTTCTGCTAACACTTTCGCCAGCTCAGTAACGTGGACGCCAGCGCCACCGTAGACATGAGGGGGATATTCTCGGCTCAACAAATCGACACGCATTTTGGGGATCCTTTCCTAGGTGACCTTTAATTTTGCCGTTATCTACTAGATTAATGGAATCATGAAGGCGCGGGGCAGAAACGGGAAATCCTTCGCTCCTGCCCCCGCCAATAACGCTTACTCCAAGGAAAGGATCTGCGCTGCATTCTGGGGCAAGGCAAAAACTAATATTTTTTAAATTCTCCGTAAGCAGACTATTACCATTTAATTAATCAACCTCAAATCCCCGCGCAAGCCCTGCAGCTTGGCATAAGCTGACGTCATGGGAAAAAATAATGTGTTAGCAATGATTCTGGCTGGCGGCGAAGGCAAGCGCCTGATGCCCCTTACTTTAGATAGAGCGAAACCGGCGGTTCCCTTTGGTGGAACCTACCGCTTGATCGATTTCGCGCTTTCCAATGTGGTGAACTCCGGTTATCTCCGCTCGGTGGTACTCACCCAATACAAATCGCACTCGCTAGACCGCCACTTAGCTACCACCTGGCGGATGTCCGATTTACTGAGCAACTATGTAGCCCCAGTTCCCGCCCAGCAGCGGCGCGGAAAGCACTGGTATTTGGGCAGCGCAGATGCGGTCTACCAGTCGCTAAACATTGTGCGTGACGAGGATCCTGACTACGTCCTGATTATTGGGGCGGACAATATCTATCGGATGGACTTTTCACAAATGGTCGATAACCACATTAAATCCGGCCTGCCTTGTACGGTTGCCGGGATTCGGCAACCTGTTGAATTGTCCAGCGCTTTTGGGGTCATTGACCAAACCGACGGAACGATTAATCGCTTCATCGAAAAACCTGATACCTGTGAGGGTCTGCCTGATGATCCCACCAAGTTCTTAGCGTCGATGGGTAACTACGTTTTCACCACTAAAGACTTGGTGGCTGCTTTGGAAGAAGACGCTAAGAATGAAGACTCGAAGCATGATATGGGTGGGGATTTGGTTCCCTATTTTGTAAAGCATGGCGGGGTAAACTGCTATGACTTCATTGAGAACGAAGTTCCGGGCGCTACCGACCGTGACCGCGATTACTGGCGTGATGTGGGTACTATCGATGCCTTCTACGAAGCGCACCTGGATCTGCTCTCAGTATCCCCGGTATTCAACCTCTACAACTTTGACTGGCCAACCTACACAAAGCTAGACGCCTGGCTGCCCCCCGCGAAGAGTACTTTCAGTGACGAGAACCGCCGAGGCATGGCTCTGGATTCAATCGTGTCTCCCGGGGTTATTATTTCTGGGTCACGCGTGGAACGTTCCATGCTCTCTCCCCGAGTGCATTTGCATTCTTACTCTTCTGTGGACGGCTCAGTGTTAATGAATGGTGTAGATGTGGAACGCTCCGCCGTGATCCACAATGCGATCTTGGATAAGAATGTGCGGGTCGCGGAAGGGGTACAAATCGGTGTCGATCACGATAAAGACCGCGAACGCGGCTTTACAATTTCCGAGGGCGGCATCACGGTAGTCCCCAAGGGAACTATTGTGGATCATTAAGCTAAAACTCTCTAAATTGCCGGGGAGCACTTCTTGTGAAGTGCTCCCCGTGCTATCTCTAACAGCGTGTTAGGCAACAAAACAAAGGTAAGTCACAATGAAAATGTCTGGGTATCCCTCATGCCTAGGCGCGCAGCGGGGCGTGAAAAACTCCAGTCAGTTCCCCGTCACCTGGGACAAGATGAGTAAAATCGGCAACTCTAAAAGTAATAGCGGTAGCGGTGGACACTCCGTAAGGTACGCCGGCGTTTTCCGGTGCTAAAAGCTGGGCAGTCATGGAAATAATGGGCTCATGCCCTACTACCAAAATGGCTTTACCCCCTGCCGGTGCGTACTCGCTTACTAGCCGCAGCAGCCGCTCCGGAGAGCAATGATATAGCTCGTCCTCTGCCAGTAGCTGTGCGCTCGGGTAAGCCCGCCCAAGCTGCTGGGCCGTTTGGGTGGCGCGAGCCGCCGTAGAATGCAAAATCAGCTCGACCTCGACCCCCTCTTTAACCAGAAGCGCCCCTAATTCCCGCGCCTGCCGCACCCCGGCTGGGGTCAAAGGACGGCCGTGGTCGCCCCGGCCATAACCAGCCTGAGCATGCCGTACCAGCGTTAATTCGTAGCTCATAGCTCTATCCTAGCTAAGCCTCTAGAATGAAAACTAAGGACAAGGAGAGGTATGGCTTTAGCTAAGGGACCAGAAGACAATATCTGTTCAGCCCGCCGGTGTGAAAACCCGGCAACCAAAGCGGTATTGTGGCGCAACCCCAAGATTCCCCGCCCCGTACATAAAACCTGGCTGACTTGCGATGAACACGCCGATTTTTTGCGTCAATACCTGGCGTATCGTTCTTTTCCCACCAAGGTGGTTCCTTTTAGCGAGGTCGAGACGGCAACTTTGGATTAGTCCCCGAATTACCCGCTAGCCCCAGCAAGATTACGAGTAAGGCCGGCTGCTAGCTAAGTCAGTTCCACCAGATCCAGGTAATCATCACTCCATAAGTCCTCGTCCCCATCGGGCAGCAACAACACCCGCTGCGGATTTAGCGCCTCAACGGCCCCCGGATCGTGGGTTACCAGCACCACCGCGCCCTCGTATTGGTCGAGGGCGTGCAAGATTTCTTCCCGAGACGCCGGATCCAAGTTATTGGTAGGTTCATCTAGCAGCAGCACATTGGCGCCACTTACTACCAGGGTGGCTAAAGCGAGACGGGTTTTTTCTCCCCCCGACAGCACGCTAGCGGGCTTAAAAGCATCTTCCCCGGAAAATAGGAACTGTCCCAAAATGTTACGCACATGGGTTTCATCCAGGTCGGGCGCCGCCGCGGTCATATTTTCATAAACCGTGCGAGCCGGATCCAAGGTTTCGTGTTCTTGGGCGTAATAGCCCAGTTTGAGGCCGTGCCCGGGAACAACTTCCCCCGCGTCTGCCTCCTCGATCCCGTTTAGTAGTCGCAGCAGCGTGGTTTTACCGGCCCCGTTTTCCCCTAAAACCACGACTTTGCTGCCGCGGTCAATTGATAAATCTAGGCCGGAAAATACCTCTAGGCTGCCATAAGATTTCGCGAGGCCGCGCGCATTCAGCGGTACTTTGCCGCAAGCTAGCGGAGTAGGAAAACGCAGGCGAGCAACCTTTTCGGCCTTGGTTTCGCTCCCGGCCTCTTTTACTAGTTCTTCGGCTCGGCGCAGCATTTGTTGCGCCGCGACTGCCTTAGTGGCTTTAGCCCGCATTTTCTCGCCCTGTTCGCGCAATGCCTGTGCTTTCGCCAAGGCGTTTTGGCGCTCGCGGCGCCGCCGCGCCTCATCTTGGGCGCGTTGCTTCAGGTAGGCATCCCAACCCAGTTTGTATTGGTCGATCACTGCCCGGGAGGCATCCAGATACCAAACCTGGTTTACAGTGTCTTGTAGCAGCGCCGTGGAGTGGGTAACCATGACAAAGCCGCCGGCATAGGTGCGCAGAAAATCGCGAAGCCAAATGATGGAGTCATGATCTAAGTGGTTGGTGGGCTCATCTAAAAGCAGTACATCTGGTTGGGAAAACAGTACCCGCGCCAGTTCTACCCGGCGGCGCTGCCCTCCCGAAAGCGTGGCGAGTGGCTGAGTTAGTGCGTCTTGGTCAAGCCCTAAGTTATGAGCGATCTGCATAGCCTCGGAGCGGGCGGCATAACCTCCTAGGCTAGTAAATTCTTCGTCCAGGCGGGCGTATCTTTCTATCGCTTTTGCCTGGGTTTCCCCGCTGGTGGTAGACATTTTTTCTTGAGCGTTCTCGATTGCCCGCAAAGTGCGATCTAAATCCCGCACCGCCATTATCCGGGAAATCCCGTCCTTTTGTTTCACCCCGACTGCTGGGTCTTGTGACAGATACCCTACCGACCCGGAGGAAGTGATTTTGCCTTGAAAATCGATATTATCGATTAATTCTTGGGCTTCGTCCTCGCTAAGGGAGCCGCTAGAGCGATGTTTACCTAGAGCCACTAGCGCCGCAATTAAGCGCATCGTAGTGGTTTTACCAGCGCCATTGCGCCCGACTAGACCGATACGCATCCCTTTATCAATCCGCAAATTGGTGCGGGAGACCAAGAGCCGCTGCCCGATCCGCACTTCCATATCTTGCGCATTAATCACGGTGTGGATTCTACCCAGGTGCTGGCCGTAGTTAAAACCGATACGGCTATTGCCTACCCCGCTACTTTCCCGTATTTTCGAGGATAGAAGGAGGCCGGAGCGAGTACCAGCCCCGGCAGAGCATGCGAGATTCTCTCAGTGTTTCTTGGCTTTTGGCTGCGCTAGTAGCCAGCTATGCCCCAAAAATCCGGGAAAATCTTACTATTTCCATTTCCCTAGCTCCCTAACCCTCCGTGCTGTCTCCTAGCTGAATCCTCGCACTCTGCTAGCACGGAAAGTCCTGTTACTTTCATGCCTTACTTGCAGCATATTTCCATTACAGCCCCTTAAGTGCAGTAAACATACCGCGATCTCTGCGAAGCTACTTCCCTGAGCTAACTGGAAGATTTACAATAGTGCCGTAGCAAAGGTGCCGCAACAAGAGGAAAACCATGCCCGTAAATCTTAGCCGCAAAGATATTCAAGCGATTGATGCTGCCAAAGCCTATTATGGGGGTCTTCCCCAAAATGAAGTGGCGGCGCGGCTGGGAATCTCGCGCCCCACGGTTTCTAAGCTGCTGCGTTATGCTCGCGCCAAAGGGTACGTGAAAATCACGGTTAATGATCCTCGACTAGCGGATTCTTCAGCCGCAAATGCACTAAAATCCCGGTTCGGATTAGAGGAGGCGGTGGTGGTTTACCCCAGTGCTCCCTCAGATAGTGAAGTCCGCAAAGCACTAGGGGAAGCCGGCGCCCGGATAGTAGAAAAGGTGATTAAAGATGGAGACATGGTGGGGGTTTCCTGGTCGCGAACCGTTGAAGAAATCTCGAAAAACCTCACCACCCAACCGCGTAAGAATGTAGAGATCGTGCAACTGCGCGGAGGGGTAGGCGGGTTCGCGCGCGGACAAAGCGAAATCGAGGCAGTTAATCGTTTCGCCGAGGCTTTCAAGGCCAAGGCACACCTTTTAGGAGCACCCACCGTATTTCAAAGCGCCGAAGCCAAAGCGGCAATGATGAAAGAAAAACAGGTGGCAGCAGCGTTGAAACGAGGACGAGACTCACAGGTAGCCGTGTTTACCGTGGGAGATGCGGCCAAAAGTTCCTATCTATTGACCCTGCCTACCCTCTCACGCGATGTGAAACTATTTTTAGAGCAGAAAGCCGTGGGAGATATTTGTTCTCGTTTCATCGACACCCATGGCCGGGTATGTCTGCCGGAACTAAATGACCGCACGATGGCAGTCACTCTCGCGCAGCTGCGCAGGATTCCCGAAAAAATAATGGTTGCCGGCGGAGGCGCAAAAGTAGCGATCATCAGGGTCGCCCTGGAACATGGCTACGCTAATCGGCTAGTAATCGATGCGGCTACCGCTGCCCAAGTGCTAGATATGCGGGCAAACTAGCCGTTCATCCAAGAGTTAGCTGTCGCGCTCCTTTTATTTCCAAGACGCATACTACATAAAACTGCCCTTAGATTTGGAGCACTTTCACGCCTTGAATAGATCCAGTGGCTCGGCATTGCTTACTTGAGTCTTCGCGATGGTAAATAGGCGGATAACAGGACTTTAGAGATAAGCATTTGCGGTATGTCCCCGCTAGGATGGGGGTATGAGCGATATTAGTAAATTGCGTAAACCCAAAGCCTGGATGACCGATATGGATGGGGTGCTGGTGCACGAATCCTTGGCTCTACCAGGAGCGCACGAGTTTATTGAAACTCTAAAAGCAGACAGTATTCCGTTCTTGGTACTGACTAACAACTCTATCTATACCAACCGCGACCTATCGGCACGGTTGGCATCCTCGGGATTAGAAGTTCCTGAAGACCGCATCTGGACTTCGGCTAACGCTACTGCCGATTTCTTAAATAGCCAGTCCCCCAACTCTACGGCTTTCGTCATCGGAGAAGCGGGACTTACCACCGCAATCCACGAAGCCGGGTATGTAATGACCGAAAGCAATCCGGAATATGTAGTCCTAGGTGAAACCCGCTTCTACGATTTCGTGAATATTACCAAAGCGATTCGACTAATCGAAAAGGGAGCGAAGTTCATTTGCACCAACCCGGACACTACCGGTCCTTCCGAGGACGGAACCCTGCCCGCGGTAGGGTCAGTGGCGGCCATGATCACCAAGGCTACCGGACGCCAGCCCTATTTTGTGGGTAAGCCAAATCCGGTAATGTTCCGGGCGGGACTCAACAAGCTGGGCGCCCACTCCGAGGACGCGGCCATGGTCGGCGACCGCATGGACACTGATATTCACGCCGGGGTAGAAAGCGGTATGGATTCCTACCTAGTGTTATCAGGTTCAACTTCCCGCGAGGATATCCAGAAGTTCCCCTACCGCCCCAAGGCGGTGTTCAACGGGATTGGGGATCTACTACCTCTACTTGGATAGTCTGGCTAGTACACCTGTCTGACTGTTAAATCATTAGGGGAGGCGCCCGGCCAATGGCCGGGCGCCTCCCCTTTCAGTACCTGATTATTCTAGTCAGTTAGCGTCCCCAAAGTAGCTACCATCACGGCTTTAATGGTGTGCATCCGGTTTTCTGCTTGGTCAAACACTACTGAGCGTTCCCCACAGAACACCTCATCGGTAACTTCTAAGGCATCCAGACCAGTTTTTTGGTATATATCCTCCCCCACGGTGGTTGCGCGGTCATGGAAAGCGGGCAGGCAGTGCAAAAACTTTGCCTGCTCTCCGGCTTCCGCCATTAGCTGGGCATTCACCTGGTAGGGCAAGAGCAGCTTAATCCGCTCATCCCAGACTTCTTTCGGCTCCCCCATCGAAACCCATACATCGGTGTACAAGAAATCTGCGCCCCTAACCCCAGCAGCCGGATCATCAGTGTGGGTGATTTTCGCGCCGGTTAGAGCCGCAATTTCATGGGCTTTATCAATCCAGCATTGTTCATTCCACAGTTGCTTTGGCCCGATAATTCGCACATCCATGCCCATCATTGCCCCGGAAATCAGCAGCGAATTCGACATATTATTGCGAGCATCACCCAGATAAGCAAAGGAAATATCATGCAAGTCGCGTCCGGAATGCTCCATCATAGTTAGCTGGTCACAAAGCATTTGCGTGGGATGCCATTCATCGGTAAGACCATTCCAAACCGGCACCCCCGATAGGCGCGCTAAAGTTTCTACGTCCTCTTGACGCCGTCCTCGAAACTCAATCCCGTCATAGAAGCGCCCCAATACTTGCGCCGTGTCCGCCATAGATTCTTTATGCCCAATCTGGGAGGCCACCGGGTCGAGAAAGGTTACGTGTGCGCCCTGATCGTAGGCAGCTACTTCAAAAGAGCAGCGCGTACGGGTAGAAGTTTTTTCAAAAATTAGGGCAATGTTTTTACCTTTCAAATAAGGCTGTTCACTTCCCGCCCGTTTGGCTGCTTTTAGCTGCGCCGCCAAATCCAGCAGATACCGCCATTCCTCGGCGGTGAAATCGAGTTCTTTTAGAAAATGGCGACCAGATAGTAATGCCACAGTTTAAACCTTTCTATTAATTTCTTTCCCCTGTCTAGCTGGGGTTTAACGCTAGTTATCGATGGCTTGGCGTTCGAGCGGACAGGTCATACAGCGCGGTCCTCCGCGCCCGCGCCCCAGCTCTGCACTGGGAACTTCTAAAACTTTTACCCCTTGGGAGTGCAAGTAGTCGATGGTTTGCCAGTTGCGGTCATAGGAGGTCACCACGTTTTCACGAAGTGCTAGCAAGTTACAGGCGTCATTCCATTGCCCGCGTTCTGCGCCACTATCAGATTGCGGGGTTTGCAGAATATTAACCGCACTCACTCCTGCCGCCTGAGCAAGAATCTCATGCATTTCGGCTTCCGGATGCATCTGCCAACAGATTTGACCGTCTACGCCCCGACGAGCAGTAACGCTCGCCAACATCCCCAGCTTCTTGTATTTATAGAAAGTATCCCGGTTAACCATCGTCAGCACCGTATCTAAATGCATTTGGGCTCGCTCCATCGGCATCAACAACCCGGTGACCATATTTATTGATGAGGACGAGTCCCGGAGCAGGCGGGAAGCAAGACGCTCGAAACCTGCTGGGCTGGTACGTTCCGAAATCCCCACCAGTACCGAGTTTTCCGAGAGTATTTCTACATCCCCACCCTCGGTAGAGGCGGGGCTGTCGGCTACCCCCGCGCCGAACTGGGTAAGATTATCGCTAAAATCTGGATGGAACCGGTAGATAGCCTGCAAGTTTAAGGTTTCACGGCGACGGGCAGTCTTTTTCATGGCCGAAAGCATAACTCCCCTGCCAATCCAGGCGGAAGTATCCCGCGTGAACAGGTGATTAGGGAGCGGCGCTAAGATAAAATCTTCCGTTCCTACTCGCGCCAAAACAGTGGAGGCTACCGATCCTAGTTGAGACTCGATTTCTGCGCGGGTAAGCCCGCTAATCATAATTTGCGCCAGCTTCCGGCTTTCCTGCTCCGCCAGATACTCTCTGAGCGACCCGCTAAGCGCTACCCCGAAATGACGATCATCAATAGTCTGTTCCAATAGCCATTTTCGACCCGGTACTAACTCTAAAGTCTCAGCTAAGAGATCTTGCAGATACACAACTTGCGCGCCTTGGGAAGAAAGGGCAGCGCTAAAGGTATCGTGATCTTCACGAGCCTTCTCTAGCCACAAAATATCGTCAAAGAGTAGTTCCTCGCGATTTGAAGGAGTCAGGCGGTCAATTTCGCTCCCAGGACGGTGTACCAGTACTTTTTCTAGTTTCCCGACCTCAGACCAGACTCCACGCATCATGGATTTCCCCTTGCTAGATTATCTGCAAGCCTATGTTATCCCATTAGACGTTAAAGCCGAGAGCGCGTAACTGTTCGCGTCCTTCTTCCGTAATCCGATCCGGCCCCCACGGCGGCATCCACACCCAATTGATTTGTACTCTGCTGGCCATTGAGCCCAGAACCCATTGGGTTTGTTCTTCCAACATATCGGTAAGCGGACAGGCAGCAGAAGTCAGTGTCATCTCGACGATTACTGCCCCATCAGCTTGAATATCTACCCCGTAAACCAATCCCAAATCTACGATATTAATCCCGAGTTCAGGGTCGATTACATCTTTTAAGGCCTCTAGTACGTCCTCTTGCGTAGGCAGAGCACCCACAGGAGGAAGCGCGGCAGATTCTTCGGCAGATGACGGATTTTCACTTGGATTAGCAGGAGCGGATTCTGCAGACTGGTTGGCGGGGCTATCTGCTTTAGAATTACCCGTCTCTAGCTCCTGATTCTCGGCGTGATGGTGTGCTTTAGAGGGCTGAAAAGGGCCGGCATTTTCATTACCAGCAGCCACTTCCTGAAAGCGCTGGGGCACTTCCGAGGTATTTTCCCAAGGACGTTCTTCACTCATTTTCCTGCCTCGCTTGCGTTTTGGCGATTGATTCTCTCAGCGCCATCCACCCTAAGAGGGCGCATTTAACTCGGTTGGGGAACTTGGAGGTTCCTTGCAGGCTCGCGGCATCTTCGAGGGGATCTAACACTTCATCGGGAACTTCGCGGCCGCGAGAATGCATCATGTGGTCAAAATCTTTCCACAGTTGTTCAATTTCCGCCAACGTTTTCCCCGCTACCAGGTCATTCATCATTGATAGCGATGCCTGGGAAATGGAACAGCCCTGCCCCTGCCAGGCAAGACCGGCCAGAGTATCCCCCTCTAAAGTAACTGCTAAAGTAACCTCATCCCCGCAGGTAGGATTAACTTGATGGGAGGAGGTATCCGAAGTTTCTACCTGGCCACTGCCGTGTTTTTCCGCGGCATGATCCATAATCACCTGTTGATATAGCTGATCAAGAGCCGAAACCATTATTTCCCCCTTTTAAAGAAACTACGCACAACCTCTAGACCGGCGATTAGCCGGTCAATATCGCCGCGTGAAGATGTCAGTGACAGCGATGCCCGACAAGAGGAACGTAACCCATAGTGGGCGTGCAGCGGGAGGGCGCAGTGATGACCCACCCTAATCGCTACGTCCTCGGCATCTAATACCTGCCCCACGTCATGGGGATGGATGCCCGCGAAATTAAAGGCCGCGAGTCCTACCCGTTCGCGGTAATCAGCAGGCCCGAGTAGTCTTAGGTCTTTTACGGTCGCGAGCCCTTCTAGCAGATACTTAGTCAAAGCCAATTCGTGGCTACGAATCCGCTCCATCCCCACTTCCTGCAGGTAATCTAGTGCCACCGCCCAAGCGTGAATCTGGGCTACCGCTTGCGAGCCGGCCTCGAAACGCTCCGGGACAGGCTGGAAAGTGGATTTGTCCATGGCTACATCGGCGATCATGGAGCCACCTGCCAAGACCGGCGGCAATTGCTCTAACAATTCTCGGCGACCGTACAGGGCGCCAATACCGGTGGGGCCTGCCATTTTATGCCCCGAAAAGCAAGCGAAATCTGCGTCCAGAGCCTTAACATCTAGGGGCATATGGGCGCTGGACTGGCAGGTGTCTAACACTACCCAAGCTCCCACCGCGTGAGCCACCTGGATAATAGGCGCTATATCAGTAATCGCCCCCGACACATTAGAGGCATGAGTTACGGCCACTACCTTGGTGTTAGGAGTGATCGCGTCTAGGGTTTCCAGATCAATGCGCCCTTCGCGGTCTAGATCCAGATAAGCGAACTCGCATCCCGTGCGCTGGCTAAGTAACTGCCACGGCACCAAGTTAGCGTGATGCTCCGCCCGAGTAGTAACTACCCGATCCCCTTTCCCTATCAGAGGTGCGCCGTCCTCTATCCCGGGGTTAGACAAGCCATAGGCCACCAGATTTAGCGCTTCGGTCGCGTTCTTAGTCCACACGATTTCTTCCGGGAGGGCCCCAACAAAGCCAGCCAATTTCGCGCGTGCGTCCTCGAAATATTGGCTAGATTCATCGGCCAATAGGTGAGTACCCCGATGCACTGCACCATTAGAGTTTTCGTAAAAACTACTTTCGGCTTGCATCACCGAACGCGGTTTTTGAGAGGTGGCTGCCGCATCCAAATAGACAATCGGTTTTCCTCCCCGTCCGGTGCGGGAAAGAATCGGAAAATCGGCGCGCAAACGCGCCAGTTCCGTATCGGAAAATGGAGAATCCATCAGCTATGTCCTCTCAAAAACCAGCAACTTTCCTCAGCAGTAAGGCGGCTTACAGGTAAGAGTCGTACCCGCTGGTTTCCAGTTTGTCTGCCAGTTCACTACCTCCGGAATCCACGATTCGCCCATTGGCGAATACGTGCACGAAGTCTGGCTTAATGTAGTTCAAAATCCGCGAATAGTGAGTGATTACCAGCAGGCCGCAGCCGAGTTTTTCGTGGGCGTGATTAACTCCGGCAGACACGGTGCGCAAAGCGTCAATATCGAGGCCAGAGTCAGTTTCATCCAGAATGGCGAACTTCGGATGCAGAATCTGCATTTGCAGGATCTCTAGGCGTTTCTTTTCCCCACCAGAAAAACCAGCGTTGAGGTCGCGGTTAGCAAACTGCGGGTCTACCCGCAGGTCTTCCATGGCCTCTTTAAGTTCTTTTACCCAGGTACGCACGGGCGGAGCCTGTCCATCAACTGCAGTACGGGCGGTACGCAAGAAGTTAGACACCGTGACTCCGGGAACCTCCACCGGGTACTGCATTGCCAAGAATAAGCCAGCACGTGCCCGATCATCTGGGGATGATTCCAGGATATTAACCCCGTCTAGGAGCACTTCCCCGCCTTCGATATGGTAACCGGGGTGACCAGCAATCGAATATGCCAGAGTAGATTTACCCGAACCATTCGGCCCCATAATCGCGTGTTTCTCCCCCGAATTCACCGTTAGAGAGGCGCCCTTAAGAATATGTTTTATCCCTTCGGGAGTTTCTACCGAAACTTTCAGGTCTTTAACTTCTAGTTTCCCCATTTATTCATTTCCTTTACTGCGGCTGCAGGCGTCAACATAAACCGCCTGTCCTTTGATTTCAAGCTGATAACAGTTAACTGGCTCGGTGGCGGGCATGGTGGGCCGTCCGGTATTGAGATCGAATTGGGCACCGTGCCCCCAACATTCGATCGCACAGCCTTCTACGTCGCCCTCGTCTAATGCCACATCTCCGTGAGTGCAGAGGGCGTCAATCGCGTGCCAGCCGCCGTCCTCATCGCGGACTACCGCGATTGGAATTTTAGCCCCCCGCGCGTCGGTTACGTCGGCGCGTAGTGCCTGCGCGGGCTCCAGGGCGCTAAGGTCGCAAACTTTTTCGAGGCTCATAGCGGATCCGGCCCTTTTTCCAAGCGGGCATCAATCGCGTGGAGCAGACGTTCTTCAATCTCCTCAATCCCGATTTGGCGAATAACTTCCGCGAAGAACCCATGAACTACCATTTTGCGGGCAATATCTTCTGGAATACCCCTAGAGAGCAGGTAGAACAGTTGTTCCTCGTCAAAGCGTCCGGTAGCCGAAGCATGTCCGGCTCCCGCAATCTCCCCGTTTTCAATTTCTAGGTTAGGTACCGAATCTGCTTTGGCACCCTCATTTAATACCAGGTTGCGGTTTTGTTCATAGGAATCGGTGTTGAAAGCTTGCTTACCAATCAGCACATCCCCAATCCAGACTGCGTGCGCCTGCTGGCCTTGCAGCGCCCCTTTATAGTGCACATCGGAGCGGCAGTTTTCAGCGCTGTGGTTGACGAACAGACGGTGTTCTTGATGCTGATCAGTGTCGGTGAAGTAAACACCGTACAGTTCAACTTCCGCGCCTGGTTTATCCAGTTCAATGTCAGGACAAATCCGCACCAGGTCGCCACCCAAAGTAATCGCAATATGCTTTAGCTTGGCGTCTTTTTCAACGTTCATGCGGTGGTTACTGGCGTGAACTGCCGTTCTATCCCATTCTTGGATAGAAACAAATTCCAGTTGCGCCCCAGATTCCACATCGATTTCTACCCCCTGATTCAGCTGGGCATCCCCGGTGTGCTCCAGGATCACCAGAGCTTTCGCATCCGGTTTCACATCGATGCAGATATGCTGAGCTGCCGGCTGCCGGTTTTCCCCGATCACCTTAATACGTACCGGTTCGCTAAGCGACTCCGCGATTACTACGTTCACCAGTTCGCGGTGACTGTTCCACTCTACAACCGCGGCACGATCCCCGGGAGCCCCAACTTTTCCGTGAATATCACTGTCGGCAGCTATTTCCACATAGGAGGACGTACCCAGCTCTACCCGTTTAGTTTCGCTCACCACCTGCCCAGCAACTTCAACTCGGGGAGCCTCCCCCTCTAAAGTATCTGTGAGCAGCATTTTTATTCGCTCTAGCGGAGTGAATCGCCAATCTTCCTCGCGTCCGCCAGGCATGGGGATATCGGCGAGGTTAAACGAGGTGGGACGATCCGCCCGGGAAGGAGCCGCGACTACTTTATGGCCTGTCTGCTTTACCATCTCGGCCATTACCCCACCGATCCTTCCATTTGTAGTTCAATCAGGCGATTAAGCTCCAGGGCGTACTCCATGGGGAGTTCCCGCGCGATCGGCTCGATAAAGCCGCGCACAATCATCGCCATCGCTTCCGTTTCACTAAGCCCCCGACTCATTAAATAAAAGAGCTGGTCAGCGCTAACTTTAGAAACCGTAGCCTCGTGCCCCATCTCGACATCATCGGTTTGGATATCCACATAAGGATAGGTATCCGTACGGGAAATCTGATCGACCAGCAGCGCATCACACACTACCGAGGCTTTAGAGTGTTTAGCCTCCGGTGCGATCTGCACTAGGCCACGGTAGGAGGAACGACCTCCGTTACGCGAAATCGACTTCGAGACAATCGAAGAGGAAGTGTTAGGTGCCAGGTGCAGCATCTTGGCGCCGGTATCCTGGTTCTGTCCCTCTCCGGAGAAGGCTACGGACAGCGCCTCTCCCCGCGCGTTTTTACCGGTCAAGTAGACCGAGGGGTACTTCATATTAGTTTTTGACCCCATATTGCCATCAACCCATTCCATAGTGGCGCCCTCTTCGCAAATGGCGCGCTGGGTTACCAGGTTATAGACGTTGGTAGACCAGTTTTGAATGGTGGTGTAGCGTACCCGGGCATCCTTGAGGCAGAAAATCTCTACAATCGCAGAGTGCAACGAATCCGATTTATAAATCGGTGCAGTACAGCCTTCTACGTAGTGAACGTATGAGCCTTCGTCAGCAATGATCAAGGTGCGCTCGAACTGCCCCATGTTTTCGGTGTTGATCCGGAAATAGGCTTGCAGCGGAATCTCTACATGTACCCCTTTGGGTACGTAGATGAAAGATCCCCCCGACCATACGGCAGTGTTCAGGGCAGCGAACTTATTATCCCCGGCAGGCACGGCCTTGCCGAAGAACCGTTTAAAGAGGTCTTCGTGTTCGCGCAGGGCAGTGTCGGTATCTAAAAACACTACCCCTTGTTTTTCCAAGTCACCGCGGATCTGATTGTAGACCACTTCCGATTCATACTGGGCGGCTACCCCAGAGACCAAGCTCTCACGCTCGGCCTCCGGAATCCCCAGCCGATCATAGGTTTTCTTAATATCCTCGGGCAGGTCTTCCCAGGAATTAGCTACCTTGTCGGTAGAGCGCACAAAGTACTTAATCTGATCCATATCCAGATCCGATAGATCCGGCCCCCAGTTCGGCATCGGTTTGCGCTCAAAAACTTTCAGAGCCTTCAGGCGCCGCTTGAGCATCCATTCGGGCTCGTTCTTCTCGGCAGAGATAAAGCGCACCACGTCCTCATCGAGGCCACGCCGAGCGCTTTGCCCTGCTGCATCTGAGTCGTGCCATCCGTACTCATATTGAGTGCCAATTGAGTCAATAACCTGCTGGTCAGCAGCCTCTTTTTCCTCTTTTGTGGCAATCACCGGCGGTGATGATGTCATTTGTATTGTTATTCCTTCTTGTCGTTTCTTCCTGCCCTAGTCTGCCATGTTCACCGATTTACGGAGAATTTTGGGAGAAGGTAACACTATCGGCACCGAAGTGGTGCACACATGCTCTCCATCAGCCAAAGTCGCTAATCGTTGCACATGTACGTCTAATAGACGCGAAAAAGCTTGGGTTTCTGCTTCACAAAGTTGTGGAAATTCGCCGGCAACATCCTGTACCGGGCAATTACCTTGACAAAGCTGTACTGCAAAACCGCCATTGCCTACCTCGCGCACCGTAGCGGCATACCCATCGGCGGTTAAGGCATCGGCGAGGGCGCGCGCCCGAGCCCGCGGATCTGGCCCAGCCTCTTTAATCAAAGGAGCGTAACGCCTTTCAATATCGCGAGAATGAGCAGCGGCGAAGGTATCAATCCCGGCTGGCCCTGCCAGCTGTTCTATGAATCCTAAGGCTCTGCTGGCCAGTTTTGAGTAATCTTCACTCAGTCCTTCGCGTCCTTTTCCGGTCGCCACATAATGACGAGCCGGTCTGCCACGTCCGCGCTTAGCGTGTCCATAGGTCTCATAGACTGCGATCATCTGCTCGGATTCCAAAGCGGTAATATGACGACGCACCGCTGCAGTTGTCAGACTTAAAATCTTTGCCAGATGGGCTGCGGTGACGGGGCCTTTTTCAACAATTAAGTCTAAAACTGTTTGCCGGGTCGGTTCCGTTTCACTCACGCTTCCCTCCTTGCCAATAGACTTCAATAAGTCTAACGCATTTTAGAAACACGTGTCTTGCAAAAATAACCAGTGTTAGACAAGTGTGGCCGGGGCAACAGGCACCCTAGGTGCAAACCCGAGATATTAGGCTTCTAACCCGGGCAGATTAGCGGTTTTCGTTTGTTCGCGTTTAGCGGATTTTTCCACTTACCTTGGGATATTTAAGGGATCCGGGTTGAAGGGGGCGTTAGCTTCTCGTAATCCTGCCCATCCCTGCCGTAACGCAGCAATTACTGCCAAAATAGAAGCCATAGCAGATGGGTTATGCAGAGCGCCAGAAAATAAGGCATCCCGTGCCTCAGCCAAAGAGAACCAGGCAGTTTGCATGTCCCGTTCTTCCTCACAGGCTTCGAAACGCTCCCCCGTGGCCTCAGAAATCCCTTGCGCCACAAACACTCGCAGATGCTCACTACTTCCCCCCGGGGAAGTAAAGAAATCCACTAACACCTGCCAGTTTTCCGCCTCAAGATTGGCTTCTTCCCAAAGTTCCCGTTTAGCGGCGCTGACCCGATCCTCCCCGGCATGATCCAACAGGCCGGCAGGAACCTCCCAGAGGAAAGCGCGCACCGGATGCCGGTATTGACGGACTAATAAAATCTCCCAATCCGAAATCTTGCGCGAGGTAGGATCTGCCCCAGCCACCGGACGTACCGCCGCAATCGCCACTGCCCCGGGATGGGCAAGATAGTCCCTCTGAGCAGCAGACTCATCGGTATGCAGCTGCACCTTATCGGTTACAAAATCAAACACATTTCCCTGGTAGATCAGTTGATGATCTATTACTGGGTAGCTACAAGCCTCATCGCGTAGTTCCACGTTTATCACCTTGCTTACGGTCTAGATCCTAACTATTCCTTGCTCTGATTACCCGAGTTAGCTCCGTCCAAACAGTCCGAAGCCCCCTTTCCCTCAGCACGATCTCGCTTTCGTTTTCGTAGCTGCGGAATCAGCAGCGGACTCATGACTGCCGCACTAGCCAGCGCCGCAATCGCGGCGGCCACAAAAGTACCGACTATCCCCGGCCACAGCGCCATAAAAACCCCGGATACCCACCAGCCGGCAGCCCCCGCCAGCAGCGCCAGCAGGAAGGCTTTCAAAGTTGCTGTTCCAAGACCGCTCACTGCTTGTCTACCCGCTAACTGCCGCAAGCCGATTAGCAACCCTACAGCCCCCACAGTCATACCTACCGATTGGGCTAGCCCCATAGCTAGCAAGATTCCATTGGCTCGGTTAGATACCATTTCGGGTAGGACGGATCCCAAACCCCAGGAAAGTCCCGCAACTGTCAGCCAACCGGCAGAGGAAGCCACCACCGCTTGACGCGCTCCTCCGAGGGCATAAAGCACCCGAGAAACGTGATAGACCAGCCCATAGCCCACGATTCCTGGTGCCATCGCTACTAGTGCCCATAACATCCCCGGCACCGGATTGATGCGGGTGAAAATATCGGTCACTGGACGCGCCAAGGTAACCAGCAGCGCCGATCCAAAAAGCCCCACGATGGTGACTAAACGGGTAGAGGAAGCACATTCGGGATTGAAAGCGGCTTTTCCGCCCTGGTGTAAAAGCGAAGATAGTCGTGGAAACATCGCCGTAGCGATCGGCACCGCCAGCACCGCATAGGGCAGCATATAGACCGATTGGGAATATTGATAGATCGGCAACGATCCTTCCGCTCCATAGGTACGAGTCACTAGGATAATCACCAACACGGAAATCTGCTGGGCGATCAAAGAGCCCACTCCCGCGCCCGCTAGGTGCATCGCTTTTCGTCCTCGTCCCTGACCTAAATGCACAGTGGGACGCCAGCGAATCCCCAGGCGGTAGATAGGGATGAACAGGGGTAAGCTCATCGCTGCCACCCCGGCGGTAGTCCCCCACCCCAGGATCAAAATGGCGTTATGAGCCACTTGCTCCGGATCAGAAACCGAGGGAGTAAGGTAACCAAAAATCGCGTAAGTGCTGATTACCACCAGGGAGTTAAGCAGCGGACCTAAGGCGGGCAGTAAAAATTTTTCGTGCGCCTGCAAAATACCGGTGCCTACTACACACAATCCATAAAGCGGCACTTGCAGCGCAAACATTTGTAAGAATATGCTGATCAAGTGAGCTTGCAGCTGGGGGTCAACCCCCTGAGGACAAGGCATTACCTGCCCGATCCAAGGTGCCAACAAGAACACCGCCAGCCCTACCGGACTAAGTAGTAATAAAGCCCAGGTAATCAAGGCAGACGATACTCGCTGCACATCTTTATGCATCTGATCTGCAATCGGGCCAGCCAAGATGGGGATGGTGACTCCCGCAAGTGCTCCCCCTGCTACCACCTCGAACAAAACGGTAGGTAACTGGTTGGCGGTGGAGTAAGCGTTCGCGAAGGCACCGGTACCAACCCAGGCTGACTGGGTCAGCCAGCGACCAAAGCCAAAAACTCGCGACAGTAAAGTGAGAACGGAGATCATCCCCACCGCCGAAGCGAGAGCGGGCAACTTCTGCTTTACCCCGGGGATTTTCACCGCCGACGTCCTAGTTGGTCAATAGTACGCAAGCCCAGAGTTTTCGCAATCACCTGGGAAAATGAAATTTTTTCACTAGCGGCAGTGAGGGCTACTACCCCGAGGACGCCGATAATTCTCCCGCCGGTGCCAGTCTTTTGCGCCCAAGCCGAGCCCAGCAGCGCCCCCAGGGCATTTGCGCCGGTATCCCCGAGCATTTCTCGCTCTCCCAAGTCAGCCGGTAAAGCAAGCGCACTGGTGGCGATAGCCCCTCCCGCTAAGGCAGTCGCGGTATCTTTAGCTGGAATAAGTGGCAGGGCTGCCAAGGTGGCAACTTTCAAGCAGCGTCCCGGGCGCAGATCAAATAGGTTTGCTAAGTTAGCGCTACCCGCAATCAGAACCGTGTCCAGTATCCAGGTTCCTAGCCCGGTTCCTCGCGAACGCCCTATCCCGAGCGCCCCCAGGGCAGCGCCAGTGCCGATCCCCACTATTTTCAGGGCTCCGGTAGTAACTTTCCCCTGTGAAAGTGCCTGTAAATGACCATGAAATCCTTTTGGTACCGCCGGTTTTTCCTTTTTTGTTTCCGCGGTTTCGGCTAAAGAGACCGGAAGCGGCTCCGACTGCGTAGCCGAGCTGTCTACAGCCTTATCAGGCAGATCAGCGCGAGTGTCATCCCAATAGCCCAGAGCAGCCCCGGCAGCGACCGGGAGCATTGTTCCCACCCTTGCGGCGCGACCAGCTGCTAACGAAGCGCCAGTTGCCAAACAGGCAGCGGCAACTTTAATTCCTCCTGTAAGTGAGACCGTTTGCCCATGGAAATTCTGCCGTTCATAACGTCGGGAAACCTGGGGGGACAGGTGGTGAAGCAAGTATTTCCTGGCTAAGAAAAACCCCGCTCCGGCAGAAAGAGCTCCCCCGATTGCGCGTGCCACTACTGTCCCTCCGCTTTAGGTTGCGGAATTGGGGGAATAAGTTGGGTAGCGTAATGCTCAGTGCCGTATGCCTGGTTATTTCCGGCTTCATCCGCTAAAAGAGCAAAGGGAGTAGAAACGTTACTCATCACCGATCCGATGCTATCAACTGTGGTAACTTCAATTTTTTCGGCGCGAATCTGCGATAAATAGTCACCTTCGCTTTGGGCACTGCCTACTACCACCGTCCCTTTGGGAAGAGCGAGGTTAATACCTTTCACGAACTCTAAATCCGGTTTGAGCACCGGATCCTGCCCCTCTTTTTCCTTGCTTTGCGCAGTAGCGACCACTATCAATTGCGCCGGATCAGTAACTGCCGCAGCGGAAATCAAGGGGGTATCTCCCGCCGAAAGGCTAGTTACCAGGGTCTGTATTTCTTTGTCGGAACTGGTCAGCCCCATACCCAAAGCGGTTGCCAATACTTGTTGGCTAGAAACTTTCGCGTCGGCTTTATCTCCTAATTTGCTGGCTAAAGTTGACGCTAAAGTGTCGCGGTAGGATTGAGAATCTTCATTAAACCAAGAGTCCTTCAAAGCAACCGAGTCAGTGATAGCAGCGCCTGCCATCTTTAACTGCGCGTTTATTCCGTTCACGGCCTCATCACTTACCCCGGGCATTCTCACTACGGCTACTTTCTTGCCAGTCATAGTGCCCGGAGTTACCTTGCGACCCAAAACCCCGATATATTCACTGGAGTTATTTGCCTCTTTCACCAAATCTTCATTGGCCTGACGCAGCTCAGATTGCTGTTTAGATAGCGCTGTGACTTGCCCGGAAAGGGTATCGGAGATTTTCCCCTGCAAGGGTCCGGCCCCCAGTACCACCCCCATAGTGAGCGCGACCAGCACGGCCATCAATGATACTAAGTGATAGCGAAAATCAATCATTTTTCTCCTGCCTTGGTTAGCCCTTTAGTGAGGGAGCAACCCCGAATAGTTGACGGAAAAAGTCAATCAAATCATGTAAATAGATACCGGCAATCCCATAAAAAGTCTGCCCCACGGGGGTAACTGCTAGCGAAATTGCCACTGCTCCCACCCCGACTAGGGCGAGCAGTACCGTCTGCCAGGTAGATATTCGCGGCTGATAAAGCTGGGACACTCCTTTCGCGTCTACCAGTTTTGATCCCACTCGCAGGCGGGTGAGGAAAGTAGAAGCCATTCCGGAGCGTCCCTTATCCAAGAATTCCACCAAAGTCGCATGGGTGCCTAGCGCCACGATCATTTCCGCACCTTTATCGTCAGCCAGCAACATGGCGACATCCTCGGAAGTGCCGGTCGCAGGGAAGAGAACATGGGAGATGCCTTCTCTTTTCAACCGTTCTGTACCGGGAGCTTTACCATTCCGGTAGGCATGCACTACGATTTCCGCTCCACAACGCAACGCTTGGTCAGAGACAGAATCCATATCTCCAATAATCATATCGGGGGTGTATCCCTGTTCCAGGATGGCGTCGGCTCCCCCATCTACCCCCACTAACACCGGTTTATATTCGCGAATATAGGGTCGCAAGGAACGTAAATCTTCTTGATAATGGTAGCCACGCACCACAATCAAGGCATGTTTACCCGCGAACTTCGTTTTAACTTTGGGAACCCCAACCCCATCTAGGAGGAGATCGCGCTCGCGGCGCAAATACTCCATAGTATTAGCGGCGAAAGCTTCAATCTGGGTGGAGACTCCTTTGCGCGCCTCCTCTAAGTCAACTGCGATAGTTCCCGGAGTCTGCAATACACCCTGCGCTACTAGCTCTCCCTTTTGGTAGACGGCATTGCCTTCTACGGTGACCGTGCTACCTTCTTTCAGGTTCATGATCGCGCTGCCTAGATCATCGATCAAGGTAATACCGGCATCAACAATGATGGAAGGACCCATATTGGGGTAGCGTCCGGTAGTTGATTTGGCAGCATTAAGCACCGCACTAGGGGCGGCAGCCACCAGAGTTTCTGCTGCGATCCGGTCAATATCAGCATGATTAATAACTGCGATTTCACCGGCTTGGAGCCGCTGGGTCAGATGCTTAGTTTTCTTATCCACCCGCACCCGGCAGCTAGAGGCTGGTTCTGCTGCTTTCGTTTTGCTCCGTCTAAAAAGTCCCACGGGTCAACATTACCCCACGCTACAGGCGTTAATCAGTTCTCGAGCATGGTCAAGGGCAGATTTCGAGTCCGCTTTGCCGGCCAGCATCCGCGCAATCTCGCGTTCTCGCCTGTTACCTGCGACTTCTCTGACTTGGGCAGTATCGTTATTTTTCGACACTACCAGTTGTTTATCTGCCCAAGCCGCCACTTGGGGAAGATGCGTTACTACTATCACCTGCGCATGTTTTGCCAATCGCGCCAGGCGCTGGCCCACCGCGAGCGCAGTCGCCCCGCCGATTCCGGCATCAACTTCATCAAAAATAAAAGTCGGCGTCCCTTTAGCTAGAGACTTAGCAGCCAGGGTAACCTCCAAAGCCAACATGATCCGGGAGAGTTCACCCCCGGAAGCTCCTTGACCCAAAGGCCGAATTTCCGCGTTAGCACCCGCCCGCAAACCAAAAGTCACCTGGTCGAAGCCATGAGAGTTGGGATCAGCAAGCGATGTTAACTCGATATCGAATCCGGCATCCGGCATCTGTAAGCCAGCGAGCTCTCTCGCAACTTCCTTCTGCAAACTTTTTGCGAGGGCGAGGCGCGCGTGGGTTAATTTCTGTCCTAACTTTTCTAACTGTGAACTAGTCTTCGTCAGTTTCTCTTGGATAACCGCGCCCTGATTTTGCGGTCCGGAAAGTTGAATAATTCTGGCTCTGGCCGTATCTGCCCAGGTTAACCAGCTATCTAGGTCTTTTGCCCAGGGGCGATAGGCGTGACGTAACTGTGAAAGACGAGTTTGTGCCTGATCTAATTGCGCAGGATCCGCCTCTAGATTTGAAAGGTAGGCTCCGGCATCAGCCGAAATATCCAAGATTATTGAGGAGGCATCCCGCAGACCGCGTGCCAATTCGGAAAGTTCTTCATCGCTTTGGGCGCCCTTTTCCAATGCTTGGATGGCTGCGCTCACCAGGGAGGCTGCCCCGGCCGAGTCGGAACTATCTCCCCCGAGATAGTTATAGGCCGCTTGCGCCGCTTCTCTAAGATCTTCTACATTACCCAGTCGCTCAATCTTGTGGAGTAGCTGGTCTTCTTCTCCCGGCTCTGGTTGCAGTTTTTCCTGCAGTTCTACCCCTTCTTTTAGCCGTGAAACCTCTATCTCGCGTGCTTGACGTTGGTTTTCCCAATCTTCTAACTGGGTTTGCAAATGACGCCAAGATGTATAGGTAGCGCCAAATTCTGCCACCAATTCTTGATGCGAGGACCCCCCAAAAGAATCCAATAGAGCTAACTGCCGCGCCCCGCTGCGTAATCTAAGCTGCTCGGCTTGCCCGTGTATGGTAACCAGTTCGCTTCCGATCTGGGATAATACTCCACTGGGAATGGTGCGGCCACCACCGTGACAGCGCGAACGCCCGCGGGCAGGAACCGTGCGGGCTAGTATGATCTCTCCGTCCTCAACTAATCCGCCGGCCTCGGTAAGTAGCGCTGCTGCCTGCGAGGAACTATCGGTGACAAAAATCCCCTCTACCGCCAGTTCTTTTTCTCCATAACGTACCAAGGAAGAGTCAGCTTTTTTACCGAGCAGCAAACCAATAGAAGACAACACCATCGTTTTTCCTGCTCCGGTCTCCCCCGTAAGCGCGGTAAAACCGGGGGAAAAACTCAGTTCCGCTTGCGGGATTACCCCCAAATTTTTGATAGTAAGCTGGTCAATCATTTTTTATCCCAGCGAACGCCAGCCTTTAACCGGTAATTGGAATTTATGTACCAAACGCCCGGAGAAAGGAGTATCTAGAATCTGGGCTAGCATGACTGGCGCTTTGCCTTTAGTTGCCCGCATGGAGGATGCCGGAGGTACTTCATGGCAACGCAAGCCATCGAGCCACAGCTGCATGGGGGTACGTTGATCAGGCAGTACCGAGATTTCCATAGTGGATTCGGGGGATACTACCAGCGGACGAGTAAATAGGCCGTGTGCACCCAAGGGGGAAACCACTACTGCCTCTACATCTGGCCAGACAATGGGGCCACCAGCGGAAAAGCTATAAGCAGTAGAACCGGAGGGAGTAGCCACAATCAAACCATCGGCACCGTAGGTGGTAATGCCACGTTTATCAATCCCTAACCCCAGGTGGGAAGGGTGGGCACGATCAGTAGATAAAATCGCCGCCTCGTTAAGCGCCCAATCGTTTATTTCTCGGCCATCGGGCAAAGTGACGGTCACGTCTACCGTCATGCGTGATTGCACCGTATAGGAGCCGGCCACAATATGATCAATAACTTCGGAGATTCTATCGGGTTCTACCTCGGTTAGAAACCCAGTGTGCCCCAGGTTGATTCCGATTAGGGGAACTGCTTGGGCACGCGCGTAGCGAGCTGCTCCCAGCAAGGTGCCATCCCCACCCAGAGCAATTACAATCTCGACGGAGCCGGAATAGGTTTCATCTACCGGGGTTATCCCATGGCTACGCAGCTCTTGGGCAACATTATCAGCGGTTTTTTCCAGATCAGGGCGCGAAAGGTGCCGGATTACCATCACGTGCCGCTCACCCATATGCTTCTCCCCTTTTCGTGGTGTACTATTTCAGTTTTTCTTGCCCAGCAGGGCCACTTGTAATCGCGCAGCGCACCAGTTGCCGGATTTCTTCCTCACCGGGCATCAGCGCGCCCCGCCCTAGGTATACAAAGTACTCTACGTTTCCGGCCGGCCCGGGTAACGGCGAAGCCGCCACCTGTTTTAATCCTAACCCGTTTTCCTGAGCCGCCGCGATCACTGCCAGCACGGTGTGGAAATGATCTTCGGGATCGCGAACTACTCCTCCATCTCCCAAATCTTCGCGGCCGATTTCAAATTGCGGTTTTACCATCAACAGGTACTCAGCATCTGCAGTGGAAGCCCTAACCAGGGCAGGTATCACTAACTTAAGGGAGATAAAAGACAAATCTCCCACAATTAACTGGGCGGGTTCCCCAATCTTTTGCGGATCCAAGTAACGGATATTGGTACGATCATGAACTTCCACCCGCGGATCTTGTTGCAGACTCCAGCGCAGCTGGCCATATCCCACATCAACGGCGATTACGCTTTTCGCTCCCCGTCGCAATAACACATCGGTGAAACCGCCGGTAGAAGCCCCGGCATCCAGGCAGCGTTTACCTTTTATAACCGGGGCGTCCTCCCCCAAAATATCGAGGGCGCCCGCCAGTTTATAACCGCCGCGAGAAGCATATTCCTCATCCGGGCTGTCAGCTACCACCACCGCTTGAGCAGGATCAATCTGAGAAGCCGGTTTCGGCATAACCCGCCCATCAACACTGACCCTGCCAGCGGTAATCAGCCGAGCCGCGTGCGCACGAGAAGTCGCCAAATGACGGCGTACCAGTTCACGATCTAGCCGACGCAGCCTACCCATGATTATTTTCTTTCTATCTGGGCATTTAGAGAATCCAAAGCGGCAGATAATTTGGTTGCTGCCGTCTCCAGGTCGCTTAAAGTAACTTGCGGATAGATGCTGCCGGCTTCAGTCGGCCAACTGCCTAATAGTTGATCGATATCGGATTTTCGGGCTGCTAGTTCCAGGTCTTCTGGATCGTCGGAAAGGCTACTGCTGTTGCTCACTGTCAACCTCACCGGGAAGCAGCAGCTCAAGTTGCAGGTCTTCCCCGTCTACTCCCTCATCACCGTTAGCTGCCTCTGCTACCTCAGCTACTTCCTGCGCTTGCTTCGCTGCCAGTGCCGGTCCACTCGAGGTTACCTGCGCTTGTGGGGTCTTCTCCCCTGATTCTTCCGCTACCTCTTCTTGCACATCTGCTTCATCTTCCGAGGGCGCAGAATCCAGAATTTCTGTGTTCCCGTCTACGGAACTTGCGGATTCTTCCGCTACCGGAGGTTCATCCTCTTCCGATAAATCAGGATCCGGAGATTCCACCTCGCGTACTACCTCGATATCCGGTAGATGGACAAACACTCCCTGGTCACGCGCATCCCACACGGCGGCGACTAGTGCGCGATAATCTTCCAGACTGAGGACTGCCCCGTTATCTACCGGTTCATCTTCGCGCATCACCCGTCCATCTTCGGCCACCATAAAAGCGGCAGATTCCCCGCTAGTCCAAGCTCCAGTAGGTTGATGCACCGGGCCAGGATGCGCGCGGGTTAGATCCGTAAGATCCAACCCCAGATAGGAGGGGCGCCTATCGGGGTACGCCAATGCCACGGCTTTGGCATCAGAAACCCCGGTGAGCACATGGAAACTGAGCATATCGGCAGCAACTGCTCCTGCAATATCGGTATCGAGACGATCTCCCACCACTAGAGGTTTACTAGCGCCTGCATGGGATGCCGCTTTCCGATAAATCCCCGCGAAAGGTTTTCCTCCGGCGAACGGTTTTTGTCCCGTGGCATGTTCTACCGCTGCCACCAAGGAACCATTCCCCAAGGCAAACCCCTTTTCAGTGGGCAAAGTAGCATCCAGGTTAGTGGCCATAAACAGGGCGCCAGCATTGATCGCATAAGCAGCCTCTGAAAGCTCGACCCAGCCTACTTCAGCTCCATAACCCTGGATTACCGCCGCCGGTTGTTCGCTGGCCTTGCTAACTACCTCAAACCCGGCTTGTGCGACGGTATCACGCAGCGCTTGCGTCCCGACCACCAACACTTTGGAGGCGGGTTCAATTTTTTGGGTGAGGATTTCTACCGCATCCATCGCCGCCGTCATGATCTCTTCCGGAGCTGCGGCAATCTGATGCCCCTGGAGCTTTTCCGCCACCTGCTGCGGGTTACGGGAGGCATTATTGGTTACGAACTGGAACTTTATGCCGGTTTCCCGCGCCGCCGCTAAACCGGATGCCGCATTAGGAATATCGCGGGTACCGGCGTAGCAAACTCCATCGAGATCAATGAGGAGCACATCGGCAGTCTCCACTAAAGGTTTACGACTTCCGCGCAGATCAGAGGGCACATAAGGGTTGTCGGCTTCGAGCACTTCTTCCAGATCAACAATTGCTACCGTGTCGGGAACCTCTGGGGTTTGCTCGGCAACCTGGTCGGCTTCTTCCTGCCTGCCGAGTTCGCGCAACAGGTCGGCCTTGTAGGAAAGAATCCTTGCCAAAAGTACTGGTTCTTCCAGTTGTTGCTGTTCTAAGAACTGGTTTAACACCAGGAGGGCTGCATCAGATTCCCCTAAATCGTGGCGCGCTCCCGCTTGCACGATGACTAGTTCCACCAGGTCGGAAAGACCATAGGCGGAAGTGTCGGTTTCGGAAATAATTTCTAGAGCTTTCTCGGGTTTGCCCAGTCCGCGTTCACAGTCCGCTTCAATCGCCCGCAAACTGTCAGTCCCATCTAAGCGGCGCGCAGCGCGTACTTCCCGTAGCGCTTCGCTATATTTACCGCTGGCGTAAGCTGCCAGCGCACAGGCTTCCCGCACCGTCCCGATCCGACCTGCCCGGCTAACTGCCGCCTTGGCATGCAAGTAGGCTTCTTCGGCGTCTACATCTAGCAGCGAGCCCGCCATCACCAGATGACGCGCCACTTTTTCGGCATTGTCCGGATCTAGCGAAGATAAGGCTGCCCGAGATTCTCTATCCAGGTCAGAAGCTTTGACTGCCGCAGGAATCTGGGGTTCATTATCGTGGCGCCATTCTTTGGCGCGGTAACGGGAATCCCGAACCCCGAAGGAATGTTTTCCTGAGCGAGGCGCTTGCGCTTCCCGCTCCCGGTGTTCATCCCGTCGATTATCGCGGCGGTTATCGCGGTCAAAGCGCCTACCACCCCGGTTGAATCCCCGGCGTGAGCCTGCCTCATTTTTCTCCCCCCGGCGATAGGAGGAGCGCCCTGAACGCTCCCCGGCTCCGTGAGAGACCCCGCGGTCATCACGATAGTTGCGGCGTCCTCCCCTATTATCTTCCCGGTCTGTCCGGTAGGAGCCGCGACGATCATTACGATCATTGCGAGAATTACCCCCGCGCCGATCCTGCCACTTGCCACCCCGACGGTTGTCTTTGCGGTGTCCTCCCTCGCGGTATCCTCCCTCGGAGCTTCCGCGCCGGCGATAGCTGTCGCGATCGCCTTGCCGCTCGCCTGAAGAATCTGAGTAGTTGCGTTGATTACCGGAACCGTGCCCGCCGCCCGCTTGTGAACGTCGCTTACGCCATTGAGGTTCGCGTCCGCCACCATGCTGATTAAAATTGCTCAACTCTAGATCCTTATCTTTTACTACTGCTTAGTCGACTTCCTTCTATTCTAAGCGTAAAGAGCGCCCCGAAGCTGCTTCTAAAAGGTTGTCTATCCTCACTATTTCGCATGCTCGCCCTAGGCGCCAAGGACAGGTTCGCCTAGGGAGCCGGCTATGGTTTCCAATGAAATTCTGGCTGGTGAAGAACGCCCTAAAGCCTACTTCACCAGCCAGAAAACTTGTTTTGCACTTCCCCTTAGCGCTCTCCTCCAAAGAAGAGCGACCAGGGCATTTCTAGGGGCGCATCCTCAGCTACTACCGAGTACAGGTAGCGGCACAGAGGGAAGTCTTCCTCTTTGATTACTCCCCGCTCCGTCAGCGGTTTGAGCGCCGCCCCGATTACCTGAATCGCGGCGACTCCCTCTAGAGTTACCCCTTTCATGAGGGAATCGCGCACTTCAGAGAAAGGTACTCCCGAGCCTACATAACGGCCGGCTTTAACGTTGCGACCGCCCATAGAGGTTACGAACATATCGCCAACCCCGCCCAGGCCATCAGCGGTTACGGCCTCTCCCCCAAGTAGCTGCACAAATTGGCGGAGCTCCTTTTGTCCTTGCGCAAATACGGCAGCTCCATAGTTGAAGCGCACATATTTGGCATCGGTTTTACCTTCTTTATCTAGCAAGCCGTCGCCGAATCCGGCAGCAAACGCGTAAATGTTCTTAGTCGCTGCCCCGGTTTCGTGCCCGATGAAGTCGGTGGAAGTCCATACATGGTAATAATCACTGCGGAACATTTCAGCCAGTTTGGTTAATACTTCTTGATCTTCTCCGCAAAAGACTACGCAGGTGTCGTGATGAACCGCGAGTTCTCCGGCGATAGAAGGCCCAACGATGGCTGACCAGGAAACTTGCGAGGCGAGCTCCGGGCCTACCGCTTTCTTGAGTACCTCCGGCAAAATATGCATGGTGCCATCCTCGTCGGCGCGCATCCCTTTGGTAATACACAGTACATGTTGTCCCGGTTTCAGCAATCCGGCCAGTTGCTCGCCAGCCCATTCGATCCCGAAGCTATTAACCCCGCACATGACCACGTCTGCGTCTGCGAAAGCTTCTTCTGCATCCTCTAACTGATACGCCTTAACCCCATCGTTAACCTTTAGCCCCAAGTCAGGATGGATACCTTTGGTTTTTATAGAGTCGATAATATCCCGATCCAAATGGGTACCCACCAGGCGCACCTCATTACCGTTTTCACTGGCGGGGAAAGAAAGAGCGGTTGCCATGATTCCCGATCCCAGCATTACAATCTTTGCCATTTTGTTTTCTCCTCAGGGTGTTGCTAATCAGGTGTTCCTACATTATTTTTCAGTGGGTATTTCAGCCGATTTCAATAGCGACTGTGCCAGACCCGAATCCACTATTAAGGTGTCCACATATCCGCCTCTTAAGGTAGCCATGGTGGTGGCGGTTTTCCCACTACCGGAAGACACTGCCACTTTCATGCGTGCCTCCTTTAAGGCTTTCAGGCTAATACCAATTGTGCACTTATCTAGCTCTAGATCCGCGGGCAGACCTTCAGCATTTACAAATCGGCATAGCAGATCCCCTACTACTCCGCGGGAAATAAGTTTTTGTAGTCCCTGTTCAGAAACATAACCAGAACGCACCAACACTGAGTCTGCCTCTAGTTTTCCCGGTGAAAAACAGATCACATCAGCGTTTGCTGCCGCCTCCAGGGTTGCCTTGATAGAAAAGTCACTGCGCAGAGCAGACGCAATTCGGCTATCTCCTACCAGGGCTGGCGCTGGTAGCACTCGCCCAAACCCTCCGGCTTTTTCTGCGATGGTACGGATCGATTCGGATACAAAATTGTCTTGCGTGTAGCTTGGTCCGCCATTGGTTTGGATCACGGTAGTGCCCCGAGACCACTGATCCGGAAGCTCTCTGGCAACTCGGGCAATCGTCTTCCCCCAAGAAACAGACAGGGTTCGGGGCTGGGGACGCAGCGACTGCAAATGCCGGGCTGCAGCTCGCGCCACTGCGCGAAAGGTAGCGTTCTCTCCGGTTTCTTGCGGAACCACTATCACTCTATCCAGATCAAAATACTCTTTTAGGGCTTGCTCGATCTCATAGTGCTCGGCCTGCGGGGGCTCAATAGTTATCCGCACAATTCCGCGGTCACGGGCTTCTTGAATTAAACGGGAGGCTGTCCAGCGACTAAAGCCAAGCTTTTTACCAATCTCGGCGTGGGTGAGAGAATTCTCGTAGTACATGCGCGCTGCTTCCACCAGCAGATCTACTCGATATTCTTCGCCGCTCATGGTCTCCCTTTGCTTTTCTTTGCTTTTATCAGCCTAAGCCGTTCCCCTTGGTCAGAATTGCCAAAACCAACCTTTTGCAACAAAAGTGCACAACGGATACTACCTTGCTGTATCTTGGTGAAAAGCCATGCTCAACAGTGCCAAGACTTAGTCAAGCAGGTCTGCTAGTTCCTTTAGTATCGTCGAGGGCGTCATATGCGAGCTTTCCAACAAATTATCGCGCGAATCCGTGGGTAAGAACGCTCTAGGAATACCAAAAGATTTAATCGGGGTGAAACAATTATTTCCCGCACAAGTGGTACGCAGTAAAGCTCCTACCCCATTGGTTACTTCCCCGTCCTCTATAGTAACCACTAAATCAGCGGACTCCACCTGGGCTAACAACGCCGGAGAAGCTGGGATTACCCAACCGGGATCTACACACCTGACCGTATGCCCGCGCCCGGCAAGTTCTTTTGACAGGGAGATAGCCGGATCTGCCATGGCACCCACCGCCACCACCAAAATTTTCTTACCAGTACCACAAACCCGGAATAAAATATCCAGGCCATTTTCGTTTGCTTCCGCCTTGATATCGGCAGGCACACTCCCCTTGGGATAACGGACGATCGTAGGTCCGTTCTCAATCGAAACTGCCTGCCCCAATAGTTTGCGCAAGGTACTGGCATCCCGAGGCGCGGCTACCCTAATTCCGGGAATCATTGCGGCGATCGCCAGATCCCACATCCCGTTATGACTAGCCCCATCAGCTCCGGTAATACCCGCGCGATCCAAAACCACGGTAATACCTTGTTTATGCAGGGACGCATCCATTAACAGCTGATCGAAAGCCCGGTTTAAAAAGGTAGCGTAAAGAGCAATAACCGGGTGACACCCGGCAAAGGAAAGACCGGCTGCCATAGTCATCGCGTGCTGCTCCGCGATCCCCACGTCAAATACCCGCTGGGGGAACTGAGATCGCAACGGTTTTAAACCTACCGGCTCCATCATGGCCGCCGATATCCCTACAATCTTGGGATTACGTTTAGCTAGCTGCACAATTTCTTCCGCAAATACCGATGTCCACCCGAAGCGTTCCTTCTTTACCGGCAAGCCAGTTTCGGGATGAATCGGGCCGACAGTATGGAAATGATCCGCATCATTTTCTTCTGCCGGAGAATACCCGCGGCCTTTCTCCGTGATGACATGCACAATGATCGGTCCGGAAAACTCTTTCGCCCGGGCAAGCTGGAACTCGGTGGCCACAATGTCATGACCGTCAACCGGGCCGGTATATTTAATTCCCAGATCGGAAAACATTACTTGTTCGGGAGAAACCAGGTCGGCCATTCCGCGTTTAATTCCATGCAGCGCGTCATAGGTGATCTCACCGGGTTTACCGCGAGACTTCAGATGCTGTTTTCCCCAACGTAATGCCTTCTCATAGGCGGGAGAAGTACGCAATGCATCCAGATGATGAGCCAGACCCCCGATAGTGGGCTCATAGGAACGACCGTTGTCATTAACTACGATAATTAAGCGGAGATCGGGACGTTCAGAGATATTATTCAAAGCTTCCCAGGTCATTCCCCCAGTCATGGCACCATCACCGATTACTGCCACCGTATAGGAACGATCTCCTTTAAGAGCTTTAGCTTCCGCTACCCCTTGCGCCCAAGACAACGCGGTAGAGGCATGGGAATTTTCCACCACATCATGTACAGATTCCGCCCGCGAAGGATAACCCGACAGCCCTTGCGCCGTGCGCAGATGGGCAAAATTTTTGCGTCCCGTAAGGATTTTATGAACATAGGCTTGATGCCCGGTATCAAAAATAATGGTGTCAGTGGGGGAAGAAAACATGCGGTGGAGTGCAATCGTTAGTTCCACTACCCCCAGGTTAGGCCCCATATGCCCCCCGGTTTTCGCCACGTTCTCTACCAGGAATGACCGAATCTCCCCCGCCAGGTCTGCCAGCTCTAGGCTAGAAAGCTTCTGCAAATCTGCCGGGTTATTTATCCGATCGAGTATTTTTGCCACCCAGCCAGTTTAGCCACATTTTGTATTAATGAGGGCTTGGATGGATTAATCTACTAGTTACTTGCGCCAGCCCGCCCGGCGCGCCAAACTGAAACCATGGGTAAAAAACCTTCCGAACGTGCCAATTCTTTTGTGAGCTCCCGCGCGGGACTCACCGCTTTGGCGATCACCATCGGAGCGATAGTAGGGCTGGTAGCAGTAGGTTTTTATTACCTAATAGCAGGTTGGAGTTACCTGGTAACCGGTTACAGCGATTACCCGGCTCATGCGGGAGCTGCCCACGGATTCCTCGGTTTAGCACCGGCGTTTATTATTGCAGTTCCCGTACTGTCTGCCCTGCTATATGGACCGGTAGTGGAGTATTTCACTCCTGGCAGCCGCGGGCATGCCGTCCCGGAAGTGATGTTCGCTGTCCGCCGCAAAGGCGGAAGGATTCCCGGACGCACCGCCCTGGTTAAGTTATTTGCGGCTTCTTTGACTTTGGGAGGAGGGGGAAATGCGGGGCGGGAAGGGCCGATTGTAATGATTGGCGCGGCTATTTCTTCTTGGGTAGGTACCCGCCTGGGCCTTAGCAAACAACGCCTAATGTTCCTTTGTGCCTGTGGGGCCGCCGCGGGAATTGCCGCTACCTTTAATGCTCCCCTGGCTGGTGCTTGTTTCGCGCTCGAAGTAATACTCGGTACCCTCAGCGCCGAGGACTTTGTGTTCATTGTGTTTGCCTCCGTCTCGGCCTCCCTTATATCGCAGCAGTTTCTGCCTGATCAGGCCAATGTGCCCCTCAGCCAATCCTTGGACGTGTTTTCCCATAGCGATTACCTGCTAGTGGCGGTGGCGGCTTTGGTAGCCACCCTGGCGGGGATCGGGTTTTCGAAACTTCTCTACCTGGTTTGGGATGGGATCGACCTGGTTTATCAGTGGAAGGCTTGGTTTCGCCCGGTCGCTGGTTCATTGGTTCTGGGAATATTTCTTTACTTTTTTCCCTTACTCTACGGCACTGGGGAAAGCGTACAGCTGCGGGTACTCTCGGATGATTTTCCGGTTTGGATGATTCTAGCGTTACTTTTTGGGCGCGCCGTGAGTGCCTCTTTCACTATTTCTATGGGAGGAGTGGGCGGGGTGTTCGGTCCTACTCTTTTTGTAGGTGCCTGTGCCGGGATGGCGGTGGGACAGTTAGTCCAGCCTTGGTCGGCTTCTTCAACTGCCATTTATGGAGTAATCGGGATGGGGGCGGCTTTCGCGGCTGCCTCCCGTGCACCTCTAACCGCGGTGTTCATTATTATCGAGATGACCAGGCAGTATTCTCTAATTCTACCGATGATGCTGGCGGTAGGGATTGCCACCGGAATTTCCCTATTTATGACCCGCTCAACTATTTATACCCAAAAATTGCACCGCCGCGGTGACCGGCTGTCAGACCCGGTGTCGGATACTTTATTGGGACGCTCCACCGCATCGGATTTGATGCACGAGCCGCCTCAGCTTTTAAGTCAGGAGCTTACCCTCGCTCAGGCGGAAAGAGCCCTGGAAAATAGCGGAGAAACCTCTTTGGCGGTGGTAGATTCTCAGGGGGAATTCCAAGGCTCGGTGAGTGCCCTGCTGCTCGGGCACGAGATCGACAAACGCGGCGAGGATACGCCTTTGCGGGAAATCCCCTTAACTGCAGCTTTCTGCACCCCCACTGAACTCCCTAGTCAAATCCTCAAAGAGCTGGCAGAATCCTCCCTTTCGAACCTGCCGGTAGTGGGACGCTCTCAAGAAGTCTTGGGTTATATACGAGGACGCGACCTGATCGTCAAGCTTTACCGGCAGCAAACCAGCGCGCTTAACCAACGCGAGCTAGGCGACTCCCTAGGCAAGCGCATTCGCAAACGCTGGAAACATCGCCACCACTAATGCCACTCTGGGCGTGGTGAAAGATGCGAGAGACCCGCGACATCCGCTAGTCCCCAAATCGGGTATCGAGCTTCTGCAATTCTGCGTTGAAATTCATCTTTATCTAACCCGTATTACATGCGCTTATAGTTGCTCAAGCACTATTTCTACCCTCTACGAAAACGGTATACAGCAAAAATCCGGGGTGACAAAAGATGCGAGAGGGGGCTTGATTCGAGCGAAGCAAGAATCACCGGGGTCCCCCGAGCGCTTTTGTCACCCCGGATACGGTGACCTGTTACTAGATACCTAGTTTTGTAGCGATTAACTAGGCAACTAGGTTGCGCAGTACGTACTGCAGGATGCCACCGTGGCGATAGTACTGGGCTTCACCGGGAGTGTCGATTCGCACGGTGGCGTCAAACTCTACGACGGAGCCATCACTCTTAGTTGCGCTCACCTTCATAACCTGCGGAGTTACCCCTTCGTTAAGCTGGGTAATCCCGCTAATATCAAAGGTTTCAGTTCCGTCCAGGCCGAGGGAATCGGCACTTTCTCCCTCGGGGAATTGCAACGGCAAGATTCCCATACCAATCAGGTTGGAGCGGTGAATCCGTTCGAAAGACCGGGCGATCACGGCTTTAACCCCCAGCAGCAAGGTGCCTTTAGCTGCCCAGTCACGGGAGGATCCAGTACCGTATTCTTTGCCTCCGAGCACCACTAGCGGAACTCCAGCTTCCCGATAGGACACCGAAGCATCATAGACCGGTACTACCGGAGCCTCGGCTTTGGTGAAGTCCTTGGTGAAACCGCCCTCGACATTGTCCAGTAGCTGGTTGCGGATGCGGATATTCGCGAAAGTGCCACGCATCATCACTTCGTGGTTCCCGCGCCGCGAACCATAGGAGTTAAAGTTGCGCCGTTCCACTCCGTGGGAGCTGAGGTATTGACCAGCCGGAGTCTTGGCGGCAAATGCACCTGCGGGAGAAATATGGTCGGTAGTTACCGAATCTCCTAGTTTCAGCAGCACCTTAGCTCCGGAAATATCTTGTACCGGATTCGGGGTTTCCGGCATTCCTTCAAAGAAAGGCGCCCGGCGTACATAAGTGGAATCATCGTCCCAGGCAAAAGTGGGTGAATCGGCTACCTCCAGCGATTGCCAGCGGTGATCACCCTCAAAGACACTTCGGTAATCCTGCAGATACATATCGCGGTCAATAGCTTTTCCGATTACTTTTTCTACTTCTTCGGCAGCTGGCCAAATATCGCGCAGATAGACGGGATTCCCGCGGTTATCTGTACCCAGAGCCTCGGTTTCAAAATCAAAATCCATCGTCCCAGCTAGTGCGTAGGAAATTACTAGTGGCGGGGATGCTAGATAGTTCATTTTTACATCCGGGTTAATCCGCCCTTCAAAGTTGCGGTTACCAGACAGCACCGACACCACGGTCAGGTCTGCGTCCGCAACCGTATTGTGTACTTCCTCGGGCAGCGGGCCGGAGTTACCGATACAGGTGGTGCAGCCATAACCGACAACATCGAAGCCCAGCTGTGACAGATAGGGCATCAGACCAGCTTTTTCGTAGTAGTCGCGCACCACTTGGGAGCCAGGCGCCAGTGAGGTTTTCACCCACGGCTTGGGCTTTAGACCCTTTTCAGCGGCGTTCTTGGCGAGCAAACCAGCCGCCATCATCACCGAGGGGTTAGAAGTGTTAGTGCAGGAAGTGATGGAAGCAATCACCACGTTGCCATGATCCATTGCTACTTCTTCCCCACTACTCAGTTTCACCTGGGTGGGGCGGGTAGGACGCATCAAAACCGGATCAATGGTCTTATCGCCCGCCACATAGTCGGGCAGAATCTTCTTGAAGGAATCTTTGGCCATTGCCAGTTCAATGCGGTCTTGGGGACGCTTCGGACCGGCGATCGAGGGCACTACAGTGGACAGATCTAGTTCCAGATATTCGCTATAACGTGCCTCGCGTGAGGGATCATGCCACAGTCCTTGTCGCTTTGCGTATTCGCGCACCAGGGCGCAGGCGTCTTCGCTACGTCCGGTCAGGTGCAGATAATCAATAGTGACTTCATCAATGGGGAAGATAGCGGCAGTAGAACCGAACTCGGGAGACATATTGCCGATAGTGGCGCGGTTAGCTAGGGGAACTGCCCCTACGCCCTCGCCATAGAACTCTACGAACTTGCCGACTACCCCATGGTCACGCAGCATTTGAGTGATGGTGAGCACCACATCGGTGGCGGTAGCGCCAGGCGCGATTTCGCCGGTCAGTTTAAAGCCCACTACCCGCGGAATCAGCATTGACACTGGTTGGCCGAGCATGGCGGCCTCGGCCTCTATCCCGCCAACACCCCAGCCTAGGACGCCCAGACCATTAACCATAGTGGTGTGGGAGTCGGTACCTACCAAAGTATCGGGGTAAGCCAGCGCGCCGTCCTCGTCCTTATCGGCGAATACTACCCGCGCCAGGTATTCGATATTTACCTGGTGCACAATCCCGGTTCCCGGAGGTACTACCCGGAAGTTTTCAAACGCGCCCTGTCCCCAGCGCAGAAATTGGTAACGTTCCTGGTTGCGTTGATATTCGATGTCCATGTTTTTTTCCACGGCATCTTTAGAGCCGAATACATCGATTTGCACCGAATGGTCAATTACCATTTCTGCTGGTACTTGCGGGTTAATCAGGTCAGGATCTTTACCTAGTTTCACGACTGCATCCCGCATTGTTGCCAAATCGACAACGCAGGGAACGCCGGTGAAGTCTTGCATTAAGACCCGCGCCGGGCTGTACTGGATTTCCTGGCTGGGTGCCGCTTCGGGATCCCAGTTCGCGATCTGCGTGATTTGCTCTTTGGTGATATTTTCCCCATCCTCGTTACGCAGTAGGTTTTCTGCCAGGATTTTGAGGGAGTAGGGTAATTTTTCGGTGCCGGGCACCGCTTTTAGGTCATAGATTTTATAGCTCTTATCGCCGACTTCAAGCTGGGTCGCGGCGCCAAAGCTGTTCAAACTCATTGCAACCTCCCGCAGGTAATCAAAATATTTTCTCTTGACATCAAGATACTTTGCGGAGCGCGCGAATGCCAGTGTTAAGAACTTTTTTCCACTTACAGCAGGCAGAAAGCGGCATCCCGGAGAATTAAAACCCCTTATCACCTGAGCAGATGATTACGCGGGCTGAAGAAAGAGCGGCACCCTTCCTCAGCCCGCGGGTAAGATACCTTCTCTAAAATCCAGGGATTTTTAAAAGAATTTCCTTACCTAATTTTCTTTTACCTTACTTTCCGCCAAGCATTCCTAAAACTTCTAGGGAGTGACCTCCGCGGCGCTCCCCCAACCGTTTTCTCCTTTCGGCCGCGCTTCGGGGTGCACAACCAGATACTTCAAAGTGGCTACCACCTGCCGCGCGCTGTAACCGTGGAACATATTATCCTTGCCCCCGCGGGCGAACTGGATAATCGTATCTAAGGTCATGTAATGATAGTGATCGTAATGAGGAATCACAAAGCGCTGTTTTTCATGGTCATACCTGGTGGCATGGGTGACGTTTCCGTAAGTAATGTACTTTAAGGGCACAATCAGTTTCGCTTCTACCTCGTCATAGGTAAACTTTTCGTCTTCGTTAACCTCGGTAGTATCCTGTGGTTTCTCTTCCTCATATTCGGTGATTTTAATATCGGGATACAGTCCCGAAGGATCGGTATAGCTGATTCCTTCATGCCCATCAGCGAAATGTAGATGCCAGTGGTCTCCATGGCGTTGAATTTTTACGACCCGTTCAGAATCATCAATTTGATTTTGGCTCGAGTGTCCACCGGGTTTCGGCTGCTGCTCAGTTTCCGCTTGCGGCCTCCCCGGCTTGCTGGGTTTTTCGCCGTTATTCGGCTGGGAAGCATTTCCATTCCCGCCATGCGAACCGGAATACTGCCCTATCTTTATTTGTGGAAAGACTTTCGCGGGATTTTCGTAGGTTATGTACTCTTCCCCCGCCTTGGTATAGGCGTGATAGTGATCCGCGTGCTGCAAGATTTTCACGATTGGCAGCTTGGCGAGTTGCGACAAAGAAACCACTCGCACCAGCGGCAACCCTCCTCCAGGGAAGGGTTTCCCGCTCGGATGGGGTTTAACGTTGCTACCCGGCACTCCAGAAGGATTAGTTTTACCACCAGCGGGAACTACCTGGGGACGCCACGGCCGATAACTGGGAACGGTATTTTTTCCGCTCCCGTGGCTGCCAGTATAGGTTCCGATAGCTATCCCGGGATAAAGGCCGCTGGGGTTAGCGTAGGTTACAAACTCTTGGCCATCTGCGGTGTAAATATGGTAGTGGTCGCCATGTTTTAGGATTTTGACTACTCCCTGCGATGCCACCTGTCCCAATTGTCCCGCAGATAGTACTTTCGCGGTGCTGCGCAGCTGTCCCGCGCTCTTGGCTTTGGCCGGATCGGTGTAAGTGATGATTTCACGTCCGTCTTTGGTAAACACATGCCAGTGATCACCGTGTTTTATTACTTTGACGATTTCATCGCTTGCTACTTCCCCGTCCACTAACACTTGGGTGGTTTCGTCTAGTTTGAACTTGGGCGTTTGAAGATGAGGCGCTATTTTCCCGGCAGCGGAGGGAGTTTTCCCGGAGACCTCGAGGGCGTCCTCACCGTTATTAAAAGCGCCCCCAAATGCCAGCGCACTAGAAGTTACCAATAGAGCTGCAGCTACCCCTGCTCCTACTATTCGCTTAGTTTTAGCCATGTTTTCTCCTTACTTTTTTCTAAAGACTAAGGCCGTAAGCAGCCCAAATACTGATATGAGGACGATTACCGCGCCGGGGCGCAGGTTTTGATAAAACGAGAGCACTAGCCCCGCATATACACAGACCAAAGAGATGATCACTGACAGCAGCAAGGTGCCGCGATAGGTCCGCGCGAACTGCATAGCCCCGATCGCGGGGATTACCAGAATCGAGGAGACTATCAGGGATCCGATAGTTTTTGCCGCTACCGATACCGCTAGTGCCACCAACAGCGCGAACACAAAATTGAGGACGCGAATATTTATCCCTAATAACCGGGCTGCCGGAGGATCGAATATGGTTAAGAAGAGACGGCGATGCAGGACGCTGTAGACCACCGCCACGGCTACCCCCACTCCTAGCACCAGGTATAATTCCAGGTCACTTAGGGTAACGATAGAACCAAACAGATAAGTAGTGATGGCACTAGATCCACCGGAAAAACTGGTAAAAATGCCCGCAAGTCCAATCGAAGCTGCCAGCACCATAACCGTAGAAATCTCTTGGTAGGCTCGCAAACGTACTCGCACTGCCTCTACACACAGGGCAGCGATTATGCAGGCAATAACCGATCCCACTAAGGGGTTAAAACCAAATGCTAGTCCCGCGGCTACTCCCGCTAGCGAAGAATGTGAGAGCGTATCCCCCATCATCGATAGGCGTTTGAGTACAATCGGCAAGCCGATTAGCGGCAAGATTACCGCCAGCACTGTTCCTACTAGGAAGGCGCGTTGCATGAAGTCATAAGCAAAGAGGCTCATTGGCTGACCCCGATTGCTTCCAGTTCGACAGGAGTAAACCTTCCTGCAGATAGGCGCAAAGCGTCATCTAAGAAAGGAGCAACTTCTGCCAATTGATGGGTAACCATCAAAACCGTTTTTCCTTGGTCGCATTGTTCCCGCAGGAGATGGTAAAGATCAAGCGAAAACTTTTGATCAATACCGCCGGTAGGTTCATCCAAGAGAATCAGACGCGCCTGTTTTAGGAGCGCCAGTAAGACTCCTACTCGCTGCAGTTGCCCACCAGATAGCTCGCGCAGACGATGGGTGCGCACCCCGCCTAACCCCACGGTATCTAGCAGGGCGGTAGGCTCGCTTTTCCTTTTCAGTTGCGCTAGATAGACCCGAATCAGCTCCGCCACGGTGGTCGGAAAATTGCGGTAGCCGCTGACCGCATTTTGAGAAAGATAGGCGAGGTCACGATAGTGGCCGTCTACGCTACTTAAGTCTCCGAAAAGGCGGATTTGTCCTTGCGAGGGACGTAAATCTCCCAGCAGTAGTTTCATTAGGGTGGATTTTCCTGCCCCGTTATCACCACTTACCGCCACAAATTGTCCGGCGGTGAGGGATAAATCCACTGACTGCAGCACCGGGACATCCCCGTACGCAAAAGCGACTTTATTTATCTCCAGGATTTTATTCACCGAAGGATTCCCTCAAGTTAGTTAAGTTTTTCTCCATCAAACCCAGATACCCGAGCGCCTCTTCTTCCTTGGTTAGATGCTCCATGGTGTAGAGGGTGCCGGTTTTAGCTCCGGTAGTCCGCGCTAGGGTTTCTGCGACTTTCGGAGTGGCTTTCCCTTCGAAAAAGATCGTGCTGATCTGATGTTTCTTCACAAAATCAGCAATGGTGGCCAATTGGTTAGCCGAAGGTTCGTCCTCGGGTGAAATCCCGGTAACTGCTACCTGTTTGAGTCCGTAGTCATCTGCCAGATAGTTAAAAGCCGCATGGGAGGCAACAAAGTAGCGTTTTTCAGCGGGAACTTTAGCAATTTCCCGAGCAAATTTTTTGTCTAGCGCCTGGAATTTTTCTTGGGCTTTTCCCAGATTTTCGCGGTAATAGCTAGCATTTTTAGGATCTAGGGCGCTAACTTTTTCGCAAATGGCTTTTAGCTCTGCCTGCGCGTTTTTAACGCTGAGCCAAGTGTGGGGGTTAATTGCGGTGGTATCGGTGCGGGCTGCATCTTTATTTCTTAGTAGGGTTAGCCCTTGCGATAGATCGAGGAATTTTTCTTCACCCCCCAGGCTCTCGCGGAGGTCTCCAATAAAGCCTTCCATTCCGGCACCGTTGTAAACAATCAGATCGGCTTTTGAGAGTTCAGCGCGATCGCTGGTTTGCAGTTCGAAGTCGTGAGGCTCTTGCGTGCCTTTAATAACCGTTTTGACTTCCATCTTGTCGCCGACGATCCGGCTGGTCAGGTCGGCTACCGGGAAGAAAGTGGCATAGACCAGGGGTTTATCTTTTTCTCCAGTGTTTTCCGCGCCTGCTTCCGCCTGCGCGTGTGAGCTACAGCCTGCTACAGAAGATACCAATAGGGCGGCAATCAGCGAGGCCAGAAGAGTTTTGAAGCTATTTTTGTGCACCATTTTCCTAACCGTTTTAAGTATTGCTCAGCAAAATATTTATTTCGCTCAGAAAATTTAACAGTAATGAGAACGGTTATCAAATTGAGTTAAATTACTTCCCCTTTTGGCTTTGGGCATAGCAAAGCGGACCGCCGCTTCTTAAAGCGTCAGTCCGCTATTAGCAACTAGATTCTTGCCTCAACTACCGCTTTTCAGCTTTCCGAAAGGCCAGCAATAAGAGCACCAGACCGGTGGCTACTAAAAAGTGAGTGATTCCGGCAACCCCCGAAAGCACAGCGTCCGCTCCCGTTGAAACCTCAGCTCCCGATACTTGCAAGACTCCTCGCAGCATCAGGGTGAGGATAAAGAGCGGTAAACCTACGTTGTAGAGCTTCATAAAGACCCGGAAAGTTTTCTGTTTTTCAAGCTCCAGGGCCTGGGAAAACAAGAAAACTAGCAGGAAGACAAGCATCCCTAAGACAAAAAGATGGGTATGCACTTTGCCTAGAGCGGTAGCGCCAGTGAAGTCGTTGATTTTCGTAAACTCGCGGAAGAAAATTCCCCCTACCATCGCGACTAGCGCGTAAATTAACGCCAGATTTAGATATTTCTTCTTCATTTATAACCTCCGGTAGTTGTTTTGAACATTGTTCAAGATACTGAAAATAAAACTCTTCCGCTTTGCCGGAAGAGCCACCCCCTAGTAAAGGGTTCTTCTGATTAGTTCTAGCAATACTGCACAATCATCCTTTCTTTGCACTAGGAGGGCGACTAGGCTCATCAAAATAAATTCACAAAACGCTTCCGGGGTGAAGCTGACAGTAAAGACCTCCGCCTTTATATTCGGGTCTTTACTTAGGACACACAACATCCTCTCCCTAACCGAAGACAGATGGCGCTGCATAGCGTTGCTTGCTTTCTGCTGACCTTGGGCGGAAACAGCTAAGGAATGGATGCTGAAAAAATTGGGGTAACAGCGCATTCCTTGCTTAATATCCCGGAAGAACTTTTCAATGAAGACCAGAAAATCAGTCTCCTTATCCTCGCTCTCCCCCAAGCTGAAGATATCTTCCCAAACGCTCTCAATAATGGCAATCAGTAGATCATCCTTGGAAGAGAAATAGTAGTACACCGACCCCAACGCCAGGTCACATTCCTTGGCCACCGTACGCATACTTACCGCTGCTAGGCCCCGCTCAGATACCAGCTTTCTACACTTTGCCAGAATGTTTTCTCTGTTCGCCATGCCTTTACCCTCCCTTCATAGCATTTTTGAACATTGTTCAGTATCTAGCATACCCCAACGGATTCTTATAGAAAGCGCTAATGAATTTCTCTTTGGTCTAAATAATCTGCCTGCGTCCTCGTGCTTTAAAAGGTTTTACACTCATCCGTAAGATAAAAAGCCAAATCGCACTCAAAAATCGCAGAAACAGCTTAATCTTTCTAATGATAGAACCGTACCCCTGCTATATATACAAAGGTAAAAATCCACATACCTACTAAATCCTTGACAGCAAAGCAACACACTCTAAATCCTTGACAGCAAAGCAACACACTCAAAATGGTGGGTGTGGGGGAAGAGGTCGAAGGCCTGTAAGGATGCAATCTGGTAGCCGCGGGATACGGCGACTTTCAGGTCACGAGCTAGCGCTGCCGGGTCGCAGGCGACGTAGATAATCCGCTCTGGCTGCAGGCGTGTCAGCGCTGCCATCACTTTTTGTCCCGCACCGCTGCGCGGCGGATCCATTACCACTAGGGGCGGCGTCTTTATCTTGTCGCTATAGTCTGCGAGTGCCTTGACATCTACCCGCCCGGCATGAATCTGCAGGCGTCCAGGCACTCCAGAAAGATTCTTGCGTGCTATTTTCGCTGCCGGCTTCGACCCCTCCAAAGTGGTGAGCCGTCCTCCCCTGTCCAAAGCCTTAGCCAGAGGACGCGAAAACAGCCCGGCCCCTGAGTAAAGTTCCAGGATTTCATTCCAGCGCCGGTTTCCCGGTATCAGCAGACGCTCACTATTCTCGCTCGCCGCGGCGCTCTTGCTTTCCTGAGCGATGTCGGCACCCTCGCCGCTTACCACATTTCCTCTCCCCTCTCCTGGAGCAGAAAGCGCCTCACTACCTGGCTCGCAGTCACTACTAGCCGCCGCGATTACCTGTTCACACAAAACCCGTGCTGCTTCGCGGTGTGCTTGCCAAAACCCATCTGGAGCAACCTGATATTCCCCAAAGCCAGAAACTGTTAAACGGATACTTTTCTCTTTAAGTGCGCACCCGTCCTCGTCAAATAAAGTATGCCCATTCCACACTCGCAGCCCTAACGCACTCGCCCAAGCCCGCATGCGCCCGGAGGGCACAAACACCTTGCCCCATAAATCCGGGTTTCTAAATAACGACGAGTCGCTAATAACTGGGTCGGCTAGGGGGAAACCGGTAATCTCTTGTAGCTCTTCCCCGCGGAACTTTGTCATTGCCAGGCGCCTGGCAGCACTAACCTCGAAATCGGCGCGTAAACGATACCTCAGACCGTCTTCGCCGCAAGCATCATTCTCGCCGCTAGCGTTATCCACTCTCTCACCGCCCGCGGCTTCTGCTACTGAATCGGCATCCTGATTACCCGCGCCCACGCTGCCACCGCTCACGCCTTGGCAACTCAGTTCTCCCCCGCTTACCGCTAAAGCTTGCGCGTAAACTTCTTCTCCCCCAAGTCTGCGCAGACAATCCGCAAGCACCTCAGCCTTCCAGACGCGTTGGTACGGCAGTTTCACGTGACATAAATCTGCACCCCCAACCCCGCCAGGGCCGGCCGATGCCCAAATAGGTTCACGGCGGTGCGGGGAGCTTTCCAGTACCGCGCTTACCTCAGCAAAAATAACTTTGCCTTTCTTAGCGACCGGGACGGCTTTGACCTGCTCCCCCGGCAGTCCGAAACGTACCATATAGGTTTGACCGTCCCGGTGTGCCAGACAGTAACCGCCATGAACCGGACGCAATAGCTGCAAGGAAACTTCGTTCATAAGTTAATGCTCAATACTTAAAAATCAGCAGAAAAATCGGGCTGAACATTGCCCCGGACAGAAGATTTACGATCCGGGGACGACTGTTCTATCCCCCAGCCGCCGTGAACACCATTTATCCAGGGAAGATGATCATTCTCCCCCACAAACGCGCCCCGGGTAATATCTTGGGATCTCCCCCCAAACACCGGGGAAGACTGGCGATACTCTTCTGGAGGAAGTAGTGCGGCTACCCCGGCTCGCTGATCCGCCTGCTTGTGGGAATCAGACAAGCCCCAGGGCACCATCACCACTAGCACCCCTGGTAAATCTCGCAGCTGGTGACGGATACGATCCACAGAACGGTTATGTAAAAACTTTTGCCAAGGATATTTCCCCCGGTAGCAGGGAATATAGATAACCACCAGGTCGCGGGGAGAGCGGTTACGCAAAGAGCGCACGTGTTGCAGCAACGGCCCGGTAATATCGCGGAAAGGTGAAGCCAGAACCGTCAGTGGAACTTCTACCCCGCTTTGCCTCCAACTTTCTTTAAGACGGGCAAAATCGTCAGCTTCAATCTCTACGTGAACTAGAGATAACGAGGACGGGTGACAGGCACGAGCATAGGAGATAGCTCGCATAGTGGGTTTGTCTAGGTTAGAAACCAGCACCAGGCTTTGCACCCGGGAAGGCAAGGAGCGCGCAGTAGCAAAGTCATCCACCTCAGTTTCCCCGCTTAAGCGCTGATAGTAGTCCCCAATCTTCCACAAGAGAACAAACAAGATTGCCATCATGACTAAAGCCACCCAGGCACCGCGGGTAATCCGAGAAGCAGTCACTACCACCAGCACCGTGGCGGTACAAATGAAACCGATCGCGTTCACCATCCAACGACGCCGCAATATCTTCCGGTTCTTTTCAAAAGTCCGCAAACGCAGTTTCGAGTTCCAGTATCTGAGCATCCCCAGTTGTGAAAGAGTCAGAGATATGAAAACCCCAATAATGTACATCTGGATTAACTTGGGGGCTTGCCCCTGGGTAACCACGATCAAGATTGCTGCTACCAAAGCCGGAACACAAATAACTGGGGATAGGGAACTTCGATCTGCTCGCCGAAAAATTTGGGGCGGCAAAAACCCGTCACGCGATAGCACTTGGGTAAGTTGCGAAAACCAGTTAAAGGCACTGTGAGCAGCAAAGATCAAGATGATAGCGGTAAATATAATCACCAGAGAAGCCACTATTGGATAACCAGAAAAAATGGTAGTCGCCAATTGCGCGATCACCGGAGGTACTTCTCTAACCTTCACTGAGCCATCCGCGCTGAGCAACTGGGAGTCAAAAGCCGGAACTTTCACTCCCGTTACTTTCGCTAGGTGCAGCATGGAAAACATCATCGCCGCGCTAATCAGCGCAAAAACCGCCAGGGTTATCCGCGCGTTTTTAGGGCGCGGCTTCCTAAAAGCAGGCACCCCATTGCTGATTCCCTCAATTCCGGTCAAGGCTACACAGCCGCCCGAAAACGCCCTTAAAAACAGCAGCAATCCCCCCAGACCGGTAAGCCCTGCTTGGTAGGGCTCAGACGGTAAGATTTCCATCTGCGCTGTCTGCGCCAGCCCTAAGGTACCAAAGGCTTCCTTTAACAGCCCACAGATAGCTAAAAGCGCAATAGCTGCCATAAATAAATACGCGGGGATGGCAAATAGCTTTCCGGACTCGCGCATCCCCGAAAGATTCAATCCCGTCAAGATGACTATTATTCCCAGTGCCACCCAAACCGGGTGAACGCTAAGAGAGGGGAATAAAGACGAAAGATAACGCCCAGCCACCGTGGTAGAAACCGCGATAGTCAAAGAATAATCAACGAGTAGCGCACTTACCGTAACCAAAGCGGCAGGTTGTCCCAGGTTTTGCCGCGCCACCTCGTAGTCGCCCCCTCCGCGTGGGTAGGCCAATACTACTTGGCGGTAGGAAATAATCACCACCGCCATGACCGCGAAAACCGCTACCCCCACCCAGAGGGAAATACCAGAGGCTACGATTCCTCCTACCCCGAGTGTCAACAGGATCTGATCCGGGGCGTAGGAAACAGAAGACAGCGCATTCGAAGCAAAAACTGGGAGGGCGTAGCGTTTCGATAGTCCTTCCCGCATCAGCTGCGGTTTACGCAGGGCTGGGGTTTGCCAGCGTTCTTTGTCGTCTTTCACATCCCGATCATCCCACTATCTAGCCAAAACTAATAGTTTCTGCTGTTTTGAAAGCTGAAAATAGCCCAGAAAAGGTTTACGCTACTTGCATGCACTTCGTAGTTTTAGGCTCGGGACGAGTAGGCGCCAGAGTCGCACAGACCTTGGACGAACAGGGACATTCGGTTGCCATTATCGATTCCAACCCTGATGCTTTCCGAAAACTTCCCACTGATTTTTCCGGGCAAAAAGTGTCCGGGATTGGGTTCGACCGGGAAGTACTAGAGCGCGCCAATATTGAGGAAGCTTATGCTTTCGCCGCCATCTCTAACGGAGATAACACCAATATTTTGGCAGCCCGTATCGCGCGCGAAACTTTTGGGATTGACCGGGTAGTCGCCCGGATTTACGATATTCGCCGCGCAGAAATCTACCGCAAACTGGGGATCAACACGACCTCTCCGGTCTCGTGGACCGCTTCGGAAATGCTGCGCCTGATGCTGCCGGACGATACCCAGATGGCGTATTCGGATTCGGTTTATCAGGTGAAGATGCTCCGTATTTTCCCTTGTGAAGACTGGGTGGGGGTTTCTTTACAACAGGCTCAAAAACTTCTGGATATCAAAGTTGCCTATATTGGCCGCGATGGTGAACCCTATTTCAACCTTTCTTCCCTGGTGATTCAAGAGGGCGACGAACTGATATGTACAGTGCCTTCGGAGCGGGCAGCCCAGGTAGAGCGGGCTTTCAAACGACCCCCAGTGCAGGAGGACTAATATGCGGATAGTAATTGCCGGGGCCGGATCGGTAGGACGCTCTATTGCCCGCGAACTGGTAGCTAATGGCTATGAAGTTACCTTGATCGATAATCATCCTTCCCGCATGGAAGTATCCTCGATTCCGCAGGCAGACTGGGTGTTAGGGGACGCTTGCTCCCTAGATACACTTTCTAAAGCAGAGATCAGCGAGGCCGACGTAGTAGTTTGCGCTACCGGGAACGACAAAGTGAATCTGGTGGTCTGCCTATTGGCAAAAACCGAGTTCGGGGTACCTAAGACAGTGGCGCGGGTCAATAATCCCAAAAACGAGTGGCTCTTCGATGATGCTTGGGGAGTAGACGTGGCCGTTTCTACCCCGCGCGTTATGACTGCCCTGGTGGAAGAAGTAGTCTCCGTGGGAATCCCGGTACATCTGTTCCGCTTCCACACTTCTGACACCAACATGTATTCGCTAACCGTTCCCGAAGATTCTGAGTTAACCGGGCAGCCCCTGTCCGCCCTCGATCTGCCTCCCTCGGTAGTATTGGCAGCGGTTTTACGTGATTCGCGCCCTCTTGCTCCCCGCCCGGATACTTTGCTGCAAGGACTCGATGAGCTTTTGATGCTATTTAGTTCCAAAGCAGAAGAGGATTTAGAGCAAATAACTGCCCTGTTTGCACCCCCGCCTGAAGAAGTAGCGGATCCGGCGCAAGAAGACTAGCGGTCACTGCCGCGTAGCCGGGAGGTCTCAGCTCGCATTAGAGCCCAGTTGAAATAACCTACCAGGGCAAATGCGGGCAACCCTAAGATGAGTCGCGCTGCCCCCAGGGGAACCAGCAGATTTGCGTAGTACAGGGGTAGTTCCACCGCTAATCGCAAGGTGAAAAGCCCTATCCATAGCCAAGTGCAAAGCCGGGAAAGCTTATAAAACTTGCGGAATTGCGGACGGAGCCAGGTATCCAATTTGCCGATAGCCCCAGCTACCAGCCAGCCGATCGCAGGTCGCCGCGCCAGGATAGTAGCCAGCAGGACCAGTGAGTAAACCCCATTTATCCAAAAACCGAAGGCAAAAAAATTCTCCACCTGACCGCTACGCCAGGCCCAAAATACACTGATTAGAGTACCGGCAAGGCCGGCTAGCACCTGGCGCAAACTTTGATGGCGAAGGATACGGATCGCCCCAAAAACAACGGTCACTGTCAGCGCCAAGATAACTGGCAGCCGCAGAGAATGTGTAAAAGGATAGATCGCCACTACCAAAATGGTGGGTAAGGTAGCTTCTAAGGCACCCAAAGGCCCGCCGATTGCCTCCCGCATCGAAAACTGCTGCGATCCTAACTGGGATCCCAAACCACCTAGCTGTCCCGAAAGTGCGGGTTGTCCCCGCATATCAGCATCTACTGAAAAACGGGGTGATTCTGGCTGCTCACCGCGGTCATCATTTGACTCGAAACTACTGCTCATTAGCGCGAACCGGCTCAATCTGAAAAGTAGGGTTGATAACACAAAGTCCGCTGGAGCGAGCAATAACCATCCCTTGCACCGCTAAACGAATCCCAGCTTTGATACCGGGAACACTTTTCCGCCCTAACCACACCACATCTATTGACCCGGTACCATCAAAAAGGGTCGCAGTAAATGAACCAGCTCCGGAGGGAGCCGGAAAAGTAACCGAACGCAATACCCCAAAAAGGGAGGCTTTTTGTCGCTCAGCTACCTCACAAACTTGGGCTGCTACCCAAGGTTGTGAACCTTCCGCAACTGCAGGTGTTGTTTCTTCGGAACCCACTACTCGCCCACGCCCAACTGCTCAAGTAGTTCTTCGGGTAACTCGATCGGTAGTGCTTCTCCCGGTACGTGGGCTTCTTTCCCGCGAACTACCTCCATGCCGCCTAGGACTTCCAGCAGGCCTTCACGAGCGGATTCTTCCTCGGCAGCCTGTCCCCTGACGATGACTCGCAGCAGCCAGCGATCACCTTCAATCCCCCACAAGAGTAGGGGCATTGCTCCTTCTATCGCCGATTTACCTTCCGGGATGGGGCGTGCCAGCACCGCTTCCCCGAAAGGTCCGGGGAGCGGAAAAACCTGGTATTCTTCAGCTTTAAGTTGGTCAGCGAGCTCCTGGCGAATCTCATCCCACAGCCCCCCGGAACGTTGCATCGCAAAGGCAGCAAGCTGCATCTGTGCGGTTCCCGACACTATCTCCAGAGCCAAGATATTGCCATTTGCATCTTGAACTGGAAGAACTTGTAATCCCGAGATCATGGGGATCCGCAATACCCCCATATCTAAGAACTCGCTACCCTCCGGCGACTCGCCCTCATTGTAAGGGCCTTGCCGCTTAGAGGTTTGGCCGTTAGCGGAAACCTCGTCACCACTTGGCGGCAGGGCGCAATGGCCCCCGGCAGGCTCTGCCGCCTTAGCGGCCTCCTCTGGCTTATCGGAGGCAGTCGGGTCTGGGGCTACCGGCGAAGATCCGTCTTTTTCGAAACGTTTACGTCGAGAAGGAAAAAATCTCATAACGCCAGTTTATTCAGCGCAGTCCAGGCAAACCGGTTGGCCGTCAACTGCCCCGGCCAGGCGGGAACGGTGCTGAACTAGGAAGCATACCGAGCAGGTAAACTCGTCATCTTGCGCCGGAATCACCTGCACCGAAAATTCTTCGCCAGATAGATCGGCGCCAGGCAGCTCAAAATCTTCTGCAGCTGCGTTTTCGTCCTCATCGACTTCAGAGGAACCGCTGGCCTCCGCGCGGCGAGCCTTCAGTTCTTCTAAGGAGTCCTGCTCGACTTCCTCTTCATTTTTACGGGGGGCGTCATAATCTGTTGCCACGGTTCGTCCCTTCTTAAGATGGTGCTTGAGTCTACAGTTAAGTAAACAATAGACGCGGGGATATTAACACTTCAAGCCCTAAAATGCTAGATACGACAGACACACCGCGCCGAATAGGCAAAAAACTCCCCTGAACGTGGCAATCTCGAAACAAGGGAACGGAGGAATATGAAAGACCTAGAGCTGTTGGGATTGCACCCAGATGGTAATCAGCTGATTCTCAACGATGAGGAAGGCACCCGCTACGCCTTGGCCATCACTCAAGAGCTTCGCGACACGCTACGTCCGGAGCGCCCCAACCTGGAGGCGGTGCCACAAAGCCCCAAGAAAACAGTTCCCCCACGTAAAATCCAAGCCCTGATTCGCGCCGGCAGTACCGCTAATGAGATCGCGGATAAGTTTGAGCTTCCACTGGCGAAAGTGCAACGTTACGCTACGCCGATTTTGGCTGAGCGCCGCCACATTGCAAATCAGGCGCAATCTTGCCAGATAGGAGGGGAATCAGATTCTCCTCAGCTAGGAGAGCTAGTTGTAGATCGTCTCGCGGCACGGGGGGTTTCTGCAGCTTCCCTGCGTTGGGATGCAGTTCGCGGCGGTAAAGGACCGTGGGAAATCATTTTGACTTTTACCCAAGATGCCCGCGATTTGACTGCCCGTTGGCATATGGAGCCTGGCTCTTCCACAGTAAGCGCCCTTGACCAGGAAGCGACCTGGTTAACCGAGGCTCCCCAACCGGCTTCAAAAGTATCGAGTTTCGAAGAATTTTTCCCCGTATCTTCCCCGGAGACTACTAGCCCGCAAAAACCGGATACCGGTACTGAGGCACTCTTAGAAGCACTGGCAGCGGCGCGCGGAAAACGCGATAGTTCCCCGGATTTGCAACTTCCCGAAGAAACCGACTTAGACGAGATTTCCGATCTAGAGGACGAACCTAACGACACTCAGGCAAGCACTCCGGCGGAGATAGTTTCCCTTTCCGGCAAGCGTCAAGGATCACCTGCTGCGCAAGAAAACCCCGTTGCGTCCTCTTCCGCGCAGCCGCAAAGTGATTTCAGTCCCGCAGTAAAGAAGGAACTGGGGGGAGAATCAACGATCCCCCAGTCGGAGCCCGCCGCGCAATTCCCGCAAGATAAACGCCGCTTAGATCAGGTGTGGGATAGCAGCGAACCTACTTTTGTAGGCAATCTTTCCGAAGCTGAAGCTCTTAACCTGGATTTAACCAGACGCGCCCCCGCAGGCTCGGCAGGAAATCAATCTGGGGAGCCTTCTCGCCCCGCACCTCCTCCTCCCAGCGTTGATCCCGACCAGGAAGCTCTCGTCCTGCCGGGGATGGAAAATGTGGAGGAAAACGATAATACCATCCTTGCTTCCGGGGAAAATACCTCCAAAACTAAAGGTAAACATCGGCGTTCCCACCGTAAATCTATACCCAGCTGGGACGATATCGTCTTTGGTACTAAGCCGCGTTAATTATTCGAATACTCACTACTAGGCTGCGGGTCTTAGCGTTTAAACCAAGATTAGGGGGATTTCCATTTCTGCCGGGGTTAGTGAGCCGTGGACTCCCACCATTTGCAGAACTCCCCGGCTATGGAAACGGGAATCTACAAACTGATAGTTTTCCTTCGCAAAAATGGTGAAGTCCCCGATACGATCCGGTTCGCTGATATCGCCGTAAATCTGGCGGTAATCAGCTACTATCTGACCGCGTCCGGCAAGTAGTTTTTGCCACTGTACGAGCACCAGCGCATCAGGGGCATTCCGGGTGCGATTACCGGCAGGATCCTCGCCTAGATACTTTTCTTTAAGGTGAACGTGGAGGGCGCGTGGCTCCCCCGAAATTGCTGCCACCTGGGAGGATAACTCTGAATCTGCTAGATCAACCGTGGAAGCGTCAGTAACATTTACCATGCCATGATCTGCGGTTATCGCCATGAGTACGTCAGGGGGTAACTGCGCGCGAAGTTCGGATAATGCCCGGTCAATTGCCTCCAGCTCTTGTAACCAGCGGGGATGAGACCATCCGAGATTGTGTCCCCAATGATCAAGCTGTGACCAGTAAACATACACGTAGTCCGCCCCCTGTTTAAAAGCTGTAGCGGCCTGGGCGAAACGCTCAGAAAGCTTCGTGGATACTTTTAAGTTCGCGTCGCGCAAAGTGATGTCACTAAGCTTAGATCCCACAAAGTCAGGTGGGACTAGTGCTAGGGACTCCCGGCCGCTATTTCGGGCATAAGTAAAATGGGTCGGCTGGTCACACCAGGATTGAGCTGGTCGCCTGTAGCCTTCAAAAGTGATTAAGTTCAGCACCCGCCTAGCAACGGGATCCCAGCACTGATACCCGAGCATCCCGGTTTGCGCAGGTGAAAGCCCAGTATGCAGGCTAGTCAGAGCAGCTACCGTTGTGGACGGAACGCAGGTTTGCAGGGTTTGCCCCAGCGCGCCGGGTGTCTGCGTAAGATACCGGCGCATAAAGGGTATATGTCCGCGCCGCGACAAGAGCAGCTGCTGCCCCATACCATCAATGACGACTAGGCATAACCTGCGCCTATTTTCCCCGATTAGTGGCCGCAGCGTACCCGAAAAATCGGTTTCTTCCCGCCAGTTAAGCGCCCCGAACAGCGTGGGTAAAATATCCCATATCCGCATTCCAGTAGTGGTTTTCTCACGGTGTGCCATACCTCTTATCTTCTCATATCCGCGAGCCGAATCTGACTAGTGCCTCGTTTTTTGCTTTGATATTAAGGTGAGCGAAAAGTCGAATGAACCCCGTCAGCCTGATCTGTTTTCTGCAGCCATGCCTGCACCGGACACCCTCGACCAGCCAGACCCAAAAGAAAAACCGGTAAGCTCGCCCTCGAAAACTGTGACTGCCCGTCCGCAGCGAAAAAAAGCGGCTACTGCCTCCTCCCCGGAAACTGTAGAGGAAAAAATTACTCATATTGACGTTTCCGAGGAGATGCGCACTTCTTTCCTGGAGTACGCCTATTCGGTGATTTATGCGCGCGCCCTGCCCGATGCCCGGGATGGTTTAAAGCCGGTGCAGCGGCGCATCGTCTATATGATGAGCGAAATGGGGCTGTGGCCTAATAAGGGGCATGTGAAAAGCTCGCGCGTGGTGGGTGAAGTTATGGGTAAGCTCCACCCTCACGGTGACAGTGCTATTTATGACGCGATTGTGCGCCTGGCACAAGACTTTAACCTGCGAATGCCGCTGGTGGATGGGCATGGAAACTTCGGTTCGCTCGATGACGGCCCGGCGGCGGCGCGCTATACGGAAGTGCGGATGGCTCCCACCGCTCAAGATATGGTGGGCAATCTCGATGAGGACGTCGTAGATTTTGTGCCCAACTACGATAACCAGTTCCTGCAGCCAGCAGTGCTGCCCGCAGCATTCCCGAATTTGTTAGTTAATGGGGCTAACGGGATTGCCGTGGGTATGGCCACCTATATTGCCCCCCACAACCTGGGGGAAACCGTGGCCGGCGCGATACATCTGCTAGAAAACCCTCAGGCCACTACCGAAGATTTAATGCGTTTTATTCCCGGACCTGACTTGCCGGGAGGCGGAATCATTGTGGGGCTGGACGGTATTCGCCAAGCCTATGAGACGGGTCGGGGGATTTTCCGCACTCGCGCCAAGACCGCGATTGAGCGGGTTAGCGCCCGGAAGATGGGGATTGTGGTCACTGAGCTTCCCTATATGGTGGGCCCGGAAAAAGTGATTGAAAAAATCAAGGATGGGGTGCAAAAAGGCCGGTTAAAGGGAATTTCCGCGGTCACTAACTTAACTGACCGCGAACATGATCTGCGCCTAGTTATCGAGGTGAAATCCGGGTTTAACCCGGAGGCAGTGCGCGCTTCCCTGTTCAAACATACTCCCATGGAAGATTCTTTCGGGATTAACGCGGTGGCTTTGGTCAATGGCCAGCCACGCACTCTGGGACTAAAAGAAATGCTGCAGGTGTTCCTAGATCACCGCATGGAGATCGTGATGCGTCGCAGCCAGTATCGCCTGCGTAAACGGCAAGAACGGCTACATTTGGTACGCGGCTTGCTAATCGCAGTCCTAGATATTGATGATGTTATTCAGATTATTCGCGCCTCCGAGGACTCCGCCCAGGCAAAATCCCGCCTGATGGAGGCTTTTGACTTAGATGAGGTGCAAGCTGAACATATCTTGTCCCTGCAGCTGCGCAGGTTAACGAAGTTTTCTCGTCTGGAATTAGAGGCAGAGCGTGACCGCTTAACCGCAGAAATCGCGGAGCTGGAAGCTCTGATTGCCTCGCGAGAAAAACGTCAAGAGCTGGTGGCCAGCGAGCTGCGGGAAGTCGCCCAAAAACGCTCTGATCCGCGGCGGACAGTGCTGTTGGAAGAAGAGGGCGCTGCCCAGTTAACTGCCGATCAAGACACCCCCTTGGAAATCCCGGATGAGCCGGCAACCGTGGTCTTGGGGGCAGGCGGACTGGTGGCGCGCTTCCCCGGGCATGAAGCTTTATCCGCTGAGGAGGGGCGCGAACCTTGGGATACCATTATTTCCACTGCCCTTACCACCGCCCGCGGCCAGGTGGGAGCGGTTACCTCCCACGGCACTTTATATAAACTAGCTGCCCTGGAAGTACCCGCTTTGGTGCGTTCGGCAGCGGCGCCCTCCCTGCGCGGTACGCCTCCGATTTCACGGCTGCTGCCCCTCGAGGACGGCGAGGAAGTAGTGGGGCTAGTTCCCCTGGATGAAGACGGCCCTACCTGGTGGGCTGCCACCTGTGGCGGAGTGATTAAACGGATCCGTCCCCAGGTGCTGACTACTCAAGATTCTTATTCGATAATCACGCTGGAATCCGGCGATCAGGTAGTAGCCGCCGGCAGTGGCAGTGATGATGGCGCTTTTGTACTGATTTCTTCGGCAGCACAACTGCTGCGTACCCCCGCGGATAAAGTGCGTCCCCAGGGACGCTCGGGTCAAGGTATTTCCGGGATGAAACTTTCCGAGGGTGACCAAGTAATCGCCGCCGCTTTGGTTAGCGCCGACGGCTTAGAGTCTTCGCTGGTAGTAACAGTAGCGGGGATTGCTACTTCCGGGTCGGGAAGCGGACAAACCAGTGCCAAAGTCACTCCCTTGCTGCAGTATCCGCAGAAGGGACGCGCCGGGCAGGGGGTGCGTTGCCAACGTTTCCTAAAGGGTGAAAGCCGCTTGGCATTGGCGGCGATTACTGCCACTCCCCCGCGCGCCCTCGCAAAAGATGGATCCCCCGTTCCGGTGCCAGAAGTAACTGATAAACGAGACGCTTCTGGTAGCGGGTTAAAACGCCAAATCTACTACCTGGGGTAAGGCTGAGGCGCCTTTTTCTAGCACCGGGGGATTCTTACAAGCTAACTGCTGGAGTTAGCGTCCTCTTTCGAGGCCGGAGTCTCGATCGCGTATTGGGTGGAAGTGCCAATAACTTTAAATCCTGCCTCTAAAAACAGATGCCGAGTGGCGGGGTCGGCGGTCTCCGGCAGTAGCGCACCGACGGTGGCGAATCCTTGTTTTTTAAACGCCGTAAGCACCGCCGCGATTAGCGATTTTAGAATCGCCTCGTTTTCCCACCCCGGAAGGAGTCCTAACAAATCGATATAGCCTTGTCGATTCCCTACCGCGGTCCAATCTTGCCGATAGATAGAAGACAGCACGAAGCCAGCGATCTCGGAACGATCAGTGGTTTTATCTAGCGCCACGAAAGAGCAATCCGGGGTAAAGGCTCCCCGCCGAGTTGTCCAATCCTCTGAAGTGTATCCCGCCCCGGCTTTCCGCTCTTCCAAGATCCGGTTGACAGCTTGCCGCAACAGGTCATCAAGTTCTTTATCCCAGGTGACAATCTGGAACGGGTGGGACAGACTCGGTACTTCAATCGAACCAGACAGATCCCGAGACACATCCACGAAGGAATCGGTTTGCGTATAACCGGCATCTACCAGTAATTGTGACAGTTCCGGGGCTATATCTTCCACATAAAAGAGGGCGCGTCCGGGACGGGAATGGTCTAGTAAGACTCGAGCCTGATCGCGTTGCCAGGATATGGAAGCACGCCCAAGTCCTTGACCGCGGTAGCGCGGATCTACCCCGCCCTCACAAACCACTTCGTTTAACAGTAACCGGGGACGCACCTGCGCATAGGCAACCAGGTTATTTTCTGAGCCGAAAGCGCCGATCGTGCGCCAGCTGGAGGGAGCCGCAAAAAAATCTTCCACTTCAGAAATCGCGGTTCGAAAGGGCGGATTGTCGAACTCTTCAATCCGGTGGATCAGACTTCCCACTTCTGCCACGTTATCGGGGCCGAGTTTGCGCCAGGAAAAGATTTCGCTACCTGCCGGCAATGACCATGCGGGTATTTCCATTACAGCTCCACCGTATAGATCATGCGGGCTCCGGCCAGCTGAAAATCACAAGCGGTACATACCCGGGACAGATCACCAAGTTTCGGATAGTTATCCTCCGCAAAAACTTGTTTATAGCCCGAATCCGCGCAAGCTAAGAGTACTTGGGAAAGCACCTGTTTGAGTACCGCAAAATCGGCGCCGTGACTATCGGCATTTCGCCGGTCATCACCAAAAATGTCAACTGCTACTGCCGGAATGATTTGTTCAGATACTCCCTCAGATTCTAGGCTGCTGCTTTGGCACAGATTGCGGTAAACCACCAGACAATAGGCAAGAACCCGCCCGGAATTCATCGAGATAGCTACAAAAGAAAGATCGGGAGCCAGGTTCGCTATTACCCGCCCCCACCAGCGGGAAGCATCTCCTTTAGCCGCATATAGCCGGGCAGAATTTGCTACATGTAGGGCTTTTACTTCTTCCCATTGATCAGGCGAGAGGCGACGGGCAGAAACTATCCGCACGTCTTTAATAGGGAACTTACCGGGCAGCTCAGTGAGAGTGAGCGGATCTAAACGATGAGAAAAGACTTTAATCGTACGCTGCGCCGAGAACCCGGCCGCGGCATAAAGCATCCGGCGGTCTCCAGCGCGTTCATCAACCACGTTCCGGATTTGGGCGGGACGTTCATAGTCTTCTCCATAGTAACCCAGCATCAGTTCCCGAGCCCGCACGTCTTGCCAGGCCAGTAAGGCTCTGCCGATTCCGCGTCCTCTCCAATGCTCAGCAGTGACCGCGAATAGGTCGGCGCGGGCATAGGTTTTTTCATCTGGCTGCAGGGTAACTGAACCGAAAGCCGCCAAGTTACCGCGGGAATCTAGACCGATCAGACAGTCTTGCAGTTCCGGGTGACTCAGTGCCTGGGTTAGGCGGGTGATCTCGCCCTCGGAAGTAGGGCGCGCCGGATGGGAATGCTGTTCGGTTAAGTGAATCAGTTCCCGGATTCTCCAAGAGTCAGTTTCACGCGAGGGTCGCCAATACAACCCCAGGTGCACCGGGGGTACCGGGGCAGCTGGCAGGCTGCCTAACCTTTCGCGCAAAGTTGACATGTTTTTATCTTATCGGGGGTCAAGCGGCAAACCGAAACTATTACGCATCAATCTGTTCTGCCGCTAGCTCATCGGCACCGGCCACGATAAACTCCCGCCGCGGCGCGACTGTCGATCCCATAAGCAGCTCAAAAATATTCTCAGCTTGCTGCAGCGCGGCTTCATCGGCAAAAGTAATTTGGCGGAGCATACGTTTGCCGCGCTGCATCGTGGTTTCTGCCAACTGCGAAGCATCCATCTCTCCCAGACCTTTATAGCGCTGGATGGGTTCTTTATATTTGCGTCCACTCTTGGCGAGGTCGCGCAGCCGCTGATGCAGCTCATCCTCGGAATAGGTATAAATAATTTCTTTCTTTTTCCGTCCCTGAGCTGGGATTTCGATCCGATGCAGCGGGGGGACTGCCGCATAGACTCTCCCAGCGGCAATCAGGGGGCGCATATAGCGGAAGAATAGGGTAAGCAAGAGGGTGCGAATATGCGCGCCATCCACATCGGCATCGGTCATCATAATGACTTTGCCGTATCTGGCCGAGTCCAGGTCGAAGCTGCGCCCGGAACCTGCCCCGATTACCTGGATAATCGCTGCGCATTCGGCATTGGAAAGCATATCGGAGGTAGATGCTTTTTGGGTGTTGAGGATTTTTCCGCGAATCGGCAGCAATGCCTGGAAATCTGCGGAGCGTGCCTGCTTGGCGGTACCTAGTGCCGAGTCGCCCTCCACGATAAATAGTTCGCAATCTTCCACTTTATTGGAGCGACAATCCGCGAGTTTGGCCGGTAGTGAGGAGGTTTCCAGGGCGTTCTTGCGTCGGGAAATCTCTTTTTGATGCCGCGCGCTCACTCGCGCCCGCATCTCCCCCACGACCTTTTCCATTAGGGCAAATACTTGCTGTTTGTCGTCGCGTTTAGAGGAAGCAAACTTCTTTTCTAGCCACTGGGTGACTGCGCTGGAGACCGCTTGACGTACCTGGGGAGTACCTAAAACTTCCTTGGTTTGCCCTTCGAACTGGGGTTCGGGCAGCCGCACGGTGACTACTGCGGTCAGCCCCGCCATTATGTCCTCTTTTTCGATTCGGATCTTGGCTTCTTTTTGGGTGAGTTTCAGGCGCTTCGATTTCTTGTTTTTATCAATCTGGCTGCGCAGCACCCGCACTAGGGCGTTTTCAAATCCCATAATGTGGGTGCCGCCCATCGGGGTGGCCACAATGTTTACGAAAGAACGTTCTACGGTGTCGTAACCGTTGCCCCAACGCAGGGCAATATCAATATCGCAGGTACGTTCGACTTCTACTGGGCGTAAATGTCCGCTTTTTTGGTCTAACTGTTGCACAGTTTCGCTGTAGGTGCGCTGGTCGCGGATACACCAGGTATCTACGATTGCCTGATCGGGAGCGAGGAAGTCCACGAAATCCTCGGTTCCGCCCTCGGCTTTGAAAGACTCTTCTAGAGGCTCTTCGGGGCGTTCATCACGGCAAATAATAGTTAGTCCCGGTACTAGGAAAGCGGTTTGACGCGCGCGTTCTAACAGGTGTTCCCAAGAGAATCCAGTAGAGGCGGTTTTGGGGAAGATCTGAAAATCTGCCCAAAAACGCACCCGGGTTCCGGTCTTTTTCTTGGGGGCTTTCCCTATTACTTTCAGTTTGGATTCTTTGGTGAAAGGCTTAAACGGCGAGGTAGGCGTGCGGGATTGGGTGTCGTCGAACTCTCCGGGTTCCCCGCGCAGAAAAGACATTTGATAGGTTTTCCCGCCCCTATCTACCTGCACATCTAGGCGGGCAGAAAGAGCGTTTACTACCGAGGCACCCACCCCGTGCAGGCCGCCCGCTGCCCCGTAGGAGCCGGTGCCGAACTTTCCGCCCGCATGCAGTTTGGTATAGACCACCTCCACCCCAGATAGTCCCACCCCGGGGACTTCATCTACGGGGATACCGCGACCGTTATCTGCCACTGAAACCGAATGATCATCGCCGATAGTGACCTCGATCCGGTCACAGTAGCCTTCCAGGGCTTCATCTACCGAGTTGTCGATAATTTCCCAGAGGCAATGCATTAGCCCGCGGTGATCGGTGGATCCGATATACATACCGGGACGCTTGCGAACTGCGTCTAGTCCTTCTAGTACCGACAGATGCCGGGCGGTGTAATCCGCTTTCGTATTAGTAGCCACCCCCCTAGTTTAAGGGCTGCCACTTTTAGGGTGGCGAGCGGCTTTCCGAGGGCGAGTGATTGTGAGGGACTTCCCGCCGGGTTGCGGGGGCTAACGGGCGCAGCATCCCGCAGCTATCTCGTAACCCCTATTTTGAATAGGAGTAGCGAATATAATCGGGGTAAACATTACCGAGGCCAGCCGCTGGACTAATAAAGGAATCCCCATGAAACGTGCAATACTTACCCGAAGACTTCCACACCTTTTACTTGGCGGCGTGCTGGCTGCACTGCTGGTCGCTTCCTCCGTGGTTTTACCCGCTGCCCCCGCACACGCAGCGGATCATTACCTGGAAGATGAGTCCGTTTCCGAGGATCTCAGCTTTAAAACAGTTAGTTACTATGGTGAAAAAGACGATCTCGTAGAGAAGTATGAAACCGAGGATTCTGAAGAACTATGCGAGAAACTAAAAACAGATGATAAAAAATATTCCAAAGAAGATGCCTATTTCTTCAGAAACGAGCTAGGCATTACCCATAGACAGTTGGATAACTGCATATTTGTTGACTCACTAGTTTTTCTCGAATATAGCGGACAATACGATGAAGATTTACTAAAAAAGATTAGTTCCAAAGTTGCTAATAAGATAAATGATAACGGTGAACTTATCTGGGTAATTACTAAGCCGGCAGAGGGATGGGACTTCGATTTAGGAAGCACTCGCGTGCGGAATGATATTGGAATCATGCGATACAGGTTCCCAGGCAAGATTAAAAGCCTCCATCCCAATGCTGGGAAAGTTTCAGGTAATACCTGGACTTTGGATGATCCCCCATCGGAAGAAGAAGAAGATCAAATTGGAGATAATAAGGGAAACATCATAATTACCGCCGAACGTCATAGTTCCAATTTGGGGCTGATTTTGGGGATTACTATCCCGGCGGCGCTAATTATTGTGGCAGCGATCGTGCTGCTGGTAGTCAGAAACAATCGCAAGAAGAAGCAGCAAAATCTCCCTCCGTACCCGGCAGGATCTGGCACCTATCCGCCACCTCCCTTTACGCTCGGCAACTCCCCATACCCAACCCAGCCACAGGTACCGGGATATCCGGCAGCTCCGGGGGCTCCCGGCATGCCGGGAGCAGCGCCCTATTCCCCGAACGTCCCTCCGCCAGGACAGCCGGGAGCCACCTTGCCGGGAGGATATTACCCATATCCATACCCTTACCCGCCGGCCAATCCTCAAGGCTCGCCAGCTGGGTACCCCCTGCCGAACCAGGCCTACGGAATGCCTACGCCGGGATTCCAGCCTCCTGCAGCTGACCCACATCCGGGAGAACCGGCAAAACCGGATGACCCGAATCAACCGGCCGACCCCCGTAGCGGAAAACATCTAGCGAACTCACCGCAGTCTGGACGCTCCGGGCAACCGGCAAAATCCCCCGAGCCTCCCCAATCGGAAGAGACGGGAGGAGCAGAGAATTCGAACAAATCGGACCAAGAAGTCCCCTACAACAATCCCAGGCATGCCGCTAATCCGAAACCCGCAGATGAGAGGCAACAAAGATTTGAGAAAGAGAACGAGAAGGAACTGGGCTCTGGTATTGAAGAAGACCCTGAAAAATAAGACATCACTTTCACCGGAGCTTCAACACACAAAGTTGCGAGAGGGCAACTATTATCAGGGGTAGTTAACTATAATCAGTTTCTGGAGCCTTGTTGCGCTCCCCTCCCCCTGAAAAATAGACAAAGGAATACCGCCCCCATGAAACGTGCAAATCATGCCAAACGATTTCCGCAACTCATTGCTAGCTGTCTGTTGGCCGGGTTGATAACGGCGACTTCCCTACTTGTGCCAACTACCCCCGCGCAGGCGGCAGATCGATACTTCTTAGATATTTCAATTACTGAAGATCTCACTCAGTACACATCTCAATGGATAGGTGAAAAACCAACTTTTTCCAAGAAATATAAAACTCAGAATTCTAATACGATATGCCAGAAATATACATCAGAAACAAATATAGCGTTTAAAAAATACGCGAAAAATAATATAGAACAATTTGGCCTAGTCGACAGGAAAGTGCGTAAATGCCAGCTTGTAGGCTCTCATTTTTTTATCGATTCCAGCGCAAAATCGAGTGAGGACCTACTTAAAAAAGCTACTTCTCCGCATGCTCTAAAACTAACTGATAAACACGAATTGGTGCACAGACAGATGGTTACGCCTACGAAGCTCGATCTAGTTTTCAGGGAGGTAGGAAAGAGAGACGATATTGGATACATGCGGGTAACTTTGCCCGGAAAAATAAAAAGTGTAACTCCTAATATCGGAAAGATTTCCGGCAATACCTGGACGTTAGAAGAACCTCCAATAGCTGACGAGATACCCATGTTAGAAAAGAGTGGAGAAATTGTAACTATTACCGCTGAACGCTATGACTCAAAGTTAGGACTGATTCTAAAAATTACCATCCCTGCTGCGGTGGTTATTGCCGCAGCTTGTGTAGTGCTGCTAGGCAGAAGAAACCGGAAGGGAAAACAGTTAAACCCATCTAGATAAAGGGAGAAAAACACTGCCCTTTCCCCGGGGTCATCTGTCGCACTGTTAAGCGGGTACCCAACGACAAATCAAGACCCGGACGCGCCACCCCACGATTCCCCTCAACCACGACCGCCTCTGCTAGCGGATGAATGGGAGCGCCGGAAAAATCTGCATAACCGAGTCCGATAAAAACACTTTAATAAGTCGGTGCCACCCGGGCAGGAAAAATAATCGGGAAAATTTAAACTCAGGGATTAGCGCAGTCTAGAAGCTACCAGCCAGTAGGGCAACCCGCCCCTAGCGGGCGCGTGATAGCGAGGTAAGCGGGGCGTTTTCGGCTTCCTCTAAATGCAGCTGCTCAGTGTTATCTACGATTTCGGCACCGCTTTCCCGCAGCGCCGGCACTAGAGCATGGGCGTGATGGGCGCAGAAAAATAGATTGCCGGCCTCTAGGCGGGCAAGAACCCACGCCTGCGCTCCGCAGGTATCGCAACGATCAGTCGCGTCAAAAACATAGGTTTGCTCACTCATGCCTTCATTGTCTATTGCGCCCCCCAGGAAGTCACGCCCACCGCTCTTCCTTTCGCGTCTGGCAAAACTAAACCGCCGTCCTTGCTAAGCCAAGGACGGCGGAAAGTTCAAAGTGTGGCAGCGACCCTAATCCAGGTAGTCGCGTAGTACCTGGCTGCGAGAGGGGTGCCGCAACTTCGACATAGTTTTGGATTCAATCTGGCGGATACGTTCGCGGGTCACCCCGTAAACTTTGCCGATCTCATCCAAAGTCTTGGCCTGTCCGTCGCCGAGACCGAAACGCATCGAGACCACCCCAGCTTCGCGCTCAGACAGCGTGTCGAGGACGTGACGCAACTGTTCTTGTAGCAAGGTGAAGCTGACCGCATCGGCAGGTACTACTGCCTCCGAGTCTTCAATCAGATCCCCAAATTCGCTGTCACCGTCCTCACCTAAAGGCGTATGCAAAGAAATCGGTTCCCGCCCGTACTTTTGGACTTCCACCACTTTTTCAGGCGTCATATCCAGTTCTTTAGCGAGCTCCTCGGGAGTAGGTTCGCGCCCCAAATCCTGCAACATTTGCCGTTGAACCCGCGCCAGCTTGTTGATTACCTCGACCATGTGGACGGGAATCCGGATGGTGCGCGCCTGATCAGCCATCGCACGGGTAATCGCTTGGCGAATCCACCAGGTGGCGTAGGTAGAGAACTTATATCCCTTGGTGTAGTCGAACTTTTCAACTGCCCGGATCAGCCCCAGGTTACCTTCCTGGATCAAATCCAAAAACAACATTCCCCTGCCGGTGTAGCGCTTCGCCAGTGACACTACTAGCCGCAAGTTGGCTTCTAACAGGTGATTCTTGGCATGCTGACCATCAATCGCCAAAGAATGCAAGTCCCGGCGCATCTTAGAAGTCAGATTTTCCGATTCGGTTTCTAACTGATGCTGGGCATACAGCCCCGCCTCGATCCGCCGCGCCAAATCTACCTCTTCGGCAGCGTTTAGCAGCGCGACCTTACCGATCTGTTTTAAGTAGTCCTTAACCGGATCTGCAGTCGCACCCGCGACCGTGACTCGTTGCGCCGGTTCATCGGTTTCATCAGAATCAGAAACGGTGAAGGAATTGCCTTTCTTTTGCCCCTTGGCTTTGGCTTTTGCCTGGGCAATTGCCTTATTTAAGCCTTCGATGGCGTTGGCCGGAGTATCTTCCTCTTCGTCCTCGTCATCGTCCTCTTCGGGTTCGCGATCCTCACCGTGCTTTTCGTCATCTTCATCGTCCTCGTCATCATCTAGATCCGATTCGAGGTCGATTTCTTCTTCATCGTTTAAATCTTCGTCACCCGGCTCCACCGCGTCTTCGTCAACTTCGTCAACTTCGTCAACTTCGTCAACTTCGGCGGGATTTTCTAGCAGCTCTTGCTCTTCTGCTAGCGCTTCGACTTCAACTTTTTTACCGCGCGTAGTGGTTTTCTTCGGGGCGGTCTTCTTGGCCGCGCTGGTTTTACTGGCCGCAGCGCTTTTCTTAGTGGTAGTTTTCTTAGCCGCGGTTTTCTTGGCTGCAGCCGCCTGTTTGGTAGCGCTGGTTTTGCTAGCGGCAGTAGTTTTCTTAGTAGTTTTCTTCGCGGCACTAGTTTTAGCGCCAGCGGTCTTCTTGGTGGCCGGCTTTGCCGCTGCCGTCTTTTTAGCTGCGGTCGTTTTACTGGCGCTACTAGTCTTAGTGGTAGCCGCTTTCTTAGGGGCAGCAGTCTTGCTGGCAGCATTCTTCTTCGCCGTCGCGCTAGTTTTCCTGGTGGTAGCCTTCTTAGCCGACGTCTTGGCGGAGGTAGTCTTTTTTGCCGCTGCCGTCTTCTTGGCGCCGCTAGCTTTACTGGTAGCCGTCTTCTTAGCGGCAGCAGTCTTGCTGGCTACCGCGGTCTTCTTCGTGGTAGCAGTTTTCTTGGCAGTACTTTTAGCGGTCTTCTTAGTAGCAGATTTCCCGGCGGTAGTAGCCTTCGAGGGAGTTTTCGCGCTAGATTCAGATTGAGCAGGTTGAGGAGTCACAGCGACCTTTCCTGATTTCTAAACGATTTCATAGAGAATGCTCAATAATTATAATTCAATACCACACTTTCTAGCACAAATCTAGAGGATTTTTCGCGGCTAGAGGAGAGAACTAATAAGGAAAGAGAGTAACCAGCGATGCCCAGCGCCCCAGAGTTTTCCACTCAAATCGATGAACTATTGCCACAGGCATGGCAAGCCGGGGTATCCCGCTGGCAAGAACTAACGGGAATAGCAGAGTTATTTGAAGTAGGACTGGCAGCTCTGAAGGGAGGAAAACGTACCCGGGCGCGCCTGGCCTACACTGGCTGGAAAGCCATAACTGCCAGCAATGATACCCCGCCAAAGCCCGTACTCGACCTCGGGGTAGCCCTAGAGATTTACCAAGCCAGCGCCCTCGTCCATGACGACATTATTGACAATTCTCCCTTGCGCCGCGGTAAAGATGCAGCCCATATCAGTTTCACGAAAGAACATCAGAACAAAAATCGTCAAGGCAACTCGGAGGAATACGGCACCCATGCAGCAATTTTACTAGGAGATCTGCTGCTTTCAGTGGCCGACCAGTGTGCTTTCGAGGTCGCTGCCACCTGCAAAGATCCGGACGCATTCTTCACTAATTGGACCGAAATGACCCGCGAGGTCGCCGCCGGACAGTATCTGGACCTACGTTTAGAAACCGACGAGCTTGACCCCGCCCATGCGCGCGAGCAGATTTTAACGGTTATTCGCCACAAGTCCGGACGCTACTCGGTGGCACACCCGCTCACTCTCGGAGCCCGCCTGGCCGGAGCTAGCCCCGAGCAGCTAAAAACCCTTTTCACAATCGGGGAATATTGGGGAATCGCTTTTCAACTTTGCGACGATGAACTCGGGGTTTTTGGCGACCCCAGCCAAACCGGTAAACCTGCAGGTGGAGATCTAACCGAGGGGAAAAAGACCGTCCTGTGGTCTCTAGCGGAACAGCTCCTGGGTGAGGACGCACGCGCGAACTTGCATCAGGTTTTCGGTAACCGCGCCGCCTCTAAAGAACAAATTTTGGCAGTTACTGACGCCCTCCATAGCCAAGGGGTCAGAGACCAGCACCGCCAGCTAATCACCGAATATGCCGCTAAAGGTGACGCCCTGGTAGCTAGGGGCAAGCTTAATAATGCGGGTCGCGAGGCTCTGCTTGCTCTGGGATGCGCCCTAGTGGAACGGGAATCCTAATACTGCGAACCTAAATCGCCTGCATAGCAGCTACCGAGTTAACTTTGCTGTGGCTTCCGGCTCGCAAGAGGTCAATAGGACGCTGCCCATCCAATAGGGGTTGGGCAGCCAGTACCCACTCGGTTGCCTCTTGAACAGTAAAACCGCCATCTAGCAAGGTGAGCATCGTCCCTGGCAGACGCTCCACGAGAGTCCAGCCTTCGGGAGTCTCCAGGAGTGATTCCGCTACTACCTGTAGTTTTCCTTGCTCATCCGGGAGGGCTAACAAACGGTGCTCATTGAGGAGCCGGTGCGCACGAGTAACTTTTACCCCCAGGCGTTCGGCAGCTTGGGCAAAACTAATCATTTCCATAGTCTTAGCCTATCCGAGAGGGCAAGCCGGCTCCTATCCGCGCCGCCTCCCGGCAATACCGCTGCCTCCCGCTAGGATTGCCTTATGAGAAACGATCCGGAAGCCAGCAGCCGCGCTAGCGAGACCCCACAGGATCCGCCTATCTCGCGTGCAGAAGGCGAAGCTACTAGCCAGATTCCGGAAATAAGCCACAGCGCTACTGACGAAGACCATATGCTGAAACGCCTGATCGATGGGCGCTATCGGATAGTGAAGATTATTGATACCGGCGGGATGGCCAGCGTTTACCGGGCTCATGATGAACGTTTAGGGCGCGATGTAGCGTTAAAAATGATGCACCCACACTTGGCGAATACTGCCTCCCTGGTGGAACGGTTTGAAGCGGAAGCTCGGTCGGCGGCTCGCCTCATGCATCCGGCGATTGTGCAGATTTTTGATCAGGGAACTTGGCGGCGCCGCCCCTACCTGGTGATGGAGTTTATTAATGGCTCCAACCTGCGTCAGCTACTAAATAAAGAGGGTGCCTTACCGCTAGGGCGCGCCCTAGAAATCACGGAACAGGTGCTACAGGCTCTGCAAGCAGCCCATGAAATGCAGATTATTCATCGGGATATTAAACCGGAAAATATTCTGCTGACTCCTTCCGGACAGGTAAAAGTGGCAGATTTTGGACTCGCCCACGCGGTTAACCAAGCCACCGGCACCACTACCGGATCGGTGATGGGAACGGTTACCTATCTAGCGCCGGAACTTATCTCCGAAACCACTTCAGATGCCCGCTGTGATGTGTATTCCGTGGGAATCATGACCTATGAACTGATCAGTGGGCTGCCACCTTTCCAAGGGGATACTGCGATTCGGACTGCCTGGCAACATGTGAGCGAGGACGTGCCGCCGCTTTCAGCGAAGGTATCTTGGATTCCTAGCGAAGTTGATGATCTAATAGCGGCGCTGACCGCGCGCAACGCTAAGGATCGACCGGTTGACGCTGGAGCTGCCCTGCAGCTGGTTAAGGCAGTTATAGATTGTCTTAGCCCTGAGCTGCGAGGGCGCCGCGCCGAGCGCCCCGCGAGCGACACCTCAGAACAAGAAACTGAACGTACCTTGCTAGGCAAAGGGGGCACTGCCCGGCTACCTGTCTTGCCGGTGGCCTCTCCGCAGGTGCCTGCGGCTCCGATTCGTCCTCTTCACCTAGACTCCCCCGCTAAGACTTCTTCCGCACCGGCTCCCGCCGACCCGGAAAAATCGCTAGCCGTGGTCAAAAACGCACCAGCTCCCGCAACCTCGAAATCTCCTACGGGGCGAGGTAAGAAGAAACGTTGGATAGCGGCAGTTATCACCGGGATTTTAGTGATCGCGGCGACCTTAGCTGGCTGGTATTTCACTTTGGGACCGGGAGGGCGCGTAGGCGTACCTAACGTGACCGGCAAAACCGCGGCGCAAGCGCGGGAGATGCTGTTAAACGCCCAGTTTAAAGTGAACACCCAGCGGGAATACTCCGACACTGTCGCTGCCGGTAAGGCCACGCGTACTAACCCTAAAGCCGGTCAAAAAGCCAAGAAGAATTCCCAGGTAAATCTGTATATTTCTCGCGGTATTGAATATGTGAAGGTGCCGGATCTTGCGGGTAAGGAGGGCGAAAAAGCGGGGATACTCCTCAAAGAGGCAAAGCTAAAGATTGCCGAAAGTAGCGAAGAATATTCCGATGAGGTAGAGAAAGGGAAAATCATCGCTACCGCCCCGGAAGCAGGCACCAGCCTCCGCCACCATAGTGGGGTGAAGGTAATCGTTTCAAAAGGTAAAGAACCGATAACTCTGCCGGATTTCGCGGGCAAGAGTGAAGAAGAAGTCGCGAAAACCTTAAATGACCTCAAATTGAGGATTGATAAAACTACCGAGTTTTCGGATTCGGTTCCGCGCGGGCAAATCATCGGGCAAGAACCGGCAGCGGGAACTACTTTATACCATGACGACCAGGTAAAAGTCCGGGTTTCCCAAGGGCCAGAAATGATTGAGGTACCTAACGTGACTGCGCTGTCTATGGGACAAGCAAAAAAGAAATTAACCGATCTCGGGTTCCAGGTACAGGTGCAAAAACAGCTGCTGGGGATTGCTCCCAACCGGGTTTATTCTCAATCCCCCGGTGGGGGCACCAAACTAAAACGCGGTTCCACAGTCACTTTGACCTACGTTTAAGCCGGTTTTTCCCGAGGACGAATTTACTGCGCTAAAAGATCCTGGGGGCGGTCTGCGAGGGCGAACCAGGCGCTCTTATACCGTGTATCCCCAGGGCTCCAGAGGGGCGCGCAGGGGATTACCTAAAGTGTCGTGCCGCTTTTGCAACATTTCTGCCACTTGGAATGCCAGCTCCAGGGATTGCTGGTGATTAAGCCGCGGGTCTACCAAGGTTTCGTAGCGATTCTTCAAAGAATCCTCGGTCAGGTGTTCACTGCCCCCAATCACTTCCGTAACATCATCTCCGGTTAGTTCCACATGGATTCCACCCGGGATCGTCCCCGCTTCCTGATGCGCGGTAAAGAACTTAGCTACTTCTTGCAAGATCTGTTCAAAACTACGAGTTTTATAACCAGAAGAGGAGCTAATTGTGTTGCCATGCATGGGATCACACATCCAGGTGACGGGCCTGCCGTCACGTAATTGCGCCTCCAAAAGTGCGGGTAACGCCGACTCTAATTCGTGTGAACCCATGCGTGTAATAAAGGAAAGGCGTCCTGGCTCGGCTTCGGGATTGAGCTTATCTTGCAAGCGCGCTAAATCATCTCCACTGGCGTTGGGACCGATTTTTACCCCGATCGGATTGGCGACTTGCGACAGCTGCTCCACATGAGCCCCATCTATCTGCCGGGTACGCTCCCCGATCCATAGGAAGTGTGCTGAAGTGTCATACAGCTCGCCCGTACGCGAGTCTACCCGCGTCATTGCTTGTTCATATTCTAAGAGCAAAGATTCGTGGGCACTATAAAAATCTACGGTACGCAGTTCATCGGCGCTGACGCCTGCGGCATCCATAAAGGAAATCGCCCGGTCAATATCAGAAGCTAGCGCGTCAAAACGTTTATACGCCGGGTTAGAGATAAAACCCCGGTTCCATTCATGAACTCGATGCAGGTCAGCATAACCACCCTGGGTAAACGCCCTAATCAAGTTCAAAGTAGTTCCCGAACGGGTATAGGTATCTAACAGGCGTGCCGGGTCTGGGCGGCGAGCCTCCGGGGTGAACTCGAAGGAGTTAACCGCATCCCCGCGGTAGGACGGTAGGGTAACTCCGTCGCGGGTTTCGGTGTCGCTAGAGCGAGGTTTGGCGTATTGACCAGCCATTCTCCCCACTTTTACAATCGGCAAAGACGCTCCGTAGGTAAGCACAATCGCCATTTGCAAAATAGTTTGGATTTTCAGCCGAACCCGATTCGCGGTTGACTCGGCGAAAGTTTCCGCACAGTCCCCACCGGTGAGCACGAAAGCTTTTCCCTGGCTGGCTTGTCCTAACAGTTCTTTCAGGGCATCCACTTCGCCTGCAAACACCAAAGGAGGACGAGTACGCAGGTCAGCCAACTTTTCTTGCAGCTGCTCCTGGTCTGGATAGTTGGGCTGCTGTTTTGCCGGGCAACCTCGCCATGAATTCAGAGCTCTAGTTGTTTTCTCGTCCACGAAATCCACCCTAGTAAGTTTTAGATTTTAAGACGAATAAGTCCGTAAAACGAACTTATTCCCCCAGGGAAGTATCTTCCCTACTTTCTGTTGTTTCCCGCCCGTTATGGCAGTCAGTGCTCAGCAAATAATGGCTATCCACCAGCTAGATCTGCCACCAAATACTTCTTTGGCTCTCGCTGCTGGCCGCAGCGAGAGCCAAAGAATTCAGAGCACCAGGAGTATCAGCGCTTATTCACTCAACAGATAGAGCAAGCTAAAAGCACTAACTAAACCTTAGGCAGGATGTACTTCCTGCCCGATTTCCTTCATCATTTCCTGGAACCAGGGAGTAGTAATATCAAAGGCTTTACCGCCTTTGATCCGCGAGAAGGCAATCGAGCTCAAAACATCACCGTTTTCTTCATCATGCCCGATCAAGCCCGGCTTACCCTCTAGAGCACACTGCACCGCATAATCGGTCATCGACTTGATCAGTCGGAGGTCTTCTACGCCCGCCGCAGAAGCACGCGAGAAGTAACCTGATTTTTGCACCATAACCTTTTCTGCTCCGATCCGCTCGGCAAATTGGCGAGCGAACCACTGACCGGGGTTAATCTTGTCTAGCTGCACGTGCCCGAAGGGATCACGCGGAACCGTCTCTCCCGCCTGTTCCATCTGCTCCACGATTTCGCTAACCCCAGCGCCCTCAGACAGGAAAATATTAACGTTCCCGACCTCATCCATTACTTTGCGCAGGCGAGCAGCCTCGCCCTCAATATCGATATGCGCCTCAGGCACAAAAATGGCGTGAATATCGCGCGATTCGCGAGTAAGCCCCATCGAGGGCAGCCATTCTTTCTTGTCAAGCAGCTTGCGGTAAGAACGGGCAGTGGCAGCCGTCAAATAACCACAGTTACGTCCCATTACTTCGTGAATAATCAGTTCACGCGGGTTGGACTGGCATTCGGCAATCACATGTTCAGCGTAAAGCGCACCGTTATCAGCCGCGGTCCAAGCACCCAGGGACTGGCGCACCGGGATAACATCGTTATCAATAGTCTTGGGCAGCCCCACCACGGTTAATTCGTAGCCGTGTTCATGCAGGTAATGCGCCAAATCCGCTGCGGTGGTGTTAGTGTCATCCCCACCGATAGTGTGCAGCACATTTACCCCGTCCTCTACCAGGCGGTTGGCTGCAACCTCTAGCGGGTTAGCGCCCTCTTTAACTAGGCCGCGTTTGACCAGATCCCTAGTGTTAGTGAGCTTTACCCGGGAGTTACCAATCGGGGATCCCCCATATTGATGCAATAGACCAGCATTTTTACGTGCTTCTTCGTCTACCACAATGAAGTTTTTAGACAGCAGCCCGTGATAGCCATACTTGTAGGCAATAATTTCAATTTCCGGGGCCAGCTCAGTATAACGTTCGATCAACCCACCAACCGCTGATGAGAGACAGGGCGCGAATCCGCCCGCAGTTAGCAGTGCCACACGTTTAATCGTCATATTTCCTCCAAAAGAGTTGTTTGGCCATTATCGGCTCCGTCAGCTAATAGTCTAGTCGATAAGGCGCACCCGGCTCTAGGACGAAAAGAGCTTCGCGCATTTGAGCAAGAAGAGAGGGGGAGCGCGCCAGATTGGGCGGCACCCGTAAACCGCTAGTAGTTCTCCAACTGGAGACGAAGCTAACTATGCTTAGTTAAAACTGCTTCTTTTGAGCGGCGAAACTGTTTATTGATCCGCGGCTGGGGCAGAATCGGCTTTATCCTCATCCTTACTAGCGTCATCTTCCGGAGGCTCTGGCACCTCAGTTTGTGGAGCCTGCCGCCCCCCAGGAGCCTGCACTTTCGGCTCGGCTGCCGCAGCGTCCTCGTCATCCTTCTTAGAAGCGAGTGCCTTTTTCACGTCAGCAGCATACAGATCCACGTATTCTTGCCCCGACAGGCTCATCAAGGAATACATAATCTCGTCAGTGATTGCCCGCAACACGTAACGGTCATCTTCCATACCCTGATAGCGAGAGAAGTCCAGAGGATCACCGATAACTACCCCGATACGGTGTAAACGCGGAATCCGGGTACCGATCGGCTGAGCAATATTGGTTCCAATCATGGCCACGGGAATTACCGGTGCACCCGAACGTAGCGATAGCCGCGCCACCCCGGTTTTACCGCGATAAAGACGACCATCGGGGCTGCGGGTCCCCTCCGGATAGATCCCAAACAGTTCCCCGGATTGCAAACGCGCCAATCCCTTTTGCAGGGCGGCCTGGGACTTCTTTCCCCCGGAACGATCAATCGGTATCGTGCCTACCTGGGTCATAAACCACTTAACGAAAGCACCTTTTAGGCCTTTACCGGTGAAATAGTCGGCTTTCCCCACGAAAACTACTTCCCGGTCAATCATTAACGGCAAGAAGAAAGAATCAATCACCGCTAGATGGTTTGAGGCCAGAATCGCCGGCCCGGTACCGGGAATCTTCTCGGCTCCTTTGATCCAGGGTCGGTAAAGAACCTTTAGAATCGGCCCCAAGAATATTTTCAACATCCGGTAAAACACGTAAGCTTCCTTCCCGCCCGGGCTAGCTGACCAATCTTAAAAGACCGGCTAGAATGTCGACTATGAAACTCCCCAAGAAGTGGGGGGCGCATCGCCGCCGCAACCCAAGCCAACGTCGCGTAGATGATGAATTTTTGGATATTACATCTAGGCTAAATGATACCGGTATTTTTGCCCCTGGGCCGCGAGATTACGAATTGGCACAGCCAAATGATCAGTTTCACCCCCCGAAGCTGCCTGCTAGCCCCCACCTGCGCGGCGGGGTTCGCCTATTAGTGATCACCGTCACAGTATTGATAGCCTGGGTAGCCACCTATATCGCGGGAGTTGACCTACCAGGATGGCTCCACGCCCTCGGATTCTTAGATTTAGCCTTCTTTTGCGGCCTGCTAATATATCTGCTTCCCCGAGGACGCAGCGCTTTAACCAACAAATGGGATGACGATGATGGGGCGAGGGTGTGAACCCCCAGCTCCTCGATCCTCCCTCCCAGGCGCTACGCAGACACCTCAGCACCTTGGTTCCCGCAAGCGGAGAAATTGCCCCGCAAGGAGAGTTTTCCCAATTAGGAGCCCCTTTATCGGATTGCTGTTTTCTTGTGGTTGACCTAGAAACCACCGGCATGGGGGCGGGAGCTGAAATCACCGAAATAGCTGCGGCGCGTTACTATCAGCGCCAGCTGTGCGGAACTTTTCGTTCGCTAGTGCAAACCCGCCGTCCGATTCCTCCAAAAATCGTAGCGCTGACCGGGATCACCAACTCCATGGTGCTTAGCGCAGACCCGCTAGAAGAGGTTTTTTCGCGTTTCCTGGCATTTTGGAGGGCGGATCACCCCAACTGTCCCCCAGTAAACGCCCTAGTAGCTCATAACGCGAGTTTTGATACCGGGTTCTTACGCCGCGCTGCTGAGCAGTTAGACAATCCCCTACCAGAAGCCCTCACCGTCGACACCTTGGCTATTGCCCGTCTGCTCCTGCCACGTCCCTTCGTCGCCAATCACCGCCTAGCTACCCTCGCCAGCTATTTTGGAGCCGATAAACCCACCCACCGTGCCCTAGATGATGTGCTCGCCACAGTGACCGTACTGCAAGGGCTACTAGATCTGGGACAGGGAGCGGGGCTAACCCACACCCAAGATTTTCGCGTATTACAAAAAGTTCCCCGGCAGATTAGGGCAAAACGGGTGCTGGGAGCCGACCTGCCAGAGCGCCCGGGAGTCTATATTTTTGAGGACGCCGACGGAAAACCACTCTACGTAGGTTCGGCTTCCAACCTGCGAACCCGAGTAGGCAGTTACACCACTTTAAGTGAAAAACGCCGGCAGATGCGGGAGATGCTAGCTGCCGCCCGCCGAATTCAGCATACTTGTTTTCCCCACGTCCTCTTGGCGCGCCTAAAAGAGCTAGAGCTGATCGCCCATTACAACCCACCTTTCAACCGTGCCAGCACCCATCCGGATAAATACTGGTTACTGGAACTAACCAACGATGAGTTTGCGCGCCTGAAGCTTTCAAAACGGGTAGGGCGAAAAAATAGCTCCCGAACTATCGGGCCTTTTCCGACTCGAAAAAGTGCGGAAACAGTCAGCCGGGTACTGGCTCAGCAATGGAATCTGCGCACCTGTACCCAAGAGATTTCGGCGGGTAATCCCGGAACTTCCTGCTACTTGGAACAATTGGGAACGTGTCGCGCTCCCTGCCAGGTACAAAACCAAGAAAGCTATCGTGAACACTGCCAACAGATTGCCGCCAATAGACGTGATGCTGAGCAAAAAGCGGTAACTACCTTGCTAGAAAAGGTTCAGGATCTGGCTGAGCGTCAAGAATACGAGCAAGCCGTCGTGATTCGCCAGCAGCTTTCCGCCCTCTTGCGGGCTGGAGCCGAACGAGAACTACTATTCCCGATACTGGCGGCGGAAAAGATTATTTTTGCCTTGCCGGCGCCCCATCGCGGCTGGGTTTACCTCGCCCTCGCCTACGGAAAAATAGTAGGAACCGCGTTTACCTGTGCTAATGCTCCAAAAATTGCGATAGAGAAAACTGTCGCGACTTTGGCGGAAGCTTTCCCGGTTACTGCCCCGCGCTTCCTCGCCCAAGGGATTCTATGGGAACAGCTGCATATTTTGGCGCAGCAGCTTTACCAGCCCGGAACCCGGATTGTACAAATATCAGATTCCTCGGAACTGGTATGCCCAGTGTCGGGAATGCTAGCCCGCAGCCAGCTGCGACAAAAACTAGCGCAAGCCCAAAAACCGTTTTCTTTCCGGCGCTAAGGCTGTCGCGGAAAACTAGTTACTAGTTACTATTAGCTGCCCAGACGTTCCCTATTTGCTTAACGCAGCGCCGCAGCGACAGCTTCTTGCAGCTTAAGTGGGGTCAGGGGGCGCTCGACTGATTTGGCGCCTGCCCAACCGACCAGCCATTCATCTTGCTGGCGAGCTGTCAAAACCAGGATAGGCGGAAGATCGTTTTCCTCCTCATGCAGGGTTTTCGCGACCGAAATACCAGAAATCTTGGTAGCTTCCCCGTCAAGGATTAGCAGATCATAGCGATTGTTATGCACTTTATCTCGGGTAATAGTAGCGGTAGCGGTCTCATCCCAAGTTATTTTGGGTAGATCCGCGGCCGGCTTGATTCCCACGGAATTGATTACTTGCCGCCGCACCTCACGGTCATCGCTATATAACAAAATCTGCAGATTCTTTTCCGCTTCCGCCATTTTCTTCTTCCTTAAGTAAACGCTTGCAAGTACTTTTGGCTCTCATTGTAACCGACTATGGCGCTCTTTGGATCCCAGAGTAGGACTAGGGAAATATTCGGGTAACCTCACTAGGATTGCGGCCATCAAAGACGTTGTTAAGCTTCCAGCTTATTTCCTTCGGCTGCATTTATAGGACTTAGCACCTAGACTAGGGGGGAGACAGCACTCAGCCCGAGGGAGGCTGGGCGGACTCGCAAACTACAAAGGAGATCCATTTATATGGAGAAGTACACGCTTCCAGAACTGCCCTACGACTACGCTGCATTAGAGCCGCATATTTCTGGCAAGATCATGGAGCTACACCATGACAAGCACCACAACACCTATGTAAACGGAGCAAATGCCGCCCTAGAAAAACTTGCGGCTGCCCGTGAAGCCGGCGATCTTGCAGCAGTCAACCAGTTCTCAAAAGATTTAGCTTTCAACCTGGGTGGGCACACCAACCACTCGGTTTTCTGGACCAATATGGGACCTGACTGCGGTGGGGAACCCGAAGGAGAACTTGCTGCCGCCATCACCGAAAACTTCGGTTCCTTTGAGGCGTTCAAGAAGCATTTCTCGGCAGCCGCCACCGGTCTACAAGGCTCCGGCTGGGCAGTTTTGGCTTGGGATTCTATTTCTTCTCGCCTTATCATTTTCCAGCTCTTCGATCAGCAAGGAAACGTACCTGTCGGGGTAACTCCGCTGCTAATGCTAGATATGTGGGAACACGCTTTCTACCTGGACTACCAGAACGTGAAAGCCGACTATGTTAAAGCTTGGTGGAACGTAGTTAACTGGGAGAATGTTACTGCTCGTTTCGAAAACGCTGAAAAGAACTTTAAATCCCTAATCAACCTGGCCTAACAGCTAACGCGGGGGAGCGATTTCCCCTCCTGCCCAAAAATTCGGGGAGCGCACAGGCGCTTCCCGAATTTTTATGCCCACCGCACCTACTCGGGAAAACCACTCCCCCACGTAACTATAAGTTCCGGGTAAAAACCGGGAACTACTTACCCGTAAGATAAAGCTAGTTTTTTGATACCAAAGAACCCTGCATCGTCATATGAAAGGTCAATGAAATGTTGTATGAAACCCTAAGCGTAATCGCCAATATAGCGGGCGCCATTTTCGGGGGAGTTCAATTAGCTCGTTTCATTAAGATCGCAACCGGTAAAGCGGGGAAAAACCAGGATCCCGTTTTAGCTTTTTCTACCGGCCTCCTGGCTTTCGCAATCCCATTTTTCACCCCAATAGCCCACAATCTAGGGGCATCTGCATCTTTTTTCATCGCTCTTGCAGCGGTGAGCACTCTAATATCCGCTCGCTGCCTAAAATAACCGGCACCCAACTCTAGAACCCAACTAGGATCCCGGAAAGCGCGGGGAAAAAATTCGTCCGGGGTTGCTCGAGGGATAGATTTTATCCGAGTGGGCGCGGTGGGCATAAGAATTTGGAAAACGTCGCTACGTTTTCCAAATTCTTGGGCGGGAGAGACACCCGCTCCCCCACGTATTTGTACCTTCCCGGATAAGTGTAAAGCGGGGGGAAAAGTTTTATCCGAGTCGGCTAGGCGGGCGCAAATCTAAAAAGGCAACGCCTTTTTAGATTTTGGGCAGGAGGAAAAGCTTTTCCCCGCGCTTTAAAGATCAAGGAACTGTCACCCGAGGCGGGTACTGGTTTGCTTGGCACCAATGTCATAAATAGCGATGCGCGCCGGATGCGCTTTTGCCCCTTGGCGCTCGCCCTCGGCAGGTTCTAACATCACCATGCGCGAGCCGACCGGAACCCCCAGGAACTGTGGGGTAGTCTGCACAGTAGAGGGAGTAGAAACCATTTTGCCGCTAGGCCACGAACTGGACACCTTTGACCATTTACCTTGCTCGAAGGTGGCGGCAGTCAAATGCACCCCGGGGAAATCATCTGGTTCCAGATTCGGCCCTTTGCCTTGATACAGCATTATTACCTGTTTCGTTTTCGGGGCAGGCAATGCAGGATCGATAGCTACTTGCGGCTGGGTACCAGGAGATCCGCTAATCTTTAACCCTTTAGGTAATTTGTCAAAAGATTTATCTATTTTCTTGGCCTGTTTCAGCGCCGAAACATTACTTAAATCCATGGCACTAATCAGGTCGATCACGAACACCATAGTGGAATTGGCGGGAATGCGTTTCGCGGCTTCGCCTTGGAATCCCAGTTGCGGGGGAACTGTGATCTGTATCCGGGAACCAAGCTTCTTACCGATTAAAGCCTGTTTCCAACCAGGGATAACTTCACTCATCGCGTATCCTTGGGCGGAGTCACCGACTCGGAAGGTACTCATCACGGTCTTGCCGTCCCACAGGTTACCTAAAGTATCCATGAGTACTTGGTCTTTAGCGGTCACGCTCCGCCCTTCGCCCTCGTATAGTACCCGTACCTGTAAACTGGTTGGTGGTTTCCCCGAACCGGCCTCCATCTGGGGAGCTTGCCCTAACTCCCCCGTTACTGCCGGGAACTTCTCTTTTACCTGGGGAGCCGAGGCGTCGGAAGCGGTAGATGAGCATCCAGAAAGTAGGGATATCCCTAAGACAGCGACCAACGCCAGGACTATTATCCGAGCTGACCGCATCCGCATCGGTATGGAGGAAACGCTACTATCGTGCATGACCCGCCTATCCAGTTTTTAGAGGGTACCCACGATATCCATTACGAATGCTACCGCCTGCCCGTTTTGCATCGAACTTAAAGCCAGACGGGAGCCGACGTTTTTACCAGCTAATTCCTTGTCCAGACCTAACTCTGCCAGAGTTTTTTCGCCCTGCAGCGGCATTGGGGTTTTACTATCCCAGGTGGATACAGTCTTTCCTTGCTGGTCTAGCCAACTTTGATGCACAATTACCACGTCATCGGCTTTTAGTGGGGCTCCGGTTCCGGTAGCAAGCACGCTCACGGCGCGGTCTTTGGCAAGCTGATCAGCGTTAACTTTCAACGCTGGTTTCTGGCCCAATTTCCCGTTAACTTCTAGGCCGGGGAGAGTCTTTCCGGTCGCTTTGGCCTGTGCCAGCTGCTCCTCGCCTTTCTTCATCTGAGAGGCAGAGAAACATTTCAGAGTATCCACCACGAATACTAGGGTAGATCCAGCGGGAATATCACCAGTTGCCTGATCCCCGTAACCCAATTCGGGAGGAATCACCAGTAGGGTACGCGATCCCGGTTTGGCATTTTTAAGTCCCTGTCCCCAGCCGGGAACTACTTGTTTTAACGAGAAAACAGCAGGATTACCCCGGTCGAAACTGGAATCAAATTTCTTCCCGTCCCACAACTGGCCGTGATAGTTAACTTTCAGCACTGCGTCTGCGCCGCAAGCCTCACCCTCACCAGCTTTAACGGTGCCAACTTTCAAATCTTTCGGCGCAGTCCCCTCTCCCGCACTAACCTTGGGGGCTTTACCGTATTCGCCCTCAACTTTTACTCCGAAATCAGAGAAGGAACCATCGCTACTACAGGCGGTCAGACCCGCACCTAATAAGGCACCTAACAGGGCGATAGCAGCGACAGAAGAAGAAAGTCTACGTTTCACAGCATGATCCTAACTGTTTTTAGTGGAACGATTGGCCGCAGGCGCAAGAACCTACCGCGTTCGGATTATCAATCGTGAAGCCTTGGCGTTCAATCGTGTCGGAAAAATCAATCGAGGCTCCCTCCAGGTAGGGATTGGACATTTTATCTACCACTACCTCTACCCCGGGGGCGAACTCGACCACAGCGTCGCCGTCTAGGAGACGTTCATCGAAATAAAGCTGATAGATCAGTCCCGAGCATCCTCCCGGCTGCACCGCTATCCGCAGCCGCAAGTCATCGCGACCTTCCTGGTCTAGCAGTGATTTCACTTTTTCAGTGGCGGCATCGGTCAAAGTTACTTTGTGGGTAGCTGTCTGTTCTGCCTGTTGTTCACTCATATCTGTTCCTCAAAATTTCCTAGATGAACTAAGTTAGTCCTTAGCCTAGTCCAAGGTAGCCCTAGTGGCTATTGCGACCAGGTACGCGCTAAGCGAAGTCCGGCCTCCTCCATACCGGCAATATCGGTAGGGAATTGGTAGACACCATCTATTCCCCGCTCCGCAATCTCACCTCTACTCAGATTATTTTCACTGGTAACTACCACTATCGGCACCCCGAAGCGGTTGGTGAGATCGCATAAATGTTCTAACGGAGAGCCGGGAAGGTTCCAGGGGGATAGCTCTTCAGTATTCGCCACTAGCAAATCTGTGGTTTCTAATACTTGCGGCAGACTGGTTTGTTCATCCAGGAAGTCTGCCGCAAAGTCCAGACGGGCTCCCAACCTACCTAATAGTTCCCCCACTCCCCAAGCGCACCCTCCTGCGGGCAGAGTCCCTATTTGGGTACCCGGGGCAGATTTAGTGCCCGATAAATCAGTGATTCCAAGGTAACGACGGCGGCCGAATTTTTCGGCTGCTTTAAGCACTCCCTCCCAGTTTTCTTTAGTTTGTTGCGCAATCTTCGGGCTAATTTTGGCGATCTGAGCTAGCACCCCGGAAGCTGATAGTAACGGTTTCTGACTGCCGGTGACTACCAGCGCCCCCGCCAGGTCACGCCCTAAAGATTTCCAAATCTGTGGACCCATTTGCCCCGCGCCGTAAGCGGCCGCCACTCCCGCTAAGAATTGCCCAGGAAACTCCGGTAAAACCTCTAGATTCCCGGTAGGCAGCGCCCCCAGCGGCAAATACTCACTTTGCAGGGTTGGCATCGGCTGGACAGCCGGCAGATAGAGGCCAATACCTGCTTTAAGTAGCTCCGGTAAACGGTTTCCTGCCTTAACCGGATCGTTCTTACCGGAGAATAAATCTTCTAGCGGATAGCTAGCGGCCACTTCCGGATATGCCCACGAATAGGGGACAACTTGCAGCTGGTCGCGGCTTTTATGTTTTAACCAGCCTGTCTTAAAGGCTTGCCCCCCTTCGTGGGCTCTGCTCTGCCGAGTGCTGGCTGCTGCCAGAAGTATCTGCACTTAAATCTTTCCACCTAAACGAGCCAGGAACAGTGCTTCGGCTGTAATAGCATTTTTCAGGTCGCCTAAATCCTGGGATTCATTTTCTGAATGCGCGTTAGTGGCGGGGTCTTCCACTCCGGTGATTAAGATATCGGCCTGCGGGAAAACTTGTGCCAGGTCAGCGGTCATCGGGATCGCTCCCCCGCACCCAATATCTACCGCGTCCTTATCCCAAGCGGCAGATAGAGCCCATTTCATATCTTTTTCGGCCACCGATGATTGGGCTTGGTAAGACGGACCGCATTCAAGAATCTCGGTTTCTACTTCCGCTCCAAAGGGGGCATTTTCTTTCAAAAATCTGCTTAATGCTTGGGCACATTCGGCGCTATCGGTTCCCGGAGCAGTGCGCAAGGACAGGCGCAAACAGGTTTCCGGCACCAGGGCATTCGCGCTTTCGGCGCGAGAACGCTGATCCCAACCAATAACGCAAAGTGCCGGTTGGTTCCAAAGACGTGCGGCCACATCCCCCTTTCCAGCCAGCTTATAGCTATCTACTACCCCGGCATCCGCTTTAAAAAGATCTTCCGGATAATGAACATCAGCACTGGTAGAGCCCCCTAAGCCGGGAACTGCCAAACTGCCATCTGGATTAAAACATTTCGCGAGCAACAAACTGGCAACCGTGACTGCATCGAGTACCGGCCCTCCGAAAGCTCCCGAATGCAGGGCAGTATCCATTACTTTAACTTTCACATCCATACTGGCTACTCCGCGCAATGTTGCAGTCAACGCAGGTTCCCCTACCCGCCAGTTATCGGAGTCGCAAACAATGATGGCGTCAGCGGCTAAATCTTCTCGATATTTTTCGATAAAGTTGCGGAACGAGGGCGAGCCGATCTCTTCTTCGCCCTCAATAAAGCAAGTTACGTTAACCGGGCAGTTATCCGCCAAAGCTAGGAGCGTGCCGTAGTGCACCATGACTCCCGCCCCATCATCTGAGGTACCGCGCCCATACAGGCGACCATTCTTTTCGGTAGCCACAAAGGGTTCGGTATTCCAGCGCTCGACCGGGCCGGCAGGTTGTACATCATGGTGAGCATAAAGCAAGACTGTTTTAGCTTGCGGATCTACTATCTTGCGGGCAATAACTGCCGGCATTCCTTCCTCGCCAGTGGGAGTGGGTGCAGTTTTTACTTCCGTTTTCATCCCCAGGTTTGAAAATAACTGCGCCAGGTGCGCGGCAGATTTTTCTACCTCCGCGCGGGAAGCAGAAGAAACTGAAGGAATCGCTACCAGTTTGGTTAGCTCGCTTTTAACATCATCAAAAATGCGGTTAGTAGCCGCTTTATATTCCGAAATATCACTCATGTTTGCCAGGTTACCCCGATATGCCCTCAAGAGGGAAAGGGTAACTAGAACCGACAAACTACAGCCGCAAGGTAGGACAGATTTCCCCTGCCCGTCCTCCCCCGATAACCTGGACAGGTGAAACTTTTTGGACGTAACAATGATGAAGAGATCGAGGCTCCGCTCGAAAAGGGAGAAGGCAAAGGTCGCCCTACCCCAAAACGCAAAGAAGCGGAGGCAAAAAATCGCCGCCCCCTGATAGTAGACAAGAAAGAAGCCCGCAAGCGGCGCCGCGAGCAACGCGATAAGCTCTACAAGAAACAGCAAGCCGCCTTGGACGGCAAGGGAGATGAACGTTACCTTCCCTATAATGATCAAGGCCCGGTGCGCCGCTATATTCGGGATTTTGTAGATTCCCGCTTCGCTATCGGCGAGCTATTCATGCCGATAGTACTAGCCTTCCTAATCCTTTCGATCGCGTTTTCTCGTAACCAACAGTTGAACGCGATTTTGCTCTTTTCGATGTGGGCCTTGCTGCTATTGGCGATTATCGAAGCCGTGGTCACCACCATGATTATTAACCGGGCGCTCCTTGGAGTTACCGAGGGCGATAAACGGGTGAAGAAAGGAAACGGGCGTTATATTCTGATGCGCTTGGCAAGTCCGCGCAGAATGCGCCGGCCGCGCCCTTCTGGCCCGCGCGGGCCGCGTCCCGATATTAGTGAATACGCTGGCGATATTCGTGCCTATATGCGCTCTCGCGTCTAACGGGGTTTCCGCAACGGCAGAGCTGGCAGCTCGCTAGAAAGCTGTTTATTAAGCTTTCCCGCAAAACCGGGCCCCTGATAGATCATGGCGGTAAACGCCTCTAGTAAGTCAGCTCCCGCGTCCAGGAACTGACGAGCACTAGTCTCGTCCTCAATTCCACCGCACCCAATAATCAAGTAGTCATCACCTAGTTCCTGGCGCAGCAAGCGCACCACTTCCAGGGCACGTTCTTTTAAGGGGGATCCTGAGAGCCCGCCCTCGCCAAAATCGTGGTTAATAGTGGTATTCGTGGCGATCACGCCCGCCAGTCCCACTTCTTTAACGATTTGCGCGAGTTCTTTTAACTGATCATCTCCTAAATCGGGAGCCAGCTTTACCAGCACCGGAACTTCTCTAGCAGCGCTTTGCCTTCCCGCAGCAATTACTGCTTGCCCGATCTGCCGCAGCTGCTCGCTGGCCTGCAGGCTACGAAGTCCCGGCGTATTAGGAGAAGAAACATTGATTACTAGATAGTCCGCATATTTTGCCAGTAGCCGCGCACTGGTGCGGTAATCTTCGGCTGCATCAGCCAGATCGGTAGTCTTATTCTTCCCTAGATTTACCCCCAGAATTAGAGATCTGCCTGCCGCGCTACTTCTGAGCTTCTGCAGGCGATAAGCCATCTCCTGGGCGCCCTGATTATTGAAACCCATCCGGTTCCGCACTGCCCGCAGCGGTAATATCCTCCACAGGCGCGGCTTATCGTTTCCGGGTTGAGGACGCGGAGTTACCGTCCCTACCTCAACGAAGGCGAATCCGAATGCTCCGAACTGCAGCGGAGCTAAGGCATCTTTGTCCATTCCCGCTGCCAGACCCAAATATCCAGGAACGGGTCTGGCTAGGGATTTCAATCCCCGCTCATCGCCTACCCAACCGCCTTTCAAGGTTCCTACTGATCCGGAGAAAAATATCCTGATCAACCCGGTTAGACCGGGAAGCCGAGAGATGAGATACAGGGCTTTCATCGTGGCGTTATGACATTTTTCGGCATCGAAGCGCGAAATCAGGTGTTTGTACAAGAATCGATATAGCACGCCTTCAATTGTACTGAAAAGCCGACGCCGGTACTTACCAGCAGTCAGGCTAGTTGCTTGCAGCCTTTCAGTGCTTGACGATTTTTCGGCTAGTCCCACCATAGGCACCAACCGGGATGAGCCCACCGCGGATCGGCGCTATAGAGTTCATCGGGGGCACCAGCCTTCTCTAGAGCTAGTTTTTTCTGGTAGGTTTGCCAGATTTTTCGCTTCTGCTGGCAAGCCGGCTCGCTCGCTCCTTCGGCTGCAGATTCAACTACAAACATGGTGTCGACACTAACGCGTTCGTCCCAGCGAGAAGAGCCGATCACATATCCCGAAAGATAAACCCGGCCCGGATTAGCAATGCAGGCATTCAAAAAAGCTAGCAAAGTAGGGGCATCGTTTTGCCTATCGGCTAACGCGACTCGAGGAAGTGCTGATCGCAGCTTACTTGCGCCCTCGGCATCTAAACCGTGGAAACGCTGGTAGTCTCCGATTCCCTGCCCGGTAGCTAAATAGTTTTTTAGGATTTCTGGAATCTTGGTCTCAGCTAACCAACCGAGTGGGCCGTAGAGGCCGGACGGCCCATCGGGATCTTCATCCACCATGTCTAGGAGAATCTTGTCTCCGTCCTCTCCTAAGAATTCCGGGGTAGACAGGGCGAAAAAATCGGATCCTTGCAAGTGTTCCCCCAGAACCATTTTTTCGGATTTGGGGGTAGGTGACGAGGTGGTGGTCATGGTTACTCCTTGCTAGTTGGTTGCTGACAACCACTTTGGCGCGAACCTTAGTACGGATGTAAATACGAGATAACCAGACCAGGAAAACTTATCGTGCTGACAAAATGTGGAAATCTTTCTGACGGATTCAAGGCTCTAAACTAGTAGCGTGTTGATTCCGCTTGCAGATTTATCAGATCCTCGGATACGTGATTTTACCCAGTTGAAAGATGTGAACCTGCGCAAGAGTTTAGAAGCCAAACACGGCCTGTATTTAGCAGAAAGCTTCTCAGTGATTTCCCGGGCGCTTGCTGCCGGACATCGGCCTCGCTCTGTACTAACCAGTGAGCATTGGTTGGCTCGCTTGCAGAAGACCTTGGGCGATCGCGCTAGCGACATCCCTATTTTTGTGGCTGAAGATAAGCAGATAGTCCGCCTTACTGGCTTCAGTATGCATCGCGGTGCTATTGCCGCGATGGAGCGTCCAGCTCTACCGCAGCTGGGAACGGTATTGGAGCGGGCGCGAGCAGTGTTGATCTTGGAAGATCTGGTAGACCATACTAATGTCGGTGCCGCGATTCGCTCGGCCGCCGCAATGGGGTTTGATGCCATACTAACCAGTCCTCATTGCGCTGACCCGCTCTATAGGCGAGCAGTGAGGGTTTCCATGGGAACCGTGTTTTCGCTACCTTGGACCCGGATTGATCAATGGACCGATACTTCTGCCCTGAAACAACGCGGATTTACTATAGCGGGACTAGTGTTATCTGACCAGGCAATTTCCCTACCCGATTTTTGCGCTTCCTTGCAAGGCGAGGTCGCGCAAGGACTGAAACCGAAAGTAGCGTTAGTACTAGGCACGGAGGGGCCGGGCATGAGCGCGCCGGCGCTGAACCAGTGTGACCAGCTAGTGAAAATTCCGCTTAGTCATGGAGTAGATTCTTTGAATGTGGCCGCCGCGGGGGCAGTTGCTTGTTACGCAGTCAGCCAGGCATTAGCGGTAAAAACTGGATGCGCTTAAGCTCCCAGCAGCGCTTAAGAAACACAAAGGGCGTAGGTGAGATAGCCTCACCTACGCCCAATAGGGAAATAAAACCCAAGTGAAATAGTGTTTACTACCCGTCGCTGGTTTTACCGGCCTCCGCGGTCTCTTTCACTTCCTTTTCTACAAAGTCAGCTTCGGTAAGACCCGGATGGGGGTGAAAGTTAGTTTCCGAGTAGTTTTCTCCTTTTTGAAAAGGCGGATCCATCCGGCGTAGTGCCACCACGGATCCCACTAGGCCACCCCAGATAACCAAGATGGCGACCAGCATCATCAGTATTGCTTCCCCGGTCATAGCTAGTCTTCCTCCTTGTTCCAATCCACATTTTCTAAATCAAACGAAGGCGATATCTCGGCGCTCTTATGCCACTTCAAACGGGGCATTATCAGTGAGAACACCAAGAGAATCCCCAACATTCCCCAACCGAAAGTATTAGTCCACCAGCGCGGATAATCACCATAACCGTGGGAAATCAGATCTATCAGATTAGGTACCAGCATAAAGACCAATAGCACCGGGATTACGAACCCGATGAGTCCCTCCCACCATTTACCGGCTTTCACCGCGGAGGTAACGTTCAGGTGAATCCGCAGGGTTCTAAGCGAAGGAGTAATTACCGTGACGATCACGCAGAGCGAGAGCGCCGCCCCCACCACTCCGATGGTGTTGATGTAGTTATCAACCGTATCCAAGGCGGCGAGCCCGGTGGTAGTTCCAAAGAAGAACACCGAAACCACCGCCAGGACAACCCCAAGAATTAACGAGGCTCGTTTTGAGGTCCACCCAATCTTGTCTTGAAAAGCCCCAGCTACCACCTGTACTAGGGACACCATTGAGGTAATCCCGGCCAGCACTAGCGAGGCAAAGAAAAGCGCCCCAAAAATCCCGCCTCCAGGCATTTCGTTGATGATTTGCGGGAAAGTAATAAAGGACAGCGACACACCGGAAATATTTTCCAGTTTGTCTACTGAAGTTCCCTGTAGATGCGCCATATACCCCAAGGTGGCAAACACTCCAATCCCGGCCAGTACCTCAAAAGAGGAGTTAGCGAAACCGGCAACAAGACCGGTGCCGGTAAGGTTGGAGCGTTTCTTCAGGTAAGAGGCGTAGGTCATCATGATCCCGAAGCCTACTGACAGGGAGTAGAAAATTTGGGCAACTGCGGCAATCCACACTTTCCCATTCCACAGAGCGCTCCAATCGGGAGTAAAGAATTTATTCAAACCGTCGGTTGCCCCCGGTAAGGTTAGAGCCTTGATGACCATGGCTATAAACAGCACCACCAGCAGCGGAATACAGATTTTGGTTATCCATTCGATACCTCGGGAAACCCCAAGAGCTATCAGAATAATGGTGACTACCCAGACCAAAATCAAAGGCAAGGCAATGCCCCATACGGGGGTGATCGAAATAGAAGTAGTGTCTTGAGCCTGCAAAAACTTGTCTGAAAAGAATCCTGCCGGATCATTTCCCCAAGCGCGAGTAAAGGAAAACACGGTATAGCGCAGCGCCCAGGCAATAATTGCCGCATAGTAGACGACGATGAAGAAACATACACCGACCTGCCACCATCCTACTGCCTCGGTGCGCCGGTTAACCCTGGCTAGTGCCAGTGGCGGGGAACCGCGAAACTTGTGTCCGATGGCGTAATCCAGCATTAACATCGGCAGCCCGATAGCCACTAGGGCAATCAGATAGGGAACTATGAACGCACCGCCGCCATTTTGATAGGCAACACCGGGGAAACGCCAAATATTTCCCAACCCGATCGCAGAACCAATCGCCGCAATCAGGAATCCGTATTGTGTCCCCCATGACTGTCGGCTGGTCTTATTAGACGCAGTAGGCTGCGAAACCTTTTCAGACATCTCAACTCCTTATAGATGGGACAAAACAATTGTTAAATCGCAATTGCTTAGAGCCAAAGTAATCCCATCCGCCATCTTTCGGACGAAAACATTCACATCGTGAGACTATCTTTAGGTGCGATGCAACGATAAAATTATTTTTCTCCCGCTAACCGCGCAGGTCAACGGGAGAAAAACCGGAATATTATGCGATATTTAGGCAGTTACTGCGGCGTGACGCCTAGGGGGCTGCTCGCCTTGCCTCTCATCAGAACCTGTTTTCTTTTCCCAGGTGGGATCACTCGCCCCTAACTGTTCCAAACTCACGCTCTTGGCAGCACCCGCACTGGGAATCGTCATCACTGCCCCCTCGGAAGCAGGGGTAACCGTGCCGGAAGTGGCTGCTGCTCGAGCTTGCCCATTTCCGCCCGGCTTGTCCTGCTTGTTTACCTTTTTCGCGGTAGCTGTCCTTGCGGGAGCTTTGGCTGCCGGATCCTCACCTGCGGCCACGTCCTTTTTATCGCGCTCTTTAGGCACTTTCACCGCGTCCTGCTGGTTTGAAGGTTCTTTAGCTTCGCTTTCGCCTAGATTCTGAGAGTCGCCCTTGTTAGCTGGGGAAGCTGACTGTTCTTCCTTCTCCGAGAGCTCTATACCTGGTTGCTCCTGATGAGCCTTACTAGCAGCCGCCGCTACTTTAGCCATAGAGGCGCGGTTCTTCGAATCTGTCTTTGACCGTTTCTCGTCCTTGCGCTCGCGTTTCTGCCCTTGAGCACGCAGATTTTCATCGCTATTTGCCCCGTTTTCTACCGGGTGACTGTGCACAATAAACCCGCGGCCCTCACAATGCTCACAAGGAGTCGAAAAGGCTTCCACCAGTCCTTCTCCTACCCGTTTGCGGGTCATTTGCACCAACCCCAGGGAGGTAACTTCAGTAACCTGGTGACGAGTGCGATCTCGCCCCAGACATTCCACTAGGCGGCGCAGCACCAGATCCCGGTTAGATTCCAGCACCATATCCACAAAGTCGATAACTACGATTCCCCCAATATCGCGCAGTCGCAGCTGCCGCACGATTTCCTCAGCAGATTCTAAGTTATTGCGGGTAACGGTCTCCTCTAAAGTCCCCCCAGAACCAGTGTATTTACCGGTGTTAACGTCAATAACCGTCATTGCTTCAGTACGGTCAATAATCAGGTACCCCCCCGAAGGCAGCCAGACTTTACGATCCATACCCTTCGCGAGTTGCTCATCAACGCGGTGAGCCACGAAAATATCATCCGCGCCCACCCATTGCTCAACTCGATCCCGCAGATCAGGCGCGAACTCTTTCACATAGGAATCAACCTGCCCAAAGGTTTCCTTGCCCTGCACAATCAGTTTTTGGAAATCTTCATTGAAAACGTCGCGCACTACTCGCAAAGCTAGTTCAGGTTCCCCGTGCAGCAGGTAAGGAGCCGATTTTGAGGACGCCGCGTTCTTTTCGATTTTCTCCCACTGTTTTTGCAGACGCTGCACGTCTTGGCGGAGTTGCTCTTCAGTAGCCCCCTCAGCGGCCGTGCGGATAATTACCCCGAAATCTTTGGGGACAATCACCTTCAACAGCTTTTTTAAGCGGCGGCGTTCACCCTCGGGGAGTTTGCGGGAAATACCGGTCATCGATCCGCCCGGCACCAAAACCAAAAAACGACCCGGCAAGGTCACCTGGGAAGTAAGTCGCGCCCCCTTGTGCCCGATCGGATCCTTAGTTACCTGCACGGTAATCGAATCACCGGATTTCAAAGCCTCCTCGATCCGCCGGGGTCGGCCCTTCATTCCCGCAACGTCCCAATTGACTTCCCCGGCATAGAGCACCGCATTACGCCCGCGCCCTAAATCAACGAAGGCCGCCTCCATAGAGGGCAACACGTTTTGCACCTTGCCCCGGTAAACCGAGCCCACCATAGTGGTTTGAGTATGCCGGGAAACATAGTGTTCCACCAGCACGTTATCTTCAAGCACGGCTATTTGATTTAGTCCATCCTTCGAGCGGATCAGCATAGTGCGATCAACTGCTTCTCGCCGCGCCAAATACTCCGACTCGGTAATAACTTTGGGACGCCGCCCTTCTTTGCGTCCCTCCCGGCGCCGCTGTTTCTTGGCCTCTAAACGAGTGGAACCTTTAACCTGTTCGATCTGGTCACTAGCATCTGCTGTCCCGCGGCTACGACGCCGCCGGCGACGACGGCTGCTACCGTTATCTTCCTCGTCTGCGCCGCTGTGGGTGGTATTAGAGCTAGCCTTCTCCTCCCCCGCCTGCTTCGACTCGACCGGATCGGTGCGATTATCTTTGCCTTTATCGGCGGACGGGGTTTCACTTTCGGGATTGTCGCTCTTACGAGACTTTTTCGTCCCGCGCGCCTTTTTGTCAGCCTTTGAGTTGTTAGACTGAGCGTTTTTCTCCTCTTGGCTATCGGTCTTTTTCTTGCTGCGTCGTTTCGACTTAGCATCCTTTTCTATATCCGCTTCTTCTGAGACACTCGGCTCAAAAGTGGGAGCAGCCGCGAACATGGGAGCCCCAAAAGCCGGAGCCGCGGCAAGCTGAGCGGGAGCTGGCGGAGCGGACTCAATCTTCTTGGGGGCCGAAAAAGTAGGCCCGGAAAAAAGAGCAGCTCCACTATTTTGAAAAGATTCTGTTTCGTTATTATTGGGGTTTTTCACCACTGGTCTCACCTGGACGCGCTCGCATCAACGAATCCTCTTTATTACGCCGTCCTCTAGGACGGAAGCCCTTGTTTACGCGAGGATATTTACCCCACGCCAGAGAGTTTTCCTAGGAAAATAGTCCCTCTGGGGTGACTCCCATCGTGATGCGACGACAGAAATCAACCAAGATCATTATTCCATATTTCTTAATTCTGTCGTAAAACTGAGCCAATTCTTAGGGAATCCTGGGAAATGCTTAGCGACCGCCTGAAAAACAAGCTAATCTAAGTGACAACGTTGTCACTATGGACTTTGGTATCAGCAAGCTCCTATCGGGCAACGACTTCTAAACCGACTAGAAACGGAAAGGCGAGCAGAATGACTATTGCTTCAACAGCATTAGATGCCACTATGTTGGCGCGATGGCAGTTCGGTATTACTACCGTCTACCATTTCATCCTGGTTCCGTTCACCATCGGCATGTCCCTCCTAGTTGCCATTATGCAAACAAAATGGCACAAAACCGGTGAGGAATATTGGCTGAAGGCGACACGGTTCTTTGGGAAACTGTTCCTAATTAACTTTGCACTCGGTGTAGCTACCGGTATCGTGCAAGAATTCCAGTTCGGCATGAACTGGTCTGAGTACTCCCGCTTCGTGGGTGACATCTTCGGTGCGCCACTAGCGTGTGAGGCTCTTATCTCTTTCTTTATGGAGTCCACCTTCCTGGGATTGTGGATCTTCGGTTGGGGTCGACTATCAAAGAAAGCCCACCTCACCTGTGCCTGGCTAGTGTTCGTAGGGGTAAACACTTCTGCTCTGTGGATTATCGGGGCAAACTCCTGGATGCAGCACCCGGTAGGCGCAACCTTCGATCCGGAAACCGGTCGTGCACAGCTGGACGGCCTATCCGGATTCTTCCAGGTACTGCTTAACCCGGTACTATGGGCGGCCTACACTCACGTTCTGACTACCTCCTGGTTGCTGGTCGGTACCTTCGTTGCCGGCATTGCTATCTGGTGGATGGTTCGCTCGGCCAATGCCGGCGCTGAAACCGAGGCTCGTGATATTTGGCGTCCGATTGCTCGCTTCGGCATGGTCGTCATGATCGTTGGCGGGTTGTTAACTGCAGTCACCGGACACATTCAAGGCCAGCTCGTTGCCAAGGATCAGCCTGCAAAGATGGCTGCCGCCGAAGCGCTATGTGAGACTCCGAATGCCGGTGAGGGCGCGCCCTTTACCATTGCTGCTTTTGGGCCACTGGACGCCACTTGTAAGGACATCACCAAGATTGGTGAAGTTCCCGGAGTCTACTCCTTCATGGCTACCAATAGCTTTACCGGCAAGGTAGAGGGCCTGGACACCCTGAACCAGAAGTACGGATCCATGTTCTCCGAGATCCTCAGCCAGCGCGGATACGATATGCAGTCGCAGCCGGTTGACTTCAGTCCGAACATTATCTTCAGCTTCTGGAGCTTCCGTTTGATGATGCTATTCGGCATCTTCTCGGCGATCCTGGCAATCTGGGGTCTAATCGCCACCAAGGGCGGTAAGATTTCCAAGTCCACCGGATTGGGCAAGTTTGCTATCTGGTGTTTGCCGATGCCCTATCTAGCCACCACCTTCGGCTGGCTATTTACCGAATGGGGTCGTCAGCCCTTTATCGTGCATCCAGTCGATATGGAAATCGATGGATCCTCGGTATTTATGCTTACCGAACATGGGCTCTCGTTCGCAGTTCCCGCCTGGCAAGTACTGGTTACCCTGCTGGGCTTCACGCTTATCTACCTGGCACTAGGCATCGTCTGGTTCCTGTTGATTAAGCGTTACGTTAAGGAAGGTGTCCACGTCACTGCCAATGAAAAAGCAGTACATGGCGAGGACGCCGGTAAGAACCTCAGCTTCGCTTACTAAGTCAGATAGGAGATCAAAGAGATGACTATTCTTCAAGTTATTTGGTTCATCCTGATCGCCGTCCTGTGGACTGGCTATCTGGTATTGGAAGGGTTCGGTGTAGGCGCCGGTATGGTAATGCCGATGGTGGCCAAGACCGACCGGGAACGCACTCAGGTACAAAAGACCTTCGGCCCCGTTTGGGACGGTAACGAGGTTTGGTTGTTGACCGCCGGAGGCGCGACTTTCGCGGCCTTCCCGGAATGGTACGCCACCATGTTCTCTGGCATGTACCTAGCGCTGTTCCTGATTCTGTTCTGCTTAATCATCCGCATCTGCGCGATTGAGTGGCGCACCAAAGTATCCTCGGCTGCCTGGCGTGGCCGCTGGGATAGCTGGCAGTCTATCGTAGCCTGGCTAGTTCCGATTCTGTTCGGGGTGGCATTTGCCAACCTGGTACAGGGTATGAACATCGCGATTACCCAGTACAACACCCCCGGTGAAGCCATGGCAGGAGCTACTGACCTCAGCAAGCACGTACACAATTTCACTTCCCAGGGCGCTCCCCTAGGTAGCGTATTCCTCTCGCTGCTCACCCCCTACACCATTGCGGGTGGGGTAATGCTAGCGTTAGTCTTCGCCACTCAGGGCTTGGCTTTCTTGGCATTGCGCACTACCGGTGAAGTTCAGAATCGCGCTAAGAACTTGCTCGGAAAGTTTGCGATTGCAGACACCGTGCTAGTTGCAGTCGCCGCTTTGTGGGGACAGTTCCTATACGCCTCCCAGGTAATGGCTTGGATTCCGCTAATCATCGCGGCCTTGGCATTTGTCGCCACCGTTCTAATGGCGCTTCGTGGCTCCGAATGGGGTACTTTGCTCGCCCACTCCGTCGGGATCGCTGGAGCGGTAGCGTGGATCTTTACCGCGATGGCGCCCAATGCGATGAAGTCTTCCATTAAGCCGGAGTTCTCGCTGACTATTTGGGACGCTTCCTCCTCACAGTCAACTTTGGCGATCATGCTCGTGATTGCACTGGTAGTGGTACCTATCGTTTTGGGTTACACCTACTGGAGCTACACGCGGATGCCGCTGAAAGTGACCCTTGAGGATCTCGATGAAAACCCGGGCTTACCTTGGGACAAGATTCGTCAGGGTGCTTCTTTCCTCGCGGAAAGCTAGGCAAAACATCGGCACCTATCAGGTAACTCCCAACTAGGTGCCAGTAATAAAAACTAAATAAATAGTGTTGGCCTTGGCTGAATAGCCAAGGCCAACACTATTTTTATCTTCCGGGACTATTGCTCCCATAGAAGGTCTGGGGCAGAAAAAGTACTCGGGGGACCCCAGTGAGCCTTGCTTGCGCTCGGCTCAAGCCCCCTCTCGCATCTTTTTCTACCCCAGACCGCTTACCCTGGGTGCGGGGGCTAGGTTTTATCCGAGTGGGTGCGGTGGGCATAAGAATTCAGAAAACGTCGCTACGTTTTCTGAATTCTTGGGCGGGAGGAAAAACCTAGTCCCCGCGCCTTCGTGTTGAGTACTTTTTCTGCCCCAGTTCCAACCACGCACTATCGGCCTAGGGTTGCGCGTTTAGAGTTTTCAGGTTCGTGTGGGAAAATAGTCCCGATATTTGCACGGAGGACACTTGCTTTGAAACCACTTGATCCGAAACTGCTGAAATATGCCCGGTCGGCGCGTCTAGCTATCGCCATCACCGCAGTCACCGGCATTATCCAAGCAGGACTAGTTATCGCCCAATGCTTCCTGATTTCTGCATTAATTTCTCCGGTAATATCTTTACGCCAGTCCTGGGATCAGGTTGCTCACTTTGCTGTTTGGCTAGCGATTGTTTCCCTGGCACGGGTAGCACTCACCTATTTTCGCTCCAATCATCAACATAGAGCTGCTAAAAAAGCGATTCGCGAACTGCGATCCCAAGTACTTGCCCACTGCCTGAAACTGGGGCCGCGTTGGCTGGCACGTAAAGGTACCGACACGGTAACGCTAGCTACCCGCGGCCTAGAAAAACTGGGGCCATATTTTGTCGACTATATTCCGCAATTGATTTTGGCGGTTACGGTCACTCCCCTGGTTTTAGTGGTCATGGCGGTCATGGATTTTTGGTCAGCACTGGTGGCAATGATTACTATCCCTTTGATACCGGTGTTTATGGTGATTATCGGGCTGATGACGCAGACTGCTTCTGATCGCCGCCTGGCTACTATGCAACATTTAGGGCGGCAGCTCCTAGATCTGATTGCCGGCCTTGCCACTTTGAAGAGCCTGGGCAGGCACCGCGGGCCGGAAAAACAAATTTCTTCGATTGGGAAAACCTATACCCAAACTACGATGGCAACTCTACGCATCGCGTTCTTGTCAGGAGCAGTGCTGGAGTTTATTTCTATCCTGTCAGTAGCAATTGTGGCAGTTACCGTAGGTCTGCGGATGGTGGCTGGCGGTCTCGACCTCTACACTGGGCTGATTGCGATTATGCTGGCTCCCGAGGTGTACGCGCCGGTGCGGGAAGTCGGCAAATTCTTCCATGCCTCCGCCGATGGGCTCTCGGCTTCACAATCGGCTTTTGAAATTTTGGAAACTCCCCCGGCTACTGGGGGCGAGCAGCCGGCTCCTAACTTAAAAGAAACCACTATTACTATCAACGATCTGGGGATGCGGGCGCGGGGCGCTTGGGCACCCAATGCCGTGAACCTGGTAATTAAACCGGCTACGATCACCGCTTTAGTAGGTAAATCGGGGGAAGGCAAAACCACTACCGTAATGGCGCTATTAAAACAGCTCTCTAGCGACCGCGGAACCATTACCCTCACCGATGCTTCCGGTAAGACCGTTAATTTAGACGAGGTTTCCCCAGACTCCTGGTGGGAGCAAACTTCCTGGCTCCCCCAGATGCCGCTGCTATTACCAGGAACTCTTGCTCAAAATATTGCGGAGAGCCCCGCTCATCTGGCGGAGCTTTTCCCCGAGGGGACTCCCGGGGAGCAAGTGCGTAAAGCAGCACGTCTAGCCGGTTTTGAGGAGGTAGTATCCAAGCTACCGGAAGGCTGGAACACATTTTTACGGGCAGGCGGGGAAGGCCTTTCGGTAGGACAGCGTCAGCGCCTTGCTCTAGTGCGGGCGCTGCTCTCTACCAAGCAGCTAATCGCTCTGGATGAGCCTTCTGCCCACCTTGATGCCCATTTGGTAGCGCAAGTAGCACAAGTGGTTCAGCAGTTGAAAGATGCGGGGAAAACCGTAGTTTTAATTGCCCACCGTAAAGAGTTAGCACAGATAGCTGATCAGGTAGTGCGAATTTCTTCTGTTCCTTTCACTCCCGAAGAAACAGAAAAGTATAGAGATACTCAGCCGCAGGCAGCGCGTGCCAGTGAGGCGGAGATTCCTGAATTCTTAGGATCGACCCGGGGGTTGGAATAAATGAAGACTTGGTTTATTACTACCGAAGAACGCCAGGCTCTCAAACGGGCAATAAAACTACTGGAACTCAAACCGGGAACTTTGTTCCTCGCCTGTTTTTTGGGTGCAGCGGGACTGGGTGCCTCGATCGCCCTGGGCGCTACCGCCGCCTGGTTGATTGCGCGTGCCTCGCAGATGCCTCCCGTCCTCTACCTAGAGGTAGCAGTAGTATCGGTGCGTTTCTTTGGGATTTCTAAAGCAGTTTTCCGCTATTTAGAGCGTCTGGCCTCCCACCAGTTGGGGGTCTCGGGGATGACGACTTTGCGCACTAATCTATATAAGACTCTGTCACACTCTGACACTGCCCGGATCGCGAGTTTGCGGCGCGGAGATATTCTTGACCGGATGGGAACCGATGTTGATAATATCGGCGATTTCGTGGTCAAAAGCCTACTGCCTGCAATGGTAGCCACTATCGTGGGGATAATTACGGTAGTGGGGATTTCTCTAGTGGATTGGCGTGCCGGTCTGTTTCTGGCGTTAGGGCTGATGCTTTCGGGAGTGGTCGGACCGTTATTTACTATTCGTGCTACTCGGATTGCCCAGCGCCGGGAAACCGAAAGCCGCTCCAATATCTCCGAAGTGGCAATGACTATTGTTGATGGTGCCGCTCAAATCACGGTTGATGGGCAAACCGAGCAGGTACTTTCGGGATTATCCGAGCTTGAAGATCAGCTTTATGACGCTAAAGACGCTTCCGCAAAGCCAGCAGCTTGGGCGGCAGCTATAGATGTGTTTGGGATGCTCATGGCAGTGATCATGGCCGCCTATTTCGGGATTTTTGCGGTCAATCAGCAAGCGATTCCCGAAGTAATGTTGGCGGTGCTGGCGCTTACTCCCCTTTCTGCTTTCGAGGGAACCGCCCAGTTAGGACCGGCCGCTCAGCAGCTAGTTATCTCTGCAACTTCGGCGGTGAGAATCATGAATATGCTGCCGGCGGAAGCAGAAATAAAGGCAGAACAAGAGGAAGAAGAAAACGCTAATACCACCCACGATCCCAGTGCAGCCAACATTTTAGAGGCTAAGAATCTTGCTATCGGCTGGCCTGGCGGCCCGGTGGTGGCTACTGATATCAATCTCCGTTTGACTCCCGGGGATCACTTGGCAATTGTCGGCCAGTCGGGCATTGGGAAAACTACTTTGCTTTATACCCTGGCTGGCCTGCTAAAACCAGTTTCTGGCAGCGTAAAAATTGATGGGGTTGATGTTTTCTCGCTGCCACGTCTGCAAGCTGCCGCAAGTTTCGTGATCACTCCGGAAGATGCCCATATTTTCGAGACCACCATTTTGGAGAATCTGCGGGTAGCCAACGGGGAGCTTACTGCTGCCGACGGTGAAGAACTGTTGAAAGAAGCAGGTTTAGCCGAATGGCTTGCTTCTCTACCGGCGGGTATAGAAACCGAGTTAGGATCGGGAGCCACTACCATTTCAGGTGGAGAACGCCGCCGTATTCTCTTGGCTCGTGCTTTGGCAGCGAAAGCACCACTATTGGCGCTTGATGAGCCCGGAGAACACTTGGATCCCGAAACCGCTGATGCTCTGCTGCGAGATTTACTTACTGCTGGAAGTGAGGAACAAAAACGTGGAGTCATCCTGGTAACCCATCGTCTCACCCCGCTCGACCAAGCTGATCAGGTTTTTATTATGGATAAACCGCATGGCCGTCCGGATGAACCGGCTGCTTTCGTAGCCCAGGGAACTCATCAGGAGTTGTTGGAAAACCACCCCGGATATGCTTGGAGCCTACGTCAGGAGCATGTCGATGTCTTCTAAGCAGTCATCTTTCCCGATTCCCCGCTTAGAGCCGGAAGCGAGGGAGACGCTTTCGTCTTCACAACCAGATTCTTCTGCTGGAAAACACCTTGATCTAGCACATCACTCTCCCCTACCGGAAGATAGCACCCGTTTAATTTCATCCGTGCTGCAATTGATGGGCAACCTGGAGCAAGATAAAGTCTTGCAGTCTTTTGTAGACCAAGCTTGTGAAGTTACGTCCTCTCCCTATGGGGCATTGTCGATTCTGGGTTCTCGCGGTGAAACTAGTGCTTTCTATACCCATGGGGTCAGTGAACAGCAGCGAAAATCTCTTGGCGATCCTCCGGTAGGTCGCGGCATTATCGGGGATATTCCCCTGGATAACGGCATTATTTCCAATGATTTACACTCCAATCCCCATTTTACTGGTTACCCGCCCAAGCACCCGGAGATGACCAATTTTTTGGGAGTACCTCTGCGGATCCATGAACAGGTTTATGGACGCCTATATTTATGTAACCGTCCGGGCGGCTATAGCCAACAGGACTTAGCTTATGTGTCGGGATTAGCGATTTTGGCGGCGGTAGCGGTAGAGAATTCGCGTCTCTATGAAGTCTCGCGATCTCGCGAACGTTGGACCCGGGTTTCTCAGCAGCTCACCACGATCCTATTGGAGGGAACCGAGGAGGAGGACGCACTCCAGTTCATTGCGAAATCTGTCCGGGAAGTAGCGGAAGCCGATACCGCGTTATTGATACTGCCTTCAGTGGGAGATTCCTGGGTGTGCGAAATTGCGTCTGGATATGGCTCTGCAGACCTAATTGGGGTCACCTTTCCCCCGCATGGGCGTGCTCGCACGGTATTAGCAGAGGGTCAAGGTTTGATTGTCGATTCCTTGGCGCGAGCCACCACCCTACGGGTCAAGGAGTTATCTCGTTTTGGGGCAGCGCTATATGCTCCCCTCCTGGCGGGTTCCCATGCGATTGGCGTTTTGCTGCTGCTGCGGCTGCCGGATAAACCGGAGTTTGATCCGGCGGTATTAGAAATGGCGGAGCAGGTTGCAACGCAGGCAGCTCTAGCTTTGGAGATCGCAGGTGCCAAACACGCTGCCAATATTGCCACTTTGTTAGATGAACGCGCCAAGATTGGTGAAGACCTTCACGACCTGGCAATTCAACAGCTTTTTGCAACTGGGATGCAATTGGAACGCATCCGCGCAGACTTTGCCAGGGGAGCTGATCTGGATGCGTCGCGCGCTGAATCTTTGATGCAGGATGCTTTGGCTAGCGTTGACGACTCGGTTAAACAGATCCGCGCAATTGTCCACAACCTGAGAGAACCTGATGCGGCAGTTGATCTAGTGGAGCGGTTGCGCCGCGAAGCGTCCTTGGCGCGTCGCCTGTTGGGGTTCGCTCCCTCTTTTGTTTTAGATATTGATGGCGAGACTCTCTCTGCCTCTGATCCTTCTCATGAAGAAATCTTGATTTCAGAGGCCGACCAGCGAGTGGGACACGATATTTCTGATGACGTGGTGGCGGTGGTTCGCGAAACTTTGTCTAATACCGCCCGCCATGCGGGCGCATCCTCGGCGCAAGTAGTGGTGAGCATTAATGGTATGGGCACCAACGGTTCTGTACGAGTGGTGGTGACCGATGATGGACACGGCCTAGATCCGGCAGTTACCAGACGCTCTGGCCTTGATAACTTGAAAAGTCGTGCCCGCCGCCATAGGGGCATCTGTTTTACCCAGCCAGCATCTCCGCATGGCTTACAGGTAGTCTGGGAAGTGCCCCTAGGTTAGGCGCACTTCCCGCAAGCTGACTACTTCTAGAGCCCGACGGTTTTAGCGACTTCTGAGAGTTTTTCGGCGCTGCGGGTCAGCGCATCGCGTTCGTCGAGGGTGATGGGCGGATCGAGTACGCGCCCTACCCCGGAACGCCCCACCAGGGTGGGAGCGGCCATACATACTCCAGAAATCCCATTCCAGTTGTCCAGCAGTGACGATACCGTCAGTACCCGATCCTCATCGCGCATAACTGCCGAAATAATATTGGTGACTGCCAGACCGATAGCGAAGTTAGTTACCCCTTTACCATCGATAATCCGATAGGCCGATTCCACGACGTCTTTGGAGATCCGTTTACGCAACTTATCATCGAAGATTCCGCCGTTGATCGTGGCTCCCCAACGCGAAAGCGGAACGTTCCCAATCTCGGCGCTAGACCACAAAGGTACCTCGGAGTCACCATGTTCACCAGCGATATAGGCATGCACATTTTGCACTGCTACCCCGGTCTCTTGGGAGATCAGGTAACGCATCCGGGAAGTATCGAGCACCGTACCGGAGCCAAATACCTGGTGCGAGGGTAGTCCGCTCATCTTCAAGGCCATATAGGTGGCGATATCTACCGGGTTAGAAACCAGAATATAGATGGCATCGGGTGCCACGTTTAACACTTTCGGCAGGATCGAATTCATGATGTTGGCCATCGCCTGCACCATATCCAGGCGGGACTGCCCGGGTTTTTGCTGGGGACCTGCGGTAATCACGATGACATCGGAGTCGCGGAGCACTTCCACATCATCGGATCCGGAGATTGAAGCTGCGGGGGTAAATTGAATCCCGTGGGCAAGGTCTAGTGCCTCTGCCTCTACTTTGGCTTTATTAATATCAAAGAGCGCGATTTCGCGCGCCGCGCCCTTGATTTGGCAGGCGTAAGCCAGTGCGGTTCCCACGAATCCGGCACCTACAATCCCGACTTTCGAGCGGCGAGTAAGCATCGACGCGGGATAGAGGGAATTGGCACGTTCTTTGGACATTTTTTCTCCTTGGGGCGGATTAACTCTCACCTCTTATTTTATCTTCGATACTCCGCTGATGTCGCTGCATAACGTCCTGGCGGCGAGGTGATATTGGATTCATTTCTGTCGCCAGGCATTTCCTAGATAGTTTAGCTATTTCTTTTCTGCCAGGCGCTTTAGCGCTCCGATAACTGTCTGGTGATCAGTGGTTCGCCAAAACGCAGGCAGAGATTTCAGTAGATAGCCCGCATAGCGGGCAGTAGTTAGACGCTGATCGAGCACGGCAACCACGCCTTTATCGGTGCTAGTGCGAATTAGTCTGCCTGCTCCCTGCGCCAATAGTAAAGCCGCATGCGAGAGGGATACCTCTGCGAATCCGCTGCGCCCAGCGGCCTCAGCCGCCCGAGTGCGGGCAGAAATATAGGGGTCATTGGGGCGAGGGAAGGGGATGCGATCGATGAGGACGAGTCGGCATTTATCGCCGGGTAAATCTACCCCCTGCCACAGGGAAAGGGTACCGAACAGACAGGAATTTTTACTGGCAGCAAAGTCGGATATTAGCTGATTTATCGGCGCTTCCCCCTGCAGAAAAACCTGTAAATCACTTTCTTGGGCGAAATACTCCGCGGCTTGTTCGGCAGCTTTAAGGGAAGAAAAAAGCCCCAAAACCCCACCTCCGGCGGCTTCAGCTAGTTCTAGGGCTCTTTCCAGTGCGTCTTCGCTGATCCCGGAGCGCCCTGGTCGCGGCAGATCTGCCGCCACATATAGAATTCCTTGTTTGCGATAGTTAAAGGGACTGCCCAGGTCGCTTCCTTGCCAAACGTTCTGGTCTCGCAGCCCTAGACGCGCCGCGATTGCCTCGAAAGATCCCCCTAGTTGCATTGTGGCTGAGGTGAGCACACAGGAATGTCCCTTAAATAGGTGGGCATAAAGATCCCCGCCCACATCCAAAGGTCCGCTATAAAGGCGGCGACTTCCAGATTTTTCTTCCGCGATCCAGGCGGCCGATTTTTCCGGGTCAAAGGCGGCAATAATCTCGCAAGCATCTAAGGCTTCTTCAATCTGCGCGAGGACGATGCGCTGTTTTACTCGTTTCTCATCTTCGTCGGCACTGCTGGTTACTTCCGCGGAAATATCCGATAGCTCTATTTGCAGAGCGGTCATGCTAGTTTCTAGTTTCTTTGGTAATTCGTTTAGTTCGCCCTCGTCAAGTCTCTCTATGATTTTCTCAAAATCGTGTGCCCCCTGTTCCAGAGCAGTTACTGGCAGCTGGAAGTGTTTACTGACTCCGCGCGCGACTTTTTCTATGGTGCTAGCCGCGAGGCTTACGCAGGCTTGGGAGCGGGCGCGGGAGGGAAGCTCATGGGCTTCATCTACGATCAAGAGGTCAAACTCTGGCAATAGCTCCGCGCTGGTCAGCGCCTCTATGGACAGTAATGCATGGTTGGTGATGATGATATCAGCGTCTTGGGCTTTCAGGCGGGCATCGCGGGGGAAACAGTCCGTATAGAAACGGCAGGTTTTCCCTTGGCATTGATTCGGGGAAATCGAGGCTTGCTGCCAGGCTGCTAAAGACACTCCCCGTTCCAGTTCATCACGGTCACCGCTGTCGGTTTCTTCTGCCCATTCGCGCAACCGCTGCAGCTGTTTACCGATATTGCTGGGTGAATATTCTGCGGCCTCATAACTGGGAAACAGTCCTTCGATTTCCTCGGGAGCCGCTAATTTCCAGCGACAAATATAGTTTGACCAGCCCTTTAATACCGCAACTGTAGGGGGAGGATATCCGAGTTCGCGGCAAGCCCCCACGACGGTGGGGATATCACAGGTAAGCAACTGCCGCTGCAAAGCCAGGGTGGCAGTGGAGATCACTACCCTATCCCCGTGTTCGATTGCCCGTTGGAAGGCAGCCGCCAAATAGGCGAGAGATTTTCCGGTACCGGTTCCTGCCCCTACCAATTGGCTGCCGGGCAGAGAAAACGAGCGGGCAACCAGGTTACACATCTGTACCTGTTCTGCCCGTTCACTGCCACCAATCTGGTTAATACAAGTGCTGAGGATTCGCCGCGCCGCCTGGGCATCTTTACCGCCGCCACCTTTGCCTCTATCGGCGGTGGCTACTAGCGGGGAGGCACCGGGACTATCCATCTAATTCGCCGCCTCTAGGATGGCTTGGGCGAGGGCGGGACCGGCGCGACCTACCACGTGAGTACCGTTTTCTAAGTATTCCACTTTGTCTACGATACCTTCCTCGTGTAGCCTGGCCACCAGCGCTGATTGGTCATAGGGGATCACATAATCGATAGGTTTTTCCGGAGATGGTAACGCGTTAGCGATTGCTTCGCGCAACTGGGCAATTCCCTGCCCGGTGCGAGTAGATAGCGGGATTCCCCCACCAATCGCGGATTGTAGTGCGCGCAGGTGCAGGGCGTCTACCAGGTCGGCTTTATTGAGGACGATAATCTCGGGGATCTGGGAAACTTGAGGTAGATCCGCTAACACTTCATGTACGGTTTCTACCTGTTGGACGGGATTGTGGTGACTGGCATCTACCACATGCACAATCAAATCGGCGTATTCGACTTCTTCCAGAGTGGAGCGGAAGGCCTCTACCAGTTCATGTGGGAGCTCATCGATGAAACCTACGGTGTCGGACAAAGTGTAGGCACGACCATCGGGCGTTTCTGCTTGTCGCACCGTGGGATCCAGGGTGGCAAATAGCGCATCTTGCACCATTACATCCGCATCTACCAGTACGTTTAGCAGGGAAGATTTCCCGGCGTTAGTGTATCCCACGATCACTACCGAGGCCAGGGAGCTACTGAGGCGCCCTTCTCGTTTAGTGTCTCGGGATTTTTTCATCTGTTTGATTTCACGGCGCAGTTTCGCGATTCGTTTAGTGATTCGGCGCCGGTCGGTTTCCAGTTTGGTTTCGCCCGGGCCGCGTGCGCCGATACCCGCACCCCCGGATACGCGCCCGCCAGCTTGGCGCGACATTGACTGTCCCCAGCCACGAAGGCGCGGCAGTAAATATTGCAGCTGCGCCAGTTCCACTTGGGCTTTACCTTCCCGGGAGGAGGCGTGTTGGGCGAAAATATCCAGGATTACCGCGGTACGGTCAATTACTTTCACTTTGACTTGGTCTTCTAGTCCTCGTCGCTGCGAGGGCTGTAACTGCGCATTTACGATCACAGTGTCGGCTTCGAGCGCTGCTACCTGTTCGGCTAACTCTTTGGCTTTCCCGCGCCCTACGAAAGTTGCGGCATCGGGGGCGCTGCGTCGCTGCAGAGCCGCGCCTACCAGTTCGGCGCCTGCGGTTTGGGCAAGCGCCGCCAGTTCTGCTAGGGAATGTTGAGCCTTACGACGATCGGAATCATAAATACCTACCAGAAATACTTTTTCGAGCTGTACTCGGCGATATTCGACTTCCGAAATATCTAGGTCTGAGGCTTGGTTGCGTTGAAATTCTTCGCGTAGCTGCCGGGAGAAATCTCCGCCGTGGGAGCTTTGTTTCGTCAGGGCGGTACTCGCCCAATCCAGCAGCTCTAAGCCCTCTTGGGGAGTGTTTGCGTCTGCATAGTAAGAACGAGAGGGATCTTCCAGGGAATTCTCGAGGGCGGATCCGAGGTCGGAATCAGTTTCACTCCGGTTCAAACTCCGGTTACGCACGCGGCGCACCAGATCGTAGGCTCTATCTAGCTCTTGTTTACTGACTTCCGTTTCCGCAGGTATTTGCGCCGCCTCCCTCGCTGTTCTTGGCTTATCTCATTTTCGCATGACCCCGCGTTAGCTGCAAAAAGACGCGCGGTAAGTGCGGGTGAATGGTATCTTGCAGACTACTGGGATGAGCAGGTTAGATGCAGATCACAGCCTGGGAAATTTGTTTCCTTCGCGCGATTAGGTATTCTTTAACAGGTCTAGGGCCTATAGCTCAGTTGGCTAGAGCGCCACGTTTACACCGTGGATGTCGGGGGTTCGAGTCCCTCTGGGCCCACCACGTAGGCATAATTCCGCCAGGGATTACTAACACTCGTTACGACTTATCTCCATCACATTTTCTTAGGTTGGCAATCATATATCTTCCAGATCGGGCTTAGAAGTCTGGGGTGGGAAAAGATGCGAGAGGGGGCTTGAGCCGAGCGCAGCAAGGCTCACCGGGGTCCCCCGAGCGCTTTTCCCGCCTCAGACCCTAGGATGTTAGTGAGGATAATGAAACTGTGTGCGTAGTCCCTGCAGGTATTACTATCACTGTATGTATTACAGGCTGATACCGTTATTTTCTTCGCTGCTACTTACCGGGTTAATCGGCGGATTGTGGTGGTTTGCCTGGGAGTCCACCGCTCCTGCTCCCACTTGGATGCTAGCTAGCGTACTAGTTATCGCTTTCTTGTTTGCAGCTATCGGGATTGTTTTTGCGAGTAAAACAACCGCTTCGATGGGTGCGAAAATTACTTACCTGACCGGGATGATATTTTTCCTTGCGGGATTCGCGTCCTTTTATGTATTTTCCCAGCCTACCACGATAAACATTTTTGGGTTTATAGCGGTTCTGGCAGGTTTAATAGTCGCGAATCTAGCCGCGGGTTACCTTTGCCGGGATGGTTCTCGGCAAAAGTAAATAATTCGCTGTTTAACGGCCGCGGGAGACTATTTGGGTGCCCGCCCACTGGGGGGAAACCACGTCAGAGGTGGTGGGATTCATACCCACCGTTTTCGCGGCCTCTTCGATTAGACGCGGATCAACCGCGCCGGGATCGGAGGCAATCGGGCTGAGCACCCAGATCAATCCTCCCTCATCCATATTACCCATCGCGTCCATGAGCGCATCGGAGAGATCATCAACGCCGCCATCGTCATCGCGCCACCAGATCAGGGCACCATCGGTCATAGCGGTGAAATCTTCATCTTGGAGATCGTCGTCTATCTGATCCATTATGGCTTGGCGAAGATCTTCGTCGACGTCCTCGTCCCAACCAAATTCCTGAATGACTTGTTCTTCTTTAAACCCCATCTCCGATACGGATAGGGAACTTTCGTGCCTTTCGCGTGTGGTTTCCACGCTCTCTAAGTTACATGATTAAAGCGTAAGGGGGAAACACGGACGCCAACATATAGAAAACTGCCCTCTCTTTTAGCAAAGTTTAGTAGTTTTTAGCCTCTTGCGCCCTCGCCCTGTCCCCTGCGCTCGGCTCGAAGGTTTAGCGATCCTGGGAAACTCAGTTGCGCCGGAGCTTGAGGCCTTGAGTAACTGCTGGGAACCCTAGTCTCTAAGGGTTCTTTGCGAGCCGGTTGGCTCCAGTAGCCAAAGCGCGAAAAATAGTTAACAATTGGCAAGTATGGTCTTTTCTGTTGGAGGAGCAACTAAACCTATGAGTGAAAATAAGGCATCCCTGGACTCTGTACACCAGTTAGCTAGCGCCCTGCCAGATCCAGATCCCCAGGAAACCCGGGAATGGCTGGATTCCTTGGATGATCTGATTAAAGAACGCGGTTCGGAGCGTACTCGCGATATCTTGTTGCGGATGCTTTCTCAAGCAGGCGAACAAAACGTGGCGGTGCCTGCCAATTTAAATACGCCTTTCACCAACACGATTAAGCCGCATGATGAACCGACTTTCCCCGGGGATGAACGCATCGAGCGGGACTATCGCCGTTGGATGCGCTGGAATGCCGCAGTGCAGGTTACCCGCGCACAACGTCAAGGGGTGCATGTTGGGGGGCACATTTCCTCCTATGCCTCTATCTCTACTCTTTACGAGGTGGGCTTTAACCATTTCTTCCGCGGCAAGTCTCATCCGAGCGGCGGGGATCACGTGTTTTTCCAAGGGCACGCCTCCCCCGGTATTTACGCTCGCGCATTTTTAGAGGGGCGGCTTTCTGAGGAGGATATGGATGGTTTCCGTCAAGAACTATCTCAAGCCCCTCACGGTTTGCCTTCTTACCCGCATCCGCGACACCTACCCGAGTTTTGGGAATACCCCACCGTGTCTATGGGGCTGGGGCCAGCCGAGGCGATTACCCAGGCCTGGTTTGATACCTATTTGACTAACCGGGGAATCAAGGACTGTTCTGACCAGCACACTTGGGCTTTCCTAGGTGATGGGGAAATGGATGAACCCGAATCGCGGGGAATGTTGCAGCTGGCGGGACAGCAAAAGCTCGACAACCTCACGTTTGTCGTGAACTGTAACTTGCAGCGTCTGGATGGCCCAGTACGCGGTAACGGACAGATTATTCAGGAACTAGAGTCTTTCTTCCGAGGCGCCGGCTGGAACGTTATCAAAGTAATTTGGGGTCGCGGCTGGGATCGCTTGTTAGCCAAGGATCATGACCATGCTCTACTGAAAGTGATGACCGAATGCCTGGATGGTGACTACCAGACTTTCAAAGCTAATGATGGCGCTTATGTGCGTAAACACTTCTTTGGACGGGATCCGCGCACCGCAAAAATGGTAGAGGACTGGACCGACGAAGAGATTTGGGATTTGCGGCGGGGCGGACATGATTACCGCAAGGTTTACGCCGCCTATCATGCAGCCATGGCGCATAAGGGACAGCCGACTGTTATCTTGGCGCACACCATTAAGGGATATGTGCTGGGTGAAACTTTCGCGGGACGCAACTCCACGCACCAGATGAAGAAGCTGACCTTGAAAGATTTGAAGGCGCTACGCGACCGGCTACATATTCCGATTACTGATGAACAGCTGGAGAAAGATCCGCAGCTGCCTCCCTATTACCGCCCCTCGGAGGATCATCCATCCTTGCAATATATGTTTGAACGGCGGGAAAAGTTAGGGGGATTTTTACCTTCGCGTCCTAAAGAACGCAACCAGATGCGGATTTCTTTACCCGACGATTCCGTGTATGACGTCCTCAAAGGAGGTTCCGGCAAGCAGAAAGTTGCCACCACCATGGCGCTGGTGCGTCTAATGAAAGAGTTTTTAAAGGATGAAGAGTTTGGCAAGCGGATTGTGCCGATTGTGCCGGATGAGGCGCGGACTTTCGGGATGGACTCAATGTTCCCCTCCGCGAAAATCTATAACACTCTGGGCATGAATTACACGGCAGTCGATGAAGATTTGATGCTGCATTATTCCGAGGGTAAAGATGGCCAGATTCTGCACCCCGGGATTAATGAGGCGGGAGCAGCTGCCGCTTTCCAGGTGGCCGGCACTTCCTATATGTCTAATGGGGCACCCACTATCCCGTTCTACCTGTTCTATTCGATGTTTGGTTTCCAGAGGACGGGTGACCAGTTCTGGGCGGCCGGAGACCAGTTGGCACGAGGTTTCGTGATTGGCGGAACCGCGGGACGTACTACTTTGACTGGGGAGGGTCTGCAACACGCTGACGGTCACTCCCCGATTATTGCCGCCACTAACCCGGCGTTCGTACAGTACGATCCGGCCTATGCTTACGAGTTGCGCCATATTATTCGTGACGGTTTGCAGCGGATGTATGGGGATGGCTCCGATGGACGCGACCAGAACGTCATGTACTATTTGACGGTTTACAATGAGGCGATTCAACAGCCCGCAGAACCTGAAGGAGTCGACGTTGAGGGGATTTTGCGCGGCATGTATGCCTTGACCGGCCACTATGAAAATGGCGGGCCGAAGGTAGAACTGCTAGCTTCAGGGATTTCGGTTCCTTGGGCGCTGCAGGCGCAAAAGCTTTTGATGCAGGATTGGGGGGTGGACGCGGCTGTCTGGTCGGTGACCAGTTGGCATGAGCTGCGCCGGGACGGTATGGAGAGCGATCGTCATAATCTGCTTCATGCGGATGAAGAATATCGCTTGCCCTATGTTACTCAGCGGCTCCGTAACGCCACTGGACCGGTGATTGCGACTTCGGATTATGACCATCTGGTTCCCGATATGATTCGGGGCTGGGTGCCGGGACGCTACAAGGTGCTGGGCGCTTCCGATTTCGGGTATTCCGATACCCGTGCCGCCGCACGCCGCCACTTCTTGATTGATGCAGAGTCCCTGGTGGTTCAGGCTTTGGAGGCTTTGAATGAGGACGGGATTCTTCCAGATCGCTCGGTGGTAACTCAGGCCTTAAATCACTATGACCTGCTAAATCCGAACGCCGGTTCTTCTGGCGAACAGTAAAGTCTGACACTAATAGCATCAGGGGGGCGCCCATTTCCCAATGGGCGCCCCCCTTACTTTCTGGAGCTACCCCCACCCCAAAAAATGCGCCCCCAATTGAGTCTGGAGTTACTATTTGCCCTATTAAAGGGCACTAGGTCGCATTAACCCGCTTATTGCGAACCCGGATAACCCTGGTCTTATTTCTCGGGGTTTACCAAGAGTTGCCGCCGCTACCGCTAGCGATAGATTTCTTTGCTATGCCCGATTGCTAAGGCTTGAATATAGAAGTGGTCATCCTCAATCTCACAGATGAGGCGATAGTTTCCGATGCGGTAACGCCACTGCCCCACATAGTTCCCGCGCAATAAGCAGGAAGCAACCAGTTGTGGGAGGATAAGGCTATGGAAAAAGCTGAAGTTTCTGCGGAGCAAATTGAGCGGGTATCGCAAATGGAGGCAGCGCTAGTGCGCCTAAATGACGCGATCACAACGGTTGATGCCGCGTTGGATACCTATGAGCAGATGTGGGACGATTACCGCGATCTAGATAGCTACTATTCCGGGAAAGCCTGGTGGGAAGATTTAGAGGCCGATAACCAGGGGCTTTTGCCGGATGATTTACCGCGCGGGGTTCTTTCCGAGGACGCAGCCTATGACGCCCTCGGCAACGCCGAAGCTCTGCGTGAGCGACTAAAAGAAATCGCCCAATCCGGTTATAGCTCAAAAAACTAACCCTTGCGATTATTTCGATTGTTTGCAACCATAAATATATGGACACCGACATAAAATCCTCCACAAACCAGGGAGTTACCCTTCCTCCGGAAGAACTCGAGGGGCTGCTAAACACTTCTCGTTTTCTGGAAAATTCGCCGGCTCCCGCGTTACTTCTTGGTCCGGACGGACAGCAAGTAGAACTACCGGAACAGGTTTACAAGGCACTGCTGGACGTAGTAAAGGCAATGTCAAAGCGTCAGGCGATAGCGGTTGTACCTTATGAACAGAAGCTCACTACTCAAGATGCAGCCGATTTCCTCGGTATTAGTCGACCGACGCTAATCAAACAATTGGAATCCGGTGCGATCCCTTATGAAAAGCTTCCCGGTAGCCGTCACCGGAGAATTCTTCTCGCTGATCTACTTGATTACCAGTCAAGAAGGCGCGAACAGCGCCGTGAACTATTTAAGCAAATGGTTAAGGATGCGGAAGAAGACGGCTTTTATGATGATTAGGTTTTAAAGACAAGGATCAGCAGTCGTGTCCAGATTCCGCGCTGTTCTTGACGCAAACGTACTTTTCCCGATTGTGCAGGCTGATTTGCTCCTGCAACTGGCAGATCGAAATACCTATGTCCCGCTATGGAGTTCAGAAGTTTTAGATGAACTTGTGGACAGTCTAATTGCCACCGGGAAAACCACCGAGGAAAAAGCTTTGCGCAGGGTTTCTCACATGAACGAGGCATTTTTGGATACCCAAGTTCACAATTGGGAATTCCTGGTGAATAGCATTCACGGGATACCCGACCCGAAAGATCGACACGTGGTAGCCGCTGCTATCGAAGGGAATGCCTCCGCAATCGTCACCAATAATTGAGAGATTTCCCGCAGGATTCTCTTTCTCAACACGGTTTGCATGCAGTATCCTGTGATAGTTTTTTACTTGATTTGTATGACCTATTTCCCAGTAGATTTCGTGACGCACTTGAGGAAATGCAACAAATCCGAAAAAATCCACCTATTTCGATGGAAGGCCTGCTTGTATCCCTTGCAAGGAGCTGCCCGGAACTAATCGCTACCTATCGCGCCAATCAGACACTCACTTGACGCTATTGTCCCCACCATCCACCAACCTGAACAGCTAGATGATCTGCTATTACCGGTGTGAAGAATAGCGTTCGTAAAGCTCTCTATAGGCGCCGTTCCTGGTTTTACCTGGTCGAGAGCAGGGGCTGGTGCCTGGCTAGGGTAAGTAGCAATAGTTGCCGCTGCAGTCTTAGCACCCTCAGGCACCTGGGGCTCGTTCTTATTGGAGTCTGTTTCCACGGGGAAGAACAAAGCCCAAATACATAGTAGGGCAAGCGCTAGTATTACCGCGATCACAGCAAACGTAAACGATTGTGCTAGGTATTTAATCATCTCCCACGGAGTGCGAAGTGACGACCTTTCGGAAGAGGTCACCCTTGGATCCTCAGATTCCGCCCGGAATCTATCAACGTCCTTACTGGGTTTCGGGTTCCCAGAGTAGGATAGATTGCTCTGCGTGGGCATTTCCCGGCTGTCACCGTCCGAACGTTTGTTGTTGGGCTCAAGCGCTATCCCGGACTCTTCTCGTTGCTTTTCAGTAAACTTGCCATCCTTTGCGCGAGGATGCTTCGCTTCAAATTTGTTCATACCTATTACTGTTGGCGGGTGAATAATTCCTCGCAAAGATTACGGGGCATGAAGCAAAAACTTCGCAACTAACCCCCATTACAAGACGGCAAATATATCGAAAAACCCACAATGAACCCTTAATCTTGGCTAGGTACGGCATGGCGCTAACTACTACTTCTTTGGGGTCAAGGACGCGGCCACCCGCATCGTGCATGGTTTTTACTGGCGGCGGAGGCTTCAAAGTGAACGTCTCACTGGCTACCCTATCGGGGGTATCTACCGCTTTAGCCATAGCCTTTTGACGGGCAACCTTAATGTCATACCAGTATTTACCAGCTGCCCAGCTAGTCCACCCAAAATCCTTAGGGGTAAAAGTAGGACTATTAGCGGTGCCAATACTACTGATATTCATAGTCTTGGCCACTGCCTTGGCTTTGCCGCCATAGTAGCCGTCCCAATGAAGCACCACCGAGGCCTTGAGGGCTTCTTTCACGCTCGTGCCTTTAGCGGAGGTACGAATCTGGTCATGGACAGTCTGAGTCCCGCCAGCTGTACCGGGAGAGGCTTGCGCTGCGGTAGCAACCTGCAACTCATAACCAGACGGCTCAAACTCGTTCAGGGCGATACAAACCGCGCGTGCCCCAGTAGGGTTAGCCGCGGCCGTAGCGTTAGCCTCAGCTAGACCAACCTTGTAAATAGAGTTAATGGTTTGCGCGGAATGCCCAGGGAAAGTACCCGGAGTTTTAGCATTCTTCCATGCCGCCGGATAATACTCAACATATTTTTCGCCGTTAGCCCCCCCAAGAAGCCCACTTGCCACTTGGAGTCTTTCTAACGCCCATGTACAGGCCGACTACGCGAGCCTTCTTAGCTTTGCCGCCAGAGCGCGCAATCGCCCGCTGCATAGCAGTATTACAAGCCGGATCAGCCCACTCGTGAATCTGCTTTTGCACCATCTCCCCGCCAACGAAAGCGTTTAGCCGGTTAACATAATAGTTAGTCGAGGCTTGCCCCCAACCCTGAACCGGGTTAGCACGCCGCCCCAGGTTATCTCCCAGCACGAATACGTAGTGGGAAGGGCCGGTACCAGTGCCATCAGTACCCCCGCCAGTTCCCCCTGTCCCAGGGTTATAAATAGTATCCGCCTGCGCGGGAATCGCCGCTCCCAGACCCACCGACACTCCGGCGGCAATGGTAAGCAGCGTCTTAGCAAATCTGTGTTTCATGCTTCAGCTCCCTTTCGCTGTTCCAAAAAGGGAAGGAGTATTTCCCCTTCCACTATTGGTAATGCGTCAAAAGCAAAAAGCAGGCCAGGCACGAAACCTGACCTGCCTTTTAGAAGCGAAACCCTTAGTTACAATTACCTGCCACACATACGATTACCCCGCTGGTATCTTTTTCCAGTTCCGGGTGTGCATTCATATCTTTCGCGATGCTTTCGCCTAGCCTTCTATTGAAATCATCATTAGAGATTCCGCCGCCGCCTCCGCCGCGGCGGGCCTTACCTCGCGCCTTGTGCTGGTAGCTGCCACGGGCTTTAGCTCGCACTCCCTGCCGGTAGTTACTACGAGCCCCCTGCTGATAGCTACGTGCCGACGTACCAGAGCGCTTTGCCGCCCCAGAACCAGCCTGAGCCTGAGCTTCGGCCTCAGCCTTAGCCTTAGCTTCCGCCTCCGCCTTCACCTTAGCCGCCTTGTCTCTATGCTCAGCCATTAGAACCTGCTTTTCCCTATCCATGTCCGCGATAGTCGGCACCTTAGGTGCCGGAGCACTCGCATCAGCGCTACCGCCGCACCCAGCAAGCCCCAGCCCCAACGCTGCACTTGCAAGAACAACCATAAGTTTTTGAGTTCTCATTTCTCCATTCCTTTCTTGAGCCTTTAATGAACTCTCACTACCTATATAGGGCGCGAGGGCAAAAAGCAGGTGGATAGCCCACATTATCATTATATGTTTTTAATAATAGGAAAACTCGCAAAACTGGGTCAATAGTTCAAGTAAGGCCTCAGGAAAAACGGTCGCGAAACTCCGTCAAATAAAACCAGCAAAGAGCGGGGATCGTAATAGTTCTTTCGGCGAGAGGAGATATCTCCTCTCGCCGAAAGAACTATTAGATCATTGTAACCACAAAGCTAGCTCGGATTGTTAGACTCTAGTTCCCGACACGCCTAAATAACGCGATTTACTGATGGTCAAAAGCGGCTGAAACTCTAGGGAAACCAGTTGCTTTCCCTAGAGTTAACTCCTGGTTGCATATACGCAATCAGCTAGTTTTATTGCATTTATGCAACTACTGATGTGGTAATTGGCAGCAAATAACCCCTAAAGAGCTACTTAAACTGAATATATGAATCGTTCTTGCGGGTACCGCCTAATTCGATGCCTATTTATCTTGATATAGGAGCGCCAACTGCCCCAAAGTTGTACACTCGGCGATCTGACTATCGGAACGTTTTGCACCCAGTTCTCCCTCAAGCCGTGCTACCACCGCGTACAGAGAAAGGTCATCGAAATCTAGCTGCTCCCGCAACTTTGTCCCCGGCTCCAAATCCCTCTGATCACAGTGAGTTTCCGCAGCAACTGCCGCTAAGAGACAAGTTATAACCGCGGGATCGCCACTATAATTCTCCCAGGCAGGAGGAATACTTTCTGAGGACGTATCCGCATTACTAGCGCCATTATCCTCAGCAACCACCCCGAATTCCGGAGCAGCCGCACACTCACCCTCTCCCCCGCTTTCACCCTCAGGGTCGCCGGGCAAATTCTTTCCGAAATCGGCGAGCGCCGCTAAGACATCAGCATCTAACGCCATCTCAACCCACTCGATGTAGCCAGCGCACTGGAGCTCCCGCTCCCGCATAGCGGAAAGGCTCCAGCTCTTCATCCCAAGCGGTTCCCAACGCCAAATCCAGTAGGCGCCGCAATTCTTCTTGACTGCCTTGGGCAAGCGCCGAGCGCACCCGATCTTCTGGGATCACCACATTACCCACCACATCGGTTTGAGCATGAAAAATCCCCAGATCTGGCGTGTATGACCAGCGTCCCCCATTGTTATTTATGGAGGCGTCCTCGGTAACCTCGAAACGCAAATGTTCCCATCCGCGCAGTGCGGAGGCTAGTTTAGCGCCAGTCCCAGCCCTGCCTACCCAGGAAAGCTCCGAGCGGAACATCCCGGGTTGCGCCGGTTGTTCCGTCCACTCTAGGTTGACGCGTTGATCTAGAACTGCTCCAACCGCCCATTCCACGTGACTAGACAGCGCACGAGGGCATGAATGTACGAAAAGTACACCGCGGGTGTAATCCTTGTTCATCGCTTCTCCTTTAGTGTTCGCAAGGTTCGTCTTCCCCAACGGCCTGTGCGCACTACAGAGTGATGACACGCGGTGTCTCAGTTTCTATTTTGCCCTCGATAGCGATTTTCAACAACCCCAAAAGGCTCTGACCGGCATTTTTGTGACCACTGAGGCTAATGTGACACCTGTGGTTATACGCGTGGGGCAATGCGGGAAGCGCTTGTCCAGATATGCGGAGGTATTTATGCCGAGGGGGAGGCTGACGGGAACCAGCGCGGGGGCTGGGTTTGATCCGAGCAGGCGCGGTGGGCATAAGAATTCGGAAAACGCCGCTACGTTTTCCGAATTTCTTGGGCAGGAGAAAAACCTAGATTCCGCGCTAACTTACAACACCAGACTCTTAGCACGGATCGAGGGCGGGAAAAGATACGAGAGGGGGCTTGAGCAATAACGCGGGAGCTAGGTTTTATCCGACCATGCCCTTTGCACCAATCAAGGCTGGGAAAAGATACGAGAGGGACTTGGTAAATGCGCGGGGGCTGGGTTTGATCCGAGCAGGCGCGGTGGGCATAAGTATTCGGAAAACGGCGCTACGTTTTCCGAATACTTGGGCGGGAGGACAAACACAGCCCCCGCGCCCAGGCTCACCTACAGGCCTTTTTCGCGAATCTCTTTAAAGGCTTTGCGGCGCGTTAACCGATCCAGACGATCTAGGTACAGATGCCCATCCAAGTGGTCACATTCATGCTGGATACAACGCCCCATCAGCTCTTCGCCCTCCACCACTTTCGGCTTGCCATCCAGGTCAATCCCTTCAGCACGCGCATACCAGGCACGCTGGCAGGGGAAGAAAAGACCCGGCACCGACAGACAACCCTCGTCGCCGTCTTGATATTCGTCCTTTGAAACCTCTACCAGACGGGGGTTAAGGATATAGTCCACTTCCCCGTCAATGTTCCAGGAGAAAGCCCGCAGCCCCACGCCAATCTGGTTAGCGGCCAGCCCGGCACGCCCATCGGCATCTACCGTTTCCAGCAGGTCTTCTACCAGCTGTTTTATGTGTTCATCGATTTCGCCCACCGGTTCACAGGGGGTACGCAAAATCGGGTCCCCGATTACTCTGATTTCTCGAAAAGCCATTTTCTACTCCTCCTCGCTGCCCGCTGCCACCGCAGCTGGAACGATTTTTTCTGCCCGCGTATAGGCTTCCTCAAGATCCCGGCGCACCTGGTCATTTACATACTGGAAGGCATCTACAACTGCGATTTCGTGGCGTTCGCCAGTAGCGCGGCAACGCACTTCCACGGTTCCTTCTTTCAGCCCGCGCCCGATCACTACCAGCCAGGGCATGCCAAGCAGTTCCGCATCCTTGAATTTAACCCCGGCAGATACTTTCTTGCGGTCATCAATCAAAGTATCAATCCCGGCGGCGGTGAGCTGGTCTCCCAGCTTTTGCGCGGCCTCGAAAAGTTCTGTCCCTTTGCCGGTCACCAGTACATGTACCTGGAAGGGCGCCACATTGGTTGGCCATTTCAGCCCGACCTCGTCATGGTATTCCTCCGCAATGGCGGCCATAACCCGGGACACTCCGATCCCGTAGGAACCCATCGTTACTACCTGGGATTTCCCGTTTTGATCTAGCACGTTTAGCCCTAGCGCCTCGGAATACTTTGTTCCGAGGGCGAAGATATGCCCGATTTCGATTCCGCGGGCGGTCTGCAAGGAGCCAGAACCATCGGGAGCCGGATCCCCATCCCGCACTTCCGCAGCTTCAATAACGCCGTCAGCACGGAAATCTCTACCCGCCACCAGGTTATAAAGGTGGGTGTCTTCTTTACCAGCGCCCGCGATCCATTCGGTACCTTCCACTACCCGTGGATCCAGGAGGCAGCGGGGGCTGCCAGAGATATTTCCGTCCTCATCGACTTTCCGATCCGGATGGTCAGGCCCGGCGCAGGTGGGGCCAGTAAAGCCCGGCACGATATTGGGGTAAGCGGCCATATCTTCCGGGGTGGCCATTTCTACGTCTGCCCCCAAGGAGGCTTCCAAACGGCGCATATCGATCTCGCGATCCCCAGGTACGCCCAGGAGCAACACTTCCCGTTTACCATCGGCATAAGTCGCGGCAACCATGAAGGCTTTCAAAGTGTCAGCTTTAGTCCACGCCCTACCATCTTCGCGTGGGAAATGTTCGTTCGAGTAATCCACCAATGCTTCTATAGTGTGTGCGCCAGGGGTTTTACGTTCAATCGCGGCGGGGACTTGCGAATAATCTTGCGGCTCGGGGGCTATAGTGGTCACGGCCTCTACATTGGCGGCATACCCGCCCTCGGAGCGTACAAAAGTATCTTCCCCAATAGCACAAGGAAAAATGAACTCTTCAGAGCGCGATCCTCCCATAGCGCCCGCCATCGCGGAACAAATCACGAAATCCAGCCCTAAGCGCGAGTAAATCCGTTGATATGCTCGCCGTTGCTGCTGATAGGAGGCCTCTAGCCCTTCATCATCGATATTGAAAGAGTAGGCGTCCTTCATGATGAATTCGCGTCCGCGAATCAGTCCTGCCCTCGGGCGCGCCTCGTCTCGATACTTTTCTTTAATCTGGTAGAGGACTACTGGCAGATCCTTGTAGGACGAATAAAAGTCTTTCACCAGCAGGGTGAACATTTCTTCGTGAGTGGGAGCCAACAGATAGTCAGCGTCTTTACGGTCCTGCAGTTTGAACAGGGAAGGCCCGAACTCTTCCCAACGGTTGGTCGCTTCATAGGGTTCGCGCGGCAACAACGCCGGAAAAGCCACCTCGAGGGCGCCAATCCGATCCATTTCTTCGCGTACTACCTGTTCTACGCGTCGAATCGTGCGCAATCCTAGCGGGGTCCACGTATAGATTCCGGGGGCGGCGCGGCGAATATAACCGGCGCGCACCAGCAGTTTATGGGAATCCACTTCGGCATCTACCGGGTCTTCCCGCAAAGTCCTGACAAAATAAGTCGACATATTGTAAGCCACGTTGGCCAGTTTAGTAGATGATGCAAAGGAACCTAAACCGCGCCCGCCTCGCAGGAATCAACATCTTTGCGAGCCTAGGCGAGACACACCTGTCAGTTTCCAGTTAGTTAAGCGCGCGCGAGAAGTTTTTCCTCCTGCCCAAAAACTCTCCGATGCCTACGGCATCTGCGAGTTTTACGCCCACCTAGCCTGCTCGGATAAAACTTCTCACTCGCGCTTGGGGTTACGGCCAAAGCCAGCACCATGACGACCATTTTTTGCGTCGAAGAAGGGTTTGGAATGCCCATACCTTCCTGCAAGAAGTGTCGCGAAAGAACAATATAAAAGGCAACCGGGTTAACCGCGATAAACGTAGCTACACTTTTGGACTTTTGGGGCAGGAGGAAAAAACCAATCCTCCCCGCGGGAAAAGATGCGAGAGGGAGAGTGATACTAAGCGCGTGGGCAGATTTATGCCGAAGGGTAGGCTCCGGGCGTTAAATCCGTGAAAATGCCAAGGCATTTTCACGGATTTCGGGGCGCGAGGTAAAATCTGCTCACGCGCGTTACCGGGGTTCCCCGAGTACTTTTCCCACTCCTGCCTAGAGAAACTAGACAGTTACCTCGACCTCGCCGGAGCCTTCTTCTAGACCAAGGAGCTCGGCTTGACGATGCGCCTCCGCAATCAGGGTGGGCACGATTTCCTCTTCAGGAACCGTCTTAATCACTTTGCCTTTGATAAAAATCTTACCTTTGCCGTTACCGCTGGCTACCCCCAGGTCGGCCTCGCGCGCCTCGCCAGGCCCGTTTACAACGCACCCCATTACCGCTACTCGCAGCGGCACTTTAATTTCGTCTTTTAGGGCATCAGTAACGGCGTTTGCCAACTTGTAGACATCAACTTGGGCACGTCCGCAGGAAGGACAGGAAACGATCTCCAGGGTGCGTTCTTTTAGCCCCATTGATTGCAGGATTTCGATCCCGACTTTTATTTCCTCTACCGGGTCTGCCGACAGAGAAACCCGGATTGTGTCCCCGATTCCTTGACGCAGCAGCGCCCCGAAAGCAGTAGCCGATTTAATAGTTCCTTGGAAAGCCGGACCCGCCTCGGTTACCCCCAGGTGCAGCGGCCAATCCCCCATTTCACTAAGCAATTCGTAGGCGCGAATCATAGTAACCGGGTCATGGTGCTTCACCGAGATTGCAAAGTCATGAAAATCGTATTGCTCGAACAGCCGTGCCTCATTAACGGCGGATTCTGCCAAAGCCTCCGGGGTGGCTTTCCCATGGCGCGCCATTACCCGCGGATCGAGGGAACCGGCATTTATCCCAATCCGCAGGGCAGTGCCGTGTTTACGAGCGCATTTGGTGATTTCTTCTATTTGGTCATCAAATTTGCGGATATTACCGGGATTAACCCGCACCCCTGCGCAGCCGCCCTCAATCGCAGCGAACACATATTTGGGTTGGAAATGAATGTCAGCGACTACCGGAATCGTAGATTTTTGGGCGATTACCGGCAGAGCCTCTGCGTCATCGGCGCTGGGGCAAGCTACCCGCACAATATCGCATCCGGCGGCGGTTAACGCCGCTATCTGCTGCAAGGTGGCACCAATATCAGTGGTTTTGGTGGTGCACATGGACTGTACGCTAATCGGGGCATCTCCCCCAATGTCTACGTTTCCGCAATGAATCTTACGAGTTTTCTTTCGCGGGAAACCCGCGGGCTTAACTTCCGGAATTCCTAGTTCAACGCTCACGTTCCTATTATGACGCTTTCAGACGCTAAAGCCCTAGTTTCTAGAAATAATAACGCTTTTACCTGTGCTATTCCCTCGGCTTTATTAGCAGTAATCACTGAGGGCGAAAGACCGCCAGTATTAAACGATGTCCGCTCCCCATAACTAACTCAATAACTAAGGTAAGCGAATGGGGACAACAATATCCGCCACCATCAGTAAAACTGTCATAGCTATCAACAGTCCTGCCACCACGTAGGTCAACGGCACAGCTTTCGCGGCATCAATCGGGCCGGGAGCCGGGCGAGAACGCAGGCGCGCATAGCTGTTTTTGATTCCTTGCCAACAAGCACCGGCAATATGGCCACCATCTAGAGGCGGCAGCGGAATCAGGTTGAATACAAACAGCGCCATATTTAGGGAAGCCAGCAGCGAAAGCAAGCCCCCAGCGCGATCCGCCAACGTCACCTGGGTTGCGGGCGCAGAACCGATCTCTCCAGCGATTCTCCCTACTCCCAGGACTGACATGATTCCGGAGCTATCACGCGGGGTGTCGGTGAAGACCGCAACTCCTACGTCCCACACTGCTACCGGGAGTTTTAATACTACCGCTCCGGTTTGATAGAACATTTGCCACATGGTTTGCCCATAGGTGGCAAGTCCCGTGCTTTGACGCACCGAACGTGCATACAGCCCTGCTTTCCCATCTACCCCGGATAGGTGCAAGTCGATAACTTCCCCGCCGCGCTGGACTGATACGGTGGCGTCCCCATGGGTAGCTTTAGCATGTTTTCGCAGATCTTCCCAGGTATTAATTTTCTTGCCATCCCAAGCGAGTAACTTATCTCCCGGTTTGATCCCGGCTTGGGCTGCCGGGGAAGGCTGGGCTCCCTCCTGAGCGCAATCAACCACTTGTCCTGCGTTTAAGCAGACGGCTTTATCAACAGTGGTGGTGGGGGTGGCAATCCCTATCCCCAGCATTGCTATCCCCATCAGCACGAACGCTAAAAATAAGTTCATCACTGGCCCGCCGAACATTACCACTAGGCGCCGGGATACTGGCAGGTTATAAAAGCCCCGGTGGCGCTGATCTAAGGGAATCTCGGAAAGCGAGGCGTCGCGGGCTTCTTGCGACCAGGTAGGAACCAACTTTTCAGCTTCCTCCGGGTCGAGGGCGCGTGCCTGGCGCACCGAAAGTTTCTTACCGTCCAGCTTATAGGCGAATTGATCCGGGTCACCCGGTCCGTACATTCCCAGGATGCGGCAATAACCCCCTAGGAGGAAGGCTTTAACTCCGTACTCAGTTTCTCCGCGTTTGCGTGAAAACAGGGTGGGTCCAAAACCAATCATGAACTGGGGAACTAGCGCCCCAAATTTTTTAGCCGGCAGCAGGTGTCCACATTCATGCAGACCAATAGAGATAATCAGTCCGATAACAAGAATTATTATTCCCAGCAAAAAAGCCATGGGGATAGCCTATCTAGCGTTCATGACAATTTCCTGAGCCTTGGTTTTCGCCCAGGCTTGTGCCTGTATGATTTGCGCTAAATCCGGATTATCAATACCGGTATATTCGGCTAATACTTGCGCTAGCGAATCCACTATTCGCAGGTAGGGCAGGTTTCCTTGCAGAAAGGCATCTACGAATACTTCATTGGCGGCGTTATAAACCGCCGGGTGGGAAGCTGAGGCCGCCACTGCCTGCCGGGCAAGTTTTATCGCGGGGAAAGTTTCATGATCTACCGGTTCGAATTGCCACTGCTGAGCGCTGGTGAAATCCAGGGGGGTGACGGTTTTTTCTAGGCGGTTCGGCCAATCTAACCCCAAGGCGATCGGAAGGCGCATATCGGGCGGGGAAGCCTGCAAAATAGTGGCGCCATCTCGCCAAGTAACCCCGGAGTGAATAATCGACTGGGGATGAATCACCGGCACAATATCCTCGGGCGCAACATCAAACAGCAGGTGCGCTTCTATCAGTTCCAAACCCTTGTTTACCAGGGTAGAAGAGTTAATAGTCACTACCGGTCCCATCGACCAAGTGGGGTGGTTAAGAGCTTGCTGCGCGTTAACCTGAGCTAAATCCGCACGTTTCTTTCCCCGGAAAGGACCGCCAGAGGCAGTAAGGATAATCTGGCTAACTTCACTGCAACCATCCTGGTTTACACTGGTTAGCCCCTTATAGTGAACACCAGAGGCCAACGCCTGCGCAATCGCCGAATGTTCGGAATCTACCGGTACGATTTGTCCAGGGCGCTGACAGGCAGCTTTAACTAAGGCGCCGCCCACAATCAAAGATTCCTTATTTGCCAGCGCTAAGGTGGCTCCACTTTCCAAGGCCGCTAAAGTCGGAGCCAGCCCCACCCCGCCGGTAATCCCATTGAGGACTACCGCTTGCCGGTTGGCTCTCCCTGCCGCTCGGGCACTAGCATCCGCTCCCGTCAAAATCTCGGGTTGATATTCTTCGCCCCCGGGAAGTTCCGCAGCTAGCGCAGTCGCGAATTCCTCGCCCCTATCTAAAGAAATCGCCACTATTTCTGGGCGGAAACGGGCAGCTTGACGCGCCAGTAAAGCAAGGTTAGCCCCGCCAGCGCTAAGGGAGCGCACACAAAACCGCCCCGGATTCTGAGCGATTACCTCCAGTGCTTGCGTACCAATAGATCCCGTGGATCCCAAAATGAAAACGTCGCGCACTGCCACTCCTCGATCGTGAAAATATTTTGCCGGTTACTACCCGAACTCAAACAGTTATTCCACCGCCAGCAGTACTTCTACCGCCCGCGAAAGATAGGCATCAACTACGCCCTCTTTATATGCCTTTTCATTCTTTGCAGTCTTAAAAGTGGCACTGCGAATCTCGGCGGAGGTGATTCCCTTATCCGAGTCAAAATACTGTGCCAGCCGGTCAAGCAGCTCATCTACCTGCGCCGCGTCATAGCCTTTACCGTCCGGGTGAGCGAAGCGTTTGCCCCGCGGACGTAGCATCCGCGGATAAAGGGTAGTTGCCCGTTGCGCGACCCTTTCCATCCAGGCTTGCGAACCATTAACTGCCACATTATCTGCTCGGTCACGTCGCACGAAAGCGGCTTCCAGACGATCCATAGCCTGGTCGATCGCGGCAGTTTGATATCCGCGACGCACTAGGTCAAAATGAGCACCCCGCACTTGGGCAGCCGAGAATTTTTCGGCCGGTACCCCGCCCTCATAGGCTTTGCGAGCATCCGCAAAAAACTCGTCCACCTGGGAGGGTTCGTATCCTCGCGTAAAAAAACCGGCTCTAGGAAAGTTGTTCTCGCTCATTTGCCAGTCCTCTCCTTCCGAGATTTAGTTGCCAATTGACCACACGCTCCATCAATATCTTGTCCCCGAGTATCGCGGATAGTGGTAGTGATACCTTTACGTTCCAGAGTATCCACAAATTCTGCTTGAACGTGGGATTCACTCGCCGTCCAGATAGATCCGGGGGTGGGATTTAACGGAATCGGGTTCACATGTGCCCAGCCATGCCCGCGAGCATTCAATAAATCTGCAAGTAGTCCCGCCCTCCAAGCTTGATCATTCATCTTCTTGATCAGGGCGTATTCGATGGAGACCCGCCGTCCGGTAGCTTTAAAATAATCGTAAGCCGCGTCTAACAGTTCGCTAACCTTGAATCGAGAATTAATAGGAATTAGTTCATCCCGAAGTTCGTCATCGGGAGCGTGCAGGGAAATCGCCAAGGTGACCGGGATTTTTTCTTCCGTCAACTTCTTGATCCCGGGTACCAGTCCCACAGTAGAAACCGTGATTCCCCGCGCGGACATTCCGAATCCTTCCGGAGGATCTGCGATCAAACGGCGAATCGCGCCCAGCACTGCCCGATAGTTAACCAGGGGCTCGCCCATCCCCATGAACACCACGTTGGAGAGATTGCAGGGATCTCCACCTAGTCCGCCCTCCTGACAAACCTTACGTGCCAAGCGCACCTGTTCCACGATTTCGGCGGTAGAAAGGTTGCGGGTCAACCCCATTTGTCCGGTGGCGCAAAATGGGCAAGCCATTCCACATCCCACTTCGCAAGAAATACAGAGAGTAGCGCGGGAGGGATAGCGCATTAGCACCGACTCTACTTCGGCGCCATCAAATAGCCGCCACAGGTATTTGCGAGTCATTCCCTGATCACCGCTGCGTTCCACCACTTGCTCAACTATTGACGGAAATGCCAGCTCCGTGAGTTCTTCCCGTCCTTTAGCGGGCAGATCCGACATCTGGCGTGGATCGGTAGTTAGGTGAGTGAAATAGTGACGGGATAACTGGTCGGCACGAAAAGCCGGGAAACCAGCTGCTTTCAGCATTTCTTTGCGTCCCGTCAGATCAAAATCAGCCAAATGCTCCGGGGGTTTCGCGCGTTTAGTTGCTTGAAAACGCAGCACGGGACGCGCATCCGGGCTGCTAGCTCCCTCAGGGGCTTGGTCGGTGGGCATTACTTGGGAGGGATCACGCCGCGGTTTGGCTTGGCGCATCAACTCTTTATCGCTGGTGAAGCGACTAGCCTTACCAGCGAAGCCGGCGTCCTTCAAAGATGCCCCAGATCCGTCCTTTTGCCATCTTTCAGCCGATCCTGGTTGCGCTCGCTTTGCCATTTAGAGGTTCCCATCCTTTAAAAGATCCACAAGGACACCAGGAAAAAGAGGGGTACAGAGATGAGCAGAGAGTCCAGGCGATCCATCACGCCGCCATGACCAGGTAGCAAATTTCCCATGTCTTTAAGTTTCAAATCCCGCTTTATTAGGGATTCCCCTAAATCTCCACAGGTAGCAACAATGGGAGTTAGGATTCCCAGCACTGCGATTGCCCAGAGCTGCGTTCCGCACACCCAAACCGCAACTGCTGCGGCGAGTGTGCACATCACTACGGAACCGGCGAACCCTTCCCAAGATTTGGCAGGCGAAACCGCCGGAGCCATCGGGTGCTTACCTTTAAGTACCCCCGCCGCGTAGCCGCCAATGTCATTACATATGGTGATCACAATCCACACTATTATCGGGGCAGGATGATGGGGATTATGCAGCATAATAACCACGAAGGATGCCAAGAAGGGCAAATAGATGACAACAAAACAGGTCACGAGGAGATCGCGAGTCGCGAATTTGGAAGGACCACTACTCAACCGCCAGATAGCACAAGCTATCAAAGTAGCCAGTAGCGCCGCCCATACCCCCTCCGGGCCCAACAGATAGGCGCAAACCAGCATCCCGATACTGCCCACCACCAGGGGTGGCAAACACAGTTTTACCCTAATCCGGGATACCGCCCTCGCCATCTCAACTTCAGCCATCACTGCCACCACCATGATGAATACCAAGAAACATACCGGTGGTGCCAGGAGCAACGCTAACGCCAAGGCACCCAGGCCTACCCCCACGGCAATCGAGGCCGGTAGGTTGCGTCCTGCCCGCGACTTTTTCGCTTTTACCGGCGTATTCGTGGTAGGTTCTGAGGTCATCAAAGACACAGATCCCTCGCCTTGGACGGGGGGATGGTGGTTCAACTACATCTCCATCAGTTCTTTTTCTTTGGCTTCTAACAGGGCATCCATCATGTCCACCTGTTTCTTAGTCAAAGCCTCGATTTCTTTTTCCGCACGCGTTACTTCGTCCTCGCCGGCATCGCCATCTTTCTTTAACTTGCCCAGCTGATCCATGGCTTTGCGGCGAATACCGCGAATAGATACGCGTCCTTCCTCTGCCTTTTGTCCCGCAAGTTTTACGTAGTCGCGGCGGCGTTCCTCGGTGAGTTCTGGCAGGGTAACCCGAATATGGTTGCCCTCGTCAGTGGGATTAACTCCCAGGTCGCTGTCCCGTACCGCCTTGATGACATCGTTAGTGGACGACTTGTCATAGGGGGAAATCAGCACGGTGCGCGGCTCCGGGATATTAATGGTAGCCAGTTGCTGCAAAGGCGTGGGCGCCCCATAGTACTCCACCATAATCGGGTTAAACATGGCAGCATTGGCACGCCCGGTGCGAATCGCAGTGAATTCTTCCCGGGAGAACTCAATGGCTTTTTCCATCTTCTCCTCAGCTTCGAGCAGAATATCGTCAATCACTTGGTTACTCCTTGTCAGCAGAAACTAATGTACCGATTGTCTCACCTAGCAGCGCTGAAGTAACGTTGCCAGGCTCAGACATTCCAAATACCCGCGTATTTAGTTTGTTATCCATACAGAGACTGAAAGCAGTGGCATCCATAACCTTCAGTTCCTTCTGTAGAGCTTCTTGATAGGTTAGATGATCAAATCGGGTGGCAGTGGGGTCAGTATTCGGGTCAGCGCTATAAACCCCATCAACGCCGTTTTTACCAACCAATAGCTCTTGGCAATGGGTTTCCAGGGCACGCTGGGCACTTACCGTGTCGGTGGAGAAGAACGGCAAGCCGGATCCGGCACCGAAGATCACTACCCGACCTTTCTCCATATGGCGTACCGCTTTTAAGGGAATATAGGGTTCGGCAATTTGCCCCATAGTGATGGCGGTCTGCACCCGGGTAGTTACCCCTGCCTGTTCCAAGAGATCCTGCAAGGCCAGGGAATTCATTACCGTTCCTAGCATTCCCATATAGTCGGCACGCGCCCGATCAAGGCCGCGCTGGGAAAGTTCGGCACCCCGGAAAAAGTTTCCACCACCAACTACCACTGCGACCTGGACTCCTTGTTCAACGGCCGCCCCAATCTGGTGCGCTACCGAATTGATTACGTCTAGATCCATGCCGACTTGGCCGCCCCCAAAGACTTCGCCGGACACTTTCAGCATCACTCTGCGTTGTTTACTTCCGACTTCCTGGTTCACCCTTATCCCCTTAATATTGTTGTTTCCTCGAGGGCAATATGCCTGTTACTACTTTAACCCGAAGCACTAAAGCCGGGGTGCTTCTCCCTCGTGATCTTGTTATTTGCTGGAGGCAAATCCCCAATTAACTGTCTGTATATAAAGATGTGGCCTCAGGAAAATCCTGAGGCCACATCATTATTTGCTTAAGAACCTACGTGGAAGCGGGCGAAAGCAGTAACTTTCCCACCCGAGGCTTTCACGATCTGTCCTACCGACTTCTTCGGATCTTTCGCAAAATCCTGGTCTAGCAGGCAGTTGTCTTTGTAGAAGGATCCCATCCGACCTTCCACAATCTTGTCAACGATCTTTTCCGGCTTGCCCTCTTTCAGGGTCATTTCCCGCAGAGTTTCGCGTTCCTTATCCAGTTCTTCCTGAGGAACTTCCTCGCGGTCAATGAAACGGGGGTCATAAGCGGCGATGTGTAGCGCGATATCGTGCGCCACGTCTGCGCCCGCTTTATCGGTGGCAACCAGTACCCCCACCTGTGCCGGCAGATCTGCGGAAGAATAGTGCAGGTAGCTGGTTACGGCCTCGCCCTCGATCCGGGTTACCTTCCCCAAAACAATGTTTTCAGAGAAGAGGGCGCCGATTTCCTCTACCTTTTCTTTAACGGTACCTTCGCCACATTTTGCTTCCAGCAGTTCCTCGCGAGTGCTTACCCCGCTGTCAACCAGTGCTTGCATGATTTCTTCGGCGGCCTCCACGAACTTGGGGGACTTGCCCACAAAGTCAGTTTCCGAATTCAGCTCTACCATTACGCCGGCCTGTCCGTCTGCGGTGTCCAGGACTTTCGCCATCACCAGACCGTTCGCGGTAGAACGATCTTCCCGCTTAGCCAGGGATTTCTTACCCGCTAACCGGATCGCCTTTACCGCTGCGTCCTTATCGCCGTCTGCCTCTTCCAGAGCTTTCTTAACTTCCATCAGACCGGCACCGGTCAATTCGCGCAGTTCCTTAATGTCTTGCATCGAAATAGCCATCAGTATGTTCCTCTCGTTAACGATCCTTAGCGGATTATTCAGACTTTTCTGCTTCGGCGGGGGCTGCTTCCTCTTCCGCGGGAGCTGCCGGCTCTTCGGCTTTCTTTTCTTCGCCCTCTTCGCTATTTGCGGTACCTTCTAGCAGTTCCCGCTCCCAATCAGCCAAAGGTTCATCACTGGCCGGAGCGGATTCTTCGCTGGAGGAAGCCCCTTCTTCGCTAGCTTCTTTCTTAGCTGCCGCCTTTTGCGAGCGAGCAATTAAGCCATCGGCGCAGGCATCAGCAATAATCCGAGTCAGCAAGGCTACCGAACGAATTGCGTCATCATTGCCGGGAATGCCGAACTCGATCTCATCCGGATCACAGTTGGTATCCAGAATCGCCACGATCGGGATGTTCAGCTTGTTGGCTTCCGCCACTGCCAAGTGTTCTTTATTGGTATCAACGATCCAGACAGCGGAGGGGATACGCGCCATATCGCGGATACCCCCTAGAGTGCGGGAAAGCTTGTCTTTCTCGCGGCTCATCATCAACAGTTCTTTCTTAGTGCGCCCCGAACCGGCTACATCGTCAAAATCGATTTGTTCAAGTTCTTTTAGACGCTGCAAACGCTTGTGCACAGTCCCAAAGTTGGTAAGCATTCCGCCCAACCAGCGCTGGTTAACATAGGGCATCCCTACCCGCTCAGCTTGCTCCGCAATGGAGTCTTGGGCTTGCTTCTTGGTGCCGACAAAGAGGATGTTTCCCCCGCGCAGCACGGTTTGCCGCACGAAATCGTAGGCGCGATTAATGCCATCGAGAGACTGCGCCAAATCGATTACATAAATACCGTTGCGATCAGTCAAGATGAAGGGTTTCATCTTGGGGTTCCAACGCCGGGTTTGATGTCCAAAGTGTACGCCGCTCTTCAGCAGCTCAGACATGGTTACTACCGCCATGACTTCCTTTCAGTGCGCTAAGGCGCACATATTTTGGGGCTATATGCCCCGCTTACGGTTTCCATTCGGTTCCTGGCACGACGTCCGCTGACACCTGTTTCAGCCAGTAGAAATCACTTTCGGGTTGCCCCTAAAGAGATCCCACCAAAAACAGGACCGAAGCCAGCGTGACCCAGCTGGGCTGGTAGTCGTACGCGAAGTCACCTGGCAAGCCAGGTGCTAAGAGCTAGCTTAGCGGGAAATCACGGCCTACCCCAAGCTGAAAGAGGCACTGAACAGTGTTAACCTGCTGACAGTTTCCCAGATGGTACCGGTAGGATTACTTTTTCTAGTTATCCCCACTGGCGAATAGTTATCGCTTTTGCTTACCAAGTTATTAAGGAGTTTCCCCCAGGGCTTACCGCGTTCAAGGTGTAAGACATGAAGCGATCTTCTCCCCCGCCACTGCTACTCTTAGCGGCGCTATCCGCCATTTGTCTGCTGGCATCCGCTCCTGCTCCGCCGGCTCCGACTGCCGTTCACCCCACAGGTAACGCCCAGCTGGTAGATCTGCGACAACTATCCGGCGAAATTGGTTTCTACCATTGGCCGAGTCGCTCTCCCGTCAAAATTCTACGTCCCTTCAATCCCCCGGCGTCCCCCTGGGCAAGCGGGCACCGCGGAGTTGATCTAAACATTCCGGCAGGCAGTGAGGTTTATAGCGCGCGCGGAGGAACCGTATTTTTTGTGGGAACCATCGCGGGCAGCCCCAGCATCTCGATTAAACATTCAGCGCTGATACGTACCACCTATACCCCGGTTAAAAGTGATTTAACCGTGGGAACGGCAGTAGCAGCCGGCCAAAAGATTGGAACCCTGCAGGCGGGGCACCCGGGTTTGCATTTTGGAGCCAAGATTGATGACCATCACTATCTAAATCCCCTACTGTTAATCTTGGGACCTATCCGGCTCCTGCCCGATCCCTAAAATCAGGGGCTAGTATCTGCCCGGTTTTCCGGGGATTAACCCGGGGATTACTGTCCTGGTATTTGCAGCTACCTAGCCACTGTCTGCAGCTACCCAGTCGCGAGCTTCTTCGAGAGAAAACCGGCAATAAATGCCCATACTACCGGTACCGAAAAACACTTTTTAGGCAGTTTAGGCACGGGGAAAAGCCTGCTGGTAAGCACCAATGATGCGATGCGCATCTACATGGGTATAACGCTGAGTTGTAGACAGCGCAGAGTGCCCTAACATTTCCTGGATTACCCGCAGATCCGCTCCGCCCTCCAACATATGGGAAGCCATTGAGTGGCGCAGACCATGCGGCCCTAAATCGGGTACTCCTGCTAAGGCACAGGCGCGGTGCAAACGTCCCCGCACGATCCTTTCCGAAACTGCTCCCCCTTGCGCCCCCAAAAAGAGGGCATCGCTCGCAGCGGACTTTTGTAGCTCGTCTCGCGCCGCTTGCAGGTAAAAGTGAAGGGCTTTCGCGGCCTGATGGCTGAAAGGAACTATTCGCTCTTTTGACCCTTTGCCCCACAGGCGTACGGTGCGGGCTTCGAAATCAATATCTGCTGGAAGTAGGGCACATATTTCTCCCACCCGCGCCCCGGTTGCATAAATCAATTCGAAAATCGCCCAATCACGAGCCATGACCGCATCACTACCTGCTTGACTTTCGCACCAGGCAAGCAATTGTTTTGCTTGGTCAACCGACAGCAAGTGGGGCAGGTTTTTAGCAGTCTTGGGGGTATGAAGTTGTTTCGCAAAATCCGTTTCCACCACTTGATTTTGTTTTGCCCATTTAGAGAAGGCACGCAGCGCAGCTATCTTTCGCGCAATGGTGGTATTCGATTGCCCTGCAGCACGCAAGTGCGCTAACCAGTTACGCGCCGCCGGCAAGGAGCAGGCAGGCAGAATCGATTGTTCTTCTTTGATGTGGCAATGATCCAGCCATCCACGCAAATCTGCCAGATATGCTTTTATTGAGGCTTCAGAGAATGCTTTCGCATATTTCAGATAGTGGCGATAATCTTCGAGTACTTCCCCCCGTTTGACTGCTCGCATTCTTAGACCCCCGCCTTTTTCCATTTACCGGCTACCTGAATCACTCGCCCCTCCATTTCCAGGTTACCCATTGCCGCGACAACTTCCTCGATAGCTGCCCCGCTGGCACGCGCAATTGCCTCTATATTGGCGGGGCTGCGCATCGGAGTAGCATCCAGAATCCGCCCGCTCAAAGGATCCAAACCATCGAGATAACCGCTTTTCACTCGGCCTCTTTCAGTAGTTACCGTCCCGAGAGGCGCAATCATTTCTAAAACGTCCTCGGCACCGCTAATTAAAGTAGCGCCGTCTCTAATTAGTTGGTTGGAACCTGCCCATTCGGGTTGATTAATCGGCCCGGGCACTGCCCCGACCTGGCGGCCTAGTTCTACCGCATGCCGGGCAGTATTGAGCGCTCCCGACCGAAAACCAGCCTGGATCACTACGGTTGCGGCTGATAGTGCCGCGATTAGGCGATTGCGATCTAAGAATCGCCAGCGGGTGGGACGCGCCCCGGGTGGGTATTGACTGAGTAACAGACCACTGCGAGAAATCTGTTTAAACAGGTCACTATTTGCAGCCGGATAAGGACGATCTAGCCCCCCAGCCAGTAGAGCGATCGTGGGAGCCGAGGCACGCAAACACGCCTGATGAATCAAACAATCCACCCCGTAAGCACCCCCGGATACCAGGCTGATCCCTTCGCTAGCGCAGCGCCAAGCAAGTTCGGTGGCGACATCGTGTCCGAGGGCGGAAACGGCGCGCGCCCCCACCATCGCTACGGTTTTGCCGGAGTCCCGGTTCATTAGCGAGGTATCCCCGATCGCCCACAGAGCCCAGGGGGCATTGCTGACGTTATTAAACGCTGTTGGCCAATCAGAATCTCGGCGAGTAACTAACTTAAAACGCCCCTTTGCTAATAGCTTTTCTAGAGCCGGTAAGTCCAATACTTCCAGGCGGCTGCGCCACCGGGCAAAACTCTTATCCCATTTATCGGTGCCGGTGCGCCGCAAAAGTTCTACCGGAAGATAAGTGTGCCAGCGCTCCGGATCATCACTGGCGGCGCGCCGGGCAATTTGTAACGCGGCAACCGGACCGAGTTCATTAAGGAGTAAATCGGCTGCCGGATCACCCGCCTCAGTAAGCCGGGACCAACTGGCACAGGCCAGACGGTACTGGTAGTTATCATCCATACTTGTCTCTCTTTCCACAACTCGTCCCCGTTAATTGGGGCGCTGTGAATTCTTAAGTGAATAGGCCAAACCAAAATCTTCCCGGTTGGGTTTGTCGCGTCCTCGTAAATCAGCAATCGTCCAGGCTACTCGGCAAATCCGGTCAGCTCCCCGCATAGAGATCCGTCCCGACCCCACCAGCCGATCCAGACGTTCTTTCATGCCCGCATCGAGCGTGTGCTTCAAAACCCGGCTGGGAACCCGCGCATTGAGGGCGACTCCTTGCTCTTTCCAGCGCCACTGCGCGCGCTTACGGGCAGCTAATACCCGCTCGCGGATGATCTTGCTGCTTTCTGGAACTTCGGTAGTGGTTAAATCAGTAATTTTAGGGCGCTCTACCCGGCACTGTAGGTCGATGCGATCCATCAGGGGACCAGAAAGCTTGGCTAAATAGCGTACTCGCTGATAAGGGGTACATTTACACTCTTGTCCCAGCTGCCCCCACATCCCGCAAGGACACGGATTTGCCGCGATCACCAACTGGAATGCAGCCGGAAAACTGGTTACCGCTCGGGAGCGATGTACCGTGATCTTTGCAGTTTCGAGAGGTTGCCTTAAAGCATCCAAACTGCGGGATTGAAACTCGGGAGCTTCATCAAGAAAGAGGACGCCGCGATGCGCTAAGGAAATCGCGCCGGGAGTGGCAATACCACTACCTCCTCCGATTAACGCCGGTAACGTAGCAGAATGATGCGGCGCAATAAAGGGAGGACACCGCATCAGTCCCTGAGCAGGTATGAAAGTACCCGCTAAGGAGTGAATAGAAGTTACCTCTAGAGCTTCTTCATCATCAAGCGGCGGTAAAATCCCCGGTAGGCAACGTGCCAACATAGTTTTCCCCGCTCCGGGAACCCCAATAAAACTCAGGTGGTGACCCCCGGCGGCTGCAATCTCTAATGCTTTTCGAGCAAGAAAAGCTCCCCGTACCTCCTGTAAATCTGGGGGATCATCTGGGATAGACTTCTCAGGCAGATTCGGTTTCGCTGGCGCGGTTGCGGCTGCAAGTTCTGCGACCTGAGCCTTCATTTTTCGCATCCCTAAATAATGTAGCGCCTCTACCAGGTGAGATACCCCGATAATCTCTATTCCTTCAATCAGTGATGCCTCTGTAACTGCCTCGGAGGCCACCATTACTTTCTTGAAGCCCGCGCGGCGCGCCGCCAAAACCTGTGGCAAGATTCCTTTTACCCGGTAGACCCGTCCATCCAGGCCCAGCTCCCCGCAAAACACCATCCCGGCTGCGCGTTTTTGTACCCCGGCATAGCGCGAAGCCACTACTGCCAGTGCAATCGGCAAATCAAAACCGGAGCCAGTCTTGGGTAATTCCGCGGGTGAAAGATTAACCGTTAACCGGGTGGGTTCGAAACGCAGACCTGTAGAAGCGATCGCGGCCTCCACCCGTGACCGGGATTCTCTAAGTGAAGCATCCGGCAATCCCACCAGTGCAAACGCCGGTAAACCTTGGGTGTGGTGTGCCTCTACTTTAATCAGGTGGCCACTTAACCCCACCATACCTAGGGCAAAACAAGTTCCGATCTGTGGCATTTTAAATCCCCCGACAGTGGGTAACCACCGGCACTTTTCCCTCGGAAGCATCGATCGCAATCATATCGATGCGCACCCCGCCTCTTGGCCGCACTTCGGGATGGCAGCTGAGCCACAAGCTGACTAATTGACGTAAGCGGAGATATTTTTCGCGCCCTATTCCCCGCTTCGCACCCCCATATTGCGGGGTGGTTCGGGTTTTTACTTCCGCAAAAACTAGACCTGCCGAATGGGGATCCCGGCAGATAATATCGAGTTCCCCAAAGCGACACCGCCAGTTGCGCTCGATTATTTGATATCCGCTGTCTTTAAGCATGCGGGCGGCAAGTTTTTCCCCGGCCGCACCGATTTCGCGGTTTTTCGTTCCCATTCCTTAAGGATTACCTGTTGAAACCGGGAACTAAACTTTTTGTTTTGCGCTCAAGGAAAACCAGCAAATAGCTTCCCTGTGGACAAGCAAAATCGCCAGGTCAGGCGCTAGCACCCAAAAAAGTTGCACGGGTACTCGCCTTAAATAATCGGATCCTAGGCTAGTCTGCTTGTTCCGGAGTGCGTATCAGGTAGTCAAAGGCACTCAGTGCTGCATTAGCGCCAGCTCCCAAGGCAATCACAATCTGTTTATGGGGGGTATTAGTACAATCCCCAGCCGCGAATATCCCCGGCACCGAAGTCGCACCCCGGTTATCTACCTTGATATAGCCATCTTCCAATTGCACCGTTCCCTGCAACCAATCGGTATTAGGAATCGATCCGATCTGTACAAAAATGCCATCCAAATGCAATTGCTGTATCTGGCCTGCGGCGTCACGGTATTCGAGGCCGGTTACGCGATGACCATCCCCCAGCACCCTGGTGGCATTGGCTGAATGGATAACTTTAGTATTAGGCAGCGCCTGGAGCCGATCAACCAGTACCTTGTCGGCTTTCAGCCGGTCTGCTAGGTCAATCACGGTAACTTCCCGCGCCAGAGCCGCTAAGTCAATCGCTGCTTCTAACGCTGAGTTTCCGCCTCCCATCACCGCTACTTTCCGGTCAGCAAATAGCGGACCATCACAGTGCGGACAGAAGGTAACCCCCCGGTTTAAGTATTGTTCTTCCCCGGGGATGTCTAGGCGTCTGAAGTTGGTTCCTACACTGATCACCACACTGCGAGCCCGCAGCAGAGCCCCGCCCTCGGTAGTGACCGGGATTAAGCCGTCCTCGCCGCGCTCCCCGATTTTTTCTATCCGAATCCCACTGATCTGATCCACCGCGTAATCGCGTAGGTTAGCCTGGAAAGTCCCCGCTAACTCTTCTGGTTGAACCCGCTCGAGAGTAATCAGGTTCTCAATCTGTCCACTCTCCAGGACTTGCCCGCCAATCCGGTCGGCTACCATCCCGACTCGCAATTGTTTTCTAGCAGCATAAACCGCGGCCGCAGTACCCCCAGGTCCGCCCCCTACAACTAGCACATCGAAGGGATCCAGGGCGTTCAATCGCTTGAGTCGCAGCCCGGTCATTCCCCGCCCAATCTTGGACACAATCTGCTCGAGGGTTACCCTGCCCTGCAGGAATACTTCCCCATCTTTTATCACTGTAGGCACTGACTGCAGATGGTGATGCTCGAATTCTTCCCAGAAAGTCCCGCCATCTACAGTGGTGTGTTTAATCAGGGGATTAAGCACGGCCATCGCATTTAAGGCCTGTACCACATCGGGACAGTTCATACAGGAAAGCGAAACATAGGTGGTGAACTCGGCGGGCTCGTCGATCTCTTTGATCGCGGTAATAATGTCCTCATCTGCTTTTACTGGATGCCCACCTACCTGCAGCAGTGCCAACACAAAGCTGTTGAACTCGGTTCCGGTCGGTACCCCCGCGAACCGTACGCTGATATCAGAATCCACGCGCCGGATGGCAAAGGAAGGTTTGCGCGGATTTTCCTCCCACTTGACCTGGATCAAGTCCGATAATCCCGCAATCTGGTGCAAAATCTCGGAAGTCTGCTTGGATTGTTCACTGTAGTCAAGCGAAGTAGCCAGTTCAATCGGGTATTTAATCAACCCGATAACTTGTTTTACCTGATCAAGTATCTTTTCTTCTAACATGTTTATAGCTTCCCGGACAGATCAAAAGTCGGGGTGATCGTACTTTCACCCAAATCCCAATTAGCGGGGCATACTTCATCGGGGTGATCGTAAATATACTGAGCTGCCCGCACTTTCCGCAGTAGTTCGCCCGCGCTACGTCCTACTGCATCGGAAGTGGTTTCCACGTATTGAACAATCCCGCTGGGGTCAATCAGAAAAGTACAACGATAGGCACACCCGGACTCTTCATCTAAAGCTCCAAAACCCCGAGAAATCTTGCCGGTAGGATCAGCCACCATGGGGAAAGAAATCTTTTGAATCCGTTTTGAGCTGTTATGCCAGGCTTTATGGGAATGATGCTTATCGGTAGAAACCGAGTAGACCTCCACCCCCATCCGCTGTAGCTGGGCGTAATTGTCAGCTAGATCCTCTAGCTCGGTGGGGCAAACATAGGAAAAATCTGCCGGGTAGAAAAAAACAATTGCCCATTTATCGCGGTAATCTTCACTGGAAACATCGACAAAGGAGTCATTGTAGAACGCTATCCCGGACCAGTCCGGCGCTACAGTATTAATTTTGGACACTGTCAGCCTCTTTCGCCTTTTTACAATCGTTAGCTGTCTAGTAGTTCTCTTATATGGTAACAGTCACTTGCTACCCCGGTTAGGTAAATGCCGAAAGCGAACCCGGATTCTAGATAGTTATTTCCGATTCGGGCAGCTTTTCGACATTTATATCTTTGAAAGAGTAAACCTTTACCCGATTAACAAAGCGGGAAGGACGATAAATATCCCACACCCAGGCATCTTGCAAAGTTACTTCGAAGAAAACGTCCCCACCATTGTTGTGCATTTGCACATCTACCTGGTTAGCCAGGTAGAATCGGCGATCGGTTTCCACTACGTATTTGAAAATGGAAACCACGTCACGGTATTCGCGAAACAGGGCAAGTTCCTGATGATTCTCGTACGCCTCTAGATCTTCAATGCCCAATGTCATCCCTTCTGCGTGCTGAAAACTAGCGGAGGCTGCACCCGTTTTTCCCGGCGAACCCGCCAGGCTCTAGCTAAAGATGCAGAGGTTACCCCCTGCAAATGCCAACTGAGACGATGAGACGAATCTAGCCCCAATTGCGCAATTGCCTGCAGATGTTGCGCGGACGCGTAGCCTTTGTTTTTTGCCCAACCATATCCGGGATCGGATAGGTCGCTCATTAGTCTATCTCGAGTAACTTTTGCTAGCACGGAGGCGGCGGCGATAACTACCGATTTGCCATCACCTTTTACCACAGTGGTAACTTCCCGCGGGATTTCCATTTGCGAGGACGCGCTCGCCGCCGGTGCCGGCTGGTTCGCACTGGCTTCCGCAAATAAATCTGCGGGAGCGGACAGATAGTCAAAACTGCCATCTAAAAGTAGCAGTCGCGGCGAAAAGCCCTGTTGCCCCAGGGCTTTAAGGGCGCGGAAGGCGGCGATCCGTAAAGCGGGAGTTAGTCCTTCTTTATCGATTTCCTCGGCGCTGGACATTCCTACCGCCCAGGCTGCTGGCCAGGAAGAGAGCTCGTCAAACATGGCGTCTCGCCGCCGGGGTGTTAACTGTTTTGAGTCGGTTAAACCGGCAGGCGGCTCTCCCTCGGTGCCATCGATTACCGCTACCCCTACCGCGAGCGGCCCGGCGATTGCCCCGCGGCCGACCTCGTCAATGCCGCCAACGCAGCGCATTTGTAAGGAAGGGACTTTAGCAACAGAACCTGGTAGAAATGAGCCCGCCCCATAGCGGTCTTGGGCGCGTTTGAGCAGAGATAGTTCCAGGTCGCGGGAAGGTATGGTTGCCATTTTAGGGAGCGGGCGGAACCGCCGCGAAAGCATCGGTATTTTTGATCGTCGACAGGTGATTTATCGGCCACATAATGGCGAATGCCCGTCCGGTGACTTGATCCAGGGAAACGAACCCCCGGGAAGGCTCTTTCATATGGAAACGCGAATCCTCGGAATTGGAACGGTTATCGCCCATCACCCAAAGCTTTCCGGCCGGAACAGTCACATCGAATTTGATTAAGGAGGGGGCGCTTCCCGGGTTGATATACCCGCTTTCGTCTACGCTTACTCCGTTAACTTTCAGCCTGCCGTTGGTGTCGCAGCATTGCACTCGATCTCCTGGCAGCCCTACGATCCGTTTCACGAGGTGATTCTGGGAGTCGTCAGGGCGCAGACCTACCCAAATCAGCAATTTTCCTGGCAGGGAGGGACGCGGGGTATCCGCATTACGTTTCAGCCAGTTATCGTCATCTTGGAAAACGATGACATCTCCGCGGTTAAGTTGCCGGTAGTCAGGCACTAGTTTGGAAACGATAATGCGGTCGTTGATTTGCAGAGTTTGTTCCATCGAAGAGGACGGAATCTGGAAGGCTTGCAGTAAGAAAGCTTTGATTATCGCGGAGATAGCTAATGCCACGAACACCATCATTAGGGTTTCGCGCAGCACCACCCACCATTTGGAGGGAGTCTTACGCGCGCGCCGGCCACTATTTGGGGCGGGGATCCCTGTCCCCGGCAGCCCTAAATCGTTTGACTCTCGCGCATCTTTCATACGTTTATCTCCCGCCCTTAATCAACGTTTCCATCATGCCACATATAGCAAATCGGCTCTGCCTACAGGCAGAGCCGATTACTAATTAGCGTGATTAGGAGTCGCGACGCTCTTTAATGCGAGCCGCTTTCCCGTGACGTTCACGCAGGTAGTAGAGTTTAGCGCGACGCACATCGCCGCGGGTTACTACCTCTAACGATTCGATAGTCGGCGAGTTTACCGGGAAGGTACGTTCTACCCCGATCCCGAAGCTAACTTTGCGCACGGTGAAAGTAGCGTTCGGCTGTTTCTTACCGTGGCGGGCAATTACTACCCCCTGGAATACCTGAATACGAGTGTTTCCACCTTCGGTAACGCGCACATTTACTTTTACGGTGTCTCCGGCGCGGAAATCAGGCAGATCCGAGCGCTGGCTCTTCTGGTTAATCTCATCGATGATATTCAATGTAGTTTCCTCATATTGCTTTCGTTCCGCAGGTAACGTCAGCTATCGGGCCGGTCTAGCCGGCGTATCTAGCATTGCTAAGCGGCATTTGCGGCCCCCTGCGGCAGGTTTCGCAGCCTACTTATGCAACCTTGCTTATTGTGCCACGTTTTGCGCCCAAGACGGAACTTTGCGGGTTGTGAAATCCCTAACCGCTATCACATCTCGGTTTTCGATTCCGCCTACTAGGAAGGTGCGGCGCCCGCATTTGCGGTAGCCGTGGTGGCGGTAAAACTTTAGAGCCCGCCGGTTTCCCTGGTTAGTCCCTAAACCAATCTTGGTTAGATGCGGGAAGTGTGTTTGTAGATGTGCGTGGGTTACTTCTAGCATCGCGCCGGCCAGCCCCGAGCCGTGCCAACGCTGATCCAGATAGCATTTAGACAGGTAGGCACAGTTGTCACCTACTGCTTTCACCAGGTTTTCTTCCGGCGGCACAAATCCGGGGTCTCCCCCCTGGGTTAGGGTGTAGCCGGCAGCTTGCCAAGGGGTATCCTCTTGCGCGGGAGCGGCGGGAACAACTTCCGCCAAGATAATTACAGTTCCCGGATCCGCTAGATAGGTTTTAAAAGCCGGCTCACTTAGTTCTTCTTCTACAAAGCGGTTAATGGCATCTGCGGGTAAATAATCCGGGCAGGCCTGCGGGAATAAGCGGGAAGCTAGAGCTGAACAGGTAGCCGCCTCTGCCGGCTGCGCCCGGCGAAACCGTACCCGCTCGAGATAGGGTGCAGGCAGGAATCCTTGGGCAGCCAGGATTTCGCGATCAGATTTTTCGAGGGCGTCGCAAGTTAGCTCCCAGATTAAATCGGGACGCCGCTGGGCAGTTAACATTAGAGACTGCTGACGCCGCCATTTTTTAACTTTCTGGTGATCCCCGCTGAGTAAAACCGCAGGAATATCGAGGCCGCGCCAAGTGGCCGGCTGCGTATAGGCAGGATACTCTAACAAGCCAGACAGTTCATAGGATTCTTCCACCAAGGAACTGGGGTTGCCCACAAAGCCATCCAGTAGGCGGCAGGTGGCTTCTACCAGGGCAACGGCGGCTACTTCCCCGCCGTTTAGCACATAGTCACCCAGAGAAAAAGGTAGCACCTTTACGCCTGGCAACTGCTGATAGTACTGGCTGACTCGCTGGTCGATACCTTCATAACGCCCGCAGGCCACCACCAGATGCTCGGTAGTGGCTGCCAAGTCCCGCACCTGCCGTTGGGTGAGCGGAATTCCCGAAGGAGTAGGAATCGCCAACACCGTTTTAGCCGCACCTGCCTGGTCAATTACTTGATCAATGGCTTTGCCCCACACATCGGGTTTCATTACCATCCCCGCGCCCCCGCCCGCGGGGGCGCGGTCCACGCTGCGATGTACATCTTCGGTCCAGTCTCGCAAGTCCCAGGTATGGATTTGCAAAATCCCGCTAGAGCGGGCTTTGCCCATGAGGGAAACATCTAGGCAATCAAAGAACTGGGGAAAAATCGAAATAATATCTATCCGCATCTGGGAGCCTTTCCGCTGTCTTAAAACAGTCCCGCGGGGGCATCCACGGTAATTACCCGATTTTCCAGGTCAATTCCGGTTACTAAGGCTTTCACAAAAGGCACTTCCACTGTTTGCCCGGCACCAGTACTCACCTGCAGGCGATCTTGGAATCCCCCGATTTCTAGCCCGGTGCACTCCCCCAAGGTTTCTCCCTCGGCACTGATTACCGAAAATCCTTCTAGCTGGCTAGGTGAGTATTCCCCTTCGCGAGATATCTCGGGGGCGAACAATTCGGTACCTCTAATACCCTCGGCGCTCTCCCGGGTATTGATATGGGAAAAAGTTAGGCAGCAGCGATTCTTTATTTCCCGATAGGAAGCCACCGTCCACTCTTCCCCGGCAGCGGTAGTAAGAGTTGCCCCCGCTTGGAAACGTTCGGCGGGATAGTCAGTAAAGGGACGCACTAGTACCTCTCCTTTAAGACCCCGCGCCGGACCTACCTGCCCAACTTTTACCATTTCCATGTTTTCTCCCTTAGATACATCCCTGAATATACCTGCAGATAAAGCGCGAGCCCCATGAATCTTCATGGGGCTCGCCTTTAAAAACTGTCTCTACCGGCGCGAACGACGATCCGTGTCGACTACATCAACCCGAACCGGACCGCGAGTGGACAGCGCACCCATAACTTTGCGCAGTGCCCGCGCGGTGCGACCTCCCCGGCCGATTACGCGTCCGAGATCTTGCGGATTAACCCGCACTTCTAGAAGCTTGCCGCGCCGCATATTGCGTTCATCCACCCGCACATCGTCCGGGTGATCGACAATTCCACTAACTAGATGTTCTAGCGCATCCGCCAACATGTTTAGGCTTCCTCACTCTCGGGAGCAGCTTCTTCAGCTTCTGCGGTTTCTGCCGCTTCTTGTGCTTTAGCTTCCTCGGCTTCTTTAGCTGCTGCTTCTGCCTCAGCCTTAGCTTTTTCTTCGCTGACCTTGGCTTTGCGTTTTTGCGCTTCGTCCGCGGCGGCCTTCACGTTCTTTTCGCGAGCCTGGTCGGCGGTGAGAGTTTCTTTGGTCTTAATCCAGCTTTCAACGTTTTCTTTACCGTTGAAACGGGCAATATCACCCGAGAGCACCAGCAACCGGCGGACTGCGTCCGAGGGCTGCGCCCCTACGCCAAGCCAGTACTGAATACGGTCAGACTTGACCTGAATAAAGGACGGTTCTTCGTTGGGGTTGTACTGTCCAACCTCTTCAATTACGCGACCGTCACGCTTCTTGCGACTATCTACCACTACCACCCGGTAGACCGGGTAGTGAATCTTACCAACACGCTTTAAACGAATACGAACTGCCACTTTTGTGGTTTCTCCTGTTCTATTGACTGTTGAGTGCCCGCCCTAGCCGGTGGGATTCGGCCTGGATCAAGCTCTCGAGACAAGGCCGCCACACAGAGAGGGGGTGTCTTGGCCCGGTACAACTAGCCATTCTGCCAGAATTTAGCTGATAGTTTCCACTTTAAAAGCCGGCGATTAGGCATCTTTGAGCAGTTTCACACCTGTTTTGATTTCAGAGGCAGAAAACCTAGTAGAAAGACCGTATTTATTGTTTCCCCGTGCCTGATCCTCGGCGCCGCCGCGACCTTTTCATTTGAAAGAACAAAGGAATTGTTCTACCGCCACCCGCGCCGTGCGGGGATCCAGATCGCGGGCACTGGCCACAAAGGCGCCCCGCAAATGCTCTGGATCTTCCCGGTTACGGGCAGTTTCATAGGTATGTACCTGTCCCCCAGCTACCCGCACTAGATGGATCCCGGCAGCCACATCCCAGGGACGCATTGCAGTTCCAAAAGCCACCGCAGTATGTCCCGCCGCCACATGCGCCAGATCCAAGGCTCCGGCACCAGGAGAATGCACTGTCGCGTACGCGTTAGCCAGCTTGCCGGCCAATTGCCAAGATTTTTCTACTCGCTGGGGATCTTTATCACGGAAGGGGAAATATCCGGTAATGATTCCTTCATTTTCAACCCGGGCACTCTTTGCGCACATTGGGGTGGCACGCTCCCCCTCGTAGAGGATTGCTTTATGTGCATCGGCGATAAAAAGCTCGCGAGTATAAGGTACATAAATCACCCCGGCCACCGGTTTCCCGTCTAGTTCTACCCCGATTGAAGTGTTGAAATAGGGTATCCCGGCGGCGAAGTTGGCGGTGCCATCGATGGGATCTACTATCCAGCGCACCCGAGATCCCAGATTTTTGACCGTCTCTTCTGCTTGAGCGAGTTCTGCGGTGCCCACTGCCTCTTTACGCTGGGAGGGCTGGGCTTGTTCCCAGGCAAATTCGTCGGTCAAAATCTGTTTAGACCCCGCTCGACGTGACTGTTCAAGGCTAGCGCGCTGTATCTGCTCTAACGTTATTGCCTCAGCGGCAGCTACTTTCTCTTTATCGAGGACGTGTTCCCCGGTTTCCTCCCCCAAAATCCGGGATCCCGGAACCGAAGTGCCCAGCAGATATTGCAGCCTGGCTTCCACGTAGCGGTCATGGATAGTGACCGGATCATGAATGCCAGCTTTTAAGAACACTTCCAAAGGAGCACGAAAAGCTTTGCGCAGGTAAACCCCTACCTGCTGTGCGGCCTCCCCCGCGATTATCATCAATGCGTGGTCAAGGCTCATTCCTGAAGTGCTCATAGCTTCCATTATTACCCTTTTTGGGCTATTAGTCCTAGCTAACCGCAACTGCAGGGGAAAACTTTTGCCCAACTAACGCCACTTGTTCGGGTTTAGTTGCCCGTGCCATCTCACCCCTCGGGTCTGAGGAATAGCGCAGGTAGTCGGCGCGCCCTCCCGGCTCTAGAGCGCCAATCCCCAGATAGTCGCGGGCTCGCCAGGTAGCAAAATCAATAATTTCCCGGGCCGGCACGCCGCCGCGTTCCCACAGCGCCAGTTCCCGCCCCAACTGTCCATGTGGCTGATACCCGCCAGAATCGGTACCGGGCAGCAATTGCACTCCGCTTTGATGGAGCATCGCAAAATGTTCGCGCCGCTGCTCCCACATTTGCTGCATCGTCGCCGCATATACCGGATATTTCTTACCCGCCTGCGCTGCGAACTGATTAAACAGCTCCACCTGCAGCAAAGTTGGGGTGACGGGAATCTCACGGCGGGCGCACTCTTGTGCCTGGTCACTATCGATCCCACTGCCATGTTCGATACAGTCGATCCCCGCTTCCAGTAATCCCGCGATCGCTTTATGGGAAAATGCGTGCGCCGTTACCCGCGCTCCCGCCTGATGGGCAGCTGCAATCCCCTCCTTCAAAATTTCGGTTGGCCACAGGGGATCTAAGTCCGATTCCACTCCATTTGAGCGGTCAATCCAGTCGGCCACTATTTTTACCCAGCCGTCACTTTGCTGCGCTTGGGTGGCCATCACCTGCGGCAAATCACTCAGGTTTTCAACCTCTAGCGGCAGCAGGCGCAGATAGCGTTTTGGACGGGCGATATGGCGTCCGCAGCGAATAATTGGGGGTAATTCGGGATTCCCTAAAATCCCGGGGGCGTATTCCAGGTTTCCGCAGTCGCGAATGGCTAAAATTCCGCAGTCCCGATCTGCCTGTGCCTGCGCTAATGCTTCTTGTGGGGTAGCTATCTGTCCTACCGCCGCGAACCCGATATGGCAATGCACATCGCAAAATCCGGGTAGAAAATAGTCGCCACCAGTGCTGTTATCTTCTCTAAACTCTCCGAAGCATCCGTCCTCGGTGATCGATAACTGCCCGCGCACCCAGCGGGGAGCCTGCCTAGCTTGCTCGCGGTAATAAAAATTTCCGCTCAGCAACTTCATCGCTGACCGAGCATCCGTTTCAAGTCATCGGGCAAATCATCCAAGGTGGGAGCAGCGGCCGGGGCACCTGGTTGGGTAGCACCGATTCCGAAAGCGCTGCCGGCAGCGGGTGCCGGAGCCTCCCCTTTCGTAGCTTGCTGAGCCTCCCACTGTTTTTGCTTCGCCGGATTGCCGAACTTGCGGCGATTCTTCTTGCCTGCCTTCCGCTGTTTCTTGGTAGCTCCTCCGCGCCCGCCCGGCATTCCGGGCATAGCGGGCATTCCGGGGATCCCGCCCCCATTGGACATGCGTTTCATCATTTTCGAAGCCTGCGTAAACCGCTCTACCAGGCCGTTAATCTCGGTTACCGTGGTGCCGGAACCGCGCGCAATCCGGGCGCGCCGCGAACCGTTCAGCAGGGACAAGTCGTCACGTTCTGCCGGAGTCATGGAGTTTACGATAGCTTCGATCCGGTCGATACTTTTCTCATCGAAGGCATCCAATTGGTCGCGGTACTGGTTCATGCCGGGCAGCATTCCCATCAGTTTCTTCATCGACCCCATCTTGCGGAGCTGTTGCAGCTGCGCCATAAAGTCAGTCAGGGTGAACTGGCCTTTTTGCATCTTGCGAGCCAGCGCCTCGGCCTCTTTTTGGTCATAAGCTTTTTGCGCTTGCTCAATCAGGGTGAGCATATCGCCCATATCGAGGATACGTCCGGCCATTCTCTCGGCATGGAAACGCTCAAAATCACCCAAGTTTTCGCCGGTAGAGGCAAAAAGAATCGGTTGCCCGGTTACTCCGCGCACCGATAGCGCCGCCCCGCCGCGAGCGTCACCATCAAGTTTAGAGAGCACTACCCCGGTAAAGCCCACCCCGTCACGGAAGGCAATCGAGGTTTGCACCGCGTCCTGCCCCACCATTGAGTCCAATACGAAGAGGATTTCGTGGGGGTTAATGGCGTCACGGATGTCACGCGCCTGACGCATCATTTCCTCGTCAACGCCCAGGCGTCCCGCAGTATCGACAATGATTACGTCATAGCCTTCGGTAATCGCCAGGTTTAACCCCGAGCGGGCTACCTCGACCGGATCGCCTTGCCCGTCCCCGGATTCGGGGGCGTGAATATCTACCCCGGCCTTTTCGGCGACGATACTTAGCTGCGTAACCGCACCGGGACGCTGGAGGTCACAGGCAGCCAGGAGGACGCGTTTGCCTTCTTCTTCGCGCAGCCACTTTCCGAGTTTCCCAGCCAAAGTGGTTTTACCAGCACCTTGCAGACCGGCCAGCATAAACACGGAGGGTCCGCGCTTGGCATAATGTAGCTGACGGGTCTCGCCCCCCAGAACCTCAACCAGTTCCTCGTGAACAATCTTGACTACCTGCTGGCCGGGATTGAGCGCTTTCGAACGCGCTGCCCCATAGGCTTTTTGCCGCACCGCTTTGGTGAACTGGCGGACTACCGGTAGCGCTACGTCAGCCTCTAATAGGGCGCGCCGAATCTCGGAGACGGTAGCGTCAACATCCGCCTCGGTCAGCAAGCCTTTAGAGCGTAGACGCTTAAAGGAATCGGCTAGGCGATCAGACAGGCTATTGAACAAAGTGGTTTCCTCCTGGAGATAGTTTCGCCGTCTAGTTTACTTCAGCAGCGCGTCTACGAAGTCTTCGGGAACGAAGGGCGCCAAATCATCTGGGCCTTCTCCCAGCCCCACCAGCTTGACCGGCACAGATAGTTCACGTTGTACGCTAACTACGATTCCACCCCGAGCCGTTCCATCAAGTTTTGTCAATACTATTCCGCTGACATCCACCACTTCCGAGAACACCTTTGCCTGTTGCATCCCGTTTTGCCCCGTAGTGGCATCTAGAACCAGCAGGGTCTCGGTTACCGGAGCACTCTTTTCGATTACCCGTTTGACCTTACCTAACTCGTCCATCAAACCGGCTTTGTTCTGCAAGCGCCCAGCGGTATCAACCAACACCACATCCAGGTCTTTTTCTTTTCCGTATTTGACCGCGTCAAAGGCTACAGAGGCGGGGTCAGCGCCCTCTTTATCGGAACGTACTACTTCCACCCCGACCCGCTTTCCCCAAGTCTCTAGCTGGTCAGCGGCGGCCGCCCGGAAAGTATCAGCTGCTCCCAGCACGACTGACTTGTTTTCCGCCACCAAAATACGGGCAATCTTGCCTACGGTAGTGGTTTTCCCGGTGCCATTTACTCCTACGGCGAGGACGATCCCCGGCTTTGTCCCATCGGCCTGCTCTAGATTTAGGCTGCGATCTAGATCCGGGTTTACCAGTTCAATCAGTTTTGCGCGCAGAATCTCCCGGATTTTCTCCGGATCGGAAGTTCCCAGCACTTTCGCTTGGGTGCGCAGATCTTCCATCAGTTCATCGGTAGCGGCAATCCCTAAATCCGCCATTAGCAAGGTATCTTCTATTTCTTCCCAATCTTCCGCACTCAGGTCTCCGCGACCGAGCACCCCCAGCAGCATTTTTCCGAAGGAACCAGATTTCGCTAGGCGTGAGCGCAGCCGCTGCATTCGTCCTTGGGCGGGTTCGGGGGTTTCGAAGGCGGGCTCAGTGCTTTCTTCTTCCTGCGTGTCCGGCTGAGCTTGCTCCTCGCAAGCCGGAGCTTCGCGCGGTTCCGTCACCGGTGAAGCTGCTTGCGCTGCTAGTGATTCCGGCTCCGTAGCTTTAGGCTCCGCAACCGCGTCCTCTTCAGCAAGCGTTGGCGCACTCTCTTCCGCGGTAACTGCAGGTTCTTCAGACTGGTCAACTACTTCAGTTTCCGGCTGTTCGGTGGCAGTTACTGCCTGCTTCTCACCTGTTTCACTCGCGCTAGCTCCAAGTTGTTTGGCTTTGGAGGCCTCTAGCTGCTTTTTAGTTTTCGCCGAGCGCGCTGCCAGCGCGCCGCCAGTTCCCACTAATGCCAGAACCAGAACTACAACCACAATCCCGAGGGGTGAAAATAGAAAATCCATATCCCTATTGTCACCTATTGGGGCGCTCAGGTCATATTAGCTGGGATTCTAAAGCCCAAGCTTGCTATCTAGGCAGGTAGGTTACTTATTATTCTGCGTGTACTCGCTGCCAAGAAATTTTATCTACGTGGAAGGTCTCCTCTGGGGGCAGATCATTTTCGTCCTCGCGAATCTCACTTTCACCAGGATCCGGAGTGAATTTGCGTGCCCAACGACGTATAGGTTTGGCAGGCTTAGAGCTTTGCTGCTCCGAATTACCCTGCTCCGAATTTGCGCTCTCCAAAGCTTGGTCATCCGCCGCTGACTGCGCTTTCTGGCTAGGTATAACGGGCGAGATTGCTGATTTCCCACTAGGAACTACCGGGACATAACTGGTGGCGTCTTCAGGATCTTTCGTAACCGAAACCGCTTCATTTTTAGGGAGGCGACGCCGCCGCGCGGGAGCGAAAGTGGGAGGTAGCTGCCCGGCAGGAACCTCATCAGCTGCCGGTAAGTTCGCCGCTCCATTTGCCCGCGAGGTTTCCTTTTCTGCCCGCCGCGCACGAATCGCGCCCACTTCTTCTCCCCACATTTGCCCGGCGGCACTGCGCAAACTCTCGACTTCGGCGAGAGGATTTGCCGAATCACCAGGGGAAGCCTCGGCTAATAAAGTATCTAAGCGAACTCGCTGCCCACTAGATTCGCCGCGGGAACGATAGTCGTTTTCTTGCCAGGAGTCCGCGGACTCGCGTATCCAATTGCGAATCCCCCCACCGGGACGACGGGTACGAACCATTACCGCTACCACCAGCACCCCAATCAACACAGCGACGCCAATGCCTACGAATAGCAAGATCAACGGTTCAGTCACGTTTCTATTATGCCCAGAGTTAAAGAATTTACCGATCTTAGCTCTTGTCCGATACCAAACTGTTACCAGAATTGGGTGTGATCTTAGCTATCTACCGGTGCTACCCGCTGGGAAATCACCCGAGACACCCCATCGCGCATAGTAACCCCATAGAGTACATCCGCCACTTCCATCGTCCGTTTTTGGTGCGTAATGATGATCATTTGGCTAACTTCTCGCAACTGTTTAAACAGTTCCAACATCCGCGACAGATTCAAATCATCGAGGGCGGCTTCTACCTCATCCAAGATATAGAAGGGCGAAGGGCGGGCTTTGAAAATCGCGATTAAAAATGCCAGTGCCGCCAGGGAACGCTCCCCACCAGACAGCAGCGACAGGCGCTGCACATTCTTTCCGGCAGGTCGGGCGTTAACCTCTACTCCGGTAGTGAGCATATCGCTACTATCAGTTAGTTTTAGTGAACCGGTTCCCCCGGGGAACAGCCGTGCAAATACCTCCGTAAATTCTCGGGAAATATCGGTGAACGCCTGTTCAAATGCTTCTTTTACCCGATTATCAACTTCTCGTACTACTACTAGCAGGTCAGCTTTGGAAGTACGCAGATCTTGGAGCTGCCCCATTAAGAACTCGAAACGTTTTTCGAGGGCGCTGTGTTCTTCCAGCGCCAAAGGATTTACTTTGCCCAGCCGCGAGATGGCGCGATTAGCTTTTTCTAGCAACGCGCTCTGCTCAGCGCGATCATAGGGACGCCAAAGTCCCTCATCTTGCTCGCTGGAACTTTCGCGGTCTTGATCCGTCTCCACCTGCTCGGTGTCGGTATTTGCCGCTTCCTCACCCTCAATTTCTCCTCGATCCGCTTCCTCTTCTTTCGAGGCAGTGGCGGCTGTTTCTTGCGCATTGGCGGCTTTACTCGCCAGCAAATCAGGGTCGGGAACCAGCTGTTGCGGACCGAAGCTTGCAATCAGCTCTTCTTCAGAAAGGGCATAGCGTTCTTGGGCTTGCTGGGTTAGTTGTTCGGCGCGCACTCGATACTCTGCCGCTGCCACCTCATCACGGCGGGAAAGATCGTTTAACTGCGATAATTCTTTATTCAAGCGATCAATTTCGCTACGCATCTGCTGCGCTGCCTGTGAGGATGCTTCGCGGGCAGCATCGGCGCTTTCCCGCCAAGTTTTCGCAACTTGCGCTACCTGCGCTCCCTGGCGGGCAAAAATCTCACACCAGGAGGCTACCTGCAACATCCTTTGTGCATCTTGGGCGTGTTTGATTTCCCGTTGCTTGGCGGCAGCCAGGCGCAATTGGAAACGCTCCAAATATTTAACTTCTCCCTGGAAGCGTTCCCGCAAATTAGTGGTGATCTGAGTGGCAGCCGCCAAAGCCAAATGGGTTTCTGCTTCTTTTTCCCGGGCTGTCAAATCTGCGGCGCGAGCCTGTTCTAAAGCCTGTTCGGCTGCTTGTAAAGGAGCTAAATCTTCACTGCCAGCAAAGTCACTGCAGGCTTTTTCGGCAACCGCAACCTGGTGAGCGCAGGTGTCCACATCCGCCTGTGCTTGGTCTACTTCACTGGCAGATTGCTGGGTTTCGCTCTCGGCTCCCCTGACTGCCGCTTCTCGAAGCGCCCGTTTTTGGGCTTGTGCAGCGGCCTGAGCATCAGCAGCCCGTAAGGTTTTCAACGCCTGGGCGCTAGCTGCCGCCGCTTGGGAAAGCTCCTGGGTACTCGCCTGCACCTTTGCGCGGGCTTCCTCCGTTTGTTTGCGGGCATCCGCCGCGGCCTGGCGCGCTAAGCGAAGCTGACGCTCGACCTGGATGCGGTTCACCCCGCCACTGCCGGTGCTTCCTAAATACTTACTGATAACCGTGCCATCTGTTATCCCTACCCGCGCCTGAGGGAGGTTTTGTACCAGGGCACGCGCCGCCGCTAAATCCGGTGCCAAATAGCTATCTGCCAGGATTGCTTTTAACACCGCATGCAGGGAGGGCGGCGCTTCCACTGCCGCCAAGGCAGGTATCACGCCCTCTTCTTTCGCGCTTTGCTCCTCACTCATAGGGATCCGCTCTTGGCTTTCACCCTCCCCTAGCACCCAGCTAACAATCCCGGTGTTGCCTTTAACCGCCCCTAATCCTGCCTCTACCTGGCAAGCCTCTACTACGAGGGCGGCACCGCTTGTTCCCAGTAAGGCCGCAATCGCCTTTTCCCAGCGATCAGAAACACTAATCAACGAAGCTAGGTCGCCTTGTGGCTTAGCCGCCTGGGCGAATGCATTTTGCGCTTGGCTAGAAGAGGCAGCCAAGACTTGACGAAGACTAGTTTCGCTTTCGGTGGCAGCCACCGCTTTAGCTTCACTTTCCCGCAGCTGGTCACGTGCTTTTTCTAATTGGTTGCGCACCGTTTCTTCTGCCTGCGCCAGCTCGCGATATCGGCTAGCCGCATCTGCCCCTTCATCAACCGTTTCCTCGCGGTGAGCCGCCTGCTGCGCGCGCGCCGCCGACAGTTTTTCCCGCGCCGCCTCAGCCGCCTTTTCCGCTCTTTTAAGCCGCGAGTCCGCCGCCTCTAAACGTGCTTTTGCGGTTTCTAATTCTCGTTCCAGGCGAGCACCTTTTTGGGTTTTCTGCTGGGCTTCCTGCCGCAATTCCTGAGTGATGCGCGTTAGCTCTCCAACTTTTCGGGTAGTTTCTTCCCGCATTGCCTGCGCCGCATCACATTGTTTGCGCCGCGCCAAAGCTTCCTCATCCTTTGCTGCCAAGTCGCTTTGCAGCCGCGCTAAATGCTTTTGTCGCTCTGCCACGCTAGGACCAGAGGGAAGCGGTTCTGGTTTTGACAGGGAAGCGGCTCGTTCCTCAGCTAGCGCTCCCAAAGCCCGTAGACGCTCGGTGAGGGTCGTGAGCTGTTGCCACAGGTTCGCAGCTCGCCCTCCTAAATCACTTTGCTGCGCATCGGCGGTTAGTTGCGCTAGTTTTTCGCGCCGTTTTGCTAGTTTCCCAGTTAATTCTTCGCGCTGGAGCGTCAGAGTTTGCTCACTTTCCTGGTAGCGAGCAAGCTGCGAGCGCAGCTGCTGCAGATCATCAGCCAGGATCCGGCACCCGGCGTCGCGCGCCTGCGCCTGTAAAACCGCCGCTCGCCGGGCAGTTTTAGCTTGCCGCGCTAATGGCCCCAGTTGTTTTTGAATCTCTTGAGTCAGATCGGAAAGCCGGGACAGCTTGTCTTCTAAGCCGTCAAGTTTGCGCAATGCCCGTTCTTTACGCCGCTGGTGTTTGAGTACCCCAGCGGCCTCTTCAATCAAAGCTCGCCGCTGAGAAGGATCCGCCGATAGCACCTGGTCGAGTTTGCCCTGCCCGATAATGACGTGCATATTGCGTCCCATACCGGTATCCGATAGCAGCTCTTGGATATCTAACAGCCGGCAGGCAGTTCCGTTAATCGCGTACTCCGAGCCGCCCTGGCGAAATAGGGTGCGGGATATAGTAACTTCCGAATAATCAATCGGCAGTTCCCCATTGGTGTTATCAATGGTGAGCGCTACTTCTGCCCGCCCGAGGGATGAGCGGAAACTGGTGCCCGCAAAAATAACATCCGCCATGGATCCGCCGCGCAGATTCTTGGCGCCCTGTTCCCCCATAACCCAGGCGAGGGCGTCGACAATATTGGATTTACCAGAACCGTTGGGACCGACTACACAGATGATTCCCGGAGTGAACTGCAAAGTGGTGGCGCTGGCGAAAGATTTAAATCCGCGCAGCGTCAACGACTTTACATACATCTATCTGCTCCAGCTATTTAGCGGCTTCCGGGAACCAAATTTTGATCTCGCGAGCAGCGGAGGCGGGAGAATCTGCTGCATGTACCAGGTTCTGAATATGTCCACTGTCGTAGTCGCGTCCAAAATCTCCGCGAATAGTCCCGGGGGCAGCCTCTGTGGGGTTAGTGGATCCCACCAGGGAACGCACCCCTTCCACTACCCGGGTACCTTCGATAACGGCGGCTACGATTTTTCCGCTCTGCATAAAATCAACCATAGATTCGAAGAAATGCTTACCCCGATGCTCTTCATAGTGATCGTGCAACTCATCATCGGTGGCCTCTGCCACCCGCAGCGCTACGATGGCGTAACCTTTTTGCTCAATACGCGCCAAAATTTTTCCGACCAATCCGCGATGATACCCATCCGGCTTAACCAGTATCAAGGTATATTCCTTATTCGGATCTAGCTTCAGTTCGTTCATTGCCGCTGCCTTTCTTCTTTCCCGATGCTTTCTGCGGGGTTTACTTTTCTAAGGATACCGGCAAAGGCCCGACTCCAATTCTTTTTATCAGCTCTGCAGATGCCGTGGGATCGAGCGCTTCGCCAGGCTGCCCTGCTGCTTGCGCCTGCGCCCTCTGGTCGGTAGCTATTTCCTTAGGCTCCGGCGCGTTAGGGGCGCTCAGTTCTGCCTCTACCGCGTCAAGAGCCCGGCGAGATTCCGCTCCCTCGGCCGCAATCCGCAGTTCCTCTCCCGGTTCTACTTTTAGTCCCATCAAGGCCAGCACGCTGCCCGCATCTACCTCATTAATGGTCACCTCAGCATCAAATCCGGTAGCGATCCTCGCTAGTCGTGCAGCCGGACGCGCTGAAAGCGGCTCGGTACCGCCGTAGATCACAGTCCGCGGAGCGAGCGGGTCTACAGCGGGAGCAGGCGGCAGGATATCGGCCGCGTCCTCCTCGGGGAAAAATTGGGCAGCAGCGCTGATAGAGCGCAAAACTTCTGCTAAGTCAGCACCTTGAGCAGCCGCTACTGCTCCCGCGGCGGTTCCTTCTATCAGCGGCCCGCGTCCTAGCCGCAAAAATCGCTCCCCTAGATCGGTGATTACTTGCTGGCAGGCCAGGCGGGCGGCTCCAAAATCTGCCATCAATACCATTGCGTCCTGCTCTGACATTTTTTCCATTACCGCCGAAACCTTGGTAGCCACGATTTGCGAGGCCGTGCCCAAGCCTTCATCGTGGCACCCGCAGGGTTCAACAATAACCTCCGGAGCTAGCGTGGCTACCACTTCGCATACTCCGCGCGCCAAGGTTTGCGATTGCGAAACGACAATAAAGGCGGTTTTAGGACGCATGGTACTTCCTCCCAGGTACAGGTATCTCCTCTAGGTTATCGCGCAGGGGGTGTGACTTAAACCTTAGATGGATTCGCGCTCTGCCCAGTAACTATTGCAGAAATGTTAACCACTAAATCGGATGCCCCAAACGCCTTAGCTTAGGCGGCGTCCAGATCTTTGGCGACTAGCTCGGCAATGGCCGCAACTGCCTGCGGGTTTTCGCTCTCTACAGTAACTTCTGCCCCGTATTCAGCCCCTAAGGTCATGATTAACATCATCGAAGAGGCAGCCACTGGTGCCCCTTCAGCGGTCGCAATAGTGATTTCTTCAGCAAATTCGCCAGCTTTGGCGGCGATAATCGCAGCCGGACGCACATGTAATCCCACCGGCGATCCCACTTTTACCGTCATTGAAGCCATTATTTCTGCTTTCCCTAATCTATTTTCCGCTTAATCGTCTGCTTTGGCGGCTGCCGGTTTTTTGCGATTCACCTTGGCGAAGGTGATGGCCGCTGCACCTACTGCCACCCCCGCTACCAGGGCAATAACCGCCCCCAATACATTGGTGTAGGCAAATAGCACAAAGATTCCCCCATGGGGAGCGCGGCAACCTACTCCTAACGCCATTGCCAGGGCACCAGTTACTGCCCCTCCCGCCATCATCGAGGGAATAACCCGCAACGGGTCGGTAGCGGCAAAGGGGATCGCGCCCTCGGAAATGAAAGAGAGACCCAACAGCCAGGCGGCTTTACCGCTATGTCGTTCTGCCGGTGAATATAGTTTCGGCTGCACGGTAGAGGACAGTGCCATTGCTAACGGGGGCACCATTCCGGCCAACATCGCTGCCGCCATAAACTGATATGCTCCATCGGTTCCTTGGGACAACCCGGCAGTTGCTACCAGGTAGGCGGCTTTATTTACCGGGCCTCCCAGATCGAAACACATCATTAGACCGATTACTATCCCGAGGATAATCGCGGAAGATCCGGCCAAAGAGTTCAGCCAATGCTGTAGTCCCCTCATCAAAGCTGCCAGCGGACCTCCCAGCAGCATGAGCATTAACAGCCCTGTTAATAGCGTCGTTATTAACGGAATAATCGCCACCGGCATTAGCCCTGCTAACCACCGCGGACACTCCACGGCAGATAGCCAGTTAGCAATAATTCCGGCCACGATTCCAGTTACCAGCCCTCCGATGAAACCGGCTCCTACCGCGATGGAAATCGCCCCACCAATAAAGCCGGGAGCAATCCCGGGACGGCCTGCTAAGCCGAAGGAGATATACCCCGAAAGCGCCGGCACCAGGAAACTCATTCCAGTTTGACCTAGAAACACCAGCAGAGCCCCCAGGTATAGCGCAAGTCCGGAGCGGTTGGTATGCATTTGTCCTTCCCCGAAGGGGCCAGAATCTGGCAACTTCCACAAAGAGAAATTTAGGGAAATGTCTTGTGCCGGGTCGGAAACATCGTAGCCTCCTAGCAAGAATCCTAAAGCAATCAACAGACCGCCAGCAGCCACGAAGGGAATCATATAGGAAACCCCCGCCATTACTGCCTTTTGGATTCGCGCTCCCCAATGTGGGTTTCTAGCTTTCCTCGCCGGAAGCGTAGCAGATACGGGCGCGCCCTGCCGAGCCTTATTATTCGCGATTACCTCCCGAATTAACCTTTCGGGATCATTAATAGCTGCTTTAACCCCCACATCTACTAGTGGCAGCTGGGAAAAGCGCTCCGGAGCCTGCACACTCACATCATGTGCGAATATCGCTCCTGCTGCACCGGTTATTATTGCGGGATCTAACCGGTTAAAATGTCCAGATCCTTGTGCCTCTACATGCACTGTGACCCCTAGTTCTTTGCCTTTATTGATTAGCGCATCAGCCGCCATATAGGTGTGAGCGATCCCCGTGGGACAAGAAGTCACTGCCACCAGATATTCCCCCTGGTAACCGGTTTTCTTTTCTTGCGATACCGGGCTAGAGGATTCTATGGGAGATGGAGAAGTTGGATCAGTTGGATCAATCGGCACTTGTGTAGCCTTAGCTGCTGCCACTGGTTCGCGCCGAGCTGCGGTAGCTACCGGAGGGACGGACGGTGCTAGTGCCGCCATTATTATTTGCGCTGCCTTTTCCGCAGAATCCACAGACCGCAAAATTGAAAGGAAGTCCTTATCTACCAGCTTGTGCGCCAACTTTTGCAGTAGTTTCAAATGATCTTTTCCTTGCCCTTCGCCGGCGGCAATCATAAAGATCAAATCGGCCGGGCCATCTTTGGCCCCAAAAGCTATTGGCTCTTTTAACCGGGCAAAGGCGAGAGATACCGTGTTCACTGCTTGGCAGCGACAGTGCGGAATCGCAATTCCACCGGGCATTCCGGTTGCGGACTTAGCTTCCCGAGTCAAAAGGTCGCCGACCAAGCTAGTCTCCTCAGCGCGTCCGCTAGCAGCAATTTTAGCAGCCAGCGCTCTAATTACGCTGTTTTTATCGCTTCCCAGGGGTTCATCTAGACTCGCCAACTCTGGGATGATTAACCTCTCGTCTTCCATGGATCTCCTATTTAGTTAGGCAACTTTAAAGGCCAGGCTCGCTAATTTTAACTTCTCCGGGATTAATGTCTGCCGGGGTGAGTGGCTGGGTTTCACCTTTCGCGCAGGCAGCCGCACCAAGAATAGGTATTCTTGCCTCCCCCCCCCCACAGCCATCTGCTTGTCGCCAAGTTTGCCCCAGCATTCCTGCTCACTTGCGGTCATTGTATTTAATAGTTCCCCAACAGTTAAGTATTATTGCGGCCTTTTGGCTAATAGGCCTTTATGGACTGTTCCCACATTGCGGCGGCAGTATCGATGTTTATCTTGTTAAATGCAGCGAGACGTGTAACACTGTGATCGTTATGGGGCCTCGGCGAGGAGAGAAGTTGTCCGCAGCAGAAACAATTTATGGAACTCCGGTAGTAAATGGTCTAGCCTACGGGCCAGTCGCCTGGGTAAGCCATTTTGAGATCCCCAAATTACCTGCCACTAAACTCCCGCTAGCTGCCCGTAAAGCTGAGGTCGATCGCTACCTTAAAGCTGCTCAAACAGTCTCCGAACGCCTACTGACACGTGCAAAATCCACGGTAGGCACCGCCTCGGATATTTTAGCCGCTCAAGCCGAACTCTCCCGCGATCCCGGGTTCAAGAAGATGGTGGTTCAATCAATCAATAAAGGTACCCCCGCCGTAAGCGCCGTGATCACCACCACCGACATGTTTTGCGCCATGTTTGAAAAAGCCGGCAGATTGATGGCAGAACGTACCACTGACTTGAACGATCTGTGTATGCGGGTAGCAGCAGAACTACTGGGCGAACCCGAGCCGGGTATACCCCATCTTGGTGAGCCCTCGGTACTTTTCGCCGATGATCTTGCACCTGCTGACACCGCGGGGCTTAATCCGGAAAAAATCTTGGCTTTAGTTACCGAACAGGGAGGCCCCACCTCTCATACTTCGATTATCGCCCGCCAACTGGGGATCCCCTGTATCGTGGCGGTGCGCAGGCTCCACCAGATTCCCTCGGGGGAGAAAGTATTTGTAGACGCCTCCCTGGGATCGATTACTACCGGCGCCAACCCGGAAGAAGCCCACCCAAAAGTTGCAGCTGACCTACACTCACGCGCCGCTATCCGCAACTGGCAAGGCCCGGCATGCCTGGCCAGCGGCGAGGAAGTGGAACTGCTCGCCAATGTACAAGACGGTACCGGAGCACAGAAAGCTGCTGACGCCTACGCACAGGGAGTAGGACTTTTCCGCACCGAACTATGTTTCCTGGATTCAACGAAAGAACCTACTTGCGCGCAGCAGGCAGAGAAGTATTCGCGGGTGTTTGCGGCTTTCCCGGATCAGAAAGTAGTTACCCGCACCTTGGATGCCGGATCGGATAAGCCTATTTCTTGGGCAACTTTAGAGGAGGAACCTAACCCTGCTCTGGGAGTGCGGGGACTGCGCACTACCGGGATCGACGAAGACCTCTTTACTCGACAATTAGATGCAATCGCACAGGCATCACGTGGTCATCAAGGAAAAAACTGGGTAATGGTGCCAATGGTCTCTACCCTGTCGGAGGCAAAGTGGGTGGCCAAGCTGATTCGACAGCGGGGACTTACTGCCGGAATTATGGTGGAAGTTCCAGCAGTCGCGATCATGATTGACCAGTTCCTAGCGGAAGTTGATTTCGTTTCTATCGGTACCAATGACCTTAGCCAGTATGTGATGGCCGCCGATAGGATGAACGCTAACCTGGCAACCTACACTGATCCGTGGCAACCGGCAGTTTTGACGTTGATTTCCCGAGTAGCCGCCGCCGGAGTACGCCTGCAAAAACCGGTAGGGGTATGCGGGGAGGCGGCAGCTGACCCGGTTTTGGCGTGCGTACTCATAGGGATGGGGGTCACTTCCCTATCGATGGCGCCTTCGGCGATTCCCTCAGTGGGTTCCCAATTGGGTAAAGTTACGAAAGAGCAATGCAAACGCGCCGCCCAAGACATTTTAACGGCACAAGATAGCGGAGATGCCCGCAACAAAGCCCGCCGCGCCCTCGGGATCAACTAATAGCTAAATAGGTTGCTACCGGAACGCTACTGCCCGCGTTAACTCCTAATATCCCCGATAAGACTCCCAGAACCTGAAGGTAAAACAACTCGCGCCCAGGCTTTTTACCCGGGCACGAGTAGCAAATTTTTAGTTATTATAATTTTCGAACCGGCATCTAAACCGGTTTAATAGCCGGCAGGAGCGGTGCCGATAGAAAGGTATTGCCCCTCCCCCAGATCGACAATATCGCCTGCTTGCAGCTGCACTGGCTGCGCCGGTTCAATCGGGTAGATTTGTCCGCCGCGACGCAAACGGGTGCCATTTACTGACTCTAAGTCTTTCAAAGAGGGGATCCCATTTACATCAATATAAAGCAGGCAGTGGGTACGAGAAATCTGTTTAGCAGGACTGGGCACGGTCATAGTTTGAGCTTGCGGATAGGTGGAAGTAGCCGCATCAGGACGGCGCCCCACCACAATCGCGTCCTCTAAAATCATGGACTGCCCCTGCCCGGAAGTAACCGTATAGCGGGGAGCTGGCTGGTAAGCATCTTGCCCACCATATTGAGCTGGCATCTCATATTGCCCCTGGCCATAGTTTGCTTGCCCGTATGGTTGCTGATATTGCCCCTGTTCGTATCCCCCTTGCTGATAGCCAGGTTGCCCATATTCGCTGCTCTGATAGGTAGGAACCCCTTGGGGATAATATCCCGAGTATTGATCCGAACCGGGCTGCTCGCCATAGGGATTAGGGTAGACGGCATTAGCCTGCTGACCATAGGGATCGGGACTGCTTGGCGCCGGTACCCCGGATTCTGTCTGGGGCGCTCCATAAATCCCGCTGGGTGGTACATAACCTGCATTCGCTGCACCCGACTGGTTCGGGTAGTACTGGTAGGGATCGTTATCCATTGATTTTCCTCCATTACCAACCGGCAATTTTGCGCTCTGCTATTGGCACCAGTCTACCCCAGGCGAGGTTTTTCCATCTAAGCTAACCGCAAAAACTTTTACGCACCATTTACCCCCCTGGGGCTGGAGAGTTATTTTCGGTTCCGTAACCGTATGACTGCCCGCGTCCTTGCCATCTTGGATCACCTTAACCTGGTAGGACGCTGGAGAATCCCCGGCACCCGCTTTCCAGGTAAGGGCGATTTGGCCATCCGCGGTAGATTTTCCTTCCAGGGCGGCAACCGGGGAGATTTCGGCAATAATTCCGTCATCCGCCGAGGCAGTAATCAGAGGCTCGCTGGAACTGGGCGCAGTTTTAACCGCGCTGGTACCCGTTTTGAAATAGTAGGATACCCCGACAGCAGTCCCGGCTATCAGCACCAGCGCACCCATAATGGCTAGGAGAATCCGCCTCCATCCCAGCCGAGAGGTGGGTAATAGGGAACGCGAAAGCGCCGCGCTCGAGTGGCTCCCCACGATTAAGGGACTATCTGCCCTCCCGCCTTCTTTATCCGGCAGGGATCCTTGGGAACCGGAGGCATCCTTAAGGCGGGTAGCATCCGGATCGGTGACCACTTGCGCCAAAGTCGGATTATCGCTGGCGATATCCATACTGGTCAGCGGAAGAGAGAGTCGGCGCTGCACTTCTTGTAGCGTGACCCCAAATTGCGCGGCACTTTCGGGACGCTCCGCCGGATCATACTGCAGCGCCCATGCTAGAATCTCACGCAAAGGGGAGATCAATTGGGGCGCATCCAGGCGGGGCGTAGAATGCAAAACCCGCTGGGTCAGCGCAGATACCGAGTTATCGCCGCCCGGAATCTCGAAAGGACTACAACCGGTAACTAGCGAATGCATAGTTGCCGCCAGGGAATAAATATCACTGGTGGCTTCGGCCAAAGAGTTCTCGTCGTGCTGTTCGGGAGGCGCCCACGGCACCGATAACCCTAAAACGTCGCGGTGAGCCAGGGGTTTACCCAACGGCAAAGCTAAACCAAAATCTGATAGCACCGGGGTAGAAAACTCCGAAAACAGCACGTTTGCCGGTTTCACGTCCCGGTGCGCTAGCCCGGCTCGATGCACCGTTTCTAAGGCTCCTGCCAAGCGAATAGTGGTATCTAAGGATTCCGCCAGTGAAAGCGGCTGGCGGCGGACGCGCTGCGACAAATTCGCCACCGGACAGTATTGCAATACCAAATAGGGACGCCCATCCGGCAGTTTTCCGGTTTGAAATAAAGACAGGATCGCCGGGTGAGCACAGGTGGCAGCTAGTGCGTCGGCCTCGGTAGTGAAGACTTGGCGTCCTTCCCTACTGCCTAGTTCCCGCAGGACTTTGACTGCTACTTGGCGTTCGGGACGTTTTTGTTTATAGAGATAAACGTCGGCAAATCCGCCTCTACCTAACAACGATTGCACGCTAAATCCCGGGATTTTAGGGGGTGTTTGGGTCATCATCATCCCCTTTCCGTAACCGCGTTTCATCCATATTTTGGGGCGAGGGCGCCCGGCGGGTATAGTCTAGCGGCTCCGGGGGTAAAGCTGGAGGCTCCGGGGGCCTCGGGGGAGCCGGTGGCCAGGGAGTAGCAGCTGGATTTGCCCCGCGTTTCGGTTCCTTAGCTACCGCAGTTGCTTCGTTTACCGGCGGCCGAGGAGGCTGCGGTAATTCTGCCAGCTGCGTAGCTTGCGGCAAGCTTTGCGGATTCTTCAGCCGGGTGGCTTCCGCCGCTTCGGCTCGGTTAGCCAGTCGGGTACCATCGGAATCTACTCCCACCTGTGGCAGTCCTACTTGTCCTAGGCGGGTGGCTTCCGAAAATGCGCCTTCTTCCGCCGAGGCGGGGGCAGTTTCTTCGCTACTGCCGGGAGCCAAGGGGGTACGCAACTGCTGATATTCCTGCTCAGTAAGTCCCAAAGATAGGCTCGGTAGCGACAGCTCTTTGCGGGGAGTTAAGACGTTCCCCACCCCGGGGATTTTCTCTAGCTTTTTAGCAAAACTACTGCGAATAAACCGGTTATACAGCGAGGACGGCCGAATTGCCGCCACCAGCGCTTTAGCTTTTCCAGCTGCCGCTTTCCAGCTGTCGGTAAGGGTTTTAACTAGCTGCCAAGCCCAATCGGAATCGATTTCGCTATCGCTGCTGGGACTGTAATCTAGATAATCAGCGATCCCTGCTAGCTCTCGGGCTCCTGACTGCGGTTTCGCCTGGCTCATAGTCCCCAGATAGCTATCGATTATCCAGGCGGCCTCTTGCCGAGTAGCTCCCGCCGGGAGCCGGATTCCGCGATCCCGGAAACGGTCAACTATTTCTTCCCAAGCTCCCTTGAGACGGTCCTGGGGTTCTTTGGCACGCCGTCTCCTGCGGGAGCGATACCACTTAGCTAAGAGAGTTAGCAAGATCGGGGAAAGTAGTAGCAGCAGCCAACCACCATATTTGGCCACTTGCGCCAGCGCTGCCAAAATTTGCATTCCCGTGGAATGATTATCGGCATGCGCTTGTTTTTCCACATGGGGTAGCACCGGTGGAGTAGCCGGTGGAGGCGGGGGCTGCAGCACTTGGGGTTTTGGAACCGATTTGGGTTGCGGTTGATCGGTGCGGGGTACGCGATCGCGGGGAGGCGTGGGGTCGAAAGGGATCCAGCCGACCTCTTTAAATTTTACTTCCACCCAGGCGTGAACGTTATCCCCCTTAAGTTTCAGGTTCCCGCCCGCCTTTTTATCACCCGGATAGGCTCCGAGCACTACTCGCGCCGGAGCCCCAAAAGCACGCACCATCAAGGCCATCGCTACCGCATATTGTTCATCATCACCGATCAGTTCTTGTCCCTGGAAAAACTGGCTCATCCGGGCGGCGCGATGCCCGGGCCGAGAAAGCCCATCGGAACCATCGGAGAAGAAACCTTGCCCTGCTAGGTAGGACTCAACATTGCGCACCTTTTGCAAGGGATTGGTCGCCCGGGCAGTTAACTGGTTGTTAAGCTCAGTAATTTCTACCGGCACCGCTTCATCTTTACCTTGCGGAATGGGGTCAAACTCTAGGCCAGACATCTTCGCATCGCTAGGAATACGCTCCTTTGCGAAACTTACCTGATAGGAAAGACCTCCAGGGTTAGCGGTAAAAGCCGAGCGCAGAGAAGTCGAATAGTAAACCACCGGTTTGAGCTGGGTTGCGAATTTTAGAGATTGTGCATTACCTAGTATCGGCACCCAAGGTTGGTCATAGTTGACCAGTTTAACTTCGGCTTTACTGTCAGCGGACACCCCTTTATCTAGCAGCGAATCGACCTGCAGGAACTGTGCGTTTAATTGGGGATCAATTTTGAAAACAGTACCGTCATAGGCGTTCATAGTGGCAAAACGCATCCTACTACCCGCCGGATAGTTTTTTACTTCCGCAATAGTTTTGTCTTTCCAGTCACGCGAAAGGTGCCTAAAGGACGCTAACGGGGAAATAAAATCTTCTAGTTCCACCGGGGGGAGGACGTGACTGCGCAACACTTCCCGGTTTCCTCGCTCGGTAATCCCCGCCAAAGATGCTGAAGCCAAGCAAATAGTTAGGGTAACTGCCACCATCGCCAGCGGACGGATCAAGCGGTTTTTCTTTCCTGCTCCCGCTAGGTTCACTGCGCGCCTGCGTGCCTTGGAAGCGGCCTCGCTAACCAGTCCGCACCAAAGTAAGGCCAGGAAGAAATAGGCGGCTCCTGCCCAACGAGCTACTGGAACTAATTGAGACCCCCAGGCGATCGCTACCACTAGGCTAATAGTGGCAGGTATTAGCGCCACCCAAGGTCGACGCGAAGCTGCGGCTAACCCCGCTAAAAGCGCGGTAATGAGGCAGGTGAGGAAAGGTAGCACCGCGGCTCCTCCGGTTGCGCTTAGCGGCAAAGGAGCCGTAAGAGTATCTCGCCAGCAGGTCACCGCAGAAGTAACTAGAACCTGTAGACCCGACAGGGTGGGGTAAAACTTCCGCCCCAAAGGATCCGTAGCCGCCAGAGTGGGGCCAAAGAGTAAAAATACCCCTAGCATTAAAGTTAAAGTGGAGACTACCCCCAGATGCCAACGGCGACTAACCAGGGCTACTAGGCACCCTAATAGCGCTCCACTGCCGGCAGCTATTACCCCGGTGAAACCCAAAAACGGCAAAGAAAACAGGTAACACGGAACTATCAGGAGAAACAGGGAGCTCAAGCCTACAAGCTGGGATCTCTTCACGCTAGAGTCACCCCATTTAATGCCCGTGGGAGCTGCGAAAGCTCCCCGATATTTAAAAGTCTACGGGAGGCAGCTCCCCGGCGGGTTAAGGTAGCGCCGGCATCAGCTCGGATACCGGTAGTAGCCATATCGGATGCCGGTAGCAAACAGATTTGTTGCATCCTGCGCATAGTTACTCCCGGCCCGCTTATCAAGGAACAAACCGAGGATTGCGCTTCATGGGCTAGCGCCCAGCGCACCAAGTGGCGATAGTCTTGAGCGGCCTCAACGGGTTGCACTTCGGTTAAGAAATCTAGGACGGTGCGAGCAGTTGCCGCTTTCAATACAGTTTTTCCCGCATAAAGGGTCACCGGCTGCCCACCGGAAAGGGAGGAAACCGCCAGAGAAGCCGCCGCCTCTACCGCTAATTCAAAGTCTGCTTCCCCATAGTTTTCTCGCTTTAAATCCAGCACAATCAGATGGTGGGAGCGGCGGGTCTCTAGGTATTGTCGCATCATTAACTGGCCGGTGTGGGCAGACATTTTCCAGTGGATATGCCTTCGGTCGTCTCCGCTTTCATAGGGACGCAAGGCATGAAATGTCGCATCTGAACTGGTTATTACCTGCGAGGTTGCCCCTTCCATATCTCGGGAATAGCCACTTAATGTCCCCAGAGCGGAAGTGAAGTTGGGATAGACGTAAACATCTTGAGATTCCGGCCAAGATCGCACCCGGCGAATCAACCCTAAAATATCTTCTCGCACTGTGCGGGGCGGGCCAACCACAATCTTTTCTCGCCGCCTGGTTTGTAATTGAAACTCCCGGGTGAAAGTCTTGCCAGAACGCAAACTTGGTACCGCTATATCGGCTTGTTCTGCCCCCAATGGCAGTTCTATTTTCAAGCCACGCACCGCGCGGCGCCCCTGGTTGGTCGCTACCGCGCGCCCTAGTAGTTCTTGTCCTTTGCGGAGCCTATCTTGCTCAACTGTTACCCGCAGCGCCAGCTCGCCCCCACCCCAGGTCTGCGCTATCGCCGCCAACAGCGCTAATAGCGCAGCAAACATTATCGCCGCAGCTTCCGCCCAATCCCAAGCCAAGTAGGCAACCGAGCCAGCTAGTCCCCCCAACAGAACTAGCCACCCCAAACCAGTAAGCGGAATTTTGCGCACGACAGTAAGTGAGGCACGCGAGCGCGCCTGTTTCCAAGCTTTATTTCCGCTTTTCAGCGCGTCTTTTAACGCGGTAGTGGTGGTTTCGGAAACTTTCATTATTTTAAGCCTGCGAATCCACTGGCGGAGGTACCTCGTTCAGCGCCCTCTCAACTACGCTTTGCGCAGTGGCTCCTTCGAAGAGGGCATCGGAGTCCATAATAATCCGGTGCGCCCAAACCGGTACTGCCAGCGTCTTGATATCATCGGGCAACACATAGTGGCGCCCTTGGGAAGCAGCCCACACTTTGGCCATCCGCATCATCCCGATTGTCGCTCGGGTCGAAACCCCCAGGTTCACCGCATCATCCAAGCGGGTAGCTTCCGCGAGTTGCTGCACATACCGAGTAATCTGCCCATCTACATAATTTCGCAAACCTAGCTGTTCCCAGGTAGCGATTTCCTCGGATTCAACTACCGGTTTTAGATCTTTAGATAGATCCGGTTGGGCAGCACCGGACAGGATTTTAATAGCGGTTTCCTGGTCGGGATAGCCTAGGGAAATCTTAATCAGGAAGCGGTCTAGCTGCGCTTCGGGAAGCTTGTAGGTGCCTGCCTGCTCCACCGGGTTTTGGGTGGCGATTACCAGGAACGGCGATCCCACCGGGTGCACCACTCCATCTACGCTTACTTGCCGCTCTTCCATCACCTCTAGCAAGGCAGATTGGGTTTTGGGACTGGCGCGGTTGATTTCGTCTGCGAGGACGATATTGGCGAAAATCGGTCCGGCATGGAAATCCCATTGTTTAGTTTCCTGGTCATAGACGGTTACCCCGGTAATGTCGGTTGGCAGCATGTCCGGCGTGAACTGAATCCGGCTATGGGAGGCATCCACCGAGGCCGCTAACGCCCGCGCCAAGGCGGTTTTCCCAGTTCCGGGCGCATCCTCTAGCAGGACATGTCCGCCTGCTAGAAAAGCTGCTAACACTAGGCGCACCTGGTGCCCTTTACCGAGTATCGCCTGATCAACATTTTCGGCTATCTGCGCGAAACGGGTAGCAAACTCAGCGGCTTCGGCCTGTTTCAGGATCATATTGCGAGCTCCTTTTCAGTTTGCCGGGCAGGTAAATCTTGCCCGCTAAGACTAGTTCTTAGGTATTTATTGCCTCCGAGAGCGTTCAGCGGCACCTGGGAATCTGAATACCGCCAGTAATCGCCGGCTGCGGTTGGGAATACCGGTAGCTCTATTAGGGGTGTCAGGTGCGGCCAGAGCGGTTTTGAAACCGGCATCAACGGGGTCAGCTGATACCAGTTTTGCAGGTAGGACACCGACTCTATCGGCTCATTATCACCGGGGTTCTCGCTACCGGGATCGGGGGTAACCTGCAGGGTAGAAACCTCCACGCTGTTCCTACTCAGCCGGGTTCCTTCCGGAATTAGCTTCAGATCTGCCGTAATTTTCCAGGTCTGCCCCGGTTCTAACTGTTTAAGCGTAATCAACCATCCAGATCCCGCCACCATCTGGGTTTGGTATTGATAGTCAGCGAGAGTTGCTCCCCCCGGTCCTGCCCCGGAAACGGCCAGCTCCAAGGAGCTGCTATCCCAGGTATCCAAGCCGGAAACGTCTACTTTTATCGACGTTCCGGTTTCAGATCTGTTGTTTGTCAGCTCTGTCATGGCGGTAATCTGGGGATTCTCCTGTGCCCCGAGATTAGCTTTTACTGACTTAGATACTCCTTTGTTATATCTAAAATTGCAGGTGTATTCGACTTTCAAACCAGTTCGTGCCCGCGGGTTCGTGAACTGGAAAGTTCCATCGTCTGCTACTGGGTTTCCGTCTACCCTGGTGGCCTTGCAGCTTCCGTCATCTCCGGCAGGAGCCTCCGCCCCCTGCAAATATACTCTGGCCAGTTTAGATCCCGCACGCTCTAAAGTAGCGCTAACTGCACTTTCGTTGAAGGAACCGAAAGTTTCGAATCGGCCAGTTGCCGCCGACCCCGCCTTGGTATTGACCGCGATAACGGTGAAATTATATTCTCCGCCAGGATGGTCTTTAACCTCAAACTTAGTGCCTTTAACTTCCTGGGGACTGCCTCCCGCGACAGTAACCACATAGTGATCGATGGGAGAACCCCCGTTTGTACTGGGCGTTTCCCACGTAAGGGTCGCGGTTCCAGCGGTCTTGCCGACGGTACCTAGCAGATTTGTGGGGGCACCGGGAGTAACCTCTACCTCTATCGCCGGGGAAGCCCCCGAGGGCTTAGAATCTCCCACCCGGTTGGTGGCGACTACGGTAAAGCTATGAGATTTCCCCGGTTCCAAGCCCGGAAAATCTACCAGCGTTGCCCGGGAAGTAACCGTTTTCCCAGAAACCGAATCGGTAACCTTGTAGCTAGTAATAGGAGTGCCGTTAGCGGCAGGGGCGATCCAGCTAATGGTGGCGGTAGTGGACTCGCTGATGGTGGCACTTACTGCGGTAGGAGCATCGGGCACGGACAGAACCCGGATCCGGGCGGTACCGGTTACTTGGCGATCTGGATCGCTACTGGCATCTTGCAAAGTAAAGGAAACCACCAAGTCACCTTTAAAACTTGCTGCCGGGGTTACTTCCAGGTGGGTTCCGGAGGCTGAAGCCTGTCCGGCTCCTTGCACAATGCTAGGTGACCCTACGGTTTTCAAGGGTTTTCCCGGATACGGGTTCGTAGCGTAGCGACTTAAGTCAATGCTGACGCTCTTGCCAGATTCGCCCTCTAAATCAATCGCGGTTACCTGGATCAAGGGACGAGTGGAGCTGACCACTCGCACCGGGATTTTCCCGACGGTAGATCCAGAGCCGTCCTCTACCGTGACTTCGATATAGCCGGCATCTCCCTTTGCTTTACCAGCTTCAGCCGAAACGGAAAGCTGGCTGCCCCTCAACGAGGCCTGAATACCTGTAGGAAGAGCTCCCAGGTGGTAGCGCATTTTCGTGGGATCGTCCCCATCTTCATCGCTAACCATATCCGCCAAGTTGACATTAACCGCGTCTTCACCAGCAGCTACTTCTATGCGTGTAGGGGTAAAAACTGGCGGGCGATTACTGGAAGGTTTCACCTCGATGGGCAGAGTTAAAGAGGCACTCAGGGCGGAGGAATCGTTTGTTTTGCCGTCGCTGACCTGCATTACCAGGGAGGTTTTTCCGAAAAAATCAGGGTTAATACTTACTTGGAAGGAATCATCTCCGGACATTTTTACTCCGCCTGCAAACCCAGCACCCAAGGTAATGGCTTTGGCGGAATGAATATGTGGGGTGCGCGCCTTGCGAGTAATCACATAGGAAGCCAAATCAACAGTTAAAGTCTCGCCGGATTTAGCTTTTATAGGGATAGTATCGGGGTCGATATAGGGTTTTTGTTCGGAAACTCCGGGGACATTAACTATGGCGTTAGCGCTTAACCCGTCCTGGTCAGTGACAGTATAGAGCACTAATTGGCGCTGCGAGGGAGCGGGAATCACTAGCTTTTTGCCCTTGACGGTTACTCCTTTGTGCTCACAACTAACCGTCAACGCCGCCCCATCTCCGTCAGGGTCAATATCATTGGCGAGGACGTCCACTTCGATGGGCTCGCCCACTTTTCTTCCCGCTTCTTTCGCGGTGACGAGGTCATCGGCGGCCTCGGGGGCTTGCAAGGGGGCAAAGGGGTCTACTTGCACGGTGGCAATGGAGGTATCCTGTCCGCCACGTCCATCATCGATGGAATACTCTATCCCGTAAGAATCGGCTTTCTTGGGGGTATTGAGCACAACCGCGTTTTCGCGGGCAGCCACTTGCAGACCATCCCCCGGACTTTGTAACGATTCGGCAATCAGGCTAACCCCGTCACCATCAGGGTCGGTATCGTTAGCAGTCACTGCCACCGCTAGGGCGCGGTTCGGCCGCACTCGCACCTGATCCGGGTTAGCCTGTGGATTTTGGTTAAGCCTGGCAGCGGGAGCTACCCCTACCTGCACCCGGGCGGTTCCTTGTTTACCAAAGCGATCTTCGACGATATAGGTGAAAGTATCGGTCCCAATTTTCCCTGATATTGGCTGGTAGTTGAGCCAACTAGAACCAATATCAACTATCCCCATCTTGGGGGCATCGGCAATCCCCACTAGGGATACGGAATCTCCATCGGGATCGATATTGGTCAGATCTACGGGAATCCGGGTGGCTTGCCCCGAAATTGCGCGCCCGGTGACTACTCGCGGTTCGGGAGCAGAATTATCGGAAGCATTTGCCGGTTTTATCTCTACACTGACCCGCGCACTAGCTTGGTTTTGGTTAGTGTCCCTCACTGTATAGGTGGCGTCATATTTTCCTGTTTTTTTCGCCAGGAAACGTACCTGGTTTCCGGTGACGAAGAATTTTCCAGCTTCCGGTGGAGTGGAGGTGGTTAGTTTCGAGTCTATTTTCAGGGTCAAACCCACCGGGGAACGGTCATTTTCCAGTACATCTACGGTAGCCACATCCCCTACTCGCCCTTTGGCTTCATCTGGTTTCGCGGTCGGGGGCGTAGTTGCCGACTGAGTGGTTACCGGAATAACCGTAACCACCCCTTCGGCGCTTTCCTGCCCATTCGACACTTGGTATTTTAAAGTTTCGGCTTTGGTGAGTCCGCGCGGAGCCGTAATGTTTAGCAGCGAATGATCCATTACGGTTGCTCGCAGGGGCGAGGATGCCCCCACGGTGACCGCCTGGGTTACCAGCACTTCTCCCGCGGGATCAGAATCGTTTGCGAGCACATCGGTCAACACCTGCCCGCCTACCGGCAGCACCGCCATATCGTCTTCTACCACCGGTTTTCCGCGTTTTCCAGAATCAGTAACATCAACTCTGATAACTCCGGTGGCGGTGGCTGGCCCGTCAGAGACCGTATAGGTCAAGTAATAGATCCCTTCTTGATCTGAACGGAAGGAGAGAGTCCCTCCCGCCAAATCCGGGGTGACCTGCGGCCCGGCACGTTCAATATTTACCCCCGCCAGGGTCAAAGGATCACCATTGGCATCGGTATCATTTGCCAAGGGACGAATAGTGATGGTGGTTCCGGCTCTTGCGAACGCAATATCTCCGTTAGCTTCCGGAGGCACGTTTCCAGCGGCACGCACATCCACAATCACGCGCCCTGATATTTCTTGTCGCCCATCGGAGACCAGTACTTTTACTTCTTTTTTCCCAACTCCACTGGCCTGGTTACGGATCACCAAGGTGCCTTCTTGACGGTATTCCACCTGGTTGTCACCGTTAGAGGAAGCGCCTGACAAAAACACCGGGTCTCCATCGGGATCCGAAAATGCGGGGAGCGCGTTGTACTCAACTTGCTTTCCGGATTCAACCACTACCGTGGGTACCCGTTTTTGTATTGGCGCGGAGTTTTGTGGCTCCGGGGTGACCTTCACGGTCACATTGGCGGTAGCGACACCTCCGCGACCGTCCTTCGCCTGGTAGGTAAATTTAATGGTTCCCAAGGCGGCGGCGGGCAGTTCTATGCGCAATGCTGCACCTGCGCGTACGGGTTTTACTTCACCTTGGCTGACTGGGCCTAGCACTTCAGCGGTTAGTAAATCTCCATCGGTATCGGAATCATTCTCCAGCACCGGTAGCGTAGTTATTTTTCCTGGCCGAGCCCCGAACACGTCATCACGAGCCACCGGCGGAGTGTTTTCTTTTTGCCGATCTTTTTGCGCTATCTGTTCGGTTATCTGAGGAGAATCCTCTCGTTCTTCCTCTTTTTTCAACATGGTGGAGATCTCGTCCCAGTTATCTACCAGTTCCATGTTTTTGTCAGCTAACCATATTGCCCCATCAGTGGTGTCATTAAGCACCACGAGGTCGCGGTTCTTGCGAAACACCGGGGTCTTGGCGGTTTTTAGCCGCTCGAGTTCTTGGGTGGGGCGAAAAACTTTTCCCGCGCATTCACGCACAAATTTGCCGCTCCCCGCCCAGGCTCCATACACGCATTGGGCTTTTACTGCTGGCCTGGCCGGTTTACCCGCGCCCCCTCCGGAAGGAATCTCTCGGGTGGATCCGCTATTCAGATCCACTTTTATCAATTTGTCTTGGTCTGCCAGCAGCGCGTAGGGTTTTGCCGGCCCAGATTCTTGCAGCGCCAACTGAGAACCGGCCACTTTTATTCTTTTCCCACTGGGCAGGAAAAGCACCCCTTGGGAACTATCGAGGGCGACCGCTTGTTTGCCAATTCCCGCCACTTGCAACTGGGCATTAACCGGGATTTGCGATAATTCTACCCGTTCATCTTTCCAAAGTTTTCCCTCTTTAGTGACGGTTACCAGTTCTTTCGTGGTTGGTGAGGCTAGGAAGAATGCTCCGGTATCCCCTCCTGCTAGCTGGGCTCCCCGCAGGGAACGCACCGTAGCGTTAGCTCGATTGCGCTCTTGGGATAATAGGTCTTCTCCGCTCCATAGCAGGCCGGCTTCCGGGTCTAGGATCGCCAAGTTTGTCCCCGATTGGGCTATCTGTTGACCTTTCTCCAGGGAAGAGGAAGTCTCTAGGCGCACCTTTTTAGGGTCAATTTTGGCGACTTCGCTGGCGGCCTGGTTCTGGAAATTCACATTCTCCCCCGCCTGAGTGACGTCAAAATCTCCCGCTTTGGATCGCACCGCCCCATCCAGAGTGCGCGCCGGAAAATTAAGGTGTCCCACTAGATGCTGCGATTGATTGGTTACCCAAATTCCGCCATCATTTAGATCCACCTGCGCCCGCGTAATACCGGGGTGCTGCCAGGCGAGGTAGACGATCACTAAGCTCAGGGTAGCTAGTATGGCGATTGCAGCTTTTTGCAAGCGTCCCCGTAGTTTGAGATTGTTTTGTTTCCGGCGCTGGAGTGCGGAATACCCAGTAACTCCGGCATATTGTTGCCACCCGCTACTATTTACAAAACTGCCAGTTTTTCCCTGGTTAGGGCGCGAGGAGCTACCCATGCTCCCTTTTCTTCCCCGCACTCCAGCCACAACCGCGTCCTCTTCACTAGATCGAAGGTTCCCCCGAGCCACCTTGGCATGGCACGCAGATGGGGAACTCACCTGCAGATTAGCAACAATTAATCACTCTACTAAACCTGCCCCCACTTTCAACTGTTTTAAAAAGTTATCCACAGGCATGGTTTGTCAGACCTCTAGGGGATAGTACCGGTGCAGCTTAGGTCTCTCGTACACCTTATCCGCAGATAGATTTTCTGCCGTCCGCTGGTTTGGAAAGTAACCAGGTATTGAGCTCCACTTTCGTTATTCACCGCTCTTTTCGGCAAAGTTACCTGTTGTCCCTCTGTCTGTTTGATTAGGGATTTCGCGGTTTCAACGCTGCCCACCAATTTGGCTGTCTCTGCCTGGTCTTTTCGGCTGAGGGCAGCTGCAATCGCCTGGCTTTGCTGCTCTACTTGCGTACTTGTGGCTTTATCACGCTCGTGACTGTCAAGCCAAGCATTAAGAGTTTTCGCTCCCCCTATAAGACATAGCGCAATTGCAACTATTTCGAGGACAATGATCCCCTGCCAAATGTGGCGCTTACTGGTAGTTTTTCTTAACATTTTTACCTGTCGGCATTCCTGTTTACTGCGCTTTTTTCATAACAATAGAGGAGTTAGCGATCATATGGATACCAAACTATTGAGAGCAACAGTCTCATATTCACCTTGGCGATAAACCTGCCGGTGGCTATTGTTTCACAGCATTTTTCTCCCAGCAAGCATCTCTACCTTTTCAAGGTAGCTCCTGGTCAGCACTTACGATCGCGGCCTTGCATAGCTGAGCAGCACGCCCTCGTAACTTAAAACCTAAACAGCTTAGTCAGGTCGCGTGAATCTATTCGGCAACGAAAAACCTCCCCTTCGTCCTCTAATCTCCCCAGCAAACCCGATCGATTTACGTGCCGGAGGAAACCGCAACGGTTGCGCACCCCTTCCCATTAACATAAAATGAAAGTGTGCTAATAAAGAAAAAAGTTTCCTCCGTTTTTCAGTTTCTAGCCACTCTCGCAACCCTCGCGGTGATTGTGGCGCTAGGGTCAACCAATCCGGCAGCTGCCGAAGGCGTAACCACCTGGGATGACCTGGTAGCTAAAGCCAATTCCCTCACTTCCGGGCAGCATGAGCTGACGGTCAACGGGAATCTCACCTTGGATGATCAGGCAAAACCGCTGGTGGTTTCCAAGGGCGCAGAGCTGACACTGAAGGGGGCGGGCACAGTTACCGGCTCTAACTTACCGGCAGTGGAAGTTAAATCCGGCGGGAAACTGAACCTGGCCGGCCCGTCCTTCACCAAAACGCAGTTCACGGTAAACGGAGACCTAAACTTTAGCGACGGCTCTATTCACGATTCCGATCCTGCCGGCCCGGTCATCTTTGTTAATGGTGGCACTTTCACCATGAGTGGCAAGGCTGACTTTTCCAATAACCTCACGCCAGAGAAAAAGGTAGCTTCCGCTGCCACTCCCGAAGGTGTCGATATCCAAAAACTAGCCCCCATCACCGTCTATAACGGGACGGCCACCATCAATAGTGGCACCATTAAAGGTAATCAAGGCCTCCAGAAAGGTGGAGCTCTGGGAATTTGGGGCAGTGCTGAAAAATCGGCCACCCTTAACGTTAAAGGCGGCGAAATCGCTGAAAACAGCGTTCAGCATTCCAGATTCAACGGATATGGCGGTGCCCTCTTTGGTGAAAACTCAAACGTGAATATCTCGGGCGGAAATATCCACCATAACTTCACCGAGCGCGGAGGCGCACTATATGCCGCAAACAGTACGCTTTCGGTCAGCGGTGTAAACCTACACGACAATCAGGCTAGCCGCGAATACCAAGGTCAAGGCGGTGCCCTCTACTTAAGTGGGTCCAAAACTCTGATTTCGGGCGGTACTTTCAAAAACAACACCGCTTTAGGAAATGGCTATTCTTTCCAAGAGGATGGCCCGGGCGGAGCTATCTACGCAAATGGAGGCAACATAACCATCAATGGTGGATCGTTCACCGGAAATACTGCGGGTTCTTCCGGAGGCGCTATCGCCTTTGGTGGTAAAGCGGAAGCGACTATTAACGCCGCTTATTTCTCGGAAAACAAATCCGAAGGCTTTTACGGCGGAGGCGCCATATACAACGATATTTCCACCAAACTGACCATTAACAATGCGCTGATTCGAAATAATTCCTTCAAGAAATTGATACTGATCGGAGCTGGAAATCACCAACCCAGCGTCCAAGGTGGCGGGATCTGGAACTGTCCCAGTGGCCAAACTCACCTAAATATCACTAAGGGTGCAGCTATTTTCGGAAACAGAACAGCCGATGTGGAGAAGAATAAGGAGTACAAAGGAGCCGGGGATGATTTCGCCAGTGTCACTGAACATTATGCTGGCAAAATCGGAGCTGGTCAGCCGGTTTCCATTAGTCCCCGGATGCTAGGAGGCGGACAGCGCCTCTGGTATCAGGATGGATCTATTTATGGAAAACATCTCGACTGGGATCCTCCGCAGGAGCCTCGCTATAAAGAGGGCGGCGAAAACAAACTGATGCCTTATGACCAGGAAATCAATGAAAATAAGGCATACAAGTCGGTGCCCAGTGAAGACTCAAAGAAGCTCGCCGAAAAACTCGCCCGAGTAATTATCGAAAATAATACTGCTACTGGTGCAGGCATTGTTGGCGGAGGGATTGCGAACAATGGCATGCTCACTTTCGGCAGCCCCGACAGATGGAAGCTCCAGGTTAAGAAGGCTTGGCAAGGCGATGACCCGGAGCAGCGTCCTACGAAGATTAACCTTGATATTCTGGTCGGCAGTCTCCAAGTTGATCAGGTAGAACTGAGTGAAGAAAACAACTGGACGGCCGCGGTCGAGAGCTTCCCCGATCCCGACACCCTGATTGACGCGAAGACCGGTAAGAAACTGCCGATTACCTTCAGAGAACATGACGAAAACGGCAAACAGCTAGACGGCTACCAGCTAGCGGTAACCGACGAGTCCAAAGACGAAGCCAACAAGACCTATACAATTTCGGTGGTCAACAAGATGACCACCGAAGTGGAGGTAGTTAAGAAATGGGCGAACCCGGATGGCACTTGCCCAGATGCCTCTCAAATCGAAGTCCAGCTGCTGACCAACGGGAAAGCGACCGACAAGAAGCTGACGCTAAACGCAGCGAACGCTTGGAAAGGCAAGTTCGAGGATCTGCCGAAGTATGTTGACGGTAAACTCGCGAAATACACTGTTTCCGAGGCAGCGATACAGGGATACAGCAGCGAAGTAACTGGTGACGCCAGCAAGGGATTTACGGTTACCAATACCTGTACGGTTCCTCCGCCCACCACTACTCCGCCTCCGCCACCGGGAGATACTCCTCCTCCCCCGAAGAAGACCCCCCCCACTGCCTCCCACCGGCTCTGGGATTAGCGCGGCGCTAGCGCTGGGGATCTTGGCGCTGGCTAGCGGAGTGGTGCTGGTACGTCGCCGGCTGCAAAACGGCTAAAACTGTTCAGATTCCGGCAGTTATTTATGGGTCAAAAGCCCTAAAGGCGTAGACTGCCGCTATGCCTGCGGAAAGAAGCGACAACGGCGGCTACCGCCGGGAAGATCCCCAATATCGACGCATTGAACTTGCGCTATTTATTGCGGCGTTCGTCAGTTTCGCGCAAATGTACGAAACCCAGGTGTTACTGCCGGAAATCTCGGGTCATTTTCACCTAGATCCCTCCGCGGCATCCCTGACGGTATCTCTTACTACAGCAGGCCTAGCGTTAGCCCTGTTCCTGGTCGGCCCCTCCTCGGAGCGGCTGGGGCGCCGCCCGATCATCCTCACCTCGATTTTGGTAACCTCTCTGGTGGGCATGGCGCTAGGGTTTGCTCCCACCTGGCACCTGCTGCTTGCCGGGCGATTCCTGCAAGGTATAGCGGCGGCAGGTCTACCTGCCGTGGCCACCGCTTACCTGGCCGAGGAAGTACGCGCCCGGGATTTACCAAGGGCGGCAGGGGTCTATATCGCCGGCACTGGCCTGGGCGGTCTTTTGGGGCGGATCCTCAGCGGTATCATCTCCCATTTCCTGCCCTGGCATTGGGTATTAACCGTGATCGGTATCGGCGGTTTCCTACTGTCGCTGCTGGTCTGGTGGCTACTACCCCCACAAGAAAACTTCCACAAGTCTCCCCCAGGGTTAAAAACCTTGATAGCCCACACCAAAGCGGTGTTGAGTGAGCCGGGATTAGCGCTGTTATTCCTGATTGGCGCCTTGACTCTGGGCGCCTACCAGGCGGTTTTCAATATGGTTCCCTACCGTTTCAGCGTCGCCCCCTATCTTTTCCCCGCTTGGATAGTTTCCGGGTTCTTCCTGGTCAACGCCTTCGGTTCCCTGGCTGCCTCGGTGAGCGGCAACCTAGTTGCCCGTTACGGCAGGCGGCGAGTAATGCCCATGGCGGCGCTGCTGACTTTAATCGGCCTGGTACTCACCATTTTTGAAACCCTATGGATCGTGATTCCCGCGCTCATAGTTTTCGCTATCGGGTTCTTCGCAGTCCATGCCACCGCCTCCGGCTGGGTAACTGCCCGCGCCGTGGCGGGAGTGGGCGCTGCCGGACAAGCGGCCTCTGCGTATTCCATTTCTTACTACCTGGGAGGCTCCTGTTTCGGCACCCTAGGAGGTATCGCCTGGTATCACTGGGGTTGGTCAGGTTTAGTCGCCCTCACCGCCACCTTGATTGCCCTGGTAGTGGTGTTCGCCCTGCTCCTGCGGAAAATCCCGCCCCTAGAAAAATCGGGGTACTAAGATTCTTATCGCTCTCTCTATGCGCGGGAGATACCAGACGCAACCTGTGCGGTCTCGGGGCGGCAAAAGCGCTCGGGGACCCCGTTTGCTCGCGAGAGCGAGGAAAGGGAGTTACAGTTGCGGGTTAAATAGGTAGGTTTCCGATTCGGAAAGTAGTGACTACCTGCGTGTCTCTCGCATCTTTTACCGCTCCGAGACAGACCTGCGCGGGGGATATATTTTATCCGAGTGGGCGCGGTGGGCATAAGAAATCGGGGAGAGATCATCTATTCTCTCCCCGATTTCTTGGGCGGGAGGAAAAATATATTCCCCGCGTAGACCAGAGACTACGGCGCGCTTTTACCGCCCCGGGTCTATAGGAAGCATTACCGCTGTTCGCGGCGACGTAGGATTAGGTATCCGCCGGCCAGGCAGACCAGCATAGCGCCCAGCGCCACGCTAACTTGTGCACCGGTCTTTTCTAGCTTCTGCTGCCGGTTACCTGACTTACCCGATTGGTCGGACTGATCATGCTTGTCGGGATTGTCTGGAATATCGGTACCCGGTTTTGGCTCGTTAGCCACATACAGGTAAGCGCCGTCATATTGCTGAGTTTCATCTGTTGGATTTTCCCAAATAGTAAAGCTCAGCGGTTCTTCTAGCAGCTGGTAGCCTTCAGGAGATTTCACTTCTTTCAGCTGGTACTCATACTGATCTTTCTGATTGCTAACCAGTAGCGACCATCCGAGTTTACCCTGGTCACCCTTGATGGTGACTTCCCCATTCTTATCGGTAGTGAACCTGAGGGGCTCCGCTTTTTCCTGGTCATCGCTAAGTTTGCCAACTACCGGTTGTGGTTCACCGTCGATAATCTGGTAGAGCTCAAACTCGGCACCTTCCAGCTGAGTAGTCAGATCACGCGAATCATGCTTGTGAATAGTAATTCCGGGGTTGGGCGCGCTGCCACCGCCAGCCATACGTACGGCTACGGAACCTTCGACCTTTGACTGCTCTTGTCCAACCTCGACCTCATTACCGTAGTTGACCAGGTCTGTGCCGATTACTTTCGCTTTATAGGTGACTACTACTTTCTGTTTGTTCGGCACCTGCATAGTGAGTACCCCGTCCTTATAGACCGGATGATAGTCGAAGTCGGCCGGGGTCATCTCTAAGGTTTCAGGCTGCAGACGCAGATTTGTCATCTGGTCTTTGAAGTTCGCAGTCGGCGCCCCACCAGCAATATCTAGTGCCCCGGGGTTAATAGTAACTTTGAAAGTCGCCTCGTAATTATTGCTGCTGGTAGGCTTATCAGTCAGCTCTTTGGTGAGCGGGCCATACACGTATTCGGCATCCAATGCTTTCGTGGTCACCGGCCCCCAGGTGGCAGTATTGCTCACCTTTAAACCTTCGGGATTCTTATTGATGGCGTCTAGCGCATCCCTACTAACCGGAATTAGCGAGTAATCCAAGTAGTAGACTGATTTCACTTTGCCATCCGAATCCTTCGGTAATTTAGCGGTGTTCATCTCGAAGATTATCTCGCCAGCTTGCTGGTTAATCCTCAGATCCTCTACCCCGGACAAATTAGGCTTCGGGTCGACAGCCAGCTTTAACTGCTGAGCATCAAACTGGTCAGTGATCTTGAAAGAGTCCCCTTTGTACTGATCTAACCCTTCGAGGCGCAGCCGATAGTTGAACACCGGATAGTCAACCCCGCCAATTTCCTTATAGGTAATGTCATTGAAGGTTTTGTGAATACCTTCCGGGTCGGGGGTAGCAGCTGCCGAGGAGGTACGGTCTTTACCATTGGCAGTGGCTTTCACCCGGTTGACGTGCCGGTACAGACTATCGTCACCATCGCGGTAAGCCTTTACCCATTCTGGATCATTATTGGTGGTGAAAGTAAGTTTTAGCGTGCGCTCGATGGGCTTCTGTTGATCGTCTAGTTCATTATTTTCCAGAAGTCCAGTTTCTGTATGCTCTTTATTCTTGAAAAACTCAATGGTAAATCCCTTATCGGGGTTCTCAGGGTCTCGTTCGAACGTATAGTCTTCGTCTCCGATCAAGCCTTCAACCGTGATCTTGGTGTCTTTCAGCTTGTCCTGGAAAGAGGTATCGCCACTCTTGGCTGCCGGCAGAGTATCCGTCAATACTAGGGAGTCATAGCCTTGCGGCACCACATTGATGGCTACCTCCCAAGTAACCTCATCTGGATTAGCGGAAAGAGCTTTCTTTTGAACGTTAAAGACGTGTGGAGGGGTGAGCCCAATGGTGGGGGCAACTACTTCCTCTGGACCATTCGGGTTTTGAGGGGTAGTGCTGGAAGCACCGTTCTTCACCGAAGTCGGCACGATCTGCTTAGTGACATCAACTTCAGTGGTGTAGGTGATTTCGTAACTAGAGTTTTCGGGGTCAGTTTCAGTACCGGGCAACTCATACGACCATTCGTGATCGTTAGCTTTTAGGACTGGGTCTGTCCAGGGAATCTCGCGGGTTTTCTCAATAGAGTTTCCCTCTGCGTCCTCTTTCCCCTTGTTCACCACGATCTTGATACCGTCTCCGGAATACTTCATCATTTCGCGGAACTCTTCAGGAATGGAGTCTTTGACGGTATTGCCCGCTACGTTCAGCTTCGAGTATTTATTTACATTAAGGGTCCAGGACTGCTGGTAGATTCCCGACTTAGGTGCCGTTTCTTCGGCGGAGCCAGCATTCTTGGTGATAGTACCGATCTTTAACTTATGCTCCAGGTTATTAGTGGTCTCTTTGGGGGCAGGAATCTGGTCAGAAAGCACATTGGCTTTGTTCTCGGTTTGAGCTGCGGTTCCTGCCTCGTCGGGGTTAATCTTTGAGTAATCAACGCTGGCTGAGTACTCAATCGTAACCTTCTCCCCATGAGTCATTTTGGGGATAGTCAGCGTAAACCCATTATTCTCAATCTTTAATTCCCTAGGTTTGGGCGCTTTCTTATTCGTGGACTTAATCTTGAAAGCCTTCGGATCGGCATCTAGGTGCAGTGCGGTGTCGTCACCTTGGATCTGGTCAGAAACCACTACATTTTCGTTAGTATCGATAGAGGTAACTGTCAGGGTGTAGAACACTTTACCGGCAGAAAAATCATGTCGTGCACTCTTGGTGATAGACAAATCGGGATCATTTGAAATCAGTACGTCCATGTGGATGCCATCGTTTAGATCAATCTTGGTGGCATCTTTTGCAAACTTAACATCCAGGGTGACATAGAACTTTGCCTGCTGGGACTCAGTCAACTTCGGATGATTCGCTAGTTTTACATGGATCTTATTATCTTTCGTTACCTTAAAGGTATTGCCGGTGACGGTTTCACCTTGAGCAAGGATGGAGAAGTCAATCGGTTTTTCGATGGGGACAGCCTGCAGGGTGGTAGGCAATTCATAGACGAGTTCAGTACCGCTGGGTATTTGCCATTCATCACCGGGTTTCTCGGCGAATCCTAGTTGCAACTGGTAAGGAGTATCCGGGTGGACGATATATTTCCCTTCGGCATTTTTTGTCAGCTCTGCGCCACCGTAGGACAGTTTTGCGTCCTCAGTTAGGAACTTGGTGAGGTCAAAACCCGCCTCTGGAGCCCGCACGGGCACGGAACCACCCGGTTCTTGCGCGGGGTCAGCTTGCGGCGCAGGATCCACAGGATCGGTGTTTTCATCCGGTAAGGACGCAGGAACATCGGCTGGATCTGGCGCCGCAGAGTCCGTAGGATCGCTAGTCGTCTGCACGGGGGCAGGAGCTGCCTGGTCACCTGGTTGGGCGTAACTAACTCCGATATGCGGGCCAAACGCAAAAACCAGAGTAATGGCCAGTAAAGGCAGTAATAATTTTAAGACACGATGTTTACGATTTTGCCCCATTGCGCGAGTGGAACCCGATTTCATGATTATCTCTCCCTGAGTTAATGCGGCCATTTCCCCTGCTCACAGTGATTAAGCCTCATTAATTATCTTCTCACATACCACCCTACTATATACCTTCTACCTTTGGAAATACAGAAATAATTTTTATTTTCTATTCGACTTCAAGAGCGGAAAATAGACGAATTGCACGACATTTTGGGCTGACTGGGTGGCGCCCTGGGCTCCTCAGTTCCACATTGGCCAAGCGTTGCGAAATATTATCTTCACAGATGCTGTCGCATTTTCGACCGGAGTAGTGCCGATGCTGATTTGGGGAGTGGTAGGAGTGGTTGCCTTAGTCGTCGCGCTACTTCTTCCCCGAAGAACAGCTGCGAAAGCGGAAAAATAACTAGTCGAGGGCGATAACCTCGGCGGGGAAAACTAACTGCTTTCCTCGCCGGGGTCGTGCACCAAGGTTCCTCCCCCTCTTACAGCTAAACGCTCCAAAGTGTAGAGATAGGCATTGCCCAAAGCCCCGGCCCCATCGGCAGAGATTCTTTTCCGGCATACAGTAGGATTCCACAGCGGAACTTGTTACCGGCTAACTTTTGTAAGTGACGCAATCCGGAAAAATCTTTGCCCTGCAAACTGACTGCCGCCTTAACCTCCACCCCTACTACCTCGCGACTGCGTGACTCCATAACCAAATCGACCTCTTTCCCGGTAGAGTCCCGGAAGTGGAACAAGTTAAAGGGTATCGCTGACCACTCTCGTTGTTTCAAAAGTTCAGTTGCTACGAAAGATTCCAGTAGCCCACCGGTAAAGGAACTGGAGATTCGCATCTCTAAGGACTCAGCATCCACCCCTATCAGGCTGGCCGCCATGGCGGGATCCTGCAGGAATACTTTTGGCTTCGAAATCACTCGCCTGGATAGATTAGTACCCCAGGATGGTAATACATCAATCAAGAACACGTCTTTTAAAGCATTGAGATACCCGGGAACGCTCCGTTCTGGAATGTTCAGTTCCCTACCGGCGTGCGCGGCAACAAATTCTGAGGATCCCAGCGCGGCGATTCTTCCCAACAAAAGGCGCAGCCGGTCTGGATGCTGAATCCCGTACAGCTCGGTAGCATCCTTAGTTAACACCCGTTCCACATACGCCTGAACCCAACGGTCACGCCGGCGAGGGGTAGCCTCGGCAATTTCGGGGAAGGACGATTCGGTAATCAGGCTTAGATAGTCACCGCGTTCGAAGGTGGACGCTGGTAGCTCAGGGTGAGGATTCCAGGCGTTTGCCGCGAAATCTTCTTTAAACTCCGCGCGTTCCCCTCGGCTAAAACCACGTAAACGTAGAGTTTCCGCACGTCCCGCTAACGATTCCTCCGCGCCTTTCAGATTCATCAAGTTCGAAGAACCAGTGATGATGAAGCGTCCGGGGCGACGATTTTCATCGACTGCGGCCTTGATTGCACGAAAAAGTGCCGGCACTCGCTGAATTTCGTCGATTGCCACGATTCCTTCCGGGAACTGGCGCACAAAACCATCAGGGTCCGCCTGTGCCGCCTGTAAGGTTGCGGCGTTATCCAAGTTAAGTAGGCGATGACTCCGATTTTTCAGCAGTTGAGTTACTAGGGTGCTCTTGCCTACTTGGCGCGCACCCGAGACTGTCAGCACTGGAGTGTCACTTAAAATTTCCTCAGCCAACACTCTTACATTGCGCGGAATCATATCGGTAACCATAAACTTATTTTAGCACGTCATTGAGATTTATAGCATATTTAGTTGCGGTTTTACAACTCTCTTATTGCGGTTCTACAGCAATTTCATTGCGGTTTTACAGCAGGCGAAACCACCCCTTCGCCCTCCTCGGATAAAAACACCCTCCCTAGGCGACTAACCCACCTATTTATCCGCCTCTAAACCTCAAGCGGGAGGGCGATTACCCCGGCGGGGACAATTATTCTGCGTCGAGGCTAGCAAACAGACAACCTCACTGCACCCATCACTTACGTGTTACAATGTCTTATAAATAGAGAGGAGGAAGCGATGGGTAGTACAACTATTACCATCAGACTTGACGGGGAAGAAAAGGCTCTCATCTCTGATTATGCTAATGCTTTTGGAATCTCTATTTCCGAATTTATTCGTAAGGTCGCGCTAGAACATTTAGAGGACGAGCTAGACTTACATGCCTGGGAAGAAGCGAAAGCAGAGTTCGAAGCTGACCCCGAAACGATTTCTTCCGCCGAGATTGCAAAGAAATACCTTTAGCGTGTGGAGGCTGGAGTTTTCTAAGCACGCCGATAAGCAGTTATCAAAAATGGATCCCGGCGTCAGGAGAGTTATTGTCGCTTGGTTACTCAAAAACATTGATGGGTGCCAGGATCCACGCGCACACGGGAAAGGTCTCAGCGCCAACTTATCTGGAAAGTGGCGTTACCGAGTGGGCAACTATCGTATACTTTGCGATATTAAAGATCAGGAACTGGTCGTGATCGCAATCGAAATCGGGCATAGAAGCCACATTTACCGCTAGAGACCTGGTTGCATATATAGGAGTAGACCGTTAACCAATAGATTTCTCTGCGACACCTCGGGTAAGACCTGCACGAGGAATCTTCCCTGCAGCAGTGTCCGAAAAGTCCAACTTGCACAACAGAAATAGTCCAACTTGCACAACATCCGATAAAACAGGGCTGGAAGCCGACGCCGTTCTGGTGCTAGATGACGGGCGCTGGGCTTTAGTGGAAGTAAAACTGGGGGAACAATCAATTAACCAAGCAGCCGAACACCTCAAGAAGCTCGCGCAACGAATAAATACCAATCACGAGGGCGAACCGGCGTTTTTACTCGTGCTCACCGGAACCCAAACGGCATATCGGCGTGACGACGGCGTTCTAGTCTTACCTATAGCTGCGCTTAAACCTTAATAAACGCTCCCAAGCAAGCAAGAAACCCAGTCACCCGTCTACAACCACAGGAAACAGCGAACCGCACGATTATTTCGAATCTTCATCGCAAACAAAACTAAATACCAACAGACGGATCAGGGGTTTTCCGCGTACGCTATTTCGGCTACTTCCTTACTACTTGTGGACGGCATTGAGGACTTCTAACTGAAATACCAAGTTCCTTTAAGAAATACTCCCGGATTACTGCCCCCGGATATACCGGATTTTTCATGCTCATCCGCTGTACCCCAACGTGGAGCCGACTATCGGGCTCGAACCGATGACCTGCTGTTTACAAGACAGCTGCTCTACCAACTGAGCTAAGTCGGCCTTAGGAAGCGCTTAAATAAGCACTACCCTAGCGCCTTCAAAAAGACGCCGCCTTTAGTTTGCCATGTCTTTTATCAATGAACAAAACCGCTGCTATTTACCCAGTAGCGCGTCCTCGTCCAAAGTTCCATCATTCTTGTACGGCTTTTCGATCACCTTTCCGTTGGAGGCAAACATCGGGGTGCCCACCCCTTGAGTCTGCTTTCCGGCGGCATCTGCCCATTGCTTTTGCCACTTCTCCAGTAGCGCAGATTGTGTCTCGGCCTTAAAGGAGCTAATAATTTCCTCTTTAACCCCGGCCTTCTTGGCAACTTCTTTGATTTTTTCCAGTGATTTGTTCGGATCCGCCATCAGTGTGGAGTTTCCTTGATCTTTCCAGCCGGCTTCCTCCCCTTTGGCAAACATCACCTTATATCCGGTATCAATCAACGCTTGATGGAAGGCGAGCGCTTTGTCTGGTTGCTGCATAGCTACCAGCATGGAAGCGTCGCCAGCAATCACTGTCCAGGGCAAGGCGTGAGTTACCACCGTATGTAACACCAGATTGGCTTTACCTTCAGTAGCCAAAGCCATAATCTGATCCCCCAACTGATGCTCCAACCCCAGGCAAGACGGACATCCATAGGAATACCACATCTCAATAGTAGGTACTCCAGATTCGGCTTTATAGACACCCGATTTACCGACCAAGATGCCCTGCGCCGCATTTACTGCTTCCTTACCCGACAGGGCAGCGATTTTTTCTGGGTGCTGACCGGAAAGCACCTCCCCATTAGCTTTTTTATTTCCGCTCTGGGCAACCAGGTATCCGGCGAGGGCGACTGCCGCCACCACCAGCACCGCAACTATCGCGATTATCGCACGTTTACGACTTTGCTTGCGACGCGCGGCTTCCCGCTGCGCCTCTACCTGTTTCCAAACTTTCTGTTGCCGATTTTTTTCATTCTTCGATGAACCTTTGGCCTTAGCGGCCTGCATTTTACCTTTTTTCTGTGCCATTACTATTCCGCTGCTACTTTCCTGCGACTTTCCAGATTTTCTGTTACAAGCATAAACGAGGACGGGCTTAGCTCCCACCCTATCCGGGCTTTGATCACCGCAACCCGGGCTAATCAGGCTACCAAAGGAAATTTACCACCATATATTCGGCGCCTATGCTGACTGCCAGTGCCACTACCCCCCAAAACAGACGGGCACCAGCTCCCCCGATCAGGCGCACCATAGAGCCAAACCCCACTCTGAAGGAACGAGAAAAAAACGCCACTATCGTGGCAAACAGCGAATACGCCAGGTAGAGCAGCACCCGATAAACCGCCTGTTGTTCGCGCCAGCCCTCGGGCAAAATCCGCTGTGCAGGTTCCAATAAGAGCACATCCCCGTACTCTCCTATTAGGGTCACGCCCACCCCCACCAGTATGGTCACCACTATTACTCCATGTAGCGGCGCCCATAATGGTTGGGCTTTGAGCGCCGCACTGGGCGGAGTAACCATTCCCGAAGCCAGTTGCGCATCTCGCATCCGCGCCCTAAACGCCCCAAACAGACCGCAAAAGGCCACTAAGGCAGTCGGAACTACCGTACTCAGGGATACTGTCAGCGGTGCATGCAAATTATTTTTTAGCGCAAATACTTCGGTAGCCAGCGATAAGGACAGCATTAAGGCCAAACAAGACAACCAGGCGTTAGGTAACTTATTGGGGATATAGCGTGGCTCCCACTGCGCAGGCACCCCGCCCCCGAGAGCCCCTTCGGCGACTGCACCGTAGCCAGGCGCCGACGGCTGCACCCTCGGATCTACGCCGCCCCCCGGATAGTTACTTGCATAGTTACCCGCGGACGCCACCTGATAACCGGTCGGACTGGCATTTTCGGGGGGAGCCGGAGGATAAAGCCGAGTAGCTTGACCTGAAGCTGAGGGTGCGGAACTGGGCTCTGCTTCCCCTCGGTGTTGAGAAGCAGGCGGAAAACTGGGAGGAGGCGGCCCCGGATCGGCTGCACCAACATTCGCTGTGTCCAAAGCTGTGGTCCCTGCCCGCGCAAAACCAGGATCATCCGTCAGGTAAGAATCTTCCGGCAAGTAATCAGCGGGATCTTTCCCCTCATTAACCGCCCCGAAAGCCGCGATTAGCTGGTCGGGAGTTGCTCGCCGCTCCGGATCAACCTGAAAACCAGCCGCAAAAACCCGTTGCAAGGACTCGGGCAGACCCGACAAGTCGGGATTACCGGTACTAATGCGCCCTAACACCACTTCCACCGGACCAGACCCGAAGGGCGGATGCCCACTTGCGCAGTAGAGCAGCACACACAACCAAGCCCACCAGTCATCGCGAGGGCGCGCATCCTCACCGTGGATAAGCTGCGGCGAAATATAGCCGGGAGTACCGGTGACCAGTCCGGTTGCGGTCAAACGTTCGGCGCCAGGAGTTTGAGAAATCCCAAAATCAATCAAAACCGGCCCCTGCTTCGCAATCATGATATTAGCTGGTTTAATATCACGATGAACCACCCCGGCGTGGTGTAACTCCTCCAATATTTTTGCTAACCATTGCGCCAAATCAATCAAGTCAGGCAAATCCCAAGTACCATTGGCGCTCACGTCCTCGGCAATCGTGACCCCCCGAATCAGTTCCATAGCCACATAGGGGGTTTGTCCGGCGGTGTTTACCTCAAAAACTTTCGCTACCCCAGAGGAGCTGACTCGGTTAATCGCATCTGCCTCGCGTTGCAGACGCTTGCGAGCATTGGGATCGTTAGCAATCTGCGGGTGCAAGAACTTCAGCGCGACCTCGCTCCCATCGCGAGATTCAGCTTGATAAACCGACGCCATCCCCCCTGCGCCCAGAGCCTTAAGTACCTTGTATCCGCCGATTTCCTGTTCGAGCACTGTCTCCCTAACTTTTTTCAAACTCTCTTTATCTGAGTTTAGCTAACTGCGTTCGCACTTACCCAACCACCTATGCCAGAATTGTCCAAGCAATAACGAGGAGGAGGAAAAATGCCAAGCAAACAGAAAATTCGGGTAACTACCTCTGGTACCTCCTCGTTCTATTCTTTAGTCCCTACTCTCCCCTGGTCGCTGCCCTTGGAAGATTGGCCAAACAAGCTACTAGCGGCGCTTCCGCGGGGAATTTCTCGTCACGTAGTGCGTTTTATTAAGGCGGGGGGCGCAATATATGCGGTAAAAGAGATTTCCGAAGAGCACGCCCTGCATGAATACCAAATGCTGCGTCAACTGCAAAGCAAAGATCTACCTACCGTGTCCGTGGCCGCGGTGGTAGCGGGAAGAATCGATGAAAACGGCGAAGAATTGCCAGCCGCCCTCGTTACCCACCACCTGCAGTATTCCCTGCCCTACCGGGTGTTACTGTCCAGACATTTATCCAAAGACAACCTCAATCGAGTGCTTGATTCCTTGGTTGCCTTGCTGGTTCACCTACACCTAAACGGTTTTTATTGGGGAGATGTTTCCCTATCTAACACCCTTTTCCGCCGTGACGCCGGCACCTATGCTGCCTACCTGGTAGATGCGGAAACCGGACGTTTTTATGACAATATCTCTGACCGCTCCCGCGAATATGATGTTTCTTTAGGCGCCATGAACATTATCGGGGAACTGATGGATTTACAGGCCGGAGGGTTGGTGGATGAAGACTTTGACGTCACGATTGTTGGTGACTACCTGGAGAAACGCTATCACGATCTCTGGAATGATTTAACCGGATCCGAACGTATCCCGGCCGATGAGATATGGCGAGTAGGAGCGCGTGCCGAGCGGCTCGGGCAACTGGGTTTCGATATTGGTCAGGTAGAAATCGAAAGTGACGAGGACGGAGATTTCTTAAGTTTTGCTCCGCGGGTAGTCGAGGCCGGTCATTTCCAGCGGCGAGTAAAAGATCTAACCGGTCTGGAAGTTCAAGAAGAACAAGCCAAACGGATCTACACCGATATTGTTACCTATCAACGCCGCAAGAAAATGGAGAATACGCCTTTGCGTCTGGTGGCAACCACTTGGCTAGAACGGGTTTACCTGCCCACTATTAGTGCGATTCCCGATGATTTACAGTCAAAACTAGAGCCAGCCCAGATTTTCCACGAAGTATTGGAGCATCGTTGGTTTATGTCGGAAAAAGCAGGCCATCATATCCACACCCGGAAAGCGGTTAAAGATTATATCCGCACCCAGTTGGCGGTTCGCCCTGACGAACAGGTAGTGCTACCTATGCCGTTGACCGCGACAGCAGATGCTATAGATTATCTGGATCTAAAGGAGCGGTAACCACCTTTTTACCCGCACGCACCAGGCAACTGTTTCACCATTACCTAATCGGGGTGGCTGTGCCCCCTAACCTATCTCCACCGGTAACAGCAATCTACGCTAGTACCTTACTTTCGTCCGTGGCGGCGTCCCACCACCACTAATCCCCCCTGCGGCAAGAGGCGATCCGGAGACATAGATTCGGAAACCGCCGAAAGCGAAATCGTGAATACTACCGGTTGACGACTGGTGAGCTCGATACGCCCTCCATCGGCTTCTATCAGATCTTTCGCGAGTGCCAGTCCGATACCGCTGGAGCCATGCCCACTAACCCCGCGCCGGAAAATATGGGGAGCTATTTCTTCGCTCACGCCCTCGCCCTCGTCAGTAACCTCCACAAATATGGAGCGGCTAGAGACTCCTTTACGGGTAGAAACCGTGACCGTACCTGCCCCATACTTCAAAGAGTTCTCCACTAAAGTGGCGATTGCCTGCGACAATGAGGAGGGAGTGGCTAGCGGCAAGCGATCGGTTACCTGGTTGTCGAAAACAATATCCCGGCCTACCGCTGCAAATTGGGAAGCCCACTCATTCTTTTGCTGACGGAAAATATCATCTATCTTCACCGCCTGGGTATTTCCATGATTGGCTTGCGCGGCGCGTTTCTTTAAGTCCTCTACCACTTGGGTAATTCGTTCTACCTGCTCTAGGCAGGCTTCGGCTTCGCTGCGTACTTCCTGATCATCGGTGAGGTATTCGATTTCTTCAATCCGCATGGACAGGGCAGTGAGCGGGGTGCGCAATTGGTGAGTAACATCGGATGCGAATTGGCGTTCCTTGGCGATCCGGCCAATAATCCGTTCCCCAGACCGCGATAGTTCCTCGCTGACCAGGTCTATTTCTTCAATCCCGGTAGGTTGGATGCGGGCTTGGACTGCTCCCGATCCGATTTGCTCAGCCTGGGCTGAAAGATAGATAAGGGGTGCCGCCAAGCGTCGGGAACCTCGGAAAGCAAAGGCAGTACCCGCACCTAGTGCTACTGCTCCGCATATCAACACCGCACAGACCGCCCCCACCGCCGACCAAATCACCGGCAGAGCCGAGGAACGCAAAGACACATAAAGACCACCGGCACTGCGGGCATGAGAATACAGCTGCCAGTTAGCGTCTACCGAGCCCGAGTGATAGATCCGTCTTTCCCGTTGATCAATACTGATCTCCGACTCGGGTGCATAAACCCGCTGCCAGTTGGACACTGCTTGCCGGGTATGCTCCAGATCGCGGGTACCAATCTGATCCAAGTAACGAGAAAGATTAACCGTGAGTTGATCTTGACCAGTCTGGCTAGACTGCCACACATAGGAGGGCGCCAAAATCGCCAGCGGCAACCCCAGTAGGGTCAGGGAAACCAGGACAGACTGGAAAACCATTAACAGCGCACGCCGGCGCATGGCAGGCTACTTTCGTTCAGTCTCGAACCGGAAGCCCATTCCCCGCACTGTTGAAATGTAATAGGGGTAGGTGGCGTCATCTCCCAGTTTGCGGCGCAGCCAGGAAATATGCATATCTAAGGTCTTGGTAGATCCAGCCGGATCCGAACCCCAAACTTCCTGCATAATTACCTGACGCGGTACCACGTTTCCGGCTTCCTTAATCAAGATCCGCAATAGGTCGAACTCTTTAGCGGTTAGCTGCAGTTCCCGCCCATCTTGGAACGCGCGGTGAGCCGAAACATCGATCTTAATATCCTGTGCCTCTAGAGTATCGTCCTGGAAGTCGCTTCCTGCCCGACGTAACAGGGCACGTACTCTAGCAAGTAACTCCGCCAAACGGAACGGCTTGGTTACGTAATCGTCAGCACCGGCATCTAAGCCCACCACCATGTCGACCTCGTCAGTGCGGGCGGTAAGCACCAAGATCGGCACCGATGACCCCTGGGAGCGAATCTCCCGAGCCACATCTAAACCATCAATATCAGGCAGACCTAGATCCAAAACCACCAGATCGGCTCCTAAAATATCGCCGAGAGCTCCCCTACCGGTGCCATGGGAACGTACTTCATAACCTTCGCGACCGAGAGCCCGAGCCAAGGGTTCGGAGATTGCCGGGTCATCTTCAACAAGTAAAACTGTAGTCATATTTCCATGCTAATCTAAAAAAAACTTTGTCGCCACTACAACGAACTGAAAATAGCTTTACTATTTTTTTACTGCCGAAGAAGCTATCTCTAGGGCATTACTACGAATCAAGGGCGGTTCACCCTGTTTGCCCTCTGCGCGCGTAAGCAGCCACCCTTCCACCTCACCTAGCCCCTGCAGTTCTTGAGTGGTAGCTGGCCTAACCGCGAAATACCCTTTTTTATCACGAGCTTTCAGCTGCTTGGCGGAATCAGCATCCATCAAGATTTGCCCCCGCGGTGCGACATCTACCAAACGAGAAGCCAAGTTAACCGGGGGACCGAAAATATCACCAGAACGCGAAACTACCCGTCCATGAACTAGGGAGGCGCGCACCGGCAGGATTTCCGGCCGAGAATTCAAAAACTCTACGATGGCACATACGATATCCGCAGCTACTAACAGTTCGTCTGCAACATATAAGACTGCATCCCCCAGGGTTTTCACCACTCGTCCTCCGCGAGTAGTGACGACATCCCGACAGGCCATTTCAAAACTCTGCACTAGATCGGCCAAAGCGGCTCCGCTCATCGTGGAAGAGCGGCGCGTAAATGCCACCATGTCCACAAACCCCATACAACGATCCAAAGGATAGGAATCGATGGCGTCTGCTTTTCCTTCCCGCGTTTCCACTTCCCGGTTAGTATTCAGCAGTAGGTACGCCATTTGTCGGCGCCAGGCATATCCCAGTTGCGATTGCAATAGATCGACATATTCGTCAATTTTGTCTAAAACCAGCAAACGGGCGGAGGTGTCATCTAGGCTCATGCGTTCTTGAAAATCCGCCACAATCGCCTCTAGCTGCCATAACACCAGGCGATCGGCCATATAAGATTGTGCGCGCAGCAAGGAGGTCACCGTACTGCGTCCCAAGGTGCCCTCACCAAATTCTTGCCGCCATTCCATGATTGCCTGCGCGTCTTGCTCGGTAAACATATAGGTATCGGGATCAGCTTTCGGAAATCCACAAGAAGTCCAAAAGTGGTCGATTTCTGCAACACTGACCCCTAGCTGCTGCGCCATTTCCCGCATAGTCATAGTGGGCGCGCCCCCGATTAGTTTCCACACCGGACGCATCACGGTGTTGCGCGCTATCTGGGCTGCAGACAAGGATTCACTCACCCTTCAACCTTAAGGTGAACGACCTCACTTTTTCCAGCAGAGCCGGCAATCTTTGCATATTAAGCAGAAATTTTTCACGGTATTAACTCTGAGAGTTTCACTCTTGCCATCTTCTTCTCAAATTCCGGCTTTTCGTCTGAGCGCTACTCGCTGCACAACTTGTTACCTCCACTTCCTACGCTTTCTCGGCTCCGTCTCCTAAAATAGGCGCTATGACCGATCGACTTGTTTTAGCCTCCGCTTCCCCGGCTCGCCTTAAAGTTTTAACCCAGGCGGGTATTGCCCCGCTTGCCTGGCCGGCAAATATTGACGAGGACGCGGTGCGAGCCGAACTAGACACCGCAGATCCGGCGCAGGTAGTTAACGCTCTTGCCCAAGCGAAAGCCCGTCATATAGGTCAGCTATTAACTAACCCCAATAGCTTGCACCCCGAGGACTCCGCTCCAGGCGCTAAGGTTCTCGAAGAGTTGGAAAGCATTCCAAAAGGTGAGCGTTTAGTGGTTGTAGGTTGCGATTCCATGTTGCTACTTAACGGAAAGTTACGAGGAAAGCCGCACAGCTTTGAACGGGCTCTATTGCAGATTCATGAACTTTCAGGAGCTAGTCCCACTTTATTCACCGGCCACTGCGCCCTTGCCTTAAAACGTTCTACTACCGGTTTTATCTGGGAAAACGAAGTGTCGAGCCATTCGCAAGCTACCTTATATTTCAGTGAGATCAGCGCAGAGGAAGCCCGCGCCTACGCTAAAACCACAGAACCATTAGAAGTTGCCGGAGGCTTTACCATCGATGGCTTTGGCGGGGCATTTATTGAATCAATTAAGGGCGATCCTCACGGAATTATTGGTATTTCTTTACCGTTAGTACGTAAACTATTAAATGAACTTGGCTTTTTTTGGCCAAATTTATGGAAGGTCTTACCAAAAGAATCCTGAGCGGATAAGGTGGAGTTATGAGTGAAAGAAAAGCACGCGGGGTAGGCCTCGCAACCGTAAGCGAAACTGGTCAAACCCTAGATGTTTGGTACCCTCGTCCCTACCTAGGTGACCAACCAGATAAATCAGATGCGCAGCTAATCGAAAAACTAAGCCAGATTGAAGGGCGCGATGATGGGCGCGGGGTTAACCGTACCGCTACCGTGGTATCGATCGATCTCGACGAATCTGCCCGCTCTACCGCCGATGCTTACTTGCGTTTACATTTACTTTCACACCGCCTAGTAAAACCAAACACTATCAACCTCGATGGAATTTTTGCTCGTCTACCTACTGTGGCCTGGACAACCGAAGGCCCGTGCGCGGTCGAAGATTTCGAAAACACCCGTATGCGGATGCGTTTAAGCTTTGGCCACCCGATTCACCTACTTAGCGTAGATAAATTCCCTCCGATGGTTAACTACATTATTCCCTCCGGGGTACGCATCGCCGATGGTGCAAAAGTTCGTCTCGGTGCCTATTTAGCTCCGGGCACCACCGTGATGCATGCGGCTTTCGTTAACTTTAATGCCGGTACCCTGGGGGCTTGTTTGATCGAGGGGCGAGTAGCCCAAGGAGTGGTTATTGACGACGGCTCCGATATCGGAGGGGGAGCCTCTACCGCAACCACGGTATCCAGTCAGAGCGGGAAACAGATTTCATTAGGAAAACGCTGCCTACTGGGCGCTAATTCGGGGCTAGGGATTGCGCTGGGCGATGACTGCGTGGTGGAAGCGGGATTGAATTTGACTGCCGGTACCAAAGTGTCGGTTCTCCCCCACGCCGGGGTAGCCCCCACTACGGAAGGCTACTTCGCGGAGCCGGTAGTGGTTGCCGCCTCGGAACTCTCGGGAGTTTCCGACGTCATCTTCCGGCGAAACTCCCAATCTGGTCGCGTGGAGGCACTGCCCCGTGCCGGCAAGGAAATCAAACTCCCCGCCACCTCCCGCATCAACCCGTAACCTTTCTACCCTGCGCACGCAGGCTAGCTGATCCGTGCTCTACCTACAGAAACGCCCTTCTTCCTGGCAAGGCTTAAGCAATGCGAATCTAGAATGTCATCCTGGTACGTGTTGGGCTGTAAAAGCGCTCGGGGGACCCCGGTGAGCCTTGCTTCGCTCGGCTCAAGCCCCCTCTCGCATCTTTTACAGCCCAACACTTATGCGCGGGGGATTAGTTTTATCCGAGCAGGCTAGGTGGGCGCAAAACTTGGAAAACGTCGCTACGTTTTCCAAGTTTTTGGGCAGGAGGAAAAACTAATCCCCCGCGCTGGGTACGCTACTGATTCTGCTTACGAGAATTACGACTGATGCCGCCAGGCGGCGGAGCGTTGACTGGCTACCCAGGCAGCGACCTGCGTGCGGCGCTGCAACCCCATTTTGGCCAGCAGCGAAGTGATATGGTTCTTCACTGTCTTTTCCGCAACCCCCAGCTTTTCGCCGATTTCCCGGTTAGAAAGCCCATCCCCGATTAGGTTTAACACTTTGCGTTCTGCCGGGGTCAGATTGGCAGTGGGGTCTTCGTTCCCGGCGCGGCGGCGGGTCACGGTGCGATCATCCAGCAGTACCCGCCCTCCGACTACTGCCCGGATAACATCGGTAATTTCAGCCCCCCGCACAGTTTTTAGCACATAGGCTTTTGCCCCGGCCTGCAGGGATTCTGCTAATGCATCGTCATCATCAAAACTGGTAAGCACAATTGCCAAGGAATCTGGTGATACTTCCCGCAACTGTTTCATAACGTCAATGCCGGTACCATCGGGCATTTGCAAATCAACCAGCACTACATCGGGACAAACCAGTTCAGCGCGACGTACCGCATCTTCTACGGTTCCCGCTTCAGCCACTACCTCCATGCCGGCAGTTCGATCTACGATTTCGGCAATCCCCCGACGCACAATTTCGTGGTCATCAATGATCATTACCCGTGTGGGTTCTTCTACTGTCTGCGATTGCTGGATCTTCACTCTTTGAGTCTACCTAATCCTCTCAGTTAAGAATCAACCATTCCACAAAGTTGCACCTAGGGGAGGGGCACAGCGACAAACAATCATACGATTCTTGGTTCCGGTTGCAATTATTTGCACTAGATGCAGCTAGCGAGCTTAGGTTGAACCCAGTTAGTCCTGTAGCGGCTGGCACTTCGGACAGTAGGTGGCGTTACGTCCTGATTGTTGTAGTTTCTCCAGGGTGGTGCCACAAGTTTTACAGGGCTCACCGCCGCGTCCGTATACTTTTAATTCCTGCTCGAAATACCCGGGGTTTCCGCTGGTGTCCACATACAGTTCATCAAAGGAGGTTCCGCCGTGCTTGATTGCGGTTTTCATGATTTCCCCGGCGCATTTAAACAGTTCCTGGATCTGCTTTTCTGATAGGGAGTCTGCTCGTTGCCCCGGGTTTACTCCGGAAGCGAACAGGGTTTCGTCGGCATAAATATTGCCGATCCCGGATACTAACTTTTGATCCAAAAGAGAGTGTTTAATGGAACTCTTTCGTTTACGAACAGTGGTGGAAATTTTTTCCAAATCAACCTGGGGATCAAGGGCGTCGCGGGCAACGTTCAGTTCCACATTGCGGGGAACTAGGTGGATTTTTGCGCCCAGGCCTCCCGGTTTCTTATCTCTCGTCTCTACTAGGGGTTCTACTACCATCCGTCCGAAAGTGCGTTGATCGACAAAGTTGACGGTTCTGTCGTCTTCCATAGTTAATCGCACTCGCAGATGTCCTTGATTTTTATGGGATAGTTCTATTTGCGGTTGATTAATCAGCAACTGCCCGGACATTCCCAAATGAATCACTAGCGAATACAAGGTTTGTTTACCGTTTTGGTTTTCTCCCAGCAACCACAAAAACTTACCGCGCCGTACCGCAGCGGTAATGGTCCATCCCTCTAGAGCAGTACAAAATCGGTTAATGTCCTGCCCCCGCAATGAGCCGGGGAAGAATACTTCGACCTGCTTTATTTTGGCACCTAGCAGCTGCGATTCTAAGCCGCGCCGCACTACCTCAACTTCTGGTAATTCTGGCATGTTTCAGTTCCCCTCAAAACCTAATGTAATCATCTAAATCTGACTGGCAAACGTTTTAAAACCCTAGGGGGGTGGTCACCCCGTGTTCTTCGCGCAGGGTCATAACCGCCTGGCGGGCGGCCTCGTGTTCCGCCACTTTTTTCGAGCGTCCCTTGCCGGATCCCAGCACCCGTTCCCCGATTAGGGCTCTGGCGGTGAAACGTCGATCATGATCAGGACCGGTACCTTCCACCGCGAACTCAACAGTTCGTACCCCTAGCTGACCAGTAAGTTCTTGTAAGGTAGTCTTCCAGTCCATTACTGCTCCCCGCTCTAGGGCGTGATCCAGCAAATCTTGCAATAGGTTTTCAACTACTTTGCGAGTGGCTTCTAGTCCGTGGCACAGATAGGTTGCTCCTATCATTGCTTCTACCGTGTCGGAAAGAATCGAGTCTTTTTCTCGCCCTTTGGTTTTTTCTTCTCCGCGCCCCAGTAGTATGAATTCTCCCAGATTTATATCGCGGGCAACCCTAGCTAAGGCGGGCTGCGAAACCGTGGCCGATCGCATTTTTGCCAGATGCCCCTCTGGGTGAGAGGGATAGGTTTTGTACAGGCGTTCCGTCACTATCAGCTGTAAAACCGCATCCCCTAAAAATTCTAGCCGCTCATTATTGGGGAGATTATCTTGTTCGTGTGCGAAAGAACGATGAGTTAGCGCCAATATCACCATTTCGGGGTCTAAGTCGATTCCCCATCTGGTTAGCAGCTCCGCTAGATCTTGCGAACCGCGACTCATTCGTCCTTTTTCTCCTTTTCCTCAAATAGGTTAGCTAGCATTGACCAGCGCGGATCTATCTTTTCGTGGTGATGATCCGCCCCCGCATCCGCCAGCATGATTCCACATTCGGGGCAAAGCCCGGGACAATCGGGAGCACATAGCACCGAATAGGGAATCTGTGGAACGAGGGCGTCTATCAAAAGTGGTTCGAGATCCAAACGTGAATCTGGCTGCACCTGATAGGCCTCGTCCACGTCAGCATACCCGATTGAGTCCTCACTCACCTCATTTAGCAGGTGCGCGAGTTCCTCGGGATAGTAGTAAACGCGACTCAAGGAAAAATCAAGGGATTTTTCCACTGCTTGCAGACAACGCACGCACGCCCCTTCAGCGTAGGCAGTTCCCCTAACGCTCAGGGATACTCCCTCGGAAATTGCCACCGCTAGCAGCTGTAAATCTAGGGACTGTCCCGCCGGAACCGCCATATCTTCGGTTCCGATAGCCGTAGGTAAAGTTACCTGCAGCTGCCAAGTTTTACTATCCCCCTCGCCAGTTCCTAATCCGGTTAGCTCCAGTGGGATCGCCGCCTTCTTAACTTGCTTCATGCCCCTTACCCTAAGGGGTATTCGGCTTTGGCGCTAGCAAGCTGACCCTCAGCTACTAGAACTGTGGGCGCTCCAGGCGCGAAAACTGGGCGCGGCCGCTGCGAGTTTGTTCCGCGATTGCCCCCAGTAGTTCTTCCAATTGGGAAAGTGCCTGGTTAACGTACTGGTCAGACTGATCCATAAAGTCTTTGGCTTCCGCGCGCGCAGTATCGGTCATCTGCTGCGCTGCCTGTTTCGCCTCACGATAAACATTGTCCTGCGAAACCAACTGATCCGCGCGGGCTCGCGCCTCCTGCAAAATCTGCGCCGCCTGCTCATTGGCTTGGGCAATGGTTTCTTCCGCCTGGGCACTGGCGTGAGCAATTGCTGACTCTGCCTGCCGGTCAGCATCCTCCACAGTTTCCTGCGCCTTGGCATTAGCTTGCGCGATAGTTTCTTCAGCGTTCTGGTTCGCTTCGGTAGTTACTCGCTCCGCTTCCGCGCGCGCATCCGAGATGGTCTGCTCGGCCTCTTCATCGGCGGCATCCAGCACTTTATTAGCATCGGCCACAATTCGATCCGCATTAACCAGGTCAGCCGGTAGCGCTGCCCGCGCATTGTCGAGCAGCTCTACTCCTTCGGCCTGGTTAATCATGACTGACGCAGAAAAGGGAACGCTGCGTCCGGCCTTGATCATCTCGGTCAGACGATCAAGGACTGCGATAACGTCTGAAGGTGCATACTGCGGTTCTTCCTGGGGTTCCATATTCTTCCTTCCTGTTTTAGGCTGGCCGGTTGTCGGATTCACGGGTAGGGTTTCCATTTCCCGAGGTCGCATCGAATTCACGTTGCAGCGCCTGGGCTACTTCGGGGGGAACAAATCCGGAAACGTCTCCTCCATAGGCAGCTATTTCTTTCACTACCGAAGAGGAGATCAAAGCATTTTCGGGGGATGTGGGAATCAAAATAGTGTCAATGCCTGATAGTTGTCGGTTAGCGAAAGCCTGGGTCATTTCACTGTCAGTGTCTTTAGAGTTGCGAATCCCTTTAACCAGCGCTAGTGCCTGATAGCGGGTAGCCAGATCGCAAGCTAGCCCCTCCCAGATAACGACCTGCACATTCGCTAGATCCTCGGTGGCTTGAACAATAAATTCTTCGCGTTTGCTGGCCGAGAATAGATAGGTTTTTTTGGAATTTTTCGCTACTGCCACGATCACGCGATCAAAAATATGGGCTGCGCGGCTAATTACGTCCAGATGCCCATAGGTAAGGGGATCATAGGATCCGACGCAGACAACAGTACTCATAGCTACCAAAATACCGGTAAGCACTCCCGTTGCGCGGCGTCCCACGCGGACAAAGAGGTAAAACTAGGCTTGTGCGCCCTCATTTTCCGGGTATTCGAGGGCGGGACGCAGTAGGTAAACCGCGCTTTCTCCGTAGAGTTTGCGCGATTCTTCCTCCCACTGATCCGATTTCCAAGCGGGAGCCTCATCGCGCGCCGAACGTTCCACCACTATCCAGGCATCCGGGTCGCATAGCGGATGCAGCTGGTCTAGTACCTGCAGGATTTCGCTATTTTTCATAGCGTAGGGCGGATCGATAAAAACCAATTCCCACTGGGGATTGGGGTTAGCTCCTAGCAGGCGCGACGACAAGAAAGAAAGAGCCGGCTGTACATATAGTTTCGCAGCGACAAAAACTGGAGAGGAAGCCCGGTTTTTTCGAATCGTTTTGGCGGCGCTGTGGGCTTGGTCTACCAAATCTAAACTGAGCGCCCCGCGCGAGAGCGACTCGAAACCGTAAGCTCCTGATCCGGCAAAAAGATCCAAAACACAGGCGTCTTCCGTGGCTCCGCGAGCTTGTAGAGCGGAGAAGATTGCTTCCCGAACCCGATCTTGAGTAGGGCGCGTACCGGAGGAGGGTACGGCTAGCTGAGTACCTCGGGCAGTTCCAGCTATTATTCTCATCATGATGACAGTTTAACCCTAGCAACGATCAGCTAGCAGCTGCTTCTGGTTTATCTATCAAGGCGCCCGCTATCCCCGTTCTAAAAACTCTTGTTCTTCTTCGCTAATCCGCCGGGAGATCGCCTGTTGTAACCCGGGATGTTTTTGTAGTTGCGGATCGGATTCAACCAGGTGTTTTGCATCCTTTCGTGCTTGGGAAATTACCGCTTCGTCCGCCAACAGATCCAGAATTTTCAAAGAGGAGACGCGTCCTGATTGACTATCTCCCAAAATATTTCCGCTTTCGCGGAGGCGTAAATCAATCGCCGCCAGTTCGAAACCGTCGGTAGTTTTGGTGAAAGCATCGAGGCGGCTACGGGCAAGGGTATCTGGCTGCACCCCCGACCAGACCAGGCATACTCCCCCGAATTTGCCCCGCCCTATCCGTCCTCGTAACTGATGCAACTGGGCGAGACCGAAACGGTCAGCATCTAGAATCACCATCATGGTTGCTTGGGGCACATCGACTCCCACTTCAATTACCGTGGTAGACACCAATAGAGGCGTTTTCCCACTTATGAAATCAGCCATAGCGCGATCTTTTTCTTCCGCATCCATTTGACCGTGGAGCATCCCGATTTCAATTCCGTGCAGTGCCGGCAGTGCCCGCAATTGGCTTACGGTGTCGTAAACGTTCGCGAGGGGTTCTTTTTCGGCTGCTGCAGTAGTCTGCGCGCCGTCCTCGTCCTCTAGGAGAGTCGTACCCTCTTCGCTTTGCGTGCCGGGATTAATCGCCGGACACACCACAAATACCCGATGACCAGCTTTGATTTCTTCGGAGGCGCGCTGCCAGGTACGTGCTGTCCAGCTCCGATTAGCGGTATCTACTCGGAATGTATCGACTTTTGCTCGCCCCGGAGGCATTCCCTGCAAGGTCAGGTAATCCAGATCCCCAAAAGAGGTCATAGCTACCGAGCGCGGTATCGGGGTTGCGGTCATCACCAGCAAATGGGGAGTACCTGATTCTGCCTGGCGCAACCGGTCTCGCTGACGCACCCCGAATTTGTGTTGCTCATCGATAACCACCACCCCAGGGGAGGTAAGTATTACGCGGTTAGATAGCAGCGCATGGGTTCCCACAATCAGTGCTGGTTGCCCGGTTTTAAGCGCATCTAAAGTGCGGCGTTTTTCCGCGGCAGGCATCGAAGAAGTCAACCGATAAATCGGGACTCCCTCTCCCCCGCGCAGAGTAAATCCTCCCGGCTGAGCGTACTCCCCTAGCAGGTTAGTGAGGGTAGAAAAATGCTGTTGTACCAGAACTTCAGTGGGCGCCATGAAGATCCCTTGCCGGCCACCATCGACGGCTCGCAGCATTGCCAGGAGCGACACCACGGTTTTCCCAGATCCAACATCCCCTTGCAATAACAAATTCATCGGGCGCGCAGAGGCTATCCGTTGATCAATATCGGTTAAGGCCTGCTGTTGGGAGTCGGTTAAGGTAAAAGGCAACGCGGAGGCAACCTGCTCGGTAAAGCCCCCGGGTACCGCCGGCAGAATCGGGGCATCTTCGGCCAGAACTTGCCGCCGCTGGGCTAACGCCGCCTGCAATACAAAGGCTTCTTCGTAGCGGAAACGCTGGCGAGCCGCCTCATATTGCTCGCGAGTTTGCGGACGATGAATCTGCTCCAGGGCTGTGTTTAGTTCCAATAGCCCCTGTTCTGCGCGAATATCGGCAGGCAGGGGGTCATCGAAAGGTTGGGACTTTAACAACTCCAAAACTACCGCAATCGCTTTTTGGGTAGTCCAAGTCGGCAGCCCGGCCTTCGCGGGATAAATCGGTTCCGGACGCTGCGCCTGCATTTTAGCGGCCTGATTACTGGCGGCATCGAGGTTTTCGTCTTCCACCTCCTGGTAGGAAGGATGGGACAGTTGCAAGCGTCCGCGGTAAAGACTGGGGCGACCAGAAAAGAGTTTTGTTTGCCCCACCTGCATTTGGGAGGACATCCAGTTGATTAGATGCTGGCTTTTTGCCCAAAACACCGCATCCATTAGGCCTTCTCCATCACTAAGCTGCAGGGAAAGCATCCATTTTCCTCCGCGGGTACGCCGCCGCGAAGAGTCAGCTATTTGGGCGATTACCGATTGTTCTTCCCCTAAAATGAGCCCGGAAAATGCCGTGAGTTCGCCTAACTCGTGATAGCGACGAGGAAAGAAATACAGCAGTTCCAGGGGAGTTTCAATCCCAAATTTCTTTTCTAGTTTTCCACCTGCCCGTCCCAAGATTTTCTTTAAAGATTCGCCGGCCAGGGAGTTTGATTTATCGCTCACGAAGACAGCACTCCCACTACAGTGGCTCCGCTTTGCCCGCCGCTAATAAGTTCGATACGGATTCCCGGAGCCCCTTGGAACAGCGCGTTTTGTACCCGGGAGATCAGTTCCGAGTCTTCTCCTCGCCCGCTCAAGATCCTGGCCTGCATATCATCGCGGTTCACCGAGGAAGAAAGCATATCGAAAGGCATTTCCGGAGTAACGCTGAAGGTGCGTTGCCTAGCTAAGGAGTCAAAAGTACGCGAACGCTGCAACTGGATTAAATCAGCAGGCACAATTGCTGAAGAAACCACTTGGGTGAGGGCGCGGGCAGCTTCTAGCACCTGTAGGTCATCTTGCGTGGGAGCCACCATCAGATCGATACCTTGATCTTTGGCCGGCCGGACTAGGTTGGTTAGCTCTGCCGCGCTCACCTGGTCACAAGGTAAGACTTGCACTACTTCTTGTTCCATTTCCGCGATTACCGGCAGTACTTGCGGGGAGATTCCGGGACGCGAATAAACTACCGTTGCCCCCAAGTTAGCTATGTCTGCGACCAGACCGGGAGCCGAAGTGTAAGCTAACACCGCTGGTCTAACGGGGTGAATCGTATGGGAAGATCCCAGGCTCACCAGATTGGAAGATGAGGCTTCGGTTTCGACTGGTAGTGGCGGGCGAATCAAAACCATTCCCGATTTTTCGGGTAGAAGTTCAATTACTCTGCGCGGATGTCGGCTGCGCACCAGCAATATGCGCGGTCCAATCCCCAGCATGTCCGCCCTGCCGGTCATCGCCCCGTAAACCCCGTTTTCTTCTAACTGCCTGCGCAATTTTTCGAAGCGTAAGTTATCGGTTTCTCCGCGCCAGGTAAGCATCAAAGAGTTCATTTGTGTGGGCGTGTGCACTACAGCATGGGATTTAGGGACCATGTCCCGTACCATCTGCAAACTGGTGTTTACCGCTCCGATCTCTTGCTGGTTTTCTCGAGCATAAGTTTCCAGCATGGCCGCTATTAACAGCATTAATACCGCTGCCCGCGCGTCGGGACGCCCTCGGTTATCTTCTGCGCCTTCAACTAGGGCGACTTGGCTCGCCAGCCATGCCCGCGAAAGAATATCTTCGATCGACATTTGTTCTGGCTGGGTTTCTAACTCTGCGTTTACCTCTTCTATCAGCCCCGATAGAGTGGGGGGATCGAGGCGTTCAACTGCGGGCAGCAGGCAGCGGTCAGCACAATCCCTGCTGGAGCGCAGTATTTTTAACAGCTGCACCGGGTTGAGGGTGGGGCTGCTAGTCGTCCCGGCAGCAACGCTGGCTAACTCAGCCAGTACGATCCCAATCATTCCTCTGGCTCCCGCCAAGGAAGCATCGGCGACAGCCTCTAACACCCAGCGAGCATCCTTATCGGCACCGGCAGGTAATCCGGCAACTGTTAGCGCCACCTTATCCCAGGTGTATAGGGCATTAGCTCCGGTGTCGGAATCTAGTTCACTGTGTATATCCATGGCGTCTAGGGCTGACTGACCCGCCTGTAGAACTTCCCCGCTAATCTTTACCCAGGTGCGGATATTAGCCCCGGTCACTAGCAGGTCAATACGTTCGGCAGATTCCAGGGTTTGCGCCACATTTTCCCGGTGCCGTTTAGCTTTGGGTTTGGCCGACTTGGGCGCTACCGATGGCACTTCAAAATCAAGTAAACCAGTGGTTCCCTGCGGCTCTACGCTCTGCGGCGGTTGCGCCCCGCTAGCTTTTTTCTTCTGAACACGAGGACGCGCGGGGTTTTTACTCTTCTTGGCGCTTTGGTTGCCGCTATCAGCGACCTTTCCCCACTGATAATCATCTGCTTGCGAAGCAGCTGCAGTTTTCGCTGCTTTAACCGAGCGCTTATCCCGGGCGGCGCGAGCGAAATCTGCAAAAGAAAACAGATCCGCGAGGGGTTGTTCTTCTCCCACCGCCGCCTCCTTCAATGCGCATAGATGCACAGGGTTATCGCCTACTTGCTCTAATAGTGTAGCGAGTTTTCAGTGAAGCCCGGCACAATAACCACCTGGTAGTTGGCTGTTGCCCCCCGAATCAGTTAATCTAGTCGGGTTGCCGATATCTGGATATCTTATCCCAGACCTAGAAGAATACTTGAAGGAGACTATCGTGGCTGCCACCTGTGACATCTGCGGAAAAGGCCCCGGTTTCGGGAAGAGCGTTTCGCACTCCCACCGGCGCACGAACCGCCGTTTTAACCCGAACATTCAAAGCGTGCGCGCCGTTGTTGGTAGCACCCGCAAGCGCATGAATGTTTGCACCAAATGCCTCAAATCTGGGCGGGTTGCTCGCTAGCTGAGAGGTAAAATTGGCGCCGTCTGCGAAAAGCAGACGGCGTTTTTTATTTCTAGCTCCTCTTACGGGACTCCCAGCCGCTCCCCCTACCAAAAGCCGGATGTGAGGAAGTTCAAAGGCTATCGGGGTGCTCTCAGCTTTCATCAAGACCCCCTGGTCTGCTAGATTTGTAATAAGCGACCAGGAAACTGGTACGAAAGTGGAGGTTTTCCCACCTGGATGCTCTCGGGTATCGGGTAAGAACAGATGCTTAACGCGTCTGCGCGTTTTTCGCTGCCTCCGCCAAACAAGCGGGGGCTTTTCTTCTTTTGTAAAGCTTCCAGAAATCTCAAGCAAGGAGTAGCTATCAGCAACGAAACACGCATTAATGACCGCATCCGGGTGAAAGAAGTACGACTAGTTGGCCCCAGTGGCGAACAAGTGGGGGTAGTCCGGATCGAGGACGCATTGCGCCTAGCCACCGAAGCTGGCTTGGATCTAGTGGAGGTCGCGCCCACGGCGAAACCTCCGGTTTGTAAGTTGATGGATTACGGCAAGTTCAAATACGAGGCCGCTCAAAAGGCTCGTAACGCTCGCCGCAACCAGGCAAACTCCCAGTTGAAAGAGATTCGTTTCCGTCTAAAGATCGATGACCACGACTACGAAACCAAGAAAGGTCACGTAGTGCGGTTCCTTGAGGGCGGGGACAAAGTGAAAGTCATGATTATGTTTCGCGGGCGCGAACAGTCTCGTCCAGAGCTCGGTGTAAAACTATTAGAGCGCCTAGCCGAGGACGTAACCGATATGGCCACGGTAGAATCAATGCCCCGCCAAGACGGGCGCAATATGACTATGGTTTTGGCTCCCACGAAACGTAAACACCACACCAAGTCGGATCAGCGTCGTCGCCGTGATCAACAAAACGGCGAGACTATGAACCGGCAACAACTTAAGGATGCCCGTAAAGCGCGGAAAGCTAAAGAGGCTGAGGAAGCTGCAGCCGCCGCGAAAGCGAAAAAGTAGGGTCGTCCTAACGCCTAAGAAACAGGCAGAACCACCGGCGTGCCGGTAGAGAGGAAATACAATGCCGAAGATGAAGACGCACTCCGGTGCGAAGAAACGCTTCCGCCGAACCGGAAGCGGCAAACTGATGCGGGAAAAGGCAGGCAAACGCCACCTGCTAGAACACAAGTCTTCCAAACAGACCCGTCGCCTCAGCCGTGATCAGGTGGTAGCACCCGCCGACACTAACCGCATCAACAAGCTGTTGGCTGGCAACAAGTAGGCAAGGAGAGGAATAAGAGATATGGCACGCGTAAAACGAGCAGTTAATGCCAAGAAGAAACGTCGCACCGTACTGGATCGCGCCTCTGGCTACCGGGGTCAGCGTTCCCGCCTATACCGTAAGGCCAAAGAACAGCTGCTGCACTCGGGCGTTTATTCCTACAACGACCGCCGCAAACGTAAGAACGACTTCCGCAAACTGTGGATTCAGCGTATTAACGCTGCTTGCCGCGCTCAGGGAATGACCTACAACCGCTTCATCCAGGGGCTACGTCTAGCGGAAATCGAAGTTGATCGCCGGATGCTTTCCGAACTTGCGGTTTACGATATTGATACCTTTAATCAGCTGGTAGAAAAAGCGAAAGCTGCTCTACCTGAGGACGTAAACGCTCCAGCTGCTTAAGGCCCTTAAAAGAAGTTAGCTTTTTGCTTAATCTACGCCTAGACACGATTGATAATCCTCGCTCCCAGCGGGTGCGGACTCTGGTCAATCTGTCTAGGCGTAGTTTTCGTTTAAAGCAAGGATTGCTCCTGGTAGAAGGACCGCAATCTTGCGCGGAACTGCTGTGTTTTTTCCCGGAAGCGATTCGGGATGTCTATCTGTGCACCGATGCTCCCTGCCCTGCTATCCCGGTAGCGAGGACGGCTTTAGGGATTACCCGCTGGGTACACCCGGTTGCCCCATCGGTAATGAAGTTATTCGCGCCCTCGGCGCAAGGTATCGCGGCTACTGCTGATTTATCAGTGCTTCCGAGCGAAGAACTCCCGTCCTCGGAGGTTTTGAAAGAGGGCGCCTGGGCAGTATGTGCGCGGGTACAAGACCCCGGGAACCTGGGGACGATAATTCGGATTGCTGACGCCTGCGGCCTAGCCGGGGTCTTAGCCCTTTCGGGCTGCGCTGATGTTTCTAGCCCGAAAGTTATTCGCGCCAGCGCCGGGAGCCTTTTCCACTTGCCCGTCTATTCCAGCGCTGCTTTTGTCGATTTAGCGAGGCTCAGCGAGGAAAATGGTGGCTGCCTTGTGGGATTATCGGGGAAAGCGACTGTCGATTTACCTAGCTTTACTGCCTCTAATATCGCTACCGCCTCTCCCCTATTTATCTGCCTGGGCAACGAAGCCCAAGGTTTATCTAACGAGGAAATCGCCCTCTGTAATCAAACTATCGCCATCCCTATGTGGGGAAAGGCAGAATCCTTAAACGTGGCAACAGCCGCGGCGATCGCCCTGCACGCCATCGCCAGCGCCCGCATCCGCTAAACCGGTGAGAATTCCTCAGCTATAGCTATAGCTATTCCAAAAGGTCAGAATGACTACCAGTCCTAGTCAGCGTTAGCACTAACTGCTGGGAACTGATTTTATAGATCAGTAGCCAATCAGGGCGAATATGACATTCGCGATGCCCCAACCAGTTTCCCGTTAGCGCATGATCCTTTAGTGTTTTTGGAAGTACTTTTCCAGCTGCTAACAACCGGATAACGTCATCTAGCTCCTCTATGGGCAGCCCGCGCCGAATAGCTTGCTTGTAGTCTTTCTTAAACCGGCTAGTCCATTGGATCTGGTAGCTCATGATTTAAGTTCTTTTAAGGCATCTTCAACATCTACAAAACGCTGAGCATCAGGATCGGAAAGCATTCTTTCCGATTCCGCCAACGCCAACTGGGTTTGATAGTTGGGAGATTTTTGACGGATTTCAAACGGAAATCCCCCCGCTTGGATAGCTTGACGCAAAAAAATATTGATCGCGGTAGTCATATTAACCCCTAGATTGCGAAAAATATCTTCGCTTTGCTGCTTAACATCTTTATCCATGCGCACACTGAAACTGGTAGTACCGGACATAGCAATTCCTCCCGCCTACAATAAAATACATCTAAAATAAGTCTATTATCTAGGCATTAGATATGCAATACCTGTTTGATTCCTACTAACTAAGGAGCAGGGTGGGGGAAAATATTTCCCGAGATGGCGCGATCCCTATAGTCAGGTATTATGGCTTTGCTGAGGACGCTTGAAAGTAATAATTAAAACCTAGGAGATTATTCTGCGGACTGGTTCGCACAGTTGGCGCACAGACCAAACACATCTGCCATATGTTCAATATCGCTGAACTGATAGCGCCGAGAAATCTCAGCAATCCACTGTTCTAACTGGTCATCTTGAATATCTACCGTATAGCCACAGTTTCTACATACCAAGTGGTGATGGTGACGGCGCTTAGCGCAACGCCGATAGAGGATTTCTCCATCCTCCGAACGCAAGCTGTCGAGCTCCCCGGCCTCAGTTAGAGCCTGCAGGTTGCGGTAAACGGTAGCTAGTCCCACCGCTTGTCCGGCTGAAACCAGGGCAGTATGCACTTGTTGGGCAGAACGAAAATCCGTTTCATCAGCCATGATTGTCATAATCGCGTCCCGCTGTCGGGTTTTGCGCTGCATTACCATTGTCTGTTTTACCTACTTTCCTGCATCTGCTCAGCTTTGTCGCAAAAGACAGATTTTCCTAACTGCCGCCTCGAGCGCATACTGCGGATCCCGACTAGCGCCCTTCGCCTCCTCGTCAGCTTGCGCAATAATCTTAATAGCAGCTGCCAGGTGAGCGTCGCTCCATCCCCGCACTTCCCGCCGCGCTTTTTCCAACTGCCAAGGCGCCATCCCTAGCTGAGAAGGGCTTACTCCCCGCGCGCTAACCTTTGCCAGGTTGCGGAACTTTAGGGCGAGCGCTCCTGCGATAGCGACCGGCTGAACTCCGGAAGAAAATGCTTGCCGCAGCAACACCAGGGCGCGCGACATATTGCCCACCGCGGCGGCATCAGCTACGTTAAACCCACTAGCCCCCACTCGAGACCCGTAGAACTGTTGCACTGCCTGCAAGGTTACGGCCTGCGGATAGTCGGAAACCAATTGGCGAGCAGCGCCAATTAATTCCGAGAGATCCTCACCGAGCGCATCTACCAGCAGCTGCGCTCCGGCTGGTTCTATGCGTCCGCCGGCAGTGCGTACTTCCTCAACCGCTAAGGATAGTTTCTCGCGCGCATTCTTAATCTTTGCGACTTTTACTTCCTGCGCCCCCGCTTTCTTTATTCTGTCTACCTGGCGTTTTCCTTTATTGGAGCCATCGTGCATGGCTATCACCCAGCAATCTGCTTGCGGCGCAGCTAGGTAGGCTGCAAGGTCTTGTCCCAAATCATCAGCGGCGGATTCGAAATCGGGAATCACCACCAGGCGGGCTTCTCCAAACAATGAGGGCGAAGTCAAGGAATCTAGGGAACCTGCCTGATAACTGTTAGCAGTCACCTCGGTCACTGCCAGGGTGGGATCCTGGTTTCGTCCCAGTTGCTTTAAACGAGTCAGGGCGCGATCTGCCAGCAGTTTCTCGGGGCCGCGTATAAGTACCCCGGAACTTAAGGTGCAATCGCGCCAACTCATTTGCTTTGAGGCCATGATTTAACATTGCCATTTATCTTCCTTTTTGGAAAGTAGCAGCGGTAAATAAAAACTATTCCTGTCACCAAAATCCCCAGTGCCAATAAGCCGGGTATCCCTTGCGGCCACGGCAAGATTGCGAATCGATTGGCGGAGATTACCCGGGCAACTGTCAGCACCCAGGTACACCCTATTCCTAGTATTTTTGCCAGAAAAGTTGCGGGTAGCGGCAGGAATGTCAGGCAAGCTCCGCCCCATATCAGCAGGGTCACTACCGGCGCGATAGCTACATTTGCGAGGACGGTCAAGGTATTGATTCCGGGACGAATTAACAGTTGCCCCGGCAAGCAAGCTAATTGCGCCACCAAGCTCACTGCGCTAACGGACAGGAAAGCGGATAAGAACTTCCGGAAAAGCGCGAAGTACTTTCGCGATAATAATCGAGGGGGTCGCCCGCTCCCCTGTCTTTTCACTGCCGTTATTCCCCGGTGCAGTTTTTCTTCTAAAGGCCGCGCCACCAGCACAATCGCTACAGTAGCGCTGACTGAGAGCAAAAATCCGGTATCGGAGCCGAATCCAGGTTCAAAAATTAGCAGACCGATAATCGCGATTTCGAGGGCGGTAAAAGAATAGGGCTCTTTGCCTCTAGCTAGAGCCAGTAGACAGACCATCCCCATTACCGCCGCCCGCAGCAATGAGGGAGAAGGCCCTAAGAGCAGACAGTACCCCACTAACAAGCCGGCACCCGCCAGTAGCCGCCAGCGGCGTTTTAACCCCGCACTAAGTAGTGCTACCAGGGAAAGTAGCACCGAGATATGCATCCCGGACACACAGGTAATATGCACTATCCCCGCGGTTTTTAATGCTTCGGTATCTGCCGAGGCATCAGCTCTGATTCCTAGAATCATGGCCGGCAGCAGCATAGCTGCTGCCGGGGAATCTGCAGCTACCAGTTTTTCTTCCAGCTGGGTCGCGAACTTTTGTTTCAGGGCCGCCGCCCCGGCAGGCCCGGCTCTCACCTTAGGGGTAGCGATGATTCTTCCGGGGATCTCTAAGAGAGAATTAGCGCTGATTACCGTGGTTAAATCTTGCTGAGATTCCTGGCCACGGGACGGCTTTTCTAGCTGTAACACAGTTTCCAGAACCGTTCCGCGGGGATATTTTGGCAGGTGCTGACCAAAGGCCACCACTTTCACCCCAGTATTTACGGCTGGCGTATCTGGCAGGCGGGCTGATAATAGACGTAACTGGGTTATCTGTTGCTCGCTTGCCGGGTCATATTTTCGCGGCGGTGTCTCTACCAGTGCTATCGCCTGGACACGGTCGATCTGCCCCTGCCAGGCGCGCGCTAACGGGTCAGCGGCTATCACCCGCGCCGACTGGCTGATTGCCACCGCCACCCCGCCCAGCGCCCCTAAAGCCAGAGCGCCCGCCAAGATAACTGAGGGCAGAACTTTCCAGTAGCTGACCAGCAATACTAAGGCAGCGCCCCCGAGGGTTAAAGCAGCGATAAATGGCACCCATTGTAAGGGAAGAGCGGGTAAAACCAGGGCTCCCAACCAGGCAATAATGGCCGCTGGCGCTAAACGTAAATCTAGGATGCTTCCCTGCATAGCTTGCCTAGAGTCTGATCATTGCCGACAAGGCCGCGTATTTTTTCTCCCCAATTCCAGACACATTCTTCAAGTCTTCCAGGTTTTGAAAGCGTCCCTGGGATTGGCGATAATCTACAATCCTTTGCGCGAGTGCCTGTCCCACCCCCGGAAGCTGCTCTAGCTGTTGCTTCGAGGCCTCATTAATAGAGATTTTCCCACCACCAGAGCCTGCTGCAGCGCCCTGCCCAGCTGGTTGCCCGGTATTTTGTGCCGCGCCTGCCGCGGCTAACTCACCCTCTACTTCCGGTACGCTGTTTTTTTCGATTCCCACCCTCAGCTGTTCGCCGTCACTTAGTCGGCGCGCCAGGTTCAGTCCCGACAGGTCGGTACCTGGAAGCGCTCCCCCGGCGGCTTTTATCGCGTCTTGTACCCGCGCGGAAGCCTCCAGACGTACCACTCCCGGTTTTTTAACTTTGCCCACTACATCCACCAATACCTCACCGGTTGCCGCAGGTGAAGGGCCCGGCGCATCTTTAGTGGTCGCACTAAAACTAGAGGTTGCCGGTAACCTCCCGCTACTAGGAGTTTTCCCCTGTGCCCACCCTGCCATCACCGCCACTATCACCACTGCTATTAGCGCAGCTAGCACGATTCGTGGGGAAGGAGCCCAGCGCAGACGGGTACCGCCCTCGCCAGAGCGCAGCCGGGTTTCCGCCTGTTGCAAAAGCTGTTGTGCCCGCGAAGCCTGAGAGGACGCCTGGCGAAACTGCGAGCGGGTATAGCCGGGTTTTTCTGGAGCCATAGAAGGAAAATAAGCCGCTGGCGCGTCCTCGGCAATCTTTAATAAATTGCAACAGGAAAAACCAACCCCGCCTAGTGCGGGGGATAAAGTTAAATCAGAATCCGCGGCGCAAGCGGGTTAATGCGTCCTCTAAATCAGCGGCCAAAGGAGCCTCAAAGCTCACCGGTTCACCACTTACTGGATGGGTAAATTCTAAGCTCACCGCATGTAGCCACTGCCGGGTCAGCCCCAGTTCTTTCGCTAGAAGTGGGTTTGCCCCATAGATCGGATCGCCCACGATAGCGTGCCCGATTGCCTGCATATGCACTCGGATTTGATGTGTCCGCCCTGTCTCTAGCTGTACTTCAACCAGGGTTGCCCTCGGCAAGGACTCCAAGGTGCGGTAATGGGTTATGGCTGGTCTGCCTCCCGCTACTACCGCCATTTTGAAATCGCGGGAAGGATGGCGTCCAATCGGAGCATCAATAGTGCCCTCGGCCGGATCTAGATAACCTTGTACCAAAGCCTGATAGGTCTTCTTCACCCGGCGCTCACGAAATTCATCCTGCAAGCGGTCATAGGCCAACTGCGACTTGGCCACTACCATCGCTCCGGAAGTCCCCACGTCTAAGCGGTGAACGATTCCTTTCCGCTCCACTGGACCAGAGGTAACGATTTCTTGTCCCGCCGCCAACAAGGCACCCATAACTGTCGGTCCTTCCCAACTGGGAGCCGGATGCGCTGCCATCCCCACCGGTTTATTGACCACCACAATATCGACGTCCTGATACACAATCGGCAGCGGTGCCGGGGTTTCTAGACTCTTAGGGCTCTCATCGGGCAGCAACACTTCCACCTGGTCACCGCCAAATACCTCCGCCGATTTTCGCGAAACTACTCCGTTTACCTTTACCTCATTTTGTTTAATCAGTTTGGCAACCAGCGAGCGAGAAATCCCCAGTTCGGCCGCTAATACTTGGTCAAGCCTTTTTCCTTGCGCGCTTTCAGAAACCTGCAGGCGAACCCGTTCACGCATCCTTGCCCCGCACCCGCGTCGGTTGGTAGGAGTGATTACCGCTAACCGAGGGGACGCCCAGCACCACCAGCACTACTACGGCAATTACCCCGACCACGATCGCAATATCAGCAACATTACCGACGAACATCGAACGGTAGTTCAAAAAATCGATCACGTGCCCCCGGAAGATTCCCGGAGGCCGAATGAGACGATCAACCAGGTTTCCCAGCGCCCCTCCGGCCAGCAGCCCGAGAGAAAGTTGCCAGGCGCGATTAGTCATTGTCCGTCCCGTCCAAATAATAATGGCTAGCACCACCGCAGCTATCACCGAGAACACCCAAGTGAAGCTCTCAGCCAGCGAAAAGGCCGCCCCCGGGTTGCGCACCAATTGCAGACTAATAAAACTGCCAATAAAAGGTTTCTCAGGCGCCCCCACTTCCAGAACGCTAAGTGCCCAGGCTTTAGTGGCTTGGTCAACGATTAACACCGGTAGCGCTACGAAAATAAATATCACCAGGAGCGGTGCCGATTTTTGATTTTTTCGCTGATTCATATTCTTTCCAGGTCGGTTTAGTCTATGCCTAAATTTAATAAAAAAGTAGCGGCGCCACCACTTACGTGATGACGCCGCTCTAATCCTCCCTGGCTCTTAGGAGGAACTACGTTTGAGTTACTTCCTATGCCTCTTGAGCGTCTAGTTGACCGATCAAAGCCTGTAGGTGCTCGCGCACCTTCTGGCGGTAATCGTTTTCGAAGGCTTTAAGGTCATCGACTCGAGACTCTAGGTCTGCCCGTTCGGACTCTAGCTGTTCTAGCACGCGACGACGCTCATCATTGGCTTCCCGTACGATCTGGTCACCCTTGAGGCGGGAATCTTCCAGAATCTGATCGGCTTCTTGCTGTCCATTGCGCACGTATTCGTCATGCACACGTTGTGCCAGCGCCAGCATGGAGGTGGCGTCCTCTGGTTGTTCGGAACTAGGCTGCGCGCCGGCCTGCGCGTTTTGTTCTGCCTGTGCCAGTTGTTCGCGCAACTGCTCGATCTCGGCCACGGCCTGTTGAGTCTCTGCTTGAGACTGCGCCAGTGCCGCTTGGGCTTCTTGCTGAGTTTGCGCCAAGTGTGCCTGCAAAGCCTGGATTTGCTCCCCGGCTTGTGGATCGCCCTCAGCAGCCGCAGCCTGGTACTGTTGCACCTGCGCCTGCATCTCCGCGATTTGCGCATTAGCCGTCTCGAGCTGCGCCTTTAGAGCGGCAGTTTCTTCACCGCTTTCACTGGGCGCTACCTGGCCACCATCAGCTGCCTGCTGGCGTGCCTCGTCTAGTTCAGATTTTAAGGAAGCATTTTGATCCTGCAGAGTCGCGATAGTTTCTACGACCTCATCGAGAAACTCGTCAACTTCTTCCTGATCGTACCCTTCCCGGAACTTGGTCGCCTGGAATTGCTTCCAGTGGACATCTTCAGCAGTCAGCAGAGCCATACCTGTCACCTCAGTTATCTATCGTGTTTTTCCCGAGGTAGGTGCTCTACCTGCCAGCGGGAACTTCTGCGCTATAGGTTGCAGTTGGAAACAAGCATACCGAAGATCTGCTCAACTTCCACATCATCAACAATAGTAACATCTATCATTTTGAGCAACACTTTAGCCAATTTTCTGCACTTTTACCCGTGCAAAAGAATTAGCAGCGCGTTAATCAGGTGGATCCAAATATTTATAAACACTGTGACCAGCAAGAACAGTACGATAAAACTTAAATCTAGGGCAATAGTCCCAAGTCGGAGCGGTTTAATGAATCTCCCTAAAAAACGTAGGGGCGGATCGGTTAATGCAAAAACCAGGTTACAAAGAAATAGGGTAACCGAGTTTTTTGGCCGCCAACTCGGGTTCAATGCCATCACCCAAGACAGCACCGCCCTAACTATCAACGCCAGAATATACAGCTGGAGCAGCCATCTGCCTATCTGGCCGACCCAATAGACTAAAGTGAGCATCTATCAGCTTTGATTGAAAAAGTCTCTTTTAGATCCCAGCGAAGATTCGCCCTCGTCAACCTGTACAGACTTCGGAGAAAGCAAAAATACCCGGTTAGTAACCTTTTCAATTCCCCCATCCAGGGCAAAGCTGAGGCCAGCAGCAAAATCAATCATCCGCCGCGCTTCCAGGTCATTCATTGCCCCCAGGTTCATAATCACCGGAGTGCCCTCTTTAAAGGCTTCCCCAATACTTTGTGCCTCGTTATAGGTGGTAGGCCGGATCGTCACAATCCGCTTAAGCTCTGAAGCAGTTTCCGGCTGGGAACTGACCGCATGCGGGAAACGCAAAGCCGGTTCTACAATCCGAGGACGGGGGGTGGGAACTTCAGAATCCGGAACTGCGTTTTCCAGTTCATCGCTGATTTCTTCGTTCTCTTGTGGTTCGGACAGGCCTAAATAGTCCATCGTCTTCCTCAAAGCGCCCATCAGGTTCTCCTTCTTTTAATACTGGTCTACAAAAACGTTAAACGGGACCGGGTTCTTTTTGAAGTATTACTACGGCGTGTTTCCAAAACTATGCACCTAAATGCGCAGTTCAGCCGGCTGGAAGTTCCCGCTTGCCCACCACTATTCCCGCGAACCTGCCCGTATGAGCATCACGGCGGTAGGAATAGAGGTTGCGATCTTCAAAAGTGCAGCGTTTAGAGGCAAAAGTAATCCGGGCTCCCGCCGACTTGAGTTGCGAAACTACCCCCGCCTGTAGATCCAAACCAGGACTTCCCATCCGGGTTCGTGACCACGCGGCCGGCACATGTCCGGTCACGTGGGTTCGCATCGCCTCGGGAACCTCATAGCAGGCTCCACAGATAGCCGGGCCAATAGCAGCGTGGATCTTGCCCGTTTGCGCTCCGAGTTTGCGCAATGCCAGCACCGCTTCGCGAACAATACCGGTAACCATCCCGGCTCTACCGGCATGTACGGCCGCCACTAGCAGGCCATCATCGGAAGCCAATAATAGGGGCACGCAATCAGCCACCATCACCCCCGCTGCCGGGGTGGTTAGTCCCAGTTCCGCGAACTCGCGAGTATCGATGACAATCCCATCGGCCTCTACCGGAGCATTGGTATGACCGGGACGAACCTGCACCACCCGGTTGGAATGGGTCTGGTGCATCCAAACCACTTTGCGACCGATCGCCTCATCAACGATTCTGCGGTTCTCCGCTACGATATCGGGGTTATCTCCAACCTGATCTCCCAGGTTGAGGGTAGCGTACTCACCGGAGGATTTCCCCCCGATCCGGTTGGTAAAAACTGCCTGCGCGCCGCCGATGCGAAACATTGCGACCTACCGCATGAAGTCGGGTACATCTAAACCCGATTCTTGGTCGTCGTCCTCGAATACGCGCGGCACGGTTAAGGTGCTATCGTCCTCGCTCTTGCGACTCACTCCGAAATTGTCACGGTAGCTGCTGGAGCTTTCGTTTTCTTTACGGCTAAAGGCATCGCGTGAGGGCGGGGTTACCGGCAGCCGGTGTGCCCCTCCCGTGACAGTGGAACGCGGAAGATCCCCCACGCTACGTTCGTCCTGGTTCAGAACTGCGCGGCGCGGAAAGGCCGGGATCGCGGAAGTAGCTGTGGCATCCTCCGTGGTTTTCTCGGGTGTGGAGGACGTGGAGGATGCGGCGGGTTTCGAGGCCGGCTCGGGCGTTGCTTTTTTCTCTACTCGCGCACTCTTCTTGCCCTTCTTGGGATCATCGAACCCGGCAGCAATGATAGTAACCCGGATCTGATCGCCCAAGGATTCGTCAACGTTGGCACCGAAAATAATATTGGCTTCGGGGTGCACCATTTCGCGTACCATATCGGCGGCGCGATGTACCTCCATAAGCCCCATGTCCGAGCCACCTTGGAAGAACATCAAAACTCCCAGCGCTCCATCAATATCTGCCTCTAGCAGCGGAGACATAAAGGCGGCTTCGGCGGCGCGAATCGCGCGATCTTCACCGGTGGCAGAGCCGATTCCCATCAGGGCGGTACCCGCTCCCTTCATCACACTTTTTACATCGGCGAAGTCTACGTTAACCAGGGCGGAGGTAGTGATCAGATCGGTAATGCCTTGAACGCCGGAGTGTAAGACCTCATCTGCGGCAGAGAAAGCATCGACCATAGTGATGTTTTGATCTGAGATCTCTAGGAGGCGATCGTTGGGGATCACAATAATGGTGTCTACTTCTTTGCGTAACGCCTCTACCCCGGCTTCCGCCTGCGTCTGCCGGCGTTTACCCTCAAAAGAGAAAGGCCGGGTGACTACCCCGATAGTCAGAGCGCCCATTTCACGCGCAACCCGCGCTACGATGGGCGCACCTCCGGTTCCGGTACCGCCGCCCTCGCCTGCGGTAACGAAGACCATATCGGCACCTTCCAGGGTGTCTTTTATTTCTTCTTCGTTGTCAGCGGCAGCGCGTTCTCCTACCTTGGGGTCGGCTCCAGCTCCCAGACCGCGAGTTTCTTCTCGCCCGATATCCAATTTCACGTCTGCATCCGACATCATCAGCGCTTGCGCATCAGTGTTAATCGCGATGAACTCTACGCCTTTAAGTCCGAAATCAATCATGCGGTTAACGGCGTTTGCTCCGCCTCCGCCGATGCCTACGACTTTAATATCTGCCAGGTTAGTATCTGGTACTGTCACGGTCGCCCTCCGATCTAACCCTAAAGTTTTAGTTTAGAGTTAGGATTATTAGCCCTCTTGGTCAAACGAAAATCCTATGTAATGAGGAGTTTTCAGCAAGCATTATTGGCGCGTGTTGCCCATTTCCCCATAAAAGTCTCTCGTTTTCCATCCCGGCATATTATTAGAGACAAGAACTACCCCAGGAGGAAATATGTCCACTATTTTTACTCGCATTATCGCTGGCGAAATACCCGGCGAATTCTGCTGGAAAGACGACATCTGTGTCGCCTTTGCCGACATCAACCCCATCACCCCCGGACATGTATTGCTAGTTCCTCGCCGGGAAGTAGAAAACTATTGGGACGCCCCTACCGAAGAGCTGCAGCACCTAATGAAAGTAGCGCAGATTATTGGGCGTGCCCAACGGCAGGCTTTCGGCTCTGAGCGCTCCTGCCTCAGTATCGCGGGATTCGACGTACCCCACCTGCACCTGCACCTAATTCCGGCAAACTCGATGGAGGACATTAAGTTCGCTCACGCCCAACCAGCTACTGCGGAGGAGATCGCCGCCTCTATGCAGACGCTGCGCCAGACAATTGCCGCCCAGGGGTACGCCCGTGAGGCAGGAACAAACGCCTAAGAGGCAGTATTTTCCGCTAGCGAGCGGCGCAGATAATCAAGTTCGCTGGCATCAAACCAGGAAAGCGGCTCCGCCGCCAGCTCTTCCCACAGTTCCAGCTGCGGCGAAACTGCTTCTGATAAATCAGCGCCAGCATCTTCTGGCAGTTCAATACGGGTATCACTAAAGTCACCGCGGCTCCACGCCGCCGCCAGCTCCGCAGGAACCTGCGTCCTAACCTGAGTGCAAAGCTCCAAGTTATCCGGACTGTCCACATGCAGGCTTACTAAGCGCTGCCAGTCGAAACCAGACTTGACCGCAAATATGCCGGGGGCATTTTCTGCGCCCAACTCCTGAGGGTTAACATCGAGCGCCGCGACTATTCTCCCCGGGTACCCCGTTACTTTCCCCTGAAGACAGGACATAGCGGACATACTCATCGCCAAATCTTCCGCCTGCTCACTATCGAGAGGATCAATTCCCCAAAGCTGACAGAAATCAGCGCTGCCCTGCCAAGCATTGCGGGAATTCAGGTGCTCCTCAAACAGGCCAGCTACCGCTAGGGGAAGATAAATTCTCATCCAACGATTGTAGCGGCTATCCACGCGTTCTTTAGCCTGCGACGTGCGGTGTTGCCCGAATACTCGATTGTCAACTAGCAGCAAGCTGTACGCCTCATTAAAAACTCACTTGTCTTTAATTATTTCTTAATTCACTGATTGTTGGTAGGCGCTGTTCAGTGCCTTCTATTAACAGAGGAATTTGCATATACCTGGTTAAACAGTTCAAAAACACCAATTGGCAACGGAGCCCCCTGACCCCTGCCTTTTTAATGAATTAAAGTTTTCCTCTCATATTTAAAGGACTTGAGTCGATGAGTTTAGCAGCGCCAGCCCTCCTTCTTAGGGAGGTCACGAAAAATGATGTTTCCCCAGAGATAGAAGATGTAAACCACGGTCAAGAGCTATTTCCGCCCGGCAAACCACTGGTAACAATTTGTTCCCAAGATGACGACTCTCCTGGATCTTGCGCCATAATTTGTCCCGAACTTCCGCAAATTCCCTTAAGCCCCAAATACGGTCCCCTCGAAGTGCAGACCCTGCTTCCTCGCCCTCAAGACCGTAAGAAAACCTCCGCTAAGCCGAAAGCTGCATCATTATCGTCATTACCCCAGATAAAACCGTGGGTGGCGACTGCCGTGAAAACCATATTCGAAGTGTTTTCTGGCCGCCGCTCCGCCCAGGCGGTAACTAACTGGTTTACCCCCGAGTTACAAAAATCCTTCTTGGCATTAGCGCGTAGTGAACGACACCGTCCCCAGCCTACCGCGATTCAGATCCGCCGAATTCTGTGCCGCAAGGCTGGGGTTGACCCTAGGGACTGCGGCGCGTTCGAAGTGGCAGTGAGCATAAGTGATGACTCTCGGGTACGGGCGGTGGCGATGCGGATTACCCCCGGCGGCAAAAAATGGAGAATTTCCGCGCTCGAGATCGGATGAACCCATATGCCAGCAGCTGCGGCTAATAATCATCCCCATCCCGGTTTTCACTGATGATTTCCCGCCCGCTTACCGAAAGCAACCAGCCACAACGAAATATCTAAAGTACTGGTAAGCCTTGAGCTAATAGCGCCTCCAGTAAGGATTAGCGACGCTTCTTACGCTTCTTTTGGGCACGGCGCTGCGCACGGTTTCCGCCTTGCGCGGCAGTTTGCCGTGCGGCCTCGGCGCCAAAAGCTGAACCTTTGCCAGCGGCACCCGCCATGGCGGGCACAGTTTCCGAGGATTCCTTATGTCCGGTATCCCCCATAACCGAGCCTTCCGCTATCGCCTTCTTCTTAGCTTGTTCGGCTTGCTGCTTTTCTGCCTCTAGCTGCTGTTCATAGACCTGCTGGAACTGGTGGGCGAAATTGAAGATCCCCGTCACCGTATCTTCACGCACCTGCCCCATCATGTTCTCGAACATTAGCGCGCCCTCGGACTTGTATTCCACCAAGGGGTCACGCTGCCCCATTGCCCGCAGGCCGATACCTTCTTTGAGGTAGTCCATCTCGTAAAGGTGCTGTTGCCAGAGCCGGTCAACCGTAGCCAGCAGCACCCGGCGCTCCAGTTCCGCCATCGGCTGGTCTCCCAGCTGATCGATCGCAATCGGGTTTTCGTTTACCTGATCGAGAATTTCTTCATAGGCATCGGCAATATCGTTCTGCAACATATTTTCCAGCTCAGAAGCCGAAATATGCAGGAAGGAGCCGTCCTCATCTTTGAGCTCAGAAAGGGAGGCGCGCACCGGATAAACCGCGCGGAGGTTGTTCCACAGTTTTTCCAAATCCCATTCGTTAGAATCGGCGCCCTCACTGGTGGCGTGGGTGACCGCCTCTTTAATCAAAGTCCGCAGGTAGGAAGGAATCAGCTCATCGAGATCGATTTCCTTTTGCAGCACTTCTTGACGTTCGGTATAAATCAGATCGCGCTGATCGGTCATCACATCGTCGTATTTGAGGACGTTCTTACGGATCTCGAAGTTCTGCGCTTCGGTTTGGTGCTGCGCGGATTGGATACGCCCGGAAACCATCTTGGATTCTAGCGGCAGATCCTCGGGATAGAGCGAAGAATTCATAAACCGGGTAACGAACGCCGCCATATTCTTCATCATCAACGGGTCATCCATTGCCAGGTAGAAGCGGGATTCCCCCGGGTCACCTTGACGTCCAGAACGCCCCCGTAACTGGTTATCAATGCGGCGAGCATCGTGACGTTCAGTACCGAGGACGTATAGTCCGCCCAGGTCAACGACCTCTTCGTGTTCGTCAGCTACCTCGGCCTCCGCCTGAGATAATGCATCAGACCAGGCTTCCCGCCACTCCTCGGGAGTTTCTTCCGGGTCAAGTCCCTGCGCACGCAGGTTCTGATCCGCAATATGCTCCGGGTTGCCGCCCAGCATAATGTCGGTACCACGACCAGCCATATTGGTGGCCACGGTAACCATGCCTTTACGTCCGGCATCGAAGACTACCTGGGCTTCGTGGGCGTGCTGCTTCGCGTTGAGCACATTGTGCGGTACCCCGGCCTCGTCCAACATGATGGAAAGTTCTTCCGACTTGGCAACATCGGTGGTACCTACCAGAATCGGCTGGCCTTTTTCGTGGCGTTCCTTAATGTCCTCCACGATTGCCTTGAGCTTGCCGCGGCGGGAAGGATAAACCAAATCCGGCTGATCGATGCGGATCATCGGTTTGTTCGGCGGAATCGGGATTACCCCAATCTTGTAGGTGTTCATGAACTCGGCCGCTTCGGTTTCAGCGGTACCGGTCATGCCCGCGAGTTTGTTGTATAGGCGGAAATAGTTCTGCAAGGTAATGGTGGCCAGGGTCTGGTTCTCGGCTTTAACCGGGACATGTTCCTTGGCTTCAATCGCCTGGTGCATACCCTCGTTGTAACGCCGACCTTCCATTACGCGCCCGGTATGTTCGTCAACGATTAGCACTTCCCGGTTGCGCACAATATAGTCACGATCCCGTTTGAACAGCTCTTTCGCTTTAATCGCGTTGTTAAGGAAGCCGATTAAGGGAGTGTGGGAAGCTTCGTAGAGGTTCTCGATTCCCAAGAAATCCTCGACTGCAGCGATCCCTACATCGGTAACTCCCACAGTACGTTTCTTTTCATCGACCTCGTAATCCATATCTTTTTCTAAGCGGGTTACCAGAGAGGCGAATTTGTTGTACCACTGGTCTGCCTCACCTTGGGCAGGACCGGAAATAATCAGCGGGGTACGCGCTTCGTCAATTAGAATCGAGTCCACCTCGTCCACGATGGCGAAATTGTGACCACGCTGAACGATGTCCTCTACCCGCTGCACCATATTGTCGCGCAGATAATCGAATCCGAACTCGTTATTAGTACCGTAAGTAATATCCGCCTGGTACTGTTTTACCCGCTCGGTGGGGGTTTGACCATTGACGATACAACCTATAGTTAGCCCCAGGAAGCGATAGACCCGCCCCATGAGCTCACTTTGATAGCTGGCGAGGTAGTCGTTAACCGTGACTACGTGCACGCCCTTGCCACTAAGCGCATTGAGATAGCTGGGCATAGTGGCAACCAGGGTTTTACCTTCACCGGTTTTCATCTCGGCGATATTGCCATTATGGAGGGCGATTCCTCCCATCACCTGCACGTGATAGGGCTTTTGTTTGAGGACGCGCCAGGCGGCCTCCCGCACAGTCGCGAAGGCGTCAACCAGGATTTCATCCTCGCTTGCCCCGTTTGCCAGCGCCTCTTTAAACTCGTCGGTCTTGGCTTTTAGCTCTTCGTCGCTTAGGGCGGCGTATTCGTCCTCTTTCGCCACAACTTCGTGAGCTGTCCGGTCTAGGCGTTTAAGGATACGTCCCTCACCCATGCGCAGGATTTTTTCAAAAAATGACATCAGTTCTCCCGTGTGTTCGCTCCGTTTACCGATTCTATATGGCTGCGGCAAAAAGCACGATTAGTTATCCTAGTTTTCCCTTTAGGCTTAGCCCTGGTGGCGCTAGTTTTTACGCCTCTAAGTTTTTTTCGCAGGTTTTTACGCTCCCAGCTTGCCTGCTGGTTTTACGCCCCTAACTTTGCCCGCAGCTGTCGCGCCATATCGGTATCTTCCCAGGTGAACCCGGAACGTCCGAAATGCCCGTAGGCGGCGGTGCGCGAATAGATAGGTCGGCGCAGCGAAAGCCGGTCGATAATAGCGGCCGGACGCAAGTCGACAGTTTCCCGGACTGCCTGCAAAATCTGGGTCTTATCCGCTTTTTCAGTGCCGAAGGTTTCCAGTTCTATCGAAACCGGGTGCGCCGAGCCGATAGCGTAAGCCACCTGCAGTTCTGCCCGATCCGCAAGGCCGGCTGCCACCACGTTCTTGGCTACCCAGCGCGCCGCATAGGCCGCGGAGCGATCAACTTTAGAAGCGTCTTTTCCGGAGAACGCGCCTCCACCGTGGCGCGCCATCCCCCCGTAGGTGTCGACGATTAGTTTGCGGCCGGTAACGCCTGTATCAGCGGCTGGGCCTCCTAAAATGAAGCGTCCTGCCGGGTTTACTAGGGTGCGGAAATCTCTGTCCTCAATCCAAGGTACCTGGGCGATAACCGGGTCAATCACCGCGGATTTTACTTCTTCGCGCAGGTCTTTGAGGCTGACGGATGCTAGATGCTGAGTTGAAAGCACTATCGTGTCGATCCCCACCGGACGCCCGTCCTCGTAACGTACCGTTACCTGGGTTTTCCCATCGGGACACAGGTAGTCAAGGATTTTTTCGCGCCGCACTTTTTCGAGTTGCTTCGCTAAGCGGTGTGCCAACCAAATCGGGGCGGGCATTAAATCGGGAGTTTCGTTGCAGGCGTAGCCGAACATCATTCCCTGGTCACCGGCGCCCTGCTGGTCAAAAGCATCTATTGCCGATCCTTCGCGGGTTTCCCACGAGTCTTGCACCCCTTGAGCAATATCGGGGCTCTGGCGGTCGATCGAAACTAGCACCCCGCAAGAATCTCCATCGAAACCAATATCAGAGGAGGTGTAGCCGATTTCGTTGATGGTTTCGCGCACCAAGGTGGGCAAGTCAACGTATCCGGAAGTGGTGATTTCGCCAGCCAGATGCACCTGCCCGGTGGTCGCCATTACTTCCACGGCAGACCGGGCTTCCGGGTCTTGTTCTAGCAGGGCATCTACTATGGAGTCGGCGATGCGGTCGCAGACTTTATCGGGGTGTCCACTGGTGACGGATTCAGAAGTAAAAATCGACTGCTTTGGGCTCATGGTTTCCAGTTTATGGCAGGGCTGGCGGTTGCGGGAATTCCCGGACTTTTTTGGGAGGGGCGAGAGGTAGAGAAAGGAGGGAGAAGAAGGGGCGCGAGGGGTGAGAGGAAGTAGAGGAAGGAAGGGAAGGAGAGGAGGAGGGGGTAAGCAGAGTTATGCGTTAGAAGTCACAATAATGGGTTCCGCAAGAGTCAAAGGTCACGATAATGCGCCCTTATTATGTCACCGGAGGGTGATCTTGTACCCGGAGGGTGCTTTTGTCCGTGGAGGGCTCTTTTGACACCCCCACAAGCAGTTCCAGGCACAACGCCGACATTTCCACCCTCCCGCAACATTTCCACCCTCCCACAGAGATGGGGTTTTCCTCCCGCCCACTCGGATAAAACCTATCCCCGCGTGGTCGTAGGTTCAGATGCCATAGAGGGATTGGTTACATCTATGCGGTCACCAGCAAGTTCTAGATGCCGCATTTGGGCTATTGAACTGCGTAAACGCTTCATATTTGATTCTGAATAGAACGGATCAATAGACACCTCGAACGGGATTCGCTTCTCCCGCACGACCTTTGCAGCAAACATGGTGTAGGCACTGGTAGCAGTAAGCCCCAGTTCTTTACACGTGGCTTCAAGAGATTTTTTCAAACTAGCATCCATCCGAAAATTGACAGTTGCTTGTGCCACTTCAACCACTCCTTAAATACAACTCTCAACTTCTGAAGTACATATTAGAGGTTTTGCAACACAAATGGAATACTTTTTTACATTTTGCGCTCAACTGCCGTCACTTTCACCAGCCTTTCCGCCCTCCCGCGACAGTTCCGCCCTCCCGAGAGCCACACAACCGCCATTTTCAGCACTCCCCAGCCCAACCGGGAGGGTGATTTTGTCCGGGGAGGGCGATTTTGTCCGGGGAGGGCGATTCTACACACCCCCACAAGCCACTACAGGCACAACGCCGACACTTCCACCCTCCCGCGACAGCTACGCCCTCCAGAGACAGATACGCCCTCCAAGGACGAATAAGCCCTCCTGAGTGAATTGTTGGACAGTCAGCTCCAGATCCTGCACGACGTAGAAGAGACGAGAGTGCGGGACGAAGGAGTTTAGTGGCGTAGCAATCGAGTAACAGCAAATCGGGGTGACGAGAGCGAACCAAGGCGAGGGGATGAGGAGGGGGAAGCGGAGTGAGGAGGGCGAAGGATGAGGAGGTAAGGAGGGCGAAGCGGGGCGATGGCGAAGCGGGGCGATGACAAAGCGACGCGAGGGGTAAGGAGAACGAACCAAAGCGAGGGGGTTTGGAGGGCAAAGCGATACGAGGACGAACCAAAGTGGCGCTGGTGAGAAGTGAGCGGGCGAGCGGGCGGAGAAGAGAACTGAGGGACAGAGCAGCGCACGAACCAGGTGAGGGCGAGAGGAACGAGACTCCGATTCAAGCAACCGGGCGGGGATTGGGGTGCGAGGCGCTCAAAAACGGCAATAAGACAACAATTATCTTAGCTTTATCCAGATTTAACGATCTGTTCTGGCGCCACAAAACCGGCATACCTAACGACGGCCTGTGGATAACTATGTTGCGTAATTCATCGAAATTGAAATTAGGAATGCGACACGAAAATTCATTACATTAAACACATAATTTCCTTTATTTTTAAATGCAACTAAGTGTTCTTTTGTAACTTTTATCGAGAAATTGCCATTTTAAATACCTTTCAGCATAAAATTGCACATTTTAGGCTCCAAGGCGACGTTCGCGCCCAATAAAACTCCCGCAAAACCACTTTCGCGACACACAGCTAACTTGTGGTGTGTTTCATATACAATCTTTAGCTGCCTGCGAGTCCACTAGAAAGCTCCCCCCTGTAAACCAGTGAAAGAAAAATATCTGCAGGTGAGAGACATAACAGTCAGGACAATAAAGCTTCAGGTAGAGAGCAGAGTCTCGGGAACAAACACCGACGGAGCGGAAAAACCCATTTTGATTCACAGAAATACGAGATTAATACCTGAATTACGCGCATAAACTCGTTGTTTTTTCCGGTCTGACCAGGGTTTATAATGTGTTCAATATGCTTTGAGAAAATACTGTGTGGACAGTGCTTGTAATCGCCCAGTTTGGGTGCACGCAGACAAAAGCTTGTAAAGAACGGTAAGAGGCGATCAGTACTCGGAAGAAACCTTAGGTTTGCGCTGCAACGCAAAGCGCAACGCAATATTTGGACTTGCAACGAAAAGTGCAACGCAAAAATAAACTCATGCAACGCAAATGCAACGCAATCATTTGCGTTGCACTTGTACTGAAAATGCTCAGTTTTCAGCGCTGGCTGCGCTACTACTAACTACATGCAATCCATACAATCCGGACGACTAGCTACCCCCTAGCCTGTTCAAGAAGGATCACTCTGCTCGCCTTGATTTACCCAGCAACCCTGTCGGAATAAGGCGCAGCCTGCCAAAACAAATCGATGCCACTAGTGCCTGTCCCTCTCCGCGGCTGGGCACCCCCAGCGCAGGAAAATAACTCTGAGGAGACCAAAACTGGGAAGAAATCTTAGGTTTGCGCTGCAACGCAAAGCGCAACGCAATATTTGGACTTGCAACGCAAAGCTCAAGGTAATACAAAATCATGCAACGCAAATGCAACGAAACTATTTACGTTGCATTTGCGCGGTAACCGCTCAGTTTTCGGCGGCGGATTCGCGCTCGCCGGTGGGTACTACCAGCACCGGGCAGGCTGCATGCGCCAAGATGGATTGCGAGGTGGATCCCATTAGTGCCCCTGCAAACCCGCCACCACCGCGAGTACCCACCACCACCAGGTCAACGGCGGTGGAAAACTCTGTCAGCAGCGCCGCCGGGTTCCCATCCAAAGCATGAGAATGTACTTTCACTCCACTATCAGCGGTTTCTTCCTTACAGGTTTGTTTAAGCCCGTCACGCACATCCCGCAAGATGCTGTCGCGATCGACCGTCGCCGGCAACCAAGAAAGGATCCCGGCGGATGATGCCAGGGGAACCGCATCCACGGCAGTCAGTTCCGCGCCCCATACTTGGGCTTCTTTGATGGAGCGGCGCAGGGATTTGCGGGAACGCGTGGAACCGTCGAATCCGATCACGATTTTCTTTACCGGCACGAATTGGTCATCTGTTTTCCGCCGAGGCACTACCACGACTGGGCAGCTAGAGTAGGCCGGCAAAGCCGAGGAGGTCGCTCCCAATAACCGATCGGTAAATCCGCCGCCTCCGCGGGTGCCGACCACAATCAAATCGACTTGCTGCGACAGTTGCACCAAAATCGCGGTGGGGTCTCCGGCTTCCACCCGCCCTTCGGCCTGGTAGCCACGTTTTTCGAGGTGAGCGACAGCTTCGTCAACTACGGTTTGCGCGCTTTCGCGAATCGCATCATTGTCCACCACTGCGAATCCGGAATCCATGGACGCTGCCGTATAAGAGGGTAACGCGTAGGCACATAATACTTGCAGTTTCCCGCCGCTTTGCTTGGCACGCGCGCCCGCCCATTCCGCGGCCTCTAAAGATTCTGGGGAGCCGTCAACCCCCACTAGGATAGTTTCTTTTCCCGACATGTCTATGTCCCCCTTCTGCTGCGCCCTTGCCTGCTTATTTCTATTTTATAGGCCGGAGGGTACGTTTGCTCTGAAATGAACGCTGCGGGTGGGGCCGGGATGGAAAGGAACAGCTTCCGGTGAAGCTGTTGTCTTTTTTCTGAGGGGACGTTTGGCGGGTTTTTTGCGCTGGTTTGAGGGGTTTTGAGGGTGCGTTTGGTTATTTGCGTGATTGCGCTATATGGCGTGCTCGTTTGCGTTTTGTTGGTTCTTTAAACTTTTTTGCTCTTTGCGCGCGGGTTAACCT
>NZ_JAWGMB010000003.1:0-260021 GCF_032557235.1 Varibaculum cambriense
ATCATCAGCATCAAAAAAACAAAAAACAGAAAAAACCAAACCCACCCACCAAAAACAGCAAGCAAGCCCAGCTCAATCCCACACAAACAAAACAAAAAACACACTATCGAGAACACAAACAACCAAACCACAAACCAACCAAACTGGCCGATCAGGATTCGTTGCGAGCAAAAAATAATCGGCGGAAAACTCGCTTCCCGCCGGCTTCGTCGCTCAGCAACGAATACAAAGTTACCGCCCCAACGCCCACGGGTCAAACCAGATTAGGCAAAAGTAAGAGAGACCACAATAGTTCTGATTTCCACCGCATTTTCCATTATGGCGTTGAAAAAGTACCTGCCTTTTTAGGGCTGCTGGGATTAAGTAATCCAAACAAGCAGCAAGTGCCGCTAGGCGCTAAATCCCCGCTGATTTTAGCGCGTTAATCACCAGTTCGCGTGCCTGCTGGGCAATCGCCGGGCCTTGCAGCCCTAATACACCATGGCAGGTGCCTGGAAGCAGCGTTAGGCGCACCGGAACATTACTTTCCGTTAGTGTCTGCGCAAATCTAATATCTTCATCTCGCAAGGGATCGCATTGGTTGGCTACCAGAAAAGTTTCCGGCCATCCCGATAAGTCAGTGGCTCTGCCGGGAGCCGCATAAATATCAGCCTCCCCTCCACCAAGATAGGCTTTCCAACTGGCTTTAGCGTTAGGCAAATCCCATACCGGAGTGTCTTGTCCGCCTTGCATAGAGACTGTTTCCAGCCGATCATCTAAAACTGGCTCAATTAGAAACACTCGGTCAGCAAGTGCTATCCCATGGTCGCGACTGAATAAGGTTGCTGCTGCCGCCAGATTACCTCCGGCGCTATCTCCATACATTACGCTCGGGAGCGACGGAAGCTCCGCTTTCACCCATTGCCAGCCCGCCACGCAGTCCTGTAATGGCAAAGGATAGGGATTCTCGGGGGCGAGACGATAGTTGGGGCTAACAACGCACTGGCCAGTTTCTGCCACTAGCTGTCCGTTCCAGCCATCATCATAGCGAGCTTGCCCCGCAATCATTCCCCCACCATGAATGCTGTAGATAACCCCTTGCGGTTCGCGGTTTTCTGGACGGAATACTCGCAGTTCAACCTGGTAACCGTCTTTACTTTCCACCTGCACTATTTCCCGAATGATACCGGCAGGTAGCGCAATCTCGCCACTGAGCATCTTCTCGCCTGCTGCCCGCATTGCCGGCGGATCCCACGCCATTTGGGGTGGAACTGTGTCAAGAACCGCGGCTATCTCGGAATCTAAAAGTATTTTGCTATCCATTATTCTCTTCTCCGTTGAAACTCTAATGATCTAGGGTGGCTAAGAAATCGTCACATAGGGCATAGAACTCGCCTTCTTTTTCACGGCGTACGCAGTGACGGGTTCCCGGAAGAATCACCGTCTTTAAGTTGTTGTTGCCCAGGTTTTCGATTTCTTTTAGCCGCTGCGGTCCTATCAACACGTCCTCACCATCGGAGGTAATCAGCAAGGTCGGCATGTTGAGCGAGCGGGCAATCTGTTCCCAAGGCTGCCTCGGGCTAACTTCACCGATGGCAACAAAATCTAAATCGACTTGCAGTTTCCCCTGTAACCAGCCGCAAGCTTCCGCGAGCGACCAGCTGGAATAGTCTCTGCGGTTTTCCGTTAATGCCGCGGCCGGTTCGGCTCGCATCCTTTTAATTCGTTTCACCAGTTCCGCTGCGCCTTCTTTGTATTGGGTAGCCTGCTTTGGCGTTAGCCAGGCAGGTTCTTCCAAAATCAAGGCCTTAACTAAATCTGGTCGCCAGAACGCTACCGCGCTCATCACCGCTGCCCCCATTGAGTGCCCAATTAATATAGCGGGCTCGCCAGCATTAAGGTGCTCAATCGTGCATATCATATCGGCGACTTCGGTAGCCAGCGGGTCAAGCAGGGCTTCGCGGCTAAAACGAGGCGACAGCCCATGACCACGCGCGTCTACACAGGCTACGCGGTAATCATTTGACCAGTATACTTGTAAGCCAGCTAACGAGGACGCATTATCGGTAACCCCGTGGGTAGCGATAATCAGTGACCTATTTGCAGCTCCGACCATGGTATAGGCCAGCATCTGACCTTCTGGAATTGTCTTTTCCATAGTATTTACCTTAACTTTTCGCGCGTTAGCTGGCGTAGTCTCGTTCAATTTCTTCTAGGGTTTTACCTTTGGTTTCCGGGATAACTTTCAACGCAAAAATCCCTAACGCGGCGGAGGTTAGCGCGTAGACCCCGAAAGTTCCCGGGCCACCGAAGGTTTCAAATAGGCTAAGGAAAGTTAGGGAGACGATAAAGCTCATGGTCCAGTTCACGCCGATAGTTAAGCTCATCGCGGTACCGCGAACGCTCAGGGGGTAAAGCTCGGAAGCAATAATGAACACTACCACGTTCAAGGTGGAGGCAACTGCCGCGATATAGCCAAATACGCAAATTAAACCAATAATTGCACTGGTAGTTCCCTGACCGCCTATAGCTAAATCAATCGCCAACCCAGCTAGGAAGATGGTCATTAGGAAAGAGCCACTGGCCAGCAGTCGGGTACGCCCAATCTTGTCTACTAATGCCATACCGATGAAGGTGGCAACGATATTAATCGCCCCCATACCCACGGTAGCTAGAATTGCGCTACTATCGCCTAGACCTGCTCCTTTAAAAATAGTGGGGGCATAGAATACCACTGCATTCACGCCGGTTAGCTGTCCTAGAATCTGCAGACCGATTCCGGCGATTAATACTCGGCGCAACCGGCGCTCCCCCAAGGCGCGAAAACCTACGTTTCCTTGTTCCCCGCCAATCGAAGCCTCAATTTCAGTTAACTCGTCCTCAACGTTTTGACTTTCCCGAACGCTTTGCAGAACTTGCCGTGCCTTATCGACCTGCCCATCTAACACCAGCCAACGCGGTGACTCCGAAAGAGTGATGATACCGATACCAAATAGCAGCGCCGGAGCTATCGAAATCCCGAACATCCAGCGCCAATCGTGACTTACGCCGTGCAGTGCATAGTTCGCGATATAAGCAATCATAATTCCGGTCACAATCATCAGTTGGTTGAGCGATACCAAGCGTCCGCGAATATGGGCGGGAGCTAGTTCCGAAATAAACACCGGAACGATATTGGAAGCAGTACCTACCCCTAAACCGAGAATTACCCGCGCCACGATCATTACCGGAACATTGGGGGAAAAAGCCGCGATAATTGCCCCCAATACGAAGATTGCTGATGCCGCAATTAATACCGGCCGTCTGCCGAAACGATCAGATACTCTCCCGGCACTAAGCGCTCCAATAGCTGCCCCTACTACCAGGGAGCTAACCACCATTCCTGAATGAATAGCGTCCAGGTTAAAGTCTTTCGTCATCGAGGGAAGAGCACCGGAGATAACTCCGCTGTCATATCCGAAAAGCAGCCCTCCAAGAGCAATCACGAAAGTTGCCCAAATTACTCGTTTACTTGTTACCTTATTCGTTTGCGCGATTGATTCATCGGACGAATTCACGGTTTACCCCTTTTGTAGAATCGACTGTTCCAGATGATGTCCTGGTCTAAGTAAAATCGGCTAGCACCATCACCCCGAAAACTTGACTGGAACTCAGTCACCAGACAAGTTTAACATAACACTAGGTCAAGCTAAACTCAATAGAGCATTCAAGCATTAATACCATCAACTTTTTCGTTGCAAACCTGCAAAAAAGGGGCGGTTTTTGACTTATCCGCATTACAAAGTGAAAGAGTATTACATCACTTTACTAGGCTCTGTAGCACAGCTGTCATCAGACAACTACCGTTCTATGAGGAATGGTATTCTACTAGATGAGCGCAGTTGCAATAGAGGAATCATATGGACAAGACAGTTACCCCCGAATCAGTTTCCACAGTGGACGATTACCGGCGCTTACTACATAACAAAAAGAGCTTAGAGAATCCTCGCTCACGGTCTAAAGGTACCCTGGCTGCGATAGAAAGTTTCATACTTGAAGAGCATTTACGACCAGGGGATCCACTACCTACGGAGAATGAACTGTGTGAACGCTTAGGGGTTTCCCGTTCTTCCGTGCGCGAAGCCTTAAGGCAATTACAGGCTTTAGATATTGTTACCGTTCACCAAGGACGCGGAACCTACGTGGGAGAAATGTCTTTACGTCCTCTTGCCCAAATGATGGTGTTGCGTTCTTCGCTAAAATCTACCAGCCTGACTTCCTTAAAAGAAGTGGTGCAAGTTCGCCATACTCTTGATATTGGGTTAGCCCGTGAAATAGTAATGAAAGTGGCTGGAAAGCAGCTAACTCACTTACATCAGCTAGTTGACACTATGGTGGAAAAAGCTCGTAACGGTCAGGAATACTTAGTAGAGGACATAGAGTTTCACACTGGTCTAGTGTCCGAATTGAACAACGTCCTACTGGAAGAACTAATGAACACCCTCTGGCTGGTGCACATGTCGGTGCTTCCTGTCTTGCCGGCTGCCGAGAAAGAAAATATGGTAGCAACTGCTAAGGCGCATGGAGCTATGCTCAAAGCCGCTGAAGCGGGGGATGCATTGGGATACATGGCAGCGGTACAAGACCACTATTCTCCTTTAATAGAATCCATTGAGGCTCTGCCCGATTAAGCCAGTTTTGTACTTCCTGCCATGAGGGCGAGTATCGCTACAACCCCTCTCCCCTAACTACGGTTTTCTTCCGCTTCCGCCCATTTAATCAGATAGGGATCTATTAACCGGTTGAATTCTTGGGGTTTGTTGCGCCGTAGCGTATGTTCACAGCCGGGAATATAAACTGTTTTCACATTCCGATTAGCTAAAGCATCGGTTTGTGCTAACCCGGTTTTCCCTACGATATCTGATTCTTGATCGGATGAAACCACCACCAGGGGAACCGTAATTTCTTGCACCAAGTCTTGCCAGTTTTCGTTAAAACTAACCACTCCGGTTCCTATCAGTCCTGAATCTGCCCGGAGCTTTCCAAAAACCCAACCAATCATGGTATCCCCCGGCCACCAGGGACGCCGCTTTCTCCCCCAGTCATAGGCCACCATCGGGTCTTGCCAGGATTCAAGTTGGCTAAGAGCAGTTGGAATATTAGTGACATAGTTTTGACGGTAGGTTTGCGACAGCCACGCCGGATCTTCTACTACCGCCCCTGCCACCAGTTCCGGGTGACGCGCAGCCAGTTTGGTAACGAGGGCGCCTCCCATAGAATGCCCCACGAAAATAGCTTTTTTACCAAAGGTTTTTTCGATAAATTGCACCGCGTGCACCAGGGCAGAATATGAAGCCTCGAAAGGATCTTCTAGCTCTTGGTCGGTAAATCGAGGCGAAAAACCGTGTCCTTTGTGGTCTATTGAAACCACTAGGTAACGGGACTTTAAATGGTCAATATAATCCGCCCAGGCAATCGCGCAATCTTCTACTCCATGAACCAAAATAATTAGAGGGCGCGTAGGATTTCCCGCTACCAGATAACTAAGCATTTTTACTCCTTGCTATGGTGCTCTGCTTTTCTTGGCTATATGTACCGAAGAAAAGCAGAGCACTGCCAACAACTATTCCGACTAGCTGTCTTCACTAAAAGGCATTTAAGACTTATCTGCTTACATTTATTTGAATGGATAGCTAATATTAGCGGAGCTTCTAGGCCACCGGACGAACATACTCCTCATCAATGGTGGTATAGGTAAGTCCCGTAACTTCTTTATTGGCTTTCGGAAATACTAGACTGATCAGATAGGAAAATACCAAAGAAGATACGAAGGCAATAAAAGCTATCATCAACGCGGAAGCAAACATTGACCCTTCTGGCAGGAAAAATTTCATTCCTACTCCCACCAATACGCTGATAATAAGCCCTGCTATAGCGCCTACTGAGTTCGCCCTTTTTGTGAAGATTCCGATAAAGAAAATCCCCGCTACCGGTACCCCGAACAGCCCGGAAACTGTAAGGAAGATATTCCAGGTTTCATTCGCATCATGTAATAGGAAATAGATCGCCACCGCCAGAGAGAAACACCCGGAAATCGCAATAATGATCCTTGCTAGTGCCACATCGGACAGACCTTTTAAGCGGTTCGCAAAGAAACGCTGCTTAAAATCAGTCACCGCACAACTGGAGATAGCGTTCAGACTTGAAGCGATAGTTGATTGTGCAGCCGCAAAAATACCGGCAATTACTAGGCCGGCAATCCCGGCAGGCAACTGAGTAATCACGAAATAGGGAACCAGACCAGCAGTATTCTTTTCTAGAATCTCTGGGAGATTATCGGCGTAGAAAGACCAAAGAATTGTGCCCATACCAAAGAAAATCGGGATAGTGATTAGCCCCAGGAAGAAGTTAGTCCATAAGGCTTTTTCAGTTTCTTTAATAGATTTTGTTACCTGGTAGCGCTGCACCACATCTTGGCTTCCGGTGTATTGGTAAAGCGTGTTAGCCAGTTGGCCTAGCAAAATCACCGGTACAAACTTGTCCATGTGTTCAAATTGGAAGTTCTGTCCTGACAGTAGCTTTCCGTCATGGGCAGCTGAACTAACGAACTCGCCAAACCCGCCATTTAGTGCGGATATGCCCATAATGCACACCAGGAGAGCTCCCCCTAATAATAGGAATCCTTGGATTACATCGGACCACACCACGCCCTCGATGCCACCTAAGAAGGTGTAAACGATACACAGTCCCCCAACGATTACCGCCACGACGATGGGATTAATAGAGGAAACAGAGGTAATTGCAATAATAGGCAGGTAGATGACCACTGCCACGCGACCGATATGGTAAATCATAAACAATAGGGAACTAATGGCTCGCATCGCCGGATTGAATCGTTCCTCTAAATACTCATATGCAGTGGTTACCTTGAGTTTTCGGTAGAAAGGAATATAAAACTTGATAAATACCGGAGTCAGCATCATGATGCTCAAGGATCCGATAGCGTAAGCCCAGTCATTGTTGAATGCTTGCTCGGGAGTGGACATAAAAGTAATAGCGCTCAAAGTTGTGGCATACATACTGAATCCCGCTGCCCAGGCCGGGATTTTTCCTTCTGCTTTGAAGAAGGCATCTGTATTTTTACTGGCACGCCTAGTGAAATAAGCACCTACCGCCAACATCGCCGCTAGGTATGCAATCAAAACTATCCAGTTCGCAGTACCAAATTCAGTTTTCATTTAATTACAGCTTTCTCGTCATTGGGATTAGGTAACTACTTGAGTTTCGAGTGTCACTTTACCGTTGCGACTTCAATGTGTACATAGAAAAAATAGTAATTTATCTGACAATTTACATCAACATAATTTTTTCACCCACTAGCACTCAACCCTTAAATAGCTATTAACAAGGAAATATAAAGAATACCCTCAAAACCCTTGCGTCAGCCGAATCAATGAATTATGCTCGAAGTGTCAGACAACTAACGATGGATTTGAGCTGCGGAAGCCCTACCCAAGCAGAGAGGCAATGATGTTTCTACTGTGACAATCTTGCTTAAGCAGCCCTCTTCCCAGTCGAGTACTCTAAAAACAGATAAATCCACTAAGTAAAAAGGAAAAGAAATGACTGATTTCTCCGGTATTGTCCCCCCGGTAGTTACCCCACTAACCAAGGACGGCAAACTCGATAAAGAATCCTATAAGCGCCACCTAGAACGGATGATTGCAGCCGGAGTAGACGGCTTATTCGTCCTCGGTTCCTCCTCGGAAGTAGCCTTCCTAACCGACCAAATGCGCCGGGAAGTCCTAAAAACTGCCGTTGAAATCGTAGATCATCGGGTTCCAGTACTGGGCGGTTGTATCGATACCGAAACTATGCGGGTTATTGAACACGCCAAAGAAGCAAAAGAACTCGGGGTAGATGCGATTGTGGCTACCGCTCCCTTCTATGCTCTAGGGGGGCTCGCGGAAATCGAACGCCATTTCCGCTTGATTCACCAGGCCATTGACCTGCCCCTATTCGCTTACGACATCCCCGTATGTGTACACGTTAAACTGCCGGTAGATTTAATTATTCGCCTCGGCAAAGACGGGGTGTTATCCGGCGTAAAAGACTCTTCCGGTGACGACGTTTCTTTCCGTTTCCTCTGCCAGGAAAATCGCGATTGCGGCCGCCCCTTATCCCTCCTAACAGGGCACGAAGTCGTGGTTGATGGCGCCTATATGTCCGGGGCTGACGGATGCGTACCCGGCCTGGGAAATGTAGATCCCGAGGGTTACGTCCGCCAATGGCGCGCCTACCAGAACGGGGATTGGGAAACCGTACGGAAGGAACAAGACTATTTAGCTCGCCTAATGCGGATTACCGCAGTACCGAGCGGCATTCAAGGCTACGGAGCGGGAGTAGGGGGCTTCAAAACTGCCCTGCAACTGCTGGGAGTTTTCAACACCAACCAGGTTACCGAACCGGTTAAAGCCCTCGAAGGGGAAAATGTTGAACGAGTACGCGCCGTACTTGAGCAGGTAGGGCTCTTAAAATGAGCTATATCCTCGTCGCCGACTTGGGCGGCACTAAGATAGCATCCGCGGTAGTTAATACTGCCCAAGGGACAGTGTCGGCGAACTATTCGCGGCCTACCCCCGCCAGTGAGGGTAGCGTGGCAGTAGTAGACGCCATTATCGAAGCGCTAAGTCACGCTAAAGAGGCAGCTGCCGCCGATGGCATAACCCAAATCCAGGCAATCGGCATTTCTGCTGCGGGCGTGATTGACCCCCAGCAGGGAACGGTTATTTCTGCTACCGATTTGATTAAAGGCTGGGCGGGAACCGAACTAGCAAAACAGGTAAAGGCAGCTTTCAACACGGAAGTTTACGTCCTCAATGATGTGCACTCCCACGCCCTCGGGGAAGCAACCCTAGGAGCCGGTAAAGACTATTCCTCTATCCTGGCCGCAGCGGTGGGAACCGGTATGGGAGGCGGGCTAGTTATCAATGGTCAAGTCCAGTTTGGAGCGCACTGTGCCGCCGGCCATATTGGGCATCTACCCCACCCGTTAGCTACCGGTTTAACCTGTTCTTGTGGAGCCAAAGGTCATATCGAAACCGTGGCTTCCGGCAGTGGTCAAGTAGAACTGTATAACCGGGATAAACCGGCTGATCTCCCGCGGGCGCAAAGCGGACGCGAAATCACCGAGCGCGCCCTAAAAGGAGAAGCCTGGGCAACCCAGGTTATCTATAACTCGGGATATGCCCTAGGACAAACCCTGGCCGGTATCTGCAACTTGGCCGATCCGCAGGCCATTATAGTTTCCGGATCGGTTACTCATTCCGGTAAGCAATGGTGGCAGGCAGTAACAGCGGGCTTCGGGGCCGATGCCCTCACCCCCGTAAAGAACACTCCCCTAATCAGTGGCACCCTGGGAGGAAATGCTCCCCTAATAGGTGCAGCTATTTGGGCAAATACGAATCTAGGATAATCATGAATCAAATAATCCAGTCCCTTAAAGGGGGATTAATCGTTAGCGTACAAGCCTATGTGGGCGAACCGATGCGGCACAGCGAAACTATGGCACAAATAGCTTTAGCCGCTGAGCAAGGTGGCGCCGTAGGGATTCGCTGTCAGGGCTTATCGGATATTTCTGCGATTAAAGGACAGGTTGAAATCCCGGTTTTAGGGATTTGGAAAGAGGGGCACGAGGGCGTGTTTATCACGCCTACTTTGCGTCACGCTCGCGCCTGCTCAATGGCAGGAGCCGATATTGTGGCGCTAGACGCTACCCGCCGTTCGCGTCCCGATGGTCTATCTTATGGGGAAACTGTTGCTGCCCTGCATGATGAGGGCATAGTGGTGATGGCCGATTGCGGAAGTATCGAGGATGCTCGGCAAGCAGCTGCAGCAGGAACCGATATTTTATCTACCACTCTGGCGGGATATACGGGAGATAGACCCAAAACTGCCGGACCGGATTTTGAGCTACTGGCTCAAATGACTGCGGAATTCCCAGAGTTTCCAGTGCTATGTGAAGGACGAGTACACACCCCGCAGCAGGCACGCCAAGTTATGGAGGCGGGAGCCTGGGCGGTAGTAGTCGGCACCGCGATTACCCATCCCACCAGTATTACTAGCTGGTTCAATGCCGCAATTAAGGATTAGCGCCTATACGTCTGTTTATTTGCAGTTACAAACGGGGACTTTATAGGAAAAGAGAAAACTTTGGGGGCGCTGGATTAATCCAGCGCCCCCAAAACTATTTGCATCTGCGGTTATTAGCTTTTTGCGGCGGCGTGGTTTCTTCTATGCTTTCGCATCGATTCCACGCCGCCGCAGCTGCTACTAGGAGAACCGGGTAGAGATCTTAACCTTATGACTCTAAACGACGGTTACGAACCCTACTACCTGCAACTATCAGCATTAATGCAATTATGGCAAATGCTCCGCCATAAGTACCGGTGCTAGTTAGATTCCCCCCGCGCGAGTTAGCGGTCTTATTTCCTGTCCCCGCGCTATTAGATTTACCCGGTTTAGCGGGGGTATCTGTAGGCGGAGTTACCGGCCTATCGGTAGCTCCCGGTTTTCCGGTACCCGGCTTATCTTTATCTGGATTGCCCGGTGCCTCCTCGCATCCCTCAGGAGCCATAGCCTGGAAAGTCCATTTGGTTACTGCTCCCGCCACAAAACGATAGCTGCTGGTATCAGAAACCTGGGCGGTAACAGTAATTTGCTTTCCGTAGGCGTATTCGTGCTTACCGGCTGCCACCTCTTTACCGTCAATCAGGTATTTGACTCCTTTGGTCACGGGAATCTCCACGAATGGTTTCTTCGCGCAGCTGCCCGGATCGGTTGCTACCGGTGCTATTGGAGTAACCTCAATGATTTTACCGGGCGTTTCTTCATTTGCCGCCACGTTAAAGGTTACGTTGCCAGGGATAGTTATTGTTTCATCTGCCTGAACATAACTAGCTTGAATCGGAATCTTCACAGACTTTCCGGCTTCTGAAGCCAAAGGAAGATAGGTTACCTGCCCAGTGGCGCTATCAATATAGATATCACCATTAGCTTTAACCGCTTCGCGCGATTGCACCAAGTGCCGCTGACTGTCCAGATTCGCGAAGCTGAATTTCACGCCCGCCGGCGGGGTAACGGTGTCCGCGTCCTCGTCAACGAAAGTAGGAGCATCCGAAGTGGCAGCCGTACCCGGTTTAGCCTCTGCTACTACGTCTTTCAAGCTGGGAGGCTGCGCGGCAGGAGTCTCAACCTTACAGGTAACTTTGGCATCTGCCCAGTCGGCGTGATCGTTACCGTTGCCGTTACCACCGTCAGTCACCTTTAGAATCAGGGATTTCACCCCGGTAATATCAAGGTCAATTTTATTTGCTCCCCCCGCTTTGGTAACTACCTGCGGGGATTCAAATAAGATCTTCCCGTCTCCGATCACCATAAACTTCACGGAGCCGTTTGGTTGAGTGTCATCCACCCCGGCGATTGCGTTCATCCGGGTACATTTACCCGCCAAATCAAAGGTAATGCTACTTGGTGCATGGGCACCGATACCTTTGGGATATTCTTTGCCTCCCACCTTGATTGGGGTACCGTCGCCTCGTCCTTGTTCTCCATTTTCTTGGTCTCTTTCGACCGGGCCCCAACCGTTCTCTTCATTACTCCAGGGCAAATCAGAGAGATAGTTTTCGCCGTCGCGAACCGAGCGGAGAACTTTAACTTTCCTGGCTACACTTACTTCTCTGGTCGTGCCATCGGAATCAACCTGATAGGAAACTTTATAGGTCAATACTCCATCTGTCGCCCCTTGGGGAGCCTTAACCTCCCAATTTTGAGCGATATTGTCCCCACTAGGTTCGCTCTTCTTAGTGACTTTCCAGCCCTCTGGAGCGCTGAGAGTAGTTTTCAGGTCGGTAATTTTTCCAGGGTTACCCGGTTCGAAGAACTCGGTATTGGTTTGTACCGTAAAGGTTTGCCCTTCAGATACGGTCTGGGCTGCTTGGATTGCCGGATCGGCATTACCGGGCAACACCTCAGCTTTCCCTAGGTCTTCCACCCGGATATTATCTAGGGTCAAATCGGACCCGGGAAGCCCGCCGACTTTATTAATACCAATCCAGTAGTCCCCTACGGTGGAGGTAACAAATTCGGTGGAAAAGATTTGGGTTCCTTTGCCCCCTACTCCTTTACCTTTCGCTTCGGGAATATCTTTAGTTTGCACCGTAGAGCTCTTAATCTGCGAGTCAAGCAGCCAGTCCCGGCCTAAACTAAACTGATATTCACCCGCGTAGGCCTGCTGGTAGGCAAAAGAAACCCGGTATTTATGTCCTGGTTCAAACTTTATTGCAGCTGGGATAGTGCGCAAAATTTGCCCCGCATTTTCTTCATGCGCCAGCAGCGACCATTTCCCGGCCAGCACATTGTCACTTTGTTTACCGTGGGCAACAACTTGACCTTGTTTATTCTTTCCCCACCAGCCGGCGTCGGAATAGGGAGAGTGACGTTCAGCCAACTGGGTGCGAGCGTCTCCTCCCTGAGTAGCGCCGGTAACGAAAGGCCAATAACCGGTATCTACGTCCTCAAAATCATCAAAGAAGACGGTTTGCGCGGTTTTGTCGTTATCTACCGGAGCGCTATATTTAACTACTCGCAAATCATCGACACGGACTTTTGCGGCTCCTTTTGCTGCTGCCACCTGGAAAGTAACCGGGTCACCCTCACTGTGGAAAGTTACCCGTACCCGCTGGAAGTAGGTTTGGAACTTTTCATCTGAAGCCGTCTTGTTAGGCGCAGTAGATTTAGTGATTCTGGTGGCAACTTTCCCATCAATGGTTTTTTGGTTACCGACAGCTTTAACGCCGTTACCGCTAATACTCACGTCTACTTGCCGCTCTTGACCAGGCTGTACCTCGACCCAGGCCCACATGGAATAGTCTCCCTTAGGCAAAGTAAGGGTTTGGGATAGGGAGGACGCGCCCTCACCTAATAGAGCCTGGAAGTTGCCGCGACTACTGGTTTCAATACTAACGTTTCCACTGGTCTCATAGGATTTTAAGGTACCAGAGAAGAACCCGGGATCTTTAATCCCGCTGCCCTGCCCCCAGTTGGGGCCTGCTTGGCTAGGAGCGCTTTGCGGATAGAGGACGTAGGCGGTATTTGCCTTGGCCGAGAGGGAAATACTGCCCCCACTGGCATTCACGGTTCCTTTATCTACCCTTCCGGTAGCAGTGAGCTCATATAAATGGAAGGAGGTAACGTTCTTAAAGTGACCCGGCAGTGTCCAGGTGCTAGTGCCCCCAGCCGGGTTGTAATGGTACAGTTTGTCTCCGGCAGATTTAGCTGCCCCGATTCCATCTTTTTCACCCCAGGGCAACAGGTATTTTCCGCCCGTATATACGGTAGCGCCGTCATAGGTTATTACTCGGTCGGTCCCCAAATCAGTACCGCCGATACTGGCACGCTTAGAGGTAACCTCGGTTCCGTTGGTGAAAGTTGCTTTTTGTCCCAGCTGATAGGTTTTAATGTCTGATTGTTGCAGGAATTTGGTGGGAAGGTTACGTTGCCACACATTATTAATAAACTTGCCATAATCGGTGTGACCAGTCCAGCCTTCAAATTCCACGACATTAGCATTGCCTAGTAGCGGATTTGGATTCCAGGAATCGCGCCAACTGTTTTCCACGAAACGAATTAAGGTCGAGTTCAAACCTTTTTCTTTGTATCCCCCATACTTTTCATCGTTTGCCCAGTGCGACCATAAAGAAGTATCCGGGAATGCCCAAGCCCATTCAGAGCCGATTTCCCAGCCTTGTTTTTGCAGCTCTGCACCTAGACGCTGAGGACGCCATCCTTTGCCGTAAAATACGTCAAAATAGAGCCAATCGAAACGGTCAGCAATCCCGGCTTCAGTCAGTTCATCCCGGAACTTCTGGAAACGCTTAATTACCCGTCCCTGCGCCAGGTCCGCGTTATCGTCCATATAGTATGCCTGGTTCATCCAGCCCCAAGCCGCCTGGGGCGGCATTTTTATAACACATGATTCATCGGTAACGGTAGCGGGGTTGGTACCATCATTGAAACACTTAGCTTCCGAGTAGGATTCGGTGGCGTTGATATGTACCCCAAAGTCGGCGTTATAGTTTTCCGCCCCTTTAGTCATGGTCACCAAATCGGTGAAACCGCCTGCCCGCTGGTTGTAATGTCCGGCATAGTCTCCTTGGGCAGAGTCATGCCCTTCTGCTTGATAACCTTTGAGCAATACGTGTTGCCCCAGGTTATCAGTCTCTAAACTGATGCGTTTAGTATCGTCTAGAGTGCGTAAGAATGGATGGGTAGCTTGGGAGACAATATTGAACGGAATCCGGGTAATCACCCGGTTCTTGGTATCGCCGTAACCATTAGGTAGTTTATTTTCCACCATGAGGGCGCGGGTAGCGGTGGCAGAGTCTTGCCAGTCCACCGCGCTGTCACCGTTTACGTCACTAACCACACGTACCTGGGCGAACGGATTGGGATCTTTACCGATTTTCCCGCTGCGGGTATTAGTGCCCCACACCACCCAGGAGGCGGGAGTAAGCGAGCCTACCGTTGTGGTTTTACCCGCGGTAGCCGCCTCTGCTTGGGCGGTAGTTGCTACCCAGCGAGTTGCTTCGCGTCCGTCTTGAATACTGTCGGCATAGTCGTCGCTGATCGCATTCGAGACCAGCCCGGCAGCTAGTTCGCTGTTGCTAAGCGCCGCCATATATCCACTGGCGCGCCCTACCTTTTGCTTAGCGATTTTCCAGGTAGTGTCGGGGTTCTTTGTTCGATTAGTGCCATCACTGGCAACTGTTAGGGATCCATCTTTAGCAGCGGCAACGCTGACCAGATTCAGCCCTGGTACTGCCAGGCGATCTACTTGATTCTTAGGATCATCAATCGCGGTTACTTCCCAGCGCAGATTACCTTTAGCCAGGGAAATCTTTACTGTCAAAGTAGCTTCTAAGCCGCCAACTTTTAGCTTATAGGTTGCACTATCAGCGGTCTTTGTCGCGGCAGAAAGCAAGGAGACGGTTCGCATCTGTTCATTAATGCGTACTTGTTTCAAAGCAGGCCCCACATTTGCCGGTAGGGTTTTGCCCTGCAGGTGATAGGCGATAACTTGGGGAAATCCTGCCTGTAAGTCGGCTGATAACGTGCCATCGGTAATGGTGATTTTATCGCCAGGGTTAGGAATTTTAACTTCTGGTTCAGCTGCGGGGGGAGCGGGTGGTTCATATCCGCTGACGGTAGCGGCATTGAACTCCGCCAAAGAACCAACGGTTTCGCTGCTTCCGGCTTGACCGCCCCAGGCACTCTTATAAATTACCCCTACACAGCGGGCAGGGGCCGGAGCAAAATCTATATTTTTGGCGCTTAAATCCCCAGGATTTTCTTCAAACTCGCCGGTCGCTAAGGTCTTAGCCGGGGCTAAATCCTTTGCTTTGGATTTATCGGCGCAGTTGGCATCGGTGTAGCTGACAATCTCATATTCGCGTGCCCTTCCCGAGCCATTGGAACTTTGCCTCGGGGTTAAAGTTACTCGCCCTAAATCTGGGACTTCTTTACCCAAATCAATAATGAATTTATGGGGCATTTCATTATTGCCTGTACCTTGATACCAAACGGTATGCCAGTAGGATTTGGTATCCCCATCAAGCACTTTTTCTAGCGGACCGTTGGCTCCTTCACCACCAGTTTCTACAGAATCAGTCCACACGGCTTTCATCTGCGCTTGTGGTATCGGGGTAAACACCGCTTCCGCGGCCGCAATCGGCGCACTTGCCAGTCCCCCGAAAGCCAGAGACAGCGCGGCACTAACCGTCAAGATAGTTTTATGTTTTAAGGGCATTGCTTCCTACCTTTTCTTCTTTAAGAAAAAACCATCATCATTCACTAATAACGCTCTGTCTTCTGGAAAAACGCTGGATCATGAGTCCAGTTCCCATGACTACCAGCGCCAGTAGCCCCACTGTCCCGGCAGCACCGGTAGATACCAACCCGGCTGCCGATTTTTGCGGCTTAGCTTGAGCTTGCCCAGGACGACCATCCTGAGCCCCTTGGGTTCCACCCGGCTTAGTCGTGGGCTCGCTGGGCTTGGTCTCCACTTTGAACTGGTGCTCCCACTGGGTGGTAGCCCCCGCCTTAAAGCGATAACCACTGGCCGGCTGGGAAGTAATCAATACTTTTCTCGCAGTCTTAACTGGGTAAGTCCCGGGCTTAACTACCTGGTTATCAAGCAGGTAAACCACTCCCGGAATCTGCGGAATCGTATAGGTGTTGTCTTTATCGTTAAAGATCGGTGCTTGCGGAGCTACCTGCGGAAGTGGCTGCGGAGCACTGGCGCTTACCTTAAACTTGGCAGGCACTATTTCGCTAGACCCATCCTCATAAGTAACTTTAACGTCTACACTTACAGTTCCGCTTTCCTGATTTTCGGGCACCTGCCAAGTTATCACCCCGGTACCAGCCTCAATGCTCATCCCCGCTGGGATTGGTTCTACCAGCTCGAACTTTTGAGCCTTTTCTTTTCCAGCTTCCGGCTCGAAACTAGGAGCGGCGGCGCTAGCGGTTTTACCGGCTTTAGCTTCGGTGTCCTGATAGGAAGGCTGATACTTATCGGCATCCATCTGTTCACAGGTAACCATGGCATCTGCCCAGTCAGCGTGATCCTGGGCATTAGATTCGCCAGCATCGGCAAACAAGGTAATTTTTTCTTGCCCGCTTACGTCCACTTTCATGGCTTCAGCCTTATCGGCAGCTGTCAATGCTTTACTGGACGCTCCCAGTTCCTGCCCGTCAGCCCCTAACACTCTGAAAGTTACCGAAGATGATTTCCCAGCTTCTTGGGTGTCATCTATGCCAACTTTCGCGCTGAATACCGAGCACTGTTTTCCTAAATGCACAGTTATTTTCGAGGACGCGTGGGTTCCAATACCGCCGCGATACTTCTCTCCCTCAATCAAGAGGGGACTACCCTTCAAAGTTCGGTTTACCCGAATCAGACCGTCATCTGCCCAACCGATACTGCTACCGGGATACCAGTCCAAGTTGGCTACGGGAACAGTTCCGTGAGGAGCGCGCATTTGAGCCGGGGTGTCCTGGTCAGCTTTAGTAATTGTCCAGCGAGTAGTGGTCATATCGCTAGGTAGCTGCACTAAATCAGTTGCCATCGGCCTGGACTTGGTGTTGTCATCCAAATCTCCCACGTTGCCTAAATCAACGTGCTTTTCTTCCCCGGTAGAAATAGCCAAATCCATATTGGTCAGGGCCTGGCGCACAATATACTTGCCGTTTCCGTCGTCAATAATCTGCCATTTCTGGTTATTGCGTTTACTGGTTGAAGAGTTATTCTTCCAGGCACCAGTGTGATACTTCTGGTTAATGTCGTTTACGCACTCGACCAAGGCGGGGCGGGCACCAACTTCGTTAACTACATTCAAATCTGCAGTGGCGTACTGGCGCCCGCTGCCATTGAAACGCTGTTTACCCACATCCATGCTGAGGCATTTGCCGCTTCTAACCGACTTCAACTGGTAGTAGTGGTCATAGGTGTGGGTTATTTGCCATTGATCGGATGAATAGCTAATTGCGTCTGGTTCACGATTTTCTGAAGCATCTAAGCGTAGCCCGGAGCTAGTGAAGGCATACACCCCGTCTTCTAAGGGACGTCGATTAACATTTTCCCAGTTAGGCGCATGTCCTAGCGCCTTTGCAAAGTCTACAAAAGTCTTGCCGTCTTTCCAGGGGCGCGAGCCTTGCCAGCCTAGTTGGGACACTAAGCGGAAAGCCTCAAAGGTTTCCATTTCTACTTCATTTTCGGTTTGATATATGGAAGTATCTGGCCATATCGAGAGCTTAATCCCCAGGTTTCCTGGATTATCATCAGCTACTTTTCCGCTCTTAAAAGTACCGGCAGTGAACCCTTTGTCATTGTAGATAGCGGCTGCGCCACTGTTTTGAATCCGCCAGCCCATTTCTCGGGAGAAATAGAGATCGTAATTGGTGTTATTTACTTTATGTCCTTTATCAATCAGGGTTTGCGGACTGAGACCCCCTTGCCACATATCGATCACGATATCTTTATCCAGGGAATCAATATTTTCTTGTTTTAATCCGTCATTCCAAACTCGCAAAGTCTTACCCTTAGATTTCACGTACTTATTAATGTCGTTAATGAAATCTACGAACAGCTTGGGACCGTTTTCTCCACCAGGTCCAAATACCGGGTAATTCTTGTAGGCGGAACGGTACATATATTCGTCCCCTGCCATATGCCAATACTTGGAGGGGAATACCTCCAGGTAATCTTCAATTTGGCGCTTATAAAAAGCGACGGCTTCCGGGTTAGTGATATCTAGACGGTCATTATCCAAAGTGCCATCGGTTTTCTTAAGCTGATACTGAGGCAGGTTATGAATCTTGGGATCCATATGTCCCGGGGCTCCCATTTGAGGAACTACTTCAATACCCAATTTGTCGGCGTAAGCAACAATTCCTTTTAACTCTTCCTTAGTGTAATAGGAGTAGTTATTGGTGACCGGTTCTTTCGCTGACTCCATCTTGGCAGTTAAAATTACCTGATTCATCTTCAGGTCAGCCATATCGGTGAGCATCCGGTGAATATAATCTGGTTGATTCTTAATCCGGCAGGCGCATAGAGTGACAGCACGTTCACGCTGCTGAGGTTGGTCAAAGGCGCTGCCATAGGGCAGGGTTAGCTGCTGCCGCAGCATTTGCGACAGAGTGCGCGTACCCCAAAATGCTCCCCGTTTTTGCGCGGCAGTAATATTTACCCCTTGGGCATCAATCCGGAGGCTATACCCCTCCTCTGCTAGTTTGTCTTGCTGCGCAGTATCTAGGGTGATGACCACATCGTGGGCTTTCGGAGTTGCCCCACCGGCGGCTTGTGCCCGCACAGTTTGTGGCTGCCCCGCCGCTTTCAGGTAGGCGTTTAGCTCTTGCACCACAATCTGAGCCTGATCTTCAAAACCGGCCGGATAGTAAACTACCGTGTCCGGGCTTAGTTTGAACACATCATTTGCATTGGTATTGGTCTTCCAAGAATCCAAAGAGGGAATCGTTTGGGGAAGTTTAGTAGCAATCGGATTATCAGAGGGTAGCGGGATTTCTTTCCCGCTATAGGTGAACTCTTGGAGTACTTTATTCCCATCAGTTACTTTAACTTTGAACTTGGGAGTAAAGCTGCCGCGAATAATATCATCTTTGGTGATTACATAGTCACTGGCGGTACAAGAGAAGGTACTTCCCTTATCCAGCTTTCCGTCCTCGTTATGGCAAGATAGCGTAAAGTTCTCCCCGTTCAGCTGCACATCTACCGGGATTTGTCCCACGTTTTGCACTGTCGGGGTAAACGCCAGTTTATCGCCCACGTCATATTTGTCTTTAGTTCCCGCTACTGCCAAATCTGTTACCTGGACATGACTGGCAAAGATCGGAATTTTATTTCCCTTAACCGGTTTTAACTGGGTAGCAACGCCAGAATAACCAGGATTTTGGTATTTGTAAGTGATGGAGGGAATAAAGGATCCGACGTCGAGATCTTCCTGGGTGACCGTATGGGTGCGGTTTGCGCACGGCAAGGTAGCTCCCGCCGAGATACTTCTCCACCTACAACCTGCCCATCCGGTATCCAAATTGGAGTCAGTGGCAGTGAAGGCCTTATCTTCTGCAAGCAGGTTTGTTACATTAACGCTGAAAATCATTTTGTCGCCCACAGCCCATGTTCCATCGGCTTTGGGATTGGTAAGCTCAAAGTCAACGCCAACCGAACCGGTAGGGTCAGTAATTATATTGGGGTTGGTAACCTTGATTTCCACGTCCCCGCGCAACTTAACATTGCCGTATTCCAGACTAGAGTCTAGATAATAGGTTTTTTGGGTGGCATTAGCCGGAACGCTAACCCGTAAAGTTACAGTTTCGGAGGTTCCGGGATGAAGTTCTTGCGCCAAGACGCTTTCTTCCATTTTCCACCCACTCGGCAACGCCAGTTTTACCGCGGTAGCTAGGGGAACGACCTCTTTCGCGTCATCATTGGTAACCTTAACGGGAATCTCGACAGTTTTACCCGCTTCCGCTGCTACTTTTGCATCAGCTAGAGAAATCTTTACTGGGTTCAACCAATTGGTGTCAAAAGTGCCAAAATGAATAGTTTCAAAGTAGTTACCACCAATCTGGTGATCTTCTTCGAAAGCTACCCCGTATTTACCGCTTTGAGTATCAATCGCGACTAGATCAGAGTAAGCGGCTTTATCATTCCAATAGAGTTTACGAATCGGCCAGGTTTTACCGTCATCATAGGAATAGCTCACTGCAAGAGTTTTACCGCTATCAGCCATACCAGAATACAAAAGCTCTTTAGATTTGGGGTCTGAGGACGGAGCATCCGGGTACCTGCGGATAATCGAGGCATTGCGCCCCGGGGTCTTGGAATCAACTAGGGACCGTTCTATTTGCAGATCCGTCCAGGTTTCCCCACCATCGGTGCTCTTGGCAATATAGCGGTATCCCGCCTTGTTACTCATCCGGGAGTTCAATAAGAGCGTGCCATCGGACAGTTCCACCAATTTGTTTTCGTTCATATCCGCGCCGATAGTGGAGCCGCGTTTCCAAGTTTTACCGTGGTCATCGGAATACACCGAGTAGGCTGCCCAAGTACCGGGTTTACCGGCAATAAACTGGGTGATTAGGCGTCCATTTTTTGCCGCATTAGCACCGCTTTGATGCTGCAACTGGATACCGTGTCCAGAAGCCGCAAAACCGCAGGGATATCCGGGCTGTTTAACCGCAGCAGTAAGCCCCCGCGTTGCATCGGGAGAGTTTCCGTAACGCTCCGTCCAGCTGGCTCCATTATCGGTAGAAACTGACAGGCTCACCCCTTGCACTTTGCGGTTGCTAAACTCGTCAGTTTCTAGGGTTCCATTGGGATTACACCCTACGTCATAGGAATGCACATGGAAGTTAAATAGGTGCCCAGTTTGTTTATCGTAAATGTAGGCCGGGTCAGAGAATCCCTCTTTACCAGGATCGCCCATAGTAGTGCCTTTACCTTGGGCAATAACAGTTTGCGGCTGCCAGGTCGCTCCCCCGTCGGTAGAGCGTTTTTGCATTATCGAGTTGGGCGCCGGGGCATCGCCATTTGCGGGGCGAGCATCATAGGCGGTTAATAAATCACCATTATTGAGTTTTATTACCGCGGGAATCCGATAGTTAGTAACCCCATCGTCACCGTATTTAACTACGGTGTTATAGCTGAACTGGCCAGTAGCGGCCTCGGCAGGAAGAGCAGTTGCCAGAGGCATAAGCGTCATTGAAGTCAAAGCCACCGAAAAACCTGCTGCTAGAGCCTTAAAACGCCGTCTTGCTATTTGTAACACTGTTCAAACCTCATTGTCTTAGATGCTCACTTTCTGCGGAGTTTACCAACGCCGGCAAAAATATCCCGAAAGTGACGAGTACTATTAATCTTTTCGATTTTCATCCAGATGAGCAAGCCCTAACCCTAGGTATTTACTCAGGTTATAACGCGGTGAGATGGAAACCTCATTTGGGTTTCCACCCCACCAATTTGGTTATTTTTCTTCCAGCCATCGCTGGCGGTAACGCATCCCGATTCCTACCCCCAATGCCAATAGCGCGATTAATAAAGCGGAGACGCCCTCGGTACCGGTACGCCTCAATCCCTCTTTAACGGTCTTTCCCTTTGAAGAGGGCGTTTTAGCGTTTTCTGTAGGAGTCGCCTCTGGGGAAGGATCCGGGGTGTCCGGTTTATCCGGAGTATCCGGGGTTTCCGGGGTGTCCGGTTCAACTTCCCCAGGGTTATCCGTTAGCGCAGTTACTGGTAATAAGGCATTCATTTGGGAAAGATGAACCGCACGCAGCACTACGTTTTCTGGCCCCGCATCAGCTTCTTTACCAATAACCGCAATTGCCGCCGTGTTCTTGCCGTTTAGATTAAGGAAAGCCGCCGGGATAGTGAAGGAATCCTGCGGTCCGATATCACCGATATAGATACCGGTATTCCACCCATTAATAAACAGTAACGCCTGAGAATGGTCGGTTCGGGTCTGCTGGGTATTGCCGAAGCGCCGCGAGAGCACATCCAGGCGGAAAGCTACATCGGCATCTTTAGGTACGTTTAAATCGAAAGTGGATCGATACCAGGTAACCCCGGCCTCGTCCGCATGCATATCAGTAGCCGCTGTCCACTTAGAGTCATCTAAACCTGGCAGATGCCAGCCTTGACGCTCGCCATATAAACCACCGTTATTGTAAAGACCCCGCGCTTTATCTTTAGTGCCGCTCTTATCGGCAGCGCCTTGAATCTTCCAGGTAACTGTCCCATCCTGAGCGGGAATAGTAGCTGAATACAATCCCCGGTTTTGGCGTGATAACCCATTATCTGACCAGTCCAGGTTTTGCCCCAGGTTATTTACTAGCACCGCTAAAACTACTTTATCGCCGGCTTTAATCCCTTTAGCGGTAAAAGTCTGGCCTGTGCCAGCTGCGCTGGCCGCGCCCAGCGACTTCCCATTTGCCCACACTTGCATAAAGGCGGGATTCTTGCCATGCCCGGGCACTCCGGAACCCCCGTTAGCGTTTAGAGTGATAACTGGGGAATCACTGCTGGCCACAAAGGTAGCGCGATACCATACGGAGCCTTCATAGAAACCGTAATAATTCGAGTCAAGCACCAGTCCATTCCCGCTGGGGGCTTGCCATTTATGGTTACGTTGCTTACCGTTAGCCACCTGCCAGGCGCTATCGTCAAAATCGATTTCCTTTTCCGGAGCGCCCTCCTGTTTCACCCACTTTAGCTGGGGCGGCTCATAGCTTAGCATCTGCGGAATAAATTTGGTGAAACCGGCATAAATACCTTCGGTTTCACTTACTCCCGCTTTGCCCCCATTCCAACTCGCGCTCTTTGCGCCTTTAGGAAGCAGCACATAGGGAGTTTGGCTCTGAGAATCAGTAGTGCCATTAACCTCGGAATTCGTGCCGTTTAAGCTCCAGTTACGAGCGAGCTCTGCGCCCTCTACCGCTAAACGTTTGCCACTGCCTCCCTCACCGGTATTTAGTAACCAGGTAGTTTGTGCGTAGGTGCGGTCAATAATCCGCAAACGCAGCGTATCTCCCGCACTGGCTGCCCTATCTGAGGCAGCCGGGGTGATAGTAATATCGGTAGGCTCGGCAGAATACTTATAGTTCAAACGCAGCGTCTTATACTGCTCATTCCAGGTAACCTCTACCCCTTTAGGCGCTTTCACCTGCGGCTTAACCGGGTAACGTAGCAGAGTTTCCCCATCGTCTCCCGCTACCCCGAGCAGGTACTGTACCTGGGCATTATCGGTAGCAATCGGGGAACCGAATAGCTGCGAGGTCGTGTATAGCAGTTTTTGTCCCGCAATTTTCATATCCGCGCTCATCAGCAACGCATCCCGGCCATGCAAAGTCAGAGCAGTTCCCGCTTTTTGTGGAATCCGCGACCAAGAGTTTTCTCCATCTTTGACGCTGGTTCCGGTATTGAACTGATCTATGGCATCTTTATCGGGGAATACTCGCAAAGCATCTAGCGATACGAAAGTACCTTTAGAACCCGCAAAAGGCTTGCCGGTGACTTCAACTTTTAAGGTGTGCTTACCGGCACTTAAACCCCGCACACTATATAAAACCTGCTGGGCGCGCGCGGTGTTAGTGACTTCTTCTTCGGTCTGCCCCACTTTCTTCCCGTCAATAAACACATCGGCTATGCCGTGATTACCGGAGAAAGCCCCAATAATATCGATTCCCACCCCGTTAAAGTCATAGGTATAAGAATCACCTTTACGGGCAGAATAGGTTTCGTCTCCTTGATAATCCCCGCTAGTCCAGTTTTGCCCGGTAGCATATTCCCAAGATGAGGCAGTCCCGACGGCGGGATTATATTTAATAGCCGGGTCATTATTGTTCACCACTACCCAGGGCGTGGCGCTGGCTCCCAGGACGTTGAGCGCATCTAGCTGGACTTTTGTGCCCCCAGTAGTAGATCCCTCGGCGCTTTGCCCCAGCACCCGCACCTTCAGGGTGTGTTTACCGGCAGGAAGATTACTCTTAGAGAACACAACTTTTTGGGTAGGTTTATTCTGTTCGGTTCCCACCCAGCCAGTTACTACCTGTTCCGCCTGGTCATCGAGCTTTACCGCGAATTTTCCATGATCGGTTCCGGTGGCTACCGCAATCTCGATTCCCGTGCCGGTAAACTCGAAGGCGACTTCCTCGCCCGCTTTGCTGGCCTCGTGGATACTTCCTTTCCAAGCTGAATCGTCCTTAACCGACTTCCAACCCGTCGAATACTTTAGCTCGCTGTCATTATCATCGTGATTAAACCTTGCCCCCACTCCGGCGGCATTGGCTAAATCCAAAGCAAAAGTAAACTTATTGGTACTGGTGTCATTGGTGTTATTCAAAACAAACCCCAGAGTGCGCCCACCGTTACCGGTAGCTGAAAGCGCCGCTGCGCCCTCGGAAGAAATCCGTTGATACCCTCTAATCTGGGCGTCGCCGCTGACCCTCTTAATATCGGGTTTAGCTACCGGATTAGAGGTTACATATTGGGGATTGGCTTGCAAATAGTAGGCAATCTCTTTTTGCGCCCCAAATTTGTCTTTCCGAATCGTTCGATCTTCGTCTATGCCAGCCCCATAGTCATAACTGGTAAAACCAGAGGAAGGAGAACCGGTATAACCCCAGTTAGTGCCGCCAAAAATCATGTAGTAGGTATAGGCTTTCACTCCGTTACCGGCAAGGACTGTCCCCCACTGGCGCACAAAGTTTCCATCGGTGAAACGGGCGCATTTTTCGGGAGTAAAGTTTGCTCCCCAGGGAGTGAAAGCACCCCCTTGCCCTTCGGCAATAAAATGCGGACCTTTCGGTTCATAATTGCGGAAAGTCTGTTCAACATCATCGAGGTTCCCGCGTCCTGCCCCGCAATTGAAGCCCAGCGGATAACGATCGTAAGTGTAAAAATCAGTGCTGCCATATTTACCGGCCGGGTTTCCGGCTTTATTCGGAGCAAAGCGTCCTGCCAATCCCCAGTCATTTTCAAACAGGGGAACATTTATCCCATCAGCGCGTACAAAGTTGCTTAGCTCTTTTAGGAATGCGGTCGTGCTGGGATTTTCTGCCAGCAGCTCATTTTCCACCTGATACATAATGATGGAGCCGCCTCCCTCGGTAATCAGGTGTTTCTTTGCGATATTGTTGAAGGCTTTCAACCAGCTCTTAGAGGCGGCCAAGGCTTTCGGGTCAGTTGAACGCAAAGAGGACGCCCCGTAGTTAGTCATATATGCGGGCAGACCTCCCATTGAAATCTCGGCATTGACGTAGGGACCGGGACGAGCAATCACATATAGCCCTTCTTCCTTAGCCATCGTCAGCAACAGGTCAATGTCGCGGCGAGTGCCTTTATCGAAATTGAAGGGACCGCCCTCTTCGCTTTGATGATCGCCCCAGAAGAAATAGAAAGATACCGCATTGAATCCGGCTGCTTTTATCTTTTGGAGGACGTCGCGCCAAGCCTGGGGGGACGGGATTCGCCAAGGATGGAACTCACCAGCCCAAACTTGTAGCCGCTCACCATCTATTTTCAAAGAATGATTATCCCAGGTTACTTTATGAGGTTTACCGTCATTTCCGGGAAAACTATAGCTGCTCTTAGGGAAAGAACGCTCCGTGCTTTCCCAGGTGGTATCGCTTTGGCTGGTTTGAGTTCCCGGCCCGGGGGGCGTTTGACCGCTAAGGGCTGGCACCTGAATAACCGCGCTGGCCAGACCGGTATCACTCTTACCGTCTAGGGACTTTAATCCGCTGGCTTTTGCGCTCAGTTGCGCCTGGTAGCTACCTTTGGGAACTTTTGTCAGATCGGCATAAACCTTAAAGACCGAGTTCATCTGTTTGCCGGTTTGATAGGAACCGTTTACCGGTATGTACTCTTTATCCAAAGTGGTACTTACCGGCACATTTATCGCATTTTGGGATTCTTTCGGCGTCAGGGTCAAAGACAAATCCAGGTTATCGTTACCTTTGCCGGGAGCCGAAACATATCCGATTAACTGCCGATTAGCTTTGCCAATTCCCTTTCCTTGGGAATCTGTGGCTAGCGGGGATAATGCTGGGGAAATCCGCCAGGTGACCTGAGAGCCGTTAAAGAAACTGGTGTCCGTAGCGTTTAGGGTAGTTGCCTGTTGGGCAACCTCGCCCCGGAAGCGTTCCCAGTTCTTATTAGCCTGGTTTGTCCAGCCCATCTCGGCGTGAGCTAGGAGCCGCGGGAACGCAATATACTCGATATCTGCCAGATTGCGCACGCCCTCGCTCCAGACTGCGCCCTCGACCCCCAGGATTCCTTTATCGTCACTGAGCCCCATGACCTGCTGGGGCTGGGCATCATAGGCGTGTTTCAAAGTGCATTCCCCGCCGGGGCAAGCCCAACTGGGAGCCACGTGTGAGCGGTCTTCGCGTTGGGGATAATAGAAGTAGCTGGCGTTAGAGACAATAAATTTGCCGCCTTTAGCTACGAAATCATTGCGTAGCTGGGCGCGATTAGGAGCCGCCGAGTCGGTATTCCACCACTGGACTACCCCACCATTGTCGGCAATCCCGGCAGCCCCCACACTCTTTAAAGCTTCATCCCAAACGATGGGGGTTTGCTTCATGGCTTTTACTTTGGGCAGAATCTGCTGCATATATTGCAGGTAGTGCTGGTGATCCATACTATTAGCTTCATCGCCGCCAATATGCAGATAAGTGTTGTTAGAGTTTTGCGCCAAAATCTTCAAAACGTGCTGCATAAAGGTGTAAGTGTGGGGATTTAAAGCATCCAGATTCACTTTCATATTGTTTTTCGAGTAATTTGGCTGCCCAATCGTGTCTTGACCGGCTTCTGGCTTGGGGTTAGAGTTTTCCGAGTTCAGCTGCGGTATAGAATATAGGGCTGCCTCTGTGTGACCGGGAGTATCGATCTCGGGAACAATCGCTATCCCTAATTTATTGGCAGTTGCCACCATTTCTCGGTAATCATCCAAGGTGTAGTAGCCAGTTCGTCCCGCCTGGGGTGCACGGCCAATATCTCCGGCTCGTAAACCGGCACTGCCTCCGCGTTTAGCCAGCTGGCTATAGTCAATCGGGTCAGCAGCGTCTTTGCCCTCATTCGGGATATCAATCCGCCAGCCCTCATCACTTAGATGCAGATGCAAAGTGTTCATCTTGAAGCGGCTCATAGAATGCATCAGCTTGATGACTTCATTCTTGGGAATGAAGGAGCGCGCCGGGTCAAGCATTAGCCCGCGCCAAGAATAGCGAGGACCGTCTTGAATAGTCATCGCCGGTATCGGCATTAAAGATCCTACGGTAACTTGAGGAAATACTGCCCAAGGTCCTAGCAATTGCAGCAGCGATTGGGTTGCCCATAGCGTCCCGCTGGCAGTGCGCGCGGTTATGGTTACCCGGTTCGGCGCAATCTGTAAGGTGTAGGCTTCATTCATTTGTTCCTTGCCTACCCCACTGACGGTTAAGTTCGGATTGATAACGTAATTAATCTGGGTTTTAGCACTAGAAGTGGCGGATACCGGTAGTTTGTATCCGGTGGATTTCGCTAGCGTCTCGGCAAGATATTTAGCGGGCTCCCCCGCTAAGCCACTGGCAGTAATCTCGCTATCTTTGGTGAGGGTGAACCGAGAATTATTTCCGGCAAGTTCAGCTTTTTGCGGGTAGGGAATCAATTGATTCAGCTGAGCCAGATTTTCGTTATCTGTCGGGGTGGGATCTGAAGTTAGAGTCCCACAAGCTGCTATTTCCCACAGTGATAGTCCCCACTGCTGTGATTTGCCAGAAATCTGCATTTTCAGGTAGCGCATTTTTTCGCTGCCGTTAAAGGTGTGCTCGGTGGTTCCAGCTTTTTTACCGTTCTGGTTGGTTACTAAATCCCGCCAGGTGTTGCCATCATTGCTGGCTTGCAACTTGTAGGGTTTACCGAAAGTGTTTCCCCAATAAAGCTGTACTTTGTTAATAGTAGCGGTTCCGGCAAAATCGATGGTCAGGGCAGCGTTATTGTCGCTTCCGGCGGCTGACCAGCGACTGGCAGATTTTACGTTGTGTACTGCCGGAGTAGCTTTATCATCGGGGCCGATATTACCATCAACTGCCAGCTCTGGCCCTTTTTCTCCCGCTACTTCCCGGCTGGTGGCGTTTACTGTTTTCCCGACTGCCAAATTGTCTGCGCACAGAGCACTATCCCCGGGCGCGAGCGCCTGGGCACTGCTCGCTGGGATTAGCACCGACATTAAAGCCACTGCCGCTGTAACCACAGTGGCATTTATCCGGCGTTTCCAACTAACCTTACTCATTTATTTACCTTTCCCAGCCTCTTTGCTCAGATTCTTATATGTCTTTCGGAAGCGCCTTGCCGCGCCGTTCCACTTTTACCTGTGAGTTCGGTGTCGGCTCAGCAGCAACACTCCACCAAATCCGATACTTAGCGCTGCTAGTAGCAGCGATAGCTCACTGGAAGCACCGGTGGAGGGCATCGCAGAAGTAGTGTTCTGCTGGCGGGGTTTAGCGGTAGGCTTCGACCCGGTGCTGCCCGGTTTTACCGCCCCACTATCGCTACCTGCTCCTGGTTTAGTATCTGGTTGCCCATCGGGCTTTCCAGGTTTATCCGGGTTCGGGTTATCGGGATTGGGCTCCTCAGGCGAGAGCGCGCATTGTTCTTTTTCAGTTGCGCTCATATCGCGAGCGCCCTTCTCGGTAGTCACCTGGGCATTAGCAGTATCAAGCACCCATTTAGCTCCAGCTGCATCCCAAATATATTCAGTAGTGGTAACGCTGCGGGTCTGCATAACTTTGAAGGTCTTACAATTGCTGGCTTCTTGCCCTGGGGAGTCAGTCCAGTCGCCTTTTACCACCTGAGGAGCCGGTTTTTCGGGTTTTTCCGGCTGCGGCGGATCAACTTGACCCGGGTCGTCGCCCATATCTAGGGTCCATTCGCTCTTTGCGCCCTCTTTAAACCTAAATAGGTCGCTCGCGGGCCGAGCTACAATTTTGGTTTTTCCATAGGGCAGCGGGACTACCTGCTGCGGGGTTAGCAGCTCATCGCCCAAGTAATAATTAACCCCCGTAACTAAAGGCACTAGGAAAAATCCGGGATATTCTTTCCCTTGCTCCGTTAAGGGTTGCTTTTCAGCTACGGGAGCAACCGGGGTTACTTCCGTTCCGTTTTGAGCGCACAAAGCTCCGAAACGAATCTCAGCTGCACCCCCAAAATCATTTCCTGCCTGGGAATTTAGCTGAACCATCCGCACGTATTTGCCACTTAACTGTTTGTCAGCTGCAAAGTTAAATACTTGCGGGTCGGCATGATTCTTCAAAGAACCACTAATGACACTCTTCCAGTCGCTGCCATTTTCGGATACTTCAATCCGGAAATCTTTAACCCGCGAGTTTTCTTGCCCGCTGCGTGCCGTATATTCAAACCCGGTAATCTGGCATTTTTGCTCTGGCGCGGCTTTGAGCTGCGCGGTAACGGTGTGCGGGAAAGTACCGGCAGGAGCAGCCCAGCGGGTGTGCCAATAGGTATTGGGATCACCGTCAAATGCGGCGCTCACCGGCCCGGAGGGTTTTGGTTCATTGTCTGCCTGTGAGGAGGCAGTAATGCTTTCATATCCGCAATTCGGGTCATTCATCGTGGGGCATTGCGCAACTGGGTTTAGCAGTTCCTCGCGATCAGACACAATGGTGGCGGTGACTTCGGCACTTCTATTAGCCCCAATCTGGGTGGCGCGAAGTTGATGCGTGCCGGTGTCTTGGGGGCGTAACACTTTTTCTGCCTTGTCAAAGAATGGCAGATAGTACTCGGCGCTTCCATCTGCCCCGGGCATTGCCAAGAACTGGTCTTTGTCATTCCAGGCGAGTTTTACATATTTGCCAGGTTCAAATCCACTGAGCTTAACTTTTACCCGCTCATAGGGGCGGATGAGATTCTTTTCAATGGTGATAGTCGGTTTTTTACTTCCGTCCCAGGAGGCATTTTCACTGGGATCGGGGGCACCATTTGCCACATTTACTGTAAAAGTGGCTTTCTGTCCGTTTGAGCCCGTAATAGTACCGGTATAGGTTCCGAGATTCGCATAGGGGTGTTTTCCGGTCACTTTATATAGCGGGCTGCTATGTAAGGCATCTCGGGAATGGCTTTGGGTGAATATTGCCGGTGAGGGCGCGGAGCCGTCACCCCAATCGATAGTGGCGCTAAAGGGAGTATCCCCGAGGGCGGAAGCGGCGTTATCGGCTTTCGTTATTTGCGTTCCCGCAGAATTCTTCACAGTGCCGGGAGCCGCAAATTCGCCTACTGTAAGATTTACGGAGCGTCCGGGCGCAACTTTTTGGTTTACCCCGGCTAATGCGGTTTGCCAATTGGCTTTCGGGCCGTCAAAGAAATTCACTGCCGAAATGGCGAGCCTATCTCCCATAGCCGCCATGCGTTGTTTGAACTGGTTTACATTTCGTTTAGCTTGTGGAGTCCAGGCTACTTCCGCATGAGAGATTGAGCGCGGCCACATTAACCATTCTGCCTGGTATCCCCCGCGAATAGTTTCTGACCATTGCACGGCTACTGTCCCTACAATGCTGCTTTCGGAAATCCCTTGGATTACTTGCGCGGGATCCCAGTTATAGTATTTATCGAAATCTCCAGTTCCACTCCAGGTTAAACCGATACTGTTACCGCCGGGAACTCCATATTTCATATCTATATAGGCGGTCGAGGCATTTGATACCGCGACTTTAACGCCCTCGTTTTGGATTGCTCGTTTCGTGTTAGCGGTATTCCCGGTCCAATACTGTACCAAGTCCCCAGGCTGTAGCGTGTTTGAGGCTATTTCATTCCACCCGATAGGAGATTTGCCTTGATCGCGAACTGCTTTCGCGGACATATTCAGAAATTCGTTGAATTTGTTTTTACCGAGTTTGGTAACCATATCGTGGGATTCGTCCCCTCCGATATGAAGAATTTTACCGGGGGTAAGCCCGGCTAGCTGTTTAAATACGTGGCGGACAAAATACTGGGTGTGCTTTGAGTCCGGATCCAGGTAGGAATATCCCACATCTCCCGTCCCATTAGCGGGGGCAACTTGCCATTTAGCCGGATCAGTGATGGCGTTGCCCTCGGCATCTACAGTGCCATTATGAGAGGAGTTGGCAGAGTTTAATTGCGGGATGGCGTGCAGCGCCGCATTGGTGTGTCCAGGCATATCAAACTCGGGCTGAATCGTTACGAAACGGTCGGCCGCATATTTGACCAGTTCTTTATATTCTTCCTGAGTGTAGAAACCATGATGCCCCAATTCGACTACGTTATCGTCTGCCTGCTGACTAGAGCCGGTTAAATCCTTTAAGGAATAGGCTTCCGAGTTCCAGTTCATTGCGGTTTTTCCGGAAATCTCGGTGAGCTTGGTGTAGTCGATAGTGTCCCCAGTTTCGCGTCCCTCATTGGTTATTTGTAGCCGCCAACCCTGGTCATCTGAAAGGTGCAGATGCAGACGCGAGCCTTTCACATTGGCAAAAGTGTCAATCATTTGTTTTAAGTCAGCGATTGTGAGGAACGAGCGGGCTACATCTGCTTGTATCGCGCGGTGTGCAAACCGGGGCGCGTCCTTGACCGTAATCGCGGGGGCTAGCCACTGGGTGTTTACCTGATGGGGAGAATAGATAAAGGCGGGGAATAGTTGCAGCAGGGTACGGGTAGCATTCCAAACCCCTTGCGCAGATTTTCCGACAATCTCTACCCCGCTTTCACTGACCTTTAAGCTATAGGCTTCCTCGATATTTCCACTGGTTAAACCGGTGGTATCTAGAGCGGTGTCTACCCGTAAACTGATTTGTCCGTCTTTGCCCACTGGCAGGGGAAATCCGGTGGAGGCTCGCATAGTTTTGGCGGTCATCTCCGCTACCGTTTTAGAAGCGGAATCGGCTTTGATTTTAGTGTCTGCGCCTAATTCAAAATTGCCTTCTCCGGGAGTCATTTCAGCAGGCAGTGGAATCAAATTAGGCTGGGCGGGAGCTACCGGTTCTGCCCCGTCCCATACTTCAAATTCAAATAAAGAAACCCCGTATTTAATTCCTTGGAAAGGTGTGCGACTCTCGGCCTGCATTTTCACGTATTTCCAAGTTCCATTAGCGGTAGCGGCATTGAGTTTTTGGGTATCGGTGCTGGAACATTGTGGGCGGATAGTGTCGCTGGCTTTTTCCCAAGTGGTTCCGTCATTTGAAACCTCTAAATGATAGGAGGCGGCACAGGCGGCTTCCCATTTAATAGTTATGTGGTCAATTTTAATGGCTTCTTTTAGGTGTACCGCAATCCAGGCTTGGTCACTGTGATTGGATGACCAGCGAGAATCACCACTGTCGTTACCATCAATAGCGGCCTGCGCTTGCCATTTATCAGCAACTTCATTCCCGGAAGCACTAACGCTCGCGCCATTGGCTGCTAACGCTTGATTAGTTGGCTCCGCAGCCTCTGCTGTCCCAATGCCGGCTGGTAATAATGCCGCTAGCGTCAGAGCGCCTGCCCCTAAAAGGCAAAATACCTTTTTAGACCGGTTAAACATATCTTGCACCTTCCTGTTTCTCAATCCCGCAATTGTGTTGTTGCCGCCCAATCAAACCTGTTTAAGGAGGTGATTTTAGGGGAAGTTTCTCCCCTAAAATCACCTGTTATCTTTTTCCACTCAAGGCACCATCAATGCTGCTTAGAGCGGAAGTTGTTCACCAGAACCAAAGCTAGCCCCAAAGGCATCCCTAGCAGAGTTAATAGCAATAATTCGCCCGCGGAAGTCCCGGTATTTACCAAATCTGGATTGCGTACCTGCCGATCCGCGCCTTTTTGCTGAGCATTGGATTTTTGTTTGCTATTGGACGTATTCGTCCCCCCAGATGGGGCGGTTGTCCCGGGTTTGTCAGTTGTCCCTGGCTTTTCTCCAGGAGTATTCGTTCCCGGTTTTTCTGATTCCCCGCCGCTTTCTCCCGGTTTATTTCCGGGGCAGGCGCTCTTTTCGGCTGCGGTCATGCCTCGCAATCTGGTCTCGGTCTTTTCCACAGCATTTGCGTCATCGAGAATCCATTTAGTGGTATCCCAACGGTAATCCGTGGTGGTAACGGTGCGGGACTGACTGACTTTTCCTTGCCCGCAATCGCTGCTATCCGGAACGTCTTGCCACTTACTAGCCGCAACTTTTGCATCCGGTTTCTGAGGTTTAGGTAGATTAAGCTGCCAACCAGCTGCCATCTTCGGAGCGAACTCGTCCCAAGCGGTGCCTTCACCTACTTTAGGAAGCTGATCACCGTCGTAAACATCCACTATTATGGGCTGCTCCTCAGTGCCAAAACCGTAGTAGCGTAGATCCGATTGCGGGAAGACGGCACCTGACTTCAAATGAATTTTTGCGCCTTTAGGTAAACGCAATCCTCTTAACTGTTCTAAGGAGTTAAAGGGACTAGTTAAAGTACCTAGTCCGGCTTCCTTAGCGGCAGAATCAACATAATAATCCAGTTGCACTTCCGGATCTTGATTTGCACTTCCAAAAAGCCGTAAATCTGAAAGAGCAAATGGTCCGCGATCGTCCGTTACCCTAACCCGGAATTTTTGTGCCGTCTCTGGCGCAGCCAGTTGCACAATCCGGCGAACCCCCACAGTTCCGGTAGCGGAATTACGGTTGATCTTCACCGGCTGCCATCCGTCAGCAGTTTCTTTCTCAATCACAAAACTTTGAATGTTTTGGCCGTGATTTAAAGTATCTTCCGCCAAGGAAACATAGTTAACAGTTTTTTCTGCTCCTAAATCAATCTCAAAACTGGTTTCCCCAGTGTAGGCTTGTCCTCCCGTGCGCAAATTATTGTCGGTGTAAACACTAGTGCTTTCCCCACCTACGTTAACAGGTCGTCCTAAAGCATGGTCGAGTGCGAAAGCCTTTCGTCGCTCAGCCGCAAAATCCTGTAAAGCTTTTATCTCGTTAGCAGAGAATTTCCCAGTCTTATTCGGAGGTACATTCAAAAGCATTACCGAGTTACGAGCCACATTTTCGAGATATTTGTTCCATAACGCTGTGCCAGATTTAACGGTTGAATTATCCTCATCCGCATCAATCTGCCAGAACCAATCCCTGGTAAGCTTCATATCAGCTTCGGCTGGCCACCAGCGTAGATATTGCGCTCCCCCGCTGCGAACCGCATTAACTATTTGGTCATCGCTGCCCAAGTTCTGGTTAAAGTGCCCCGCTTGTCCGCTAATATCAATTTTCCCGGACTCCAGCTGTTTGACCGGAATAACTGAGGGCTCATTTGCGCGTCCTCGCCCCTCCTCATTACCGATCCAACGTACGTCAGGGCCGCCCACTGCGATAACCGCATTCGGTTGCAATTGGCGAATTAAATCGTAGTAGGCAGAATAATCAAAAAGCTCATGTTTATCGGTGTTACCGGCAGCCCCATCAAACCAAACTTCGTCAACGTCGCCATATTGAGTCAATACTTCGTAGAGTTGATTCAGGAAATACTCCCCATAATCAGTTGCCGGATATTTATAGAACTTATCGATTTTTCCAGAACGGTCATCCCCATCTATTAGGGTGGGAATCGTGCGCTCGGTTTTTGCCGATCCGTTTCCAAAGAGTCCCTTAATTTCTGCACTCGAATCAGCAGGTGACAGGTAGAATCCTACCCGCATCCCATATTTTTTCGCGGCCTTGGCTACGTCTCGGGGAATATCGGCGTTTGGTACTGCCGAAGAGCCGATATCGTGGTCAGTGTAGCGCGAATCGTATAGCAAGAATCCATCATGGTGCTTGACAGTCAAAATAACTGTCCCAAAACCTGCCTCTGCCAGATTCTTTACCCATTGGTCGACATCTAAATCCTGGGGCGCGAAACGCTGAGGATCCTCCGTACCATGCCCCCAACCTTGATTGTAGAAAGTGTTAACCCCGTAATGAATAAACGCGGTTAATTCTTGTTCTTGCCAGCGCAACTGCTCCTTAGTAGGTCTGACTAAGGATGCTTTTTTCAAAATATGTTCGCGACAGTCAGCGGGACTTACCGCAATTTGAGTTGCTGGTTCGATTTCTTCCCAGGCGGCACAGGGAACATCATCGGGATTTCCCTCCTGACTCTCAGCAGGCTGAAATTCAAATCCGTCCTGGTAATTGTAGCTATTTGCTGAGGTAAAACGTAACGCCTGCAAACTACCTTTCAGCCCTCTATTTTGAGCATTGGGAGCCGTATGCACTTCCGCCCCGAACCCGAACCTTGACTCTAAACCGTTTGAAACCACCGCCGGCGCGGGGCTTACAATCTCTGGATACTCGTTTCCGTCTACGGCAACCTTTACCGCGGTGCCCCCGTTTTTAGGCCAAACAGTCACCGATAGCGCATGCTCTTTCCCCGCTGCTGGAGCCAAAATAGTCTGCTTGGTGTCTGCCCAACGTCCTCCTTGTTGATAAGACAGACCATATTCTAAGTGACCGGCATCAACATACCGTACAAAAAGGTTGCCGCCGGCAGAAAAAATAGTAGCGAGATTATTTTGATCCGCCTGCGGAGTATATTTCACCTCAGCTGTAAATCCGTTGGTAGCAACCCCCTCGCCTAGAGTAAAAAACACGGTACCCGTGCCCGAAGTGCGAGCACTGGTATAGAAAAGACCCTGGTTACCTCCAGCTAATACAATCTTGCCAGTTTCTTGAGTTTCTCCCCCATCTTTGCGGGTAACTGCGCCTTTGAGGATTTCATCCGCCTGGGTGGTCAACCCTCCGCTCTCTAAAGATCCCCCGAATGCAACATTTAATAAATCCGTGTCCGCAGCCTTAGCTAGGGAAATCCCCCCTAGCGCCCCTATAGATAACGAGGCAGAAAATAGGAATACGGCACAAGAACGCAGCAAACGTTTTAAACTTTTCTTCACTTCTTCGTGTCTTTCTGAGTACTGATCAAAGGACAGCGTCATTACTGCCCGGGGGACGTACCCTTTTAGTTCCAAGGGTGCTGTCAGTTTAACAAAAGGAAATACTCAGGAACGAATCTTTCTTTGAAAATGAGACTAAGCTTTCACCGGGGCTAGGTTTGCCCAATCCTTACCGAGGTGAACGACACCGGTGGCTAAATCCGGGCTAAGGATTCGCCACCAAGAAAACTACTTAAGTGAGAGCCTACTGCCGGTTAAGGGGACTGCGATGCTCCAGGGCAGCGTGAAACTCTTGCACTTGCCCCGGTGCCACCGTAATTAGGCCTTCGCATTCTGAACGGTTAAAAGCATCTGTCATCGCCAGCAGTGGTTCTACCGCTACCGCGATACCTCGCCGATAGGCCAAATCCTGACCAGTATAGATCTGGAAAGAGCCTAAGCCCAGCCCCTGCCGTGCCCCAATCAACTCTACGGCAGTTTGAGAACCATCCACATGGTCAACTAAGGCGGTAGCCACCCCATCTTCAGCCACTAGGGAAGTCATCCCCCAGTCAATGTCGCGGCGGTGCACCAAAGTAACCGGATAAGCTTGGGTGGAAAATCCTTTTATTCCTGGTTTAGGAATCAGATTCTTATCAGTTTGGATACGAACTTGGGAAGGCACCGTGATTTTAGTAGTTTCCGCGCTGCCTGCCTGACACACCAGGTAGGGATGCCACCCCAAGGTAATCGGCGCGTCTGCCTCACCATTATTTCTGGCCACTATATCTAGGGAAAGCCGATGGGGATCAGCGCATATCCGATAGGTAACTTCCACTTCCACTTCAAAGGGATAGGCTTCGAGCTTCGGTACCTGAACCTTTGCTCGCAGGAAGTCTTCCCCCGCCTCAACTAACTCAAAAGGTTGATCTGCTACCAAACCATGTAACGCCAGCGAACCGCCCACGGTTTTCCCTGCGAAATCATACTCGCGGCCTTGGAAACTGTATTTGCCATCACGTAAACGATTTGACCAAGGAGCCATAACCGCATTCCGGAAACCATCCATATCCCGAGCCTCTTGCGCGTCACGATACCCGTCAAGGACGTGTACCGTACGCTGCTGTAGAGTATGCCCGCTGTCAGGAGGTAACGGAACCTCTGAAATGCTTTGAAATTGGTCTTCTACCTGCCAATCCAGGACAGTTGCCCCGATTTTGGCGATCGATACCGAGTCTTCGCCCGCTTTCAGCGTCCAGGTTTCGAAACTCAAGTTTGCTCCTTAAAAATAAAACAAGGTAATACCAAAGAGCCCTTACCTATTAGTCTATAGCTCACGCAGATTATTCAGGGCACTTATTTCTATTTATTTCTTTTTCCTTATTACTACGTTCACTAATTTTGGTTCTCGCACTATCACCTTCAAAGGTTCGCTTCCCGCAAGGGCCCGCTGCACCACTTCAGTTTCCAGTGCCTGTTTTTCTAGCTCCTCACCTGAAATAGATTGCGGCACTTGCAAGCGGTACTTAACCTTGCCGTTAATCTGTACCACCGCCGTGATTTCCTCTTCTACCAGTAGAGATTCATCGGTTACTACCGGGAAAGGCTCGCGAGCCAATGAGGAAGAGTGCCCCAGCCTATTCCAAAGCTCCTCGGCAATATGGGGAGCCAGCGGCGAAATCATTAATACCAACGCCTCTGCAGCTTCCCGAGGAACCGCTTTCAGCGCAGTCAGGTGATTATTAAGCACAATCAAATCCGAAACCACCAGGTTAAGACGCATTTCCCGATAGTCTTCGGTTACCTGCGCAATCGCCTTGGCCAGGGCACGCTGGGTTTCCAAATCGGGCGCGTCCTCGCTAACGGTTACCTCTCCAGTGTTCTCATCAATCACATTGCGCCATAGCCGCTGTAAGAAACGCTGAGATCCAACCACTGCCCGGGTTTCCCAAGGCCGCGACATATCCAGCGGTCCCATCGACATTTCATAGACCCGGAAAGTGTCCGCTCCGTATTCGTCGCAAATATCGTCAGGAGTAACGATATTCTTCAAAGATTTACCCATCTTGCCGTATTCGCGTTTAACCGGCTGTCCCTCGTAGGTAAAACCACTTGCCTCATCACCTGCTACTTCAGCGGCTGGCACGTAGGCTCCCCGCTGGTCTGTATAGGCATAGGCCTGGATATAACCTTGGTTAAACAGCTTATGGAAAGGCTCACTGCTAGAAAGATGCCCCAGGTCATAGAGCACTTTGTGCCAAAAACGCGCATAGAGCAGGTGAAGAACCGCGTGCTCGACTCCTCCTACATAAAGATCGGTACCTCCCGAGGACGCGTCCTCGCGCGGCCCCATCCAGTAACGCTCATTTTCCGCCTTAGCCAGGAAGTCTTTCTCTCCCGGATCGAGGTAGCGTAGCTCGTAGCAGCAAGAACCTGCCCAGTTAGGCATCACGTTAGTGTCCCGATAATAGGTTTGTTTACCTTGCCCCAAATCCAGTTCCACTTTTACCCATTCGGTGGCGCGCCCCAGAGGAGCTTCCGGCTGCGAATCCGCATCGTCAGGTGCAAAAGTGCGCGGAGAGAAATTATCTACCTCCGGCAAGTCCAGGGGCAGCATGGATTCCGGAAGGGCGTGCACCACTCCGTCCTCGTCATAGACCACGGGGAAAGGCTCTCCCCAGTAGCGCTGACGGGAGAATAGCCAATCACGCAGGCGATAAGTGGTGGTAGCTTCCCCCAATCCGGCAGTTTCTAGCCAGGAAGTTATTTTCTTAATGGCCTCGGCTTTACCCAAGCCGTTCAGAGAAATCTGGTCATTTGCCGAATTCTGGATGACCCCATCCCCGATCCAAGCAGCATCTTTATCTGCATCCGGCGCGGGAGTAATCGTGTAAATAATGTCCAGGTCAAACTTCTTCGCAAAATCCCAGTCACGTTGATCATGAGCCGGAACCGCCATAATCGCGCCAGTACCGTAGCCCATCATCACGTAGTCGGCTGTGAAAACCGGAATCGGACGATTATTGACCGGGTTAGTAGCAAACAAACCGGTAAATACCCCGGTCTTTTCGTGGGCATCTTCGCCGCGTTCCCGTTCACTGCGGGCAGCTGCCTGTTGTTGGTAGGCGCGCACAGCCTGCTGCGGATTATCAAATCCCCCCGTCCAAGCCTCGCGCGTATGCTGAGGCCACTGGGCGGGAATTGGCAGTGCGCCCGCAGGAAGTTCACTTTGTCCCAAACCGGAAAGAATTGGGTGCTCAGGTGCTACCACCATAAAGGTGGCTCCAAACAAGGTATCGGGACGGGTGGTATACACCTGCAGTTTTTCCGTATCTACCTGGAAAGTTACCGTCGCGCCCTGGGAGCGGCCAATCCAATTCTCCTGCATGGTGCGCACTTTTTCCGGCCAATCCAAAGTGGTCAGATCTTGGATCAGGCGGTCACCATAGGCAGTAATCCGCATCATCCATTGCCGCAGATGCGAACGGAACACTGGGAAGTTACCGCGTTCAGAGCGACCCTCGGAGGTTACTTCCTCGTCCGCTAACACCGTTCCCAGTCCTGGGCACCAGTTAACAGGGGCATAAGAAAGGTATGCCAGGCGGTACTTCTCGAGGATATCTTCGCGCTGCTTGGCGTTGAGGTCTTTCCATTGCTTACCGTGCGGCAGCGGTTTTTCCCCGCGGGCAAACTTTTCAATTAGCTCTTTAATAGGACGAGCCGCACCTTTGCCTCCATCTGGGCGGGTAGCCTCCGGATCGTACCAAGAGTTGAAAATCTGGAGGAAAATCCACTGTGTCCAGCGGTAATAATCCTGATCAATAGTAGCGAAAGAACGCCGCTGATCATGGGAGAGCCCAATACGCGCCAACTGACGATGCATAGTCGCAATATTCTCGCGGGTAGTTTTGCGCGGATGCTGCCCGGTAGTTACCGCATACTGTTCCGCGGGCAAACCAAAAGCGTCGTACCCCATGGTGTAGAGGACGTTTTTCCCTTGCATCCGCTGGAAACGCCCAGTGACATCGGTAGAGATATAACCTAGCGGGTGTCCCACATGCAGGCCTTTGCCTGATGGATAAGGGAACATATCCATTACGAAGAAAGGATCTTTGTCTGCCATGGGGCCGGCTAGGGAACCCACCGGGTTATCGGCATTGAAAGTACCCTGGTCTAACCAGTATTTTTGCCATTTTTCCTCGATCTTACCTGCCATCTGGGCGGTGTATCGATATGCCGGTATATCGCTAGCGCTCTTGCTCATGGACTATTTTCTCCCTTCATTTCTCCCTCAAAGCCTACCCCATACTGGGCGCTGACCGATTTTTACGCTAAGACCCGGAATCGGTAGCAAAACTCTATTTACCACTGGTGAACTTGCTTTAGCGCTAATGCGCAGCCATCCTTACCCGATTATCGTAGGGTGAGCGTAATCGGTCACGTTATAGACACTGCCTCCGCGTTGCATAAGCACCGACAGCACCTGCGCTTTCTTTTTATTATCTTTACTGGCGCCCCAAATGACCTTTTGTCCCGAATTCAATTGCAGCTCTATATTTTCTGGCCGTACCGCTTGTGCCTGTCTAGTTTTCTTTTTTATTTCCGGTGGCAATGAGTCCACCACGCTGGCTGCCGATTTTAAACAGTCCCGATTATCGCTGGTGCTGCAAGAACTAGCTACCGTCACCAGATTTGCTACGTCGAATCCTTTCGCTGGAAACTCTTTCCCCTCTAGATCAACCACTGCTCCCTGCGCGGTTTTAGCCACCGGTTTTCGCAGCGTCAAATGCACCATCATCCCGCGGGGAAACTCCCGGCTAACCTCTATTTGTTTAATCCATGGATTGTCTTTTTTAAGCGTTGCGCCAATCTGACCCGTAGGTACTCGCATTAAAGGTCTGCCCGCATAGATCGCCAATTCTTCTTTAACCTGTCCTGCGGAAATTTGTTCGCTTGCCCCTACAACTCGCGTCTTACCCGGATCATAGGCAAAAACCGGGGAAAACCAGAACAGGTAGCCCAAGGCCACTATGATTACCACGGATAGCGCCCCGATAGCGCCCCGGCGCAGTCGCTTACGTCGCTTTATCTGCGCGATTTCTGCGCGTCGCTGCGCCAGCCCACTGGATACCACTGCCCGATCTTTGGAAGCTAAAGAAACTTGCGAAGACCGCGACCGGGACACCGCTTTTTCCCCGGCACTTGCCGGCCGGCGAATAGTGCGTACCCGAGTATTTTTAGATACCTCGGTGGCCTTAGAGCGGCGCGAAAAAGCGGATTTGCGGGAAGTCACTGCGTGAACCTCGAGGCTAAAATCTCTAAAACCAGCCCACCGGCCACGGTCACGTCTCCCGCTCCCACAGTTAAGATCAAATCTCCGGGCTCAGCCGCATTAGCGAGTACGCGCGCCCCCTCATCCCGATCCCCCAAGTAGGAGCCGTGCTGCATCTTGTCTGTGATTAAGCGGGAAGATACCCCCGCGATCGGATCTTCCCGTGCCCGGAAAATATCGCACACAACTACTTGATCAGCTAAATCAAGCGCCTGGGCAAAGCGAGGAGCAAAATTGCGGGTGCGCGAATACAGGTGCGGCTGGAAGAGCACCAGAACACGCCCTCCCCCGGCGGCTTCTCGCGCCTGGTGCATGAGGGCTTCCACCTCAGTGGGGTGATGAGCGTAGTCATCGATTACCCGGATCCGTTCAACCTCACCTTTGGTTTCAAACCGGCGCGCGGTTCCCTCGAAATCCCCTAACGCCCGAGCAATCTCTGGCGCAGAAAAACCGGCAATTTGAGCTCCGAGGAACACTGCTGCCGCATTCAATAAATTGTGTCGCCCCGGCATTGGTAGGCGCACGGTAGTAGTTTTCCCCGCCACAATGAACTGTGCAGATACTGAGGCAGGATCTTCCGCTAGCGGTTTAATCAGGCAAAACCCATCCAAGTTGAGAGAAGGTTCCTCTAGGCCGTATCCGAGGATCCGGATCCCAGGGACAGCGCAGTGGCTTCGCGAGGATTCCCGGCGCTCAACCAGCTGGCGACAGCCGGTATCATCGGTACAAACAATCAGGGTTCCCCCTGGTTTAATACAGTTACTGAAATCAAAAAATGCCTGCGCAAACTTTTCCGCCGATCCATAGTTATCGAGGTGATCAGGCTCGATATTGGTAATAATCGCCACCTGGGGGCGGTAATTCAGGAAGGAACCATCAGATTCATCGGCTTCGGCAATAAAATACTCTCCTTTACCCAGATGGGCTCCGGTTTGGTAGTGACGAACTATCCCTCCAACCGCAAAAGAAGGATCCGCCCCGAGTTGGGAAAGAGTTTGCGCCAACATGCCAGAAGTAGTGGTTTTACCATGCGCTCCCGCCACGGCCACGAACTTACGGTCAGCAGCCGCGAGCGCCAGCGCCTGGGAACGATGCATAAACCTACAACCGGCAGCTTTAGCGGCAGCAAATTCGGGATTACTAGGGCGAATCGCACTGGAATAAACAATAGTCATCTCGGAAGTAATCAGCTGCGGCCTACTACCCACCCAACATTTGACTCCCAGATTCCGAAGTTTGTCTAAGTTGTCGGATTCGTTTTGGTCTGAACCGGTCAGTTCCCAGCCGCGTGCCACAAAAAGCTGTGCGACCACTGACATTCCAGCTCCCCCGACCCCGATGAAATGATACTGCTTCTCGCTCATCGACATACTTCCTCAGCAATTTGCGCCAGTTTCTTCGCGGCGTCGACTCCCTCTTCCGGCAGTGCCCGCGACATTTGTTGCAAACGTTCCGGTGACAAGAGCAAAGGCACTACCTGTGTGGTAACGAAATCTGCATTAAAGCGGGCGTTATCAACTAACAGGGCACCGCCACTTTTTACCGCGTCTTCGGCGTTAAGGCGTTGCTCGCCGTTGCCAATCGGCAAGGGCACATAGACCGCCGGAAGCGCTAAGGCGGTCATCTCCGCCACGGTACCGGCACCTGAACGACAAACCACTAAGTCGGCGGCAGCTAGTGCTCTTTCCATATCCACCAGGTAATCAATAACTCGGTAACGCGACTTTAAGGATTCGGGAAGAGCGCGGAGTACCGGTTGATCTTTATCTTTACCGGTTAAGTGAATTACCTGCATATTTTCCGGTAGCTGTACCGCTGCCTCCTGCAGGGCTTCGTTAAGGGAAAGCGCTCCCAAAGACCCCCCGGTAACCAGTAAAGTTGGTAGCTGTCCATCCAGATCAAAAGACTTAAGTGCCACCTCCCGCTGCCGTTTTTGATCCTGCGGATGCTGACGTTTTTGAGCTAACTGCGCTATTTCGGGACGCAGTGGCAAACCAATACAAGTGGTTTGCCCCTTCTTCGCCGCAAGTTTCGTGGAGGGAAAAGTTAAAGCAACCGCTTTCGCCCACCGTGCTCCTAGCCGGTTGGCCAGACCGGGACGCGCATTTTGTTCATGGATTACCAGCGGGACCTGCGCGCGCCGCGCCGCTAAATAAGCGGGAGTGGAAACATAGCCTCCGAACCCGATGACTACCCCGACTTGTTTCTGACGGATCAGGGTCTCTATTTTCCGCACCGTCGCCCTCATCCTGCTGGGGATGGTGAACAGCTGCAAAGAGGGGCGCCGCGGCAAGGGGATCCGGGGAATATAGTGCAAGTCGAAGCCGGCAGCGGGCACTAGCTCACTTTCTTTGCCTTCCCTAGTACCAATAATCGTGACGGCCCAGCCTTCATCCCGCAAACAGCGAGCCGCAGCCAGCAGCGGGTTAACATGACCGGCGGTTCCTCCTCCGGCTAAAAGTACCGATTTATTATTTTCCATCGCGTTTTTCCAATCTGACGGCTCTACTGGTACGCAAATACTTTGGTCTATGAGCTACCGCTGCAGCTACTCCCGGTTCTGCTCGCAGATAACTTAGCAGCACCCCCATTTGTATCAAGGTGGCTAGCGCCGTGGAACCTCCCGAAGAAACTAGCGGGAGCGGAACTCCGACTACCGGTAGGAATCCAATCACTACCATAATATTCATCAGCGCCTGTACCACTAGCCACCCCAAAGTTCCCGCAGCACACAAGCGGGTGGTCTGCTGACTAGCATTGACGATTAACCGGCACAGTACCCAGGCGAGCAGCCCGAACACTACCAGTACTAAAAGCGTGCCGAAAAGCCCGAATTCTTCACCTAAAATTGCATAGATAAAGTCAGTGTGAGCCTCCGGTAAATAATTCCATTTCTGGCGAGAGGCACCCGGCCCCACCCCGGTAAGTCCCCCGGTGCCTAATCCCCATTTTGCGCGCAGGGGCTGCAGACCAGAACCGGTAGGATTCGCCTGGGAGGGATGCAAAAAAGAAAGCACGCGGTTCCTGCGGGAAGCAGAACTAAGTACCGCCCCCACTGCGGCTAGGGAAAGCAGACCTATCCCGATCCCTAACCAGCGCAGAGGAATCCCGGCGATTAGCAATACGCACAGCAAAATAGAAACGAAAATCAGCAGGGTTCCCATATCGTGACCTGCCATCACCGTAGCCACAATAATTATGAATGGCAGCCCTACCCATTTGAACAGGTCGCCAAGGGAATCTATGCGGCATCTGCCGGTAGTAAATACCGTAACTAACAGTAAAATAAATGCGACTTTTAGGAACTCGGATGGCTGTAATACCTGGTTGATACCGGGAATATAAACCCAGTTGCGATTGCCGCCTTGACCGCGGCCGAGCGAGGTAAAAACCGCTAATTGAGCGGCAATAGCCAGTGGGAATATTACCGGTAAGGCTATTTTTTCAAAGATATCTGCAGGGAGCCGTGATATGAAAACCATGGCTGCAAAACCCACCGCCATAATCAACAGGGGACGCGCCACTCCCCAATAGGGATTGGTACCGGCAGAAAGCTCCAGGATTACCGAGGCAGAAAACTGCATCATTAAACCGATCACCGCTAAGGCGATGATCAAGAACCACAGCATTTGGTAGTTGAATAAAGGGGTATGGGTGACAGAACGCCACAGGTTCAGTAGTTTGCGTTTGCCTTCTGGGTTATCCGATCGGAAAGATTCTGCTCGCTTTACTTCAATCCGCGGAATTTTTCCCCTAAGTTTTTTGGTCTTAGGCTCACGAGGATGCTTACGATCTGCAGCTTTTGTCCGCGGCGCCATCCCTATCCCTCCAAGCGGGACACGGCATTTGCGAAAGCCTCCCCACGCTGCGAATAGTTTGCGAACTGATCCCAGGAGGCACAGGCAGGCGCCAAAATTACTTTGTCTCCCGGCCGGGAAAGTGCGACTGCCTCGTTTACCACCGAGAACATCATGTCGTCATGGGCGGTAACTTCGACCACTGGAACATTAGGCGCGTGCTGCGTTAATGCCTGACGCAAAGCGGAGCGGTCTTCCCCGATAAGCACTACCCCACGTAAAGTAGCAGCGATATCGGTAACTAACTGATCAAACGATTGTCCCTTCGCATCCCCGCCAGCTATCCAAACCACTGAGGCAGGAGGCATTCCCGACAAAGAAGCAGCCGCGGCATGGGTGTTGGTGGCCTTGGAATCATCAATCCAAGTGACCTGTGCCGCCTGACCTACGATGGCTCGTCGATGCGCCTGTGGGATGAAGCTGCGGATTCCGTCACGCACGGCCTCGGGAGCAACCCCTAAGGCTCTGGTGAGACCAGCTGCCGCTAATGCATCTTGCAACACCGTAATCCCCGGCTCGGCGTGGTAATAGTGAAAATCCCCCATCCCTACAAGCGCCACTGCCTCTTTATAGGGATTTGCGCTATAGGCGCGATCGATCAGCATATTTTCTACTATGCCCAACTGGTAAATATCGGGGGTGCCAGTAGTAAAACCGATCGCCCGACAGCCTGCGGTGACCTCGGCAGCCAACGCTAAATCTAAGGTGCGGGAATCTTGCTGATTGTAGAGGACGGCTTTTTGAGCCCGTTCATAAACTCGAGCTTTCGCCGCAACATATGCAGCTTCGCTCCCATGCCAATCCAGATGATCTGCATCAATATTTAAACAAACTGCAGCCAGTGGCGATACTGTTTTAGTGGTGTAAAGCTGGAAACTGGAGAGCTCTACCGCTAACACTTGTGCTTTAGCCTGGGCAGCCGCCAACACCACCGGGGAACCTACGTTTCCGACCGCTAGTGCCTGATAACCGGCAGCCTGCAAAATCGACTGGGTCATCGAAACCGTGGTGGTTTTCCCGTTGGTACCGGTAATTGCAAGCCACGGGGTATCCGGGCGGGAAGTAGCGGTTTTTTGGATCTGCCAAGCTAGTTCGACCTCACCCCACAGTTCTACCTGGTGTTTTTGCGCCCAAGCGAACGCGCTATGACGCGGAGGCACCCCGGGACTAACCACTAGCAGGGAGGGATCGATCTTGTCGAGGATATCTTCCCAGCTATCCCCCTGCCCCTGATAGAACTGCGCACGCGGGTAGTCCTGACAGCAGGCGGCAACTGCTTCCTCTTGGCCGTCAATCCCGGATACTTTGGCGCCCAGGGTAGAAAGCACTTCACAACAGGCTCTGCCTGATGATCCCAAACCGATAATGCAGATAGAACGGCCTGCCCAGTTTTGGTTTGTCACTTGATTGCAACCACCCATTCTGCATAGAACAAGGCAACGCCTATGATCGCGAACAGGCCGGCAATAATCCAGAACCTAACCACAATCGTTACTTCTTTCCACCCTTTTAACTCGAAGTGGTGATGCAAGGGCGCCATTTTAAAGACCCGTTTTCGAGTAAGTTTAAATACCCCCACCTGGATCACATCTGACATCACGATCAAAACAAATAATCCGCCGATGATTACGGCCAGGAACTCGGTACGAGTCAGAATTGATAGCCCCGCGAAAGCTCCCCCCAAAGCTAATGAACCGGTATCCCCCATGAATATTTGAGCAGGGGAAGTATTCCACCAAAGGAAGCCAAAGCAGGCACCTACAATCGCCAGCGAGATGATCGCCAAATCTGCCGGATCCCGCACCTCATAACAGGCGGAAGCAACTTTGGGAGCCACATCCACTAGAGGGCAGCGTTGATAATACTGCCAAGTAGCCACCCCGGTGTAGGCTCCGAAAGCAAATAGGCAAGCCCCGGCGGCTAAACCATCTAAGCCATCGGTGAGATTTACCCCGTTTGACCAGGCGGCAATCAAAAAGTTAGACCATAGCGCAAATAGAATAAACGCCACTACGGTTCCGGCGAACGCCAAATCTAATCCGCTAACGTCGCGTACCACTGAAATCTTTGTAGAGGCCGGGGTGATAGCAATCCCGGTTTCATCTCGGCGGGGAAACAGCAGTGCCAAGACTCCAAAAGTGGTTCCCACTGCCAGTTGTCCCACAATCTTTGCCCAGGGAGTTAGCCCTAAGGAGCGTTGACGCGAGATTTTAATGTAATCATCTAAGAACCCGATCAGTCCCAGCCCCACTATCAGTAGCATCAACAGCCAGCCCGAGGGCGAGGGAAAGGTCCAGGAAGCAATGTGCGCTACTACCCAACCGCAAACAGTAGCCAAAATGATGACCAATCCCCCCATAGTGGGAGTACCGCGCTTAGTGTAATGCGCCGTGGGACCATCTTTTCGAATGAACTGGCCATACTGGTGTTTGCGCAATACCCGAATCAGTACCGGCGTTCCTGCCAGTGATATTACTAGGGAGGTTAATAGCGCTATTCCTAAAGGCACCATTAGCTGTCGCTACCTCCTGTTAAGGCTTCTGCAATTTTCCAGACCCCAGATCCGTTTGAACCCTTAACCAATACCGTATCGCCGGGAGCTAGAACCTGCCTAACCACTCTAAGTGCCTCCTCGGCGTTTTCACAGTGTTGAGCTTCGGCGTGGTCTAAAACAGTCTGGTAAATCGGGGTGGCTTGTTGACCCACCGTTACAACTACCTCTATTCCCGCTTCGAGACAGGCCTTACCCACCAGGCGGTGGTGATTCTCCGAATCTGCTCCCAGCTCAAGCATTTCCCCCAAGATGGCCACCGCTCGCCCTCTCCCCTTCGCTTGCGTCAGGGTCTTTAAGGTGCTGATCCCCGAGCGCATCGAATCTAAATTTGCGTTATAGGAATCATCGATCACCGTAATATCAGATTCGATTTCCCGCACGTCAAGACGGTGCTGCGACAAGGGACGGGCATTTTCGAGGACGCGCGCAGCTTGGGCAAGGCTCACCCCCAACTCGGTGGCAGCGGTCACTGCCGCTAAGGCGTTAGCCACGTTATGGCGCCCTACCAGCCCTAACTTCACTTTGAGTGTTTCTGACCCGCAGGTCATCCAGAATGCGGGCCGGCCATCGCCACCTACTGTGACTTCGGAGGCATAAACTCCCTTGGCCTCAGTTTCTTGCCCGGTTCGTTCTGGTTTAAGCTCTCCGAAGTAACGAATCTGCGCTCCGGAAGCCATTTGGCGTACCCGGTCATCCCCGCAGTTCAAAATAGCTAGCGAGGGCGCCACCTTTTCTGAGGGCGATTCCTCGCTATAACCATCTTGCTCAAATACTCGGCGGGCTTGCTGTGCGGGCGTGCTTAAAGGCCAATAGCGTTTGCCTTCATAGTTTCTTAAGCCCCAAAGAAGCTCGGCTTTGGCTTGAGCAAGTCCCTCAACACTGCCAAATCCGCCCAAATGGGCATGTCCTACCATGAGCTCAATCGCCATATCCAAGGGTGCAATTTCGGTTAGCAGCGCCAGATGTCCCGGTCCAGACGCTCCCATTTCCAGAACCAAAAAATCTGTAGTTTCATCAGCGCGCAATATGGTTAACGGCACCCCGACCTCGTTGTTGTAGGACTTCTCGGGAGCGATTACCTGACCTTTAAGCTGCAGCAGGCTGGCTAATAAATCTTTGGTGGTAGTTTTACCGGCTGACCCGGTGATCCCGATACAAACTGGTCTTTTCCCCTGGCCTTTGCGTCGTAAAGCCGCTAAATGGCAGTGAGCTAACCATCCGAGAGCGCGCGTGGCTTCCGGAACTTGCATATAGGGAATACCTACCTGTTCAGCAGGTTCTTGCCGTTCTACTAGGGCAGCAGCTGCCCCTGCCCGCCAGGCGTTTTCCAGGTAGTCATGTCCATCAGAGTTTTCCCCGACGCGGGCTACATATAAATCTCCTGGCGCAACCTCACGAGAATCAGTAACTACCCGCCCCGCGATAATAGTGTCTGAATTTTTGCACGTCCGGTTGAGGGCTTCAGCAATCCAACCTAGTGTCCACATTTGTCCGCTCCTATTAAAAAGTTCTCTTTCTAAGGATAGCTAGTGAGCTTCAATCGGATAAAGCTGCGGCTTGGTGCTGGAAGGCGGAACATCCAGCAAGGTTAACGCCTGCGCCGCTACCTGCGAAAATACTGGTCCGGCTACTACCCCGCCATAAATTCCTGATTTTGGCTGGTAGATAATTACTGACACTGCGATCTCCGGATTCTCCGCGGGTGCTAAACCAGTAAAAGAGGCAACTACCCCCCGCGAACCTCCCCCGCCAGAAATAATTTCACTGGTACCAGTTTTACCAGCGCTTCGATAACCAGGAATCTGTGCTTTCTTTGCAGTTCCTTCATCACTGGTTACCGACTCCATCATCCGCACCAAAGTGGCTGCTGCGTTCTGATCTAACTTTTGCGCAGCTGCCGGAACTTTTGCCTTTTCGGGAATTCCCTGGGAATCTTCATATTCGGAAATCATCCGCGGGGCAACATACACCCCATGGTTAGCGATAGTAGAAATCAGCGCCGACATTTGTAGCGGCGTACAAGCCATCCCCTGACCAAACATAGTGGTCATCCGCTGACGGGCATCCCAACTCTTCGGGCTACCAATTATTCCTGCTGACTCACCCGGCATTTCAATGCCCGTTTTTTGCCCCAATCCCAAAGATTTCATCATTTGATATCGCTGCTGATCAGTAACCATTTGTCCAATTTGAACTGTTCCGGTGTTAGAAGATTCGGCCAATACCCCGGAGGCAGTTAATCTCTTGGTGGAGTGGGAATGGGAATCTCTAAACGACTGACCGGCGATAGTAATCTTATCTGACGAGTTCACCGGGGTTAATGGGGTGATTTTCTTCTGTTCCAAGGCAGTAGCAAAAGTTACCAGTTTGCCGCTAGATCCCGGTTCGTAAGTGTATTGCACCGCCCGCGATCCCGTGGTTCCCGAGGTTCGCTTGCGGACTTGCTCGGGAGGTTCGTTACCAGAGTCTGCCAAAGCTAAAATCTGACCGGTGCCTACCCGCTGCACGATCGCGGTTCCCCAAGCTGCCCCAAAATCTGCAACCTGTTTATTTACCAAACTTTCCGCAGTGTTCTGCAGATCCGCATCAATCGTTAAGCGGACAGTTTTGCCTGGTGTAGCTGCCTTTAGAACATCGGCTCCCCCCGGGATTACCTGCCCGGAAGGAGATATCTCTGCCACCCGCTTGCCCGGAACTCCCGCCAGCTGTTTATTTTGCGTGGCCTCAATACCGGCCCGCCCAACTTGCTCAAAATCGGTGAAACCTAAAATCGAGGAGGCAGTGGCACCATTAGGGTATTGCCGCTGGTAACGTAGTTCCCCATCGATACCATCGATTTTTAGTTTTCGGATCTTCCGCCATTTCTCGGCGCTAACATTCTTAGCCAGGTAGACGAAGCCTCTGCTTCCCACCATTTTCCCCCCGAGCACAGCCGGGTTTATCTCCAGAATTGGCGCCAATTGCCGGGCAGCTTCGGCGGCTCCGGTTCCGATTACTTTCTTCTGATTACGAGGGTCGCGAAGTTTACTTTTATCAGTAACTATCTTGCCGTCAGGGGAAACGATCTCATGATGCACATAATCTTTGACCAATATCTGGTTAACAGACACGTTATAAACCTCGATCGAGGTGGCGAGCACTGTCCCTTTCCTATCTACAATGTCTCCTCGCTTGGAAACGATCTCGGCGGAAACAGTTCGTGCCTGCCTGGCCTCGTCAGCAAGAGCGGGGGCTTGCACTACCTGTAGATCGAATAACCTAGCGCTACACAGCACCAGTAGAAAAACGACTATCACCAGTAGCAGCCTGCCGCGTTTGCCTGCTACCTTACTTGCTCCTCGGCTGTTTACGCTCCCCTTAGAAATGAAATCTCTCCCCGCACGCTTTCGAGAATCTGCCTGGTCAGAAAGAGTTTTCTGTTTTAGCGAAGAAGCGCTCTTCGCCGGCGATTCCCTTCGCTTCTTTCCCACCATAGACGCCTATTATTCCTTAGCTACCGGAACTGGAGGAGTTCCCCCTTCGATCTTGCTTGTTTTTAGGGTAACGTATCCGGTCTCTCCCGCCGGGACATACCCGGCATCCAGGGCAGCTTTACGTACTTTCTCGGGACTAGACTTTAAATTGACCTGGGACTGCACCCGTTGGTTATCTTCTTGTACTTGCGCTAATTCCACCTGGTCGTCATGAATCTGGTAAGAAATTACCGCCAATTGGGTATTGATCAGCATCGGGGAAACAATCAAGGCGACTAAAAGTAGCGCAGCAGCCACAATTTTCGCCATCAGGGGGGAGCGTTTTTTAAGTGTCTGCTCGTCGCCGACAACTCGTAAGCGAGCCGCATTTCCGGCGCGAACCGGCCGACGCCGAGTGGGCGATGTCTGTCTTAAGGCGGCGGAATTAGACATGGTATTCCCGGGTCCTTTCTGCGGGCTCACTTAACTTGGTAATCGCCCGTAACCGCACCGATGCGGCACGAGGATTATTGGATATTTCGGTTTCTCCGGCCTTTTCGGCTCCATTGATCAGCAGCTGGAAAGCTTTTGGCTCCTCTATAGGAATTCCCTCTAGATTCTTCGCGGTCGCTACCTGCGAAAAGGCCTGTTTAACTATCCGATCTTCTAGGGATTGGTAAGCTTCCACCACCATCACCCCACCAGGTGCCAGACTTTTCAGGGCGGCAGGGATCGCTCGTTTGAGGATGCTTAACTCTTGATTTACTGCTATCCGTAATGCCTGGAAGGTTCGCTTGGCAGGGTTACCCCCGCTGCGACGCGCCGGAGCGGGAATAGCGTCCCGCACGATCTCTACTAACTGCGCAGAAGAAGTAAGCGGAGTTTTCTCTCGGGTTTTTACTATTTCCCGGGCAATGCGAGAAGCGAATTTCTCTTCGCCTGCCTCCCGCAATATTTTTGTCAGCTCGCTGACAGACAGTTCTTTCAACAAGTCTGCCGCAGTTTTACCGCTACTTTGATCCATGCGCATATCTAGATCGGTATCTCGGGCATAGCTAAAACCACGCGCTGCGTCATCGAGCTGCAGGGAAGAAACTCCCAGATCCATCAATATGCCACCTAAGGGATAATCCTCGTCATGATATGCCGCCGCCACTTGCCCAATCGCATCGTAGGTTGCATGTACCGCCGTAAACCGAGAAGAGTATTCGCCCAGACGCCTACTAGCTCTCGCGAGCGCCTGTTTGTCTCGGTCGATGCCGATCAAATGCACCTGGGGGTAGGTCTGCAAAATAAGCTCGCTATGTCCTCCCAGTCCCAAGGTTCCATCGATTACCAGGGCGCGTCCTTGTTTTCCTGCTTGGGCAATCCCCTGCCCCAAAAGCTCGATGCAGCGTGCAGCTAGCACCGGCTGATGAGTAAAAACAGTGTTTGGGAACATGGTTTCCTTTTGGAAGTTGGGACAGGTGGGAGAATTTTGTGGAAAACCAGGGCTCTCCCCGACGATCTGCTACCGGGGAAGAGGCATCAGAGCATTCGGGAAGAGGCCAGGCTCTCCAAGCTAGAACATTCCGGGAATCACTTCCTCTCCGGTTTGGGCGAAGGCTTCTTCCTGCTCGGTTAAATATTGGTTCCAAGCCTCAGCGTTCCAGATCTCCACGCGCGATCCGGCGCCGATTACCGCAAGCTGCTTATCTAGATCTGCATAGGCGCGAAGTTGAGGTGGAATCACGATCCGGCCTTGTTTATCCGGGATTTCATCAGAAGCACCGGAAAGCATGACCCGGACGTAGTCGCGACCTTGACGGGAGGAAAGTGGAGCCCGACGTAGTTCCTGGTACATCCGCTCAAACTCGGCTGCAGGAAAAACATAGAGACAACGATCTTGACCTCGAGTGATTACTAAGCCACCCGCCAATTGATCCCGGAATTTGGCTGGAAGAATCAAGCGCCCCTTGTCGTCCATTTTGGGTTCATAGGAACCTAAAAACATGGGCGCCACCTCCTTTCCAACCAGATAGCTCCACTTTACCCCATTTTTCTCCACTTTGGCGCACAATACTAGTGTTTTATGAAAAATAATTGAGTGAATTACCGGTTTTACCTGCGTGAATTACTCCAAAGTAAAGTGGAGTGAAAAACCCGATTCTGATTGTTTGTAACCGGAATTACGAGAGCTGATCCTTAAACACCGGACTAGAGTAAAAACCTACCGGTCGCGACAAGCGCGACAACCGTCCATTTCCCCAGACGCGGAAATATCAATAAGCGTCCCAGATGTTTTTAAACAAAATAATTGCGAGATCTAGAAGAATAAAAACTCAGCTCATTAACGCTCACCGTTGCGGCGATCCCATTTATCTTCCTGGCGCTGCTTAAAAGAACGCTTCGAGCCCGGTTTATTTGCTGCAGACCGGTTATTAGTTGCAGTTTTATTGGGACTTACCCCGAAACTGGAAAACCGCGAATTCATGGGTAAGGTCACTGCAAAAAGCACCACTATAAACCCGGAGACCGCAACGGCTATCGCTAAAAACTTAGAGATTGTCCATACTGAAATGCCCACGATCAGCAGTGCAATCCCCATCAGGACTAGTAGCGTCATCGTGGCGACCAGTTTGGGCGAAAAGTTCAATTTCTGCGACTTTTCTGACCCAGAGTTGTTCACAACCGGAGCTTCAGCCACGCGGACATCAGAGAATTGGCGTTCCATATCTGCGAGAATCTGTTTTTCTTTTTCAGATAGTCCCACGGTAGTTCTCTCCTTTCCGCGTAAATGCTTCTTCCAGCATAAAACAAAAGCCTAGTTCAGTCAGACTCAGTTTCATAACTTGGCGCCCTAGAGTTTTTCCCGGGCGTAACTAGCGTAGCCGGAAGCAGGGAAGTAGCACCATATTTCTGGTGAATCCTATCCATCGCTATTTCCGTGGCACGTCCGCGAGTATCACTCCCCCACGCCAGCTGCACCCCCGAAGTGGCAGAGATTAGTTCTTTGGTAGTGACTCCGACCAGACGGATTCCTCCCTTGGGCATATGCTCTTTCGCAAACAACTCCAAGGCTTGACGCGCAATCTCGCGGGCAACGTCGGTGGGCTGGCGCAGCGTGTGGGAACGAGTCCAGGTACGAAAATCGGAGGCTCGTATTTTAATGGTGACATTGCCAGCTAACAGGTCATTGGCGCGTAGCCGTGCCGCGCATTGGTGCGCTTGATCCAGTAAAGTTGCCGCAATAGTTTCTCGCGAATGGACGTCGAGTGCGAAAGTAATCTCGGTTCCGATGGATTTTTCTTTGCTCCCTGCGCCTACTCGGCGCGAATCTTGTCCCCGACATAATTGATAAAGACGAACTCCCGTGGCTTTCCCAAATAGAGAATTCAATTGGGAAATACTTAAAGTAGTCAGTTGTCCAACGGTTTCGATTCCTTTTCGCTCAAGTTTGGTGCCCGCGGCAGTTCCGATCCCCGGGATGGCACCCACGGGCAAAATCTGCAGAAAATCCCTGGTTCTATCTGCAGGCACCAGTAGTACCCCGTCTGGTTTGGCATGGGCGGAAGCGATTTTAGCGACTAATTTATTGCCCCCGATTCCTACCGAGGCCGGTAAAGAAAGTTCTTCCCGGATCCGTTTACGCAGCAGGTGAGCGATCTCTAAAGGGGTTCCCAGTCTCCGGCGCGCTCCTGAGACCTCTAAGAAAGCCTCGTCAATCGATATTTGTTCCATTACCGGGGTGATTTCCCCCAGAATTGTCATGACTTTCTTAGACAGCTGCGAGTAGTATCCATGCCCGGAGGCGACCACTATCGCTTGGGGACATATTCGCTTGGCCTGAGAAACCGGCATCGCCGCATGTACACCGTGCGCCCGGGCCTCATAGGAAGCAGAAGAAACCACTCCGCGATTGCTTTTGCCTCCTACGATTACCGGTTTGCCTCGTAAGGTAGGGTTGCGCATGATCTCGGCCTCCACGAAAAAAGCATCCATGTCGACATGCAGAATATTGGTTCCGCTATCATCGCTGCCCCAATTTCTTTTGGCGGCGGCAGACTGTGGAGCTTTACTCACCGGTCAGTTCTTTCCGCTATCCCCGTTATCTTCTGAACTGCGCAGATGGTCTGGTAGAGATTCTTCCCGACTACGGGGAGGAGGCGGCGGTGCTGGGGTAGCTGGATCAGATCCGCCGGAAGAGCTTTCTGCCTGCTTACGCTGTAGATGGGAGCGGCGCGGCGGAAAATGCCTACCCTGCGGGGCTCTACCTGGTGTAGCCGCCTGGCCAATAGCTGCGACTTTGGAAGGGGTAACTTCCCCTTCTTTTCTACGATCAGGTTCCTTCGCAGGGGATACGGACTGTCCTGAGCGGTTCCCAACGGCTTTAAATACCTGTTCCGGGGGGTGAATATCCGTATTTCTCATCTGGCGGGAGGCAACTTTTCGTGCCAGGTGAGCCAGCAAATCATCTCTTCCCGCCAGGAGTCCCTCCGCGGCTTCTTCGGGGGCATCTTGGGGATTTACTTGCGCCAAGAACTTTTCAATGCGTTCTGCAATCGCCTCTCCCGATCGGGAATCCACTGATTCGGCTAAAGACTTCGGATGCAGCTCTCCCCAGGGCTGGGTTAGCGCCTCGTCGTAGTGCTGCTCCATTTTTTCAATCAGTTCTTTGGCTTCGGGGTTTTCCTCGAGCTGCGCGCTGATCTCTTTGATCATTTGGGTGCTGGCTGCTTCCAAATCTCCCATCGGCAAATCCAGATTGAGAGTCTCAGACAGATATTGAATCGCGCTAACTGCCCCCGGAGGGTATTGTCCATCTGCCAAGTAATAAGGAACCCCCACTACGATTCCTCGTGCCTGCACTGAAATCATTTGGAATAGCATCTGCAGGTACTGCCCAAAAGAGGCCGTGATAATGAAGGTACCCGGCATCTCAGTTTGCGGAGGCAAAATATCCGGATTGGGAGAAGTCTGGTTAATGAAGGGGATCCGGGTGTGGGGAATATTGGCAGCTATCCCCATCAGATCAACTGCCTGTTTTACCCCCATCTTTTGACATACCTCGAAAATAGCTAGGGAAAAATCTTCCCAGTTAATGTCGGGCTCTAGTCCGCGCAGTAACAATATTTGACGTCCGGAATAATCGGTAATCCGCTCCAGGGTGCAACTGGGGTAACGCATATCGGTCATCATCCAGTTTTCAATGGTTATTCGAGGACGCCGCGCCCGGTAATCCAGTACCGTCTCAAGGGAAAAACGCGCAACTTCTTCATGCGGAAGGGCATGCAAGAGCTGCTCAATAATCATTCCGCCAATATCACCGGAATCTATCGCCCCCGAAAAGGCGTAGAGCAGTACTTCTGCCTGGGTATCCTCGTAGGCAGGACCGGGAATTATAAAACGGGCACTATCTGTCATCTACCCTCCATTCTTTAGTCCAGCCTACCCGGCCAGCGCCGCGCGCGCATCGCCCCTCGCCCGAGCTATGCGGTTTTAGCGATAGCGGGTAGAATTGATGCCTACTTTTTCTTAAGGGAAGGGGCTCTTCTTGAATGATCCCGCGCAGTTAGAGGCGGAGCAGCAGGCCGTAGATCGCATTTACCAGGTTTTAGATGATGCCCGCACTCGTTACCGCCAGCGCCAGCGCCAGGTTCAGGCACTTGGCGCCACCGGTTCTCCGCAAAACCGCTCGGAACGCGACGTAATGGCAGCTCATTTGGGAGACCAAGCCGCCCGCTTGGAACGGGTAGAAGAACGCTTAGTATTTGGAAAGCTCACTCCGCTAACAGGGAAAGATTTCTATATCGGTCGGGTGGGACTGCAAGATAGCAATCACGCTCAGGTGCTAATGGATTGGCGGGCTAACGCCGCTACTGCCTTTTACCAAGCGACTGCCCGCCACCCGCTGGGGATGGCTAGGCGACGCCATATTGGCCTGCATCGCCGGGAGGTAATTTCACTAGAAGACGAAGCCTTCGATTTATCCCACAGCGATCAAGCAGGGATCCAGCTGCAGGGCGAGGGCGCACTGTTGGCAGCACTCCAAGCAGAACGCTCAGGCCATATGGGCGATATTGTGGCCACCATCCAAGGTGAGCAGGATCGGATAATCCGGGCTAATACTTCTCAGATCCTGGTAATCCAGGGCGGACCGGGCACCGGTAAAACCGCAGTAGCACTGCATCGCGCGGCCTATTTACTATATGAACAGGCGGAACGCTTAGAAAAATCCGGGGTGCTGATAATAGGCCCCTCGTCCGCTTTTTTACGTTATATCGAGCAAGTGCTACCCGCGCTAGGAGAAACCGGGTTGGTCTCCACCACCATGGGAAACCTGTTACCCGGAACTAGAGCCCCGGGTAAAGAACACCCGAAAGTCTCGGCTTTGAAGGGAGATTTACGTTGGGTAAAACTAATTGAGCAGGCAGTACGCTCCCTGCAGCGGGTTCCCGATTCTGATCAGCCATTAGCGGTAGGCGCTACCAAACTGCTCCTGCGACCGCAAATAGTAAAAGAGGCGATTCGCCGCGCCCGTCTTAGCGGTAAGCCCCATAACCAGGCACGAGAAATATTTGTTACCCACGTTTTAGATTCATTAACTGACCAATATTTAGATAGCGAAACCCGCCGGGAACAAGCAGAATTAACTATGGCCGCTCAAGAGGCCGGCTTAGGGGAAATAGAAACTAGTCGTGACGTGCTTTCGGAACGCGCCCTAGTGCGCGAAGAGCTGCGTTCCAACCTCAATGTGCGCCGGACAATCAACCTTTGCTGGATGCCTTATTCGGCGCAGAATCTATTACGGCGTCTTTACGCCTACCCTGCATTTCTTGCCCGTTTTGCCAGTGAATTCAGCACCGCCGAGCAAGAGATACTTTACCGATCTAAACAGGAGGCATTTACGCCTGCTGACGTGCCCTTACTCGATGAGCTCGCGGAACTGCTAGGAGAGGCACCAGATGCTACTTCTCCTGCTTCTCGCCGCTCCCGATCTGCGGTTCGCGAGCGAGAGCAGGAGCGGGCGCAAGCCGCGATCGAGGGACAAGGGCTGGGAGACGGAATTGTCTCCGCTAAGATGTTGGCCACTCGCGCCGCCGAAGACATTGAACAGTCGTCCCTAGCGGAGAAAGCTTATAAGGATCGCACCTGGACCTATGGACACGTAGTGGTGGATGAAGCTCAGGAACTATCCCCGATGGATTGGCGCTGCCTTCTGCGGCGCTGCCCTTCGCGTTCTTTTACCGTAGTGGGCGACTTAGCCCAGCGGATTTCCGCCGGGGGATCTTCTTGGAGCGAGCTGCTAGGACCGGCCGGGGATGCTCTGGAGGAAGAAGCCTATTTAACGGTTTGTTATCGCACCCCGAAAGAAATTATGGATTTAGCGGAGGCGGTTACCACTGCCGCTGGGCGTCCCTCCCCTTATCCGGTTCAAGCAGTTAGACAAGATCCGAAATCGCTAATAACCCGCCAGGTAGCAGCGCTTGACGTTTGTGCATTACGGGAAGCAATTTCCAACGAGATCAGCTATTTAGATAGTGCTTTAGGCACTGGACGAGGACGCATTGCCCTGATCTGCGCGCAGCGTGATTACTCTACGGTTTTGCAGCTTACCAGCAAGCTCCCCCTCCCGGTGGGGAGCGATCCGATTAGTGATCGAGTCTGCGTATTGGATGCGGTCACTTCGAAGGGCTTGGAATTCGATAGTGTAATTTTGCTAGAACCAGTCAATATATCCGCCCAAAGTGTCGGCAATCTTTTTGTGGCCATGACTCGCCCCACCCGTCGCCTAGTTACTCTGTATACCCAGCAGCTACCAGCCGGTTGGCAATAACAGTTCCATAGCGAGTATTAATACCGAAAAGCGGACGGTTTTGCTAAGCATAGCCTGCGTTGAAAAGATAGAAGCATGACGAAGGCTGTTTTACTTGAGGATCCGCACCAGGTGGCGGATGAAGTTTTTACCGGTTGTGACATTGAAGTAGAGCGAGTAAAAGGCGCCCTGGACGAGGACGCGTTGATCGAACGACTCCAGGATGCCGATATTGTGGGGATTCGCTCAAAAACCCAGGTAACTTCGCGGGTGATTTCTGCTTGTCCCCGCCTGAGAGTGGTCGGTTGTTTTTGCATTGGTACTAACCAGGTAGATTTGTCAGCCGCCACCCAAGCCGGAGTGACGGTTTTTAATGCCCCTTACTCCAACACGCGCTCGGTGGTAGAGCTGGCCGTCGGACACATTATCAACCTGGCGCGCCACGTGGAAACTCGCAACCAGGATTTACAACGCGGAATCTGGAACAAGAGTGCATCAGGTTCTCATGAGGTTCGCGGGAAAACTCTGGGGATTATTGGCTATGGAAATATTGGTACCCAGCTTTCAGTATTAGCTGAAGCCTTGGGAATGAACGTGGTCTTTTATGACTCATCCCAGCGCCTAGCAATGGGCAATGCCCGGGCATTGCCCTCCATGGATGAAGTGTTAAAAACTGCAGATTTTATTTCCCTGCACGTGGACGGCCGTAAATCCAATGAAGGATTAATCGGCAAGCGGCAGTTCGAACAGATGAAGGACGGCGCGCTTTTCATTAACCTCTCGCGTGGCACAGTGGTAGATGTTGAGGCTTTAGCTGAAAACATTCGTTCCGGAAAAATCTCGGGAGCTGCAGTAGATGTGTATCCCGAAGAACCACAAAAGAACGGAAACGAGTTTCATTCGCCACTACTAGGACTACCCAACACGATTTTGACTCCCCATATCGGCGGCTCTACTTTGGAAGCTCAGTTTGATATCGGTCAGTTTGTAGCACATAAAATTGCGGACTACTGGCACCGAGGTAGTACCGAGATGAGCGTTAATATGCCCAACTTGAAACTTAATTCTCACCCGGATTCTTGTTACCGACTAGCATTCTTGCACACTAATACCCCAGGAGTATTGGGGCGTATTAACCAGGTTTTTGCCAACCAAAACGTGAACATCAATGGCCAAATTTTAGGTACCGAAGGTCAGGTAGGGTATGCCCTAACCGATATAGCCTCCGAGCTTCCAGTATCGGCAGTTGCCGAAATCCGTTCTATGCCCGAATCTATTGGCCTGCGAGTATTGTCGCTGCGTTAGCTGCATTTTGTTGCAATCGGATCTCGTCGATGGCAGTTTGGAAGTCATCTAGATCGTCAAAGCTGGAATACACAGACGCAAAGCGCAGGTAAGCGACCACGTCGAGTTCCCGCAGTGGCTCCAGGATTGCCCGTCCAATGCAATGGGAGTCAATTTGCGATTTTCCGCTCGCCCGTAGATTCTCTTCTACCTGTTGCGCCAATTTCGCGAGGTCATCACTGCTGACGGGACGCCCCTGGCAGGCTTTTCTAACTCCACTGATCACTTTTTCTCGTGAAAACGGTTCCAAAGTACCGGAGCGTTTTTTTACGGATAAAGCTGCAGTTTCAATAGTGGTAAAACGCTTATTGCATTTGGTGCATTCGCGTCGCCGACGGATAGCATTTCCCTCTTCGGCGGTCCGCGAATCGATTACCCGCGAATCATCATTATGGCAAAACGGACAGTGCAACTTTTCCCCCATCAATAAGCATCCTGGAGGTCTAGCTTATCGCAACATTTGACACTCTTGCACCAACGCCCTCAAAGGCAATCAGAGCGTAAAAAAGAATGACGCTCCCTAACCTGAATCCCCGGTCATAGCTAGGAGTCTTCCACGTAGCTAAAAGCGACAGCAACCGATTTAGCCAGGCTATCGGATAGGAAGATGCTTCCTTGATTATCCCCTGCCGATAGGATTACCGTCCTAACAGGAGATCCGCCGAGGAAGCTTGACTGTTTTCTGCCGTCACCGCGCTAGAAATCTGGCTTGTTTCCCCGACACCATCAGCGGTCGCATCCCAATAACCGCCAAGTCCGATACCGGAGATTAACGCTGCTGCCACCAGCAATAGTCCGAAGGACACTTGGAATAATTTATGGCTAACCCGGGGAACCACGAGTTTCTTAGGCGATTGATTTTGGGGAGCCGGGCGCCGCGCACTGTCTTGGTTTTCAGCCTTGGCAGCGGGAGGAACCGCTATCAGCGGTACTGGTTTTACCTGTTCGGTGCGAGGCGCTCGGCGCGCCCATTGGGGAAGCGAGTCAAAAGCTGCTGCCGGCCCCTCCGTGCGGTTCTCCCTACCGACGGCGGGCGGGCATTGCAATTTTGAGCCCGCAGGATGACGGGACTTAGCCCGTGCACGTTCTATATAGGTGGCGTCAACCAACTGGAGGTGAGGACGCTTCGGCTTTGCCGTAGAAAGCTTCGCCAACTGGTAGCTCCCCAAACCCACTACCCGTTTTTGGGCTAGTTCTTCCAGATTGAAAGAAAGTTGTGTGGACATGACTACACCTTTCTCGAACAAACGTTCGTCGAACATCTGTTTGATATACTAACTACTAGCCACTACGAAAGCAAGCGAAAACGATAAATTTATCGAACAAATGTTTGCATAACGGGTCACAATTTCTTATGATCAAGGTGACAGCGGGAGGGAACATGAGCAAAGACCAAAAGGATTCCTTGAATATTGAAACATTACGTCCGCGCGCGCGCTCTATTTTCGAGGCGGTTTGCGCTGGTATTCGCGCTCAGGGATACCCGCCCTCAGTTAGGGAAATTGCGGCAGCTGTGGGTCTGTCTTCCTCATCCACAGTCAAACACCACCTAGACAATCTGGTCAGTCAGGGTTTCTTAGTACGCGCCGCGGGAAGAAGCCGTGCCCTCGAGGTAAACCCGCAATTCACGGCACTTTCAACCAGTGAGCCGGATCCCGAATCTTCAATTGCGCAACTAGCGGAAGTAACTCCCTTAAATCATCACGCGATTCCCTTGGTAGGACAGATTGCTGCCGGTACCCCCATTGATGCCCAGCAAGACATAGAGGACGTTTTCACCATCCCTACCCGTTTTACCGGCGATGGCGAACTCTTTATGCTCAAGGTACATGGCGACTCGATGATCGAAGCGGCGATCTGCGATGGTGACTGGGTGGTAGTTCGTCGCCAAAACGTAGCCGAACTCGGCGAGATCGTAGCTGCCATGATCGAGGGGGAAGCTACTGTTAAAACCCTTGCGCGGCGGGATGGTCACATCTGGCTGCTGCCCCACAACCCGGCATTTGAACCGATTCCCGGCGATAATGCCACGATTTTAGGAAAAGTAGTTACCGTTCTGCGAGCGCTATAAACTGATCCCTTCCGGGCTCTAAGGGGTTATTACTTCACTATCTAACGTCTGCACCGAAATCTTTACGGCTAAAAATGCCCCTCTCTCCCCTTAAATCCCTGTTTAAACTGCCATTTCAGGCTCTAAAGATCTTAACGTGACTTCTTCTACAGTGAATTTTTTTGCCTTTAGGTAGCTCGCCTGCTTAACATAGACAGGTCGACGCGGGGTGGAGCAGTTCGGTAGCTCGCCGGGCTCATAACCCGGAGGTCGTTGGTTCAAATCCAGCCCCCGCTACCAGTAAAAATCCTGCAGCCCTAGGTTGCAGGATTTTTCATCTTTCTACACATCCCGCTTTTTCCTGCCACAATAAGGGCATGAGTAAAATTTTGTGGGCATACCGCCAAGGCAAGAAACACTACGTAGGACAAAATGAGCGTGGCGCGAAAGTAGAAATCGGGATGGGTGAAAATCAATTCACTCCCGGGGAGCTACTGCAACTAGCACTGGCTACTTGCCATACATTCTCCGCCGATCACGTATTTTCTGCCGCTTTAGGGAAGGATTTTGCAGCTTCTGTAGGGGTGGCAGCACAAAAAGATGAGCGCCGTGATTCCTATGCGCATTTGACAGTAGAAATGGTAGCTGACCTCGCCGAACTAAGCGAGGAGCAAGTAACGCAGTTGCGGCAAAAATCCCAGGAAGCAATCGATAAATACTGCACCGTTGGCCATACCCTAGACGATGGCGCCAGCTACGACTTTGACCTAGTCTCAGAATAGCCACCTCAGTACGGATTAACTCCCAGGGGCACGATACCTCTGCCCCGCCCTCGTATGATGCGAAGCGCAGGAAATAGGGTTGCTATCCTAGCAGGTATTATCCCTGGATATGCGCGCGATTCTTATAGGCAACCAGACAATCCTGAGCCACCGGGGTGTCATTAAAGGCGTGGAAAACCCCTTCAATTTCTTGATAGGGCTCCGCGCCCTTGCCGGTGATTATTACCGTATCGTCCTTAGCAGCCGTCAAAATCGCTTTACGAATTGCGTCCCGGCGGCAGGTGTTAACCTCGCATACATTCTCCATCTGAGGACGCACTTCTTTAATCCCTGACAGCAGCTGGGCACGAATATTCTCTGCGTTTTCGGTGCGCGGATTTTCGTCAGTAACCCAGAGCATATCTGCTTCTTTAGCTGCTACTTTAGCTAGTGGTACCCGTTTAGTGGCATCGCGATCTCCATCGGTACCAAATACCAAATGTAGTTTTCCGGGCGTAAACTCTTGCATGGTGCGCAGAATCGAAGCTAAAGCCTCCGGGGTGTGGGCATAATCATTGATGACCAGCGGGGTGCCTTCATTACGCCGGCCGACAATTTCTAGACGCCCGGGAACGGCTAGGCTCGCTAAGCCCGCTTTTACGGCCTCGGCAGGAATTCCAATTCCGGTAACCATTAAATAGGCAATCGCGGCATCTTGCACATTGACTTCTCCGGGCAGGGCAACGGTGATTTCTTCCTCGCGTCCCCTATTCGGTTCCGTCTTCCCGGTCAAAGTAAAATCGCAGGCAGCGTGGGCTATATTGTTAACTTTTCGGGTCACTACCCAATCGGCTTGTGCATCCGGATCATAGGCAGATACTGTCACCTTATTGGTGTCGCAATTGGCCGCTAGCTGCTGCCCCCACTTATCATCAGTGCAGATCACGCTATAATCCGTAAACTCTTTCGAACACAACCGCGCTTTAGCAGCCAGATAGTTTTCCATAGTGTGGAAATAATCCAGGTGATCATGCTGCAGATTGGTAAAAGCGGTGGCATCGAACTTCATTCCAGCTATACGAGCCAAAGCCAAGGCATGTGCGGACACTTCCACGACTGCGGCTTGCATTCCCTGCTCTACCCCATAAGCCAAAATACGCTGCAGCATTGGGCCTTCAAAAGTGGTACGCGAAGATTGAATCCGCAGTTCCCCCACCTGCGTCTCTGCAGTGGAAAGAATCATGGTGGAAAGCCCCGCCGCCTCAAAAGCGGCTTTGGCAGCAAAACAAGTGGTGGTCTTACCGTTAGTTCCCGTTACCGCCACGGTTTTCATTTTTCCAGCCGGATTATCGAAGGCTCTAATAGCCAGGGGCGAGGCCGCTTGCCGTGGATCAGGCACCGTTACCACCGGGATTTTCACCCCTTGGGAGCGAGCCAGCTCCGCCCCTTTTTCATCAGTAATCACCGCTGCTGCCCCCAGGGATTCCACTTCGCTGGCAAACTTGGCGGCATGCACATTGGCTCCCCCCACGGCGATAAAGGCCTCCCCGGCCAAAATCTCATCGGAAGCCATCGAAACTCCCCGCACCTGAGCCTTTTCCCAGGCAGGATCAATTTGGGCGGCAACCCCCTCCACTAGGCGTGCTAGCGAAACCGGGGCGATATTTTGGGGACGAAAATCTCGAAAAGTTACGGTCATAACCTCTACTCTAGTGGCAATCTCCGCCGGGCGATAAAGTGAGCATCCGCAGCCTCCTCCCTTTTCTCAAGGGCACACCAGTTCGCCTGCTCCCCTGCTGCAGATTTCTGCAAATACTTCGGAAGCTGTCAGGCATTGTCCCAGTTGATTAGGTTTGCCTCCCCCGTGATAATCGGAAGACCCGGTAACAAAAAGCCCCAATTCTTGTGCTATTTCGCTAACTTCTGCCTGTTCCGCAGAGGTTTGCTCCGGGTGAAAAGCCTCCAGGGCAAACAATCCCGCCTCTTTTAGCTGGGCAATAGTGGCTACCGATAAGAATCGGCGCTGCCGGCCGCCCGATCGCGGGTGCGCCAGAACCGGGACTCCCCCTGCTTTTATTACCTGTTCCACTGCGCAGACGGTATCGGGAGCCTGATAATGCACATAGTATTTACTGGAAGTAGCCAGTACCTGTTCAAATGCGGCGGAGCGATTCGGGAAATACCCGGCCTTCACCAAAACATCAGCCACATGCGGCCGCCCTATGGGGCTCGATCCCGCCTGCCCGAGAACCTCCTGATAAGAAATATCGAAATCTTGGGATAAACGCTGTACCATTTGCCGCATTCGCTGCTGACGCGCCTGCACCGTTTTTTCAAATAAATCCGGCAGTACCTGGCTTTTCAGGTCAGGTAAATACGCCAGCAGATGAGCGGTGATTCCCTGATGCGAGGTAGAAATCTCTACCCCCGGAACCAGACTAACCCCGCATTTCGGCACCATTTTACTGGCCTCAGCTATCCCCGTGAAGGTGTCGTGATCGGTGAGGGCGACTACGTCTAGACCTGCTTGCGCGGCCAGAACCATTACCTGCTCTGGGGTATCAGTACCATCTGAACAGCAAGAATGAGTATGTAAATCAATTCGCGCAGCCGCCATAGGACTTATTTTAAGCCATCGTGGCATGATGGAAGCATGGAAGAAAACTCAGCACCCGCACAAGATCAGCCCCTTAAAGACCGGGTAAATAACCGTTCTCGCCGCATTGGCAGTCCCGCATTTCGCGAGTTTATTGGCAGCGGCTGGGGCGAACGCAAAGATCCCGACCCTATTCCCAGTCATGCTCGAGATTTTTTGGCTGCTCGCTATCAAAAACTAGGCGCCCAGTTCCGGGGCGAACGCCTGGTGATCCCCGCCGGAAACTACAAGGTTCGCTCCAATGACTGCGACTATCGCTTCCGGGCACACTCTGCCTTCGCCCATTTGACCGGGCTAGGCGGGGAACTAGAACCCGACGCCACCCTAGTCCTGGAACCGCTAACCGATAAGGAAGGCACCCCCTTAGAGAACGCCCCCGACAATGAGGGCGCAGCCACCCATCGCGGGATCGTATTTTTCCGTCCCCAAGCTCCGCGCAGCAGCGAAGAGTTTTATGCCGACTCTACTTATGGCGAGTTCTGGGTGGGACCGCGAATGACCCTTTCCCAGATGGAGGCGGTGACTGGCCTTGAGGCGCGCCCGCTAGATACTTTGCCCGATCAACTGGCTAAAGATGCCGGTCTAGTACAGCTGCGAGTTATTCGCGAGGTCGATGCTTCGGTGCAGGCGACGGTAAAGAAGGTACGTAGCGAAGCCGGGCTGCCAAGTGGAGAGGACGCGCGAGGGCTGGACGAGAAACTGGAAGAGGCTGCCTCGGTATTGCGCTTGCAAAAGGATGCCTCCGAAGTCAAGGAGCTAGAACACGCGATTGCAGTGACCAAATCGGGCTTTGAAGCCATGATTCGGGCGCTACCACGTGCCGTACAACACCACCGCGGTGAGCGGGTGATTGAGGGAGCCTTCCAGGCGCGGGCCCGCGAAGAAGGCAATGGTCTGGGATACGACACCATCGCGGCCTCGGGAAATCACGCCAATACTTTGCATTGGATTGACAATGATGGTCCAGTGCGCGAAGGCGATCTAATTTTGATTGATGCCGGAGTGGAAGCAGATTCGCTCTATACCGCGGATATCACCCGCACCCTGCCGGTAAATGGCAAGTTCACCCCGGTGCAAGCCAAGGTGTATAACGCAGTCCTCGATGCCTGCGAGGCCGGCTTGGCGCAAGCCAATAAGCCCGGATGCAAGTTCAAAGATGTACATGACGCGGCAGTTGCGGCTCTGGTTAAACACTTGGATGCCTGGGGGGTGCTGCCGGTTAACGCCGAGCAGACCCTGTCAGAGGACGGCGGGGAATACCGGCGCTGGATGCCACATGGAGTCTCCCACCACTTAGGACTAGACGTCCACGATTGCGCCTTAGCGGCTCGGGATATGTATATGGACGCCCTGCTCGAGCCGGGCATGTGTTTCACTATCGAGCCAGGTCTTTATTTCCACCAGGACGATGAACTCTTACCCGAGGAACTGCGCGGCATCGGGGTTAGGATCGAGGACGATGTGCTAGTGGAAGCAGACGGGAGCGTAAGGCGCCTGTCAGAAGATATTCCCCGCACTATTGAGGCCGTAGAAGCCTGGATGGCGCAGGTACAAGCCGACTAAAGCGGTAAACGGCAAAACTAGCAGCTTTTAAGCTGTTAGTTTTGCCCGCGGAGTTTATTGAGGAACTGGCGGGTACGTTCTTGGGAAGGATTGCGGATTAGCTGCTTGGCATCCCCGGATTCCAATACCACGCCGTTATCAATAAAGAGGGCGCGATCAGCGACTTCGGCCGCGAACTCCATTTCGTGAGTTACGATTACCATCGTCATCTGCTCCGCTGCCAGCGAGCGAATAATCTGCAGGATTTCGCCAGTCAGCTCCGGATCTAAGGCGGAGGTAGGCTCATCGAAATACAACATTTTCGGCTTCAACGCCAGTGCTCGCGCAATCGCCACTCGCTGTTGTTGCCCACCCGATAACTCTGCGGGATAGGCCTGCCCTTTATCGGCTAGGTTCATCCTTGTGAGCAGCTGCAGCGCTGTTTCTTCGGCTTCTTCGCGCCCTCTCCCCTGTACCTTGATGGGGGCATCAATGAGATTTCTCAGCACTGTCCAATGAGGAAACAGGTTAAAGTCTTGGAAAACCAACCCAAAGTCGCGCCGGAACTCGCGCTCGTCCTCGGTAGACACCTTAACGCCGTCCTCTTTCTTTAGTGCCTGCTTCCCGAAATAGCAGATTTCACCGCTGTCCATTTCTTCCAAGAAAGTGCAGCAGCGCAACAGCGTCGATTTTCCAGACCCGGAAGGACCGAGAACCGCTAGCACTTCACCGGTATTGACGCTTAGCGACACCCCTTTTAGCACTCGGTTAGTGCCGAAGCTTTTTTCCATACCGGTAATACGTAGCGCTTCCATCTTCCTCACCTAATCCTGTAGCTTCCCATGCGTTTTTCAATCCGTTCCATCACTACCGCCACTACCAGGTTGAACACCCAGTAGAAGATCCCTGCTGCCACAAAGGGAAGCATAGAAGCGCTGGCGGCGGCCTGCTGCTTGGCGATCGTGAACATTTCCGCATAGGCAATCGCAAAAGCGAGCGACGTATCTTTTACCAAGGTGATTACCTCGTTAGTAATCGAAGGTAAGACCGTGCGGAACATTTGCGGCAACTTGATGGTCAAGAAAGTACGCGCCGGAGAATACCCCAGAACAAAGGCGGCCTCCGATTGTCCCACCGGAATCGCCTGGAAACCGCCACGGTAGATTTCCGCAAAATAGGCGGCGTAGTTAATCGCGAAAGCAATAATCACGGCGCTGAAACGATAGGCGGCTCCAATCTGCATTCCGAAAAGGAAGAAGGGGCCGAAATACACCACCAGCAGTTGCAGCATCAAGGGGGTACCTCGCATCACCGAGATATAAAACTGGATAAGCCAGGCTAGCGGTTTAAACTGGCTCACCCGCCCGCCGTAGACCACCAACCCTAGAGGCAGCGATAAAACCAGGGTGAGCGCGAAGATGATGAAGGTTTGTAGCATACCGCCGGCAAGTTCCGGCAAAAACGATAAATCCATTACCCATAGCTCCCTGCGTTAGCGTTTAGAATTTCGCGCAGTTAACTAATCAGTAACAATTGATTTTTCTAGTTGGTACTTCTTGGCGATTTTCAGGAAAGTACCGTCTTTCTTCATCTCATCCAGAGTCTTTTGTACCTGGTCACGCAAAGCTTGGTTACCCTTCTTAAAACCGATACCGTACTGCTCGGTGTGGAAAGGCGGATCCATAATCTCGAACTTATCTTTCCCGCGCTGAGCCAGCTGATAGTCAGCTACCCCAATATCAACCGCGATTGCATCCGCCGCTCCGGCCTGCAGGGTCATAAACGCGTTATTGTAGTCCGGCACCTGGGTCATTTCTTTGAAACTAGCTACCAAATCTGCGTTTTCCTCATCTTGTAGCGCAGCCAGTCCCGAGGAATCTACCTGCACCAACACAGTTTTGCCCTTCAGATCCGCCGGGGACTTAATCCCCGATCCGGCTTTGGTAACGAACACAATCGAGTTGTCTACGTAGGGCTTAGAGAAAGTGTATTGTTTTTCCCGCCCGTTCATGGTGAAGCCATTCCAGATGCAGTCGATAGTACCTGACTTGAGCTCCATATCTTTGGAGTCCCAATCAATAGCCCGTTTTTGCAGCTTCCAACCGTTACGTTTGGCTACCTCAGCAGCAAGATCCAAGTCGAAACCGACATATTCTCCGCTTTTATCCTTATACCCGTAAGGAGGGAAGTTGGCGTCAAAGCCCACTGTGAAGTCGTCACCTATAGCTTTATCCGTATTAGCGGAACCTGCTCCCCCTGCACATCCGGAAAGCGATAGTGCCAGCACCAGACTGGTTAGCATTAGCAGTGTTTTCTTCAACTTCATTTGGAATCTTTCTCCCTACCCACCTGCAAGACACCTAGAGTTTAACAGAGCGCCTGGCGGATCCTTTTAAACGCTCATTCTCATCTCAGAGTGCAAAACATTTTGGAATTCCGAGCTTTTGGGTATAAAACACCCGGCGTTCTTCCCACTTCCTGGTAACCGCACCCCAAACGGGAAAAAACTGCAGATTAGCCAGCCTGGTAACCAGTGCGAGCTTTCAGCAAGTCCCCACCGGGGACTGCATCGATAAGTTCGCGGGTGTATTCTTTTTGCGGATTGGCGAAAATATCGTCAGCCTTGCCATACTCGACCAGTTTGCCCTGTTCCATTACCGCGATATCGTCAGCGTTTTCACGCACCACCGCCAAGTCATGCGTAATGAACAGATAGGTTAAGCCCAGCCGGCCTTGCAGTTCGTTAAGCAGATGCAGGATCTGATCTTGTACCAACACATCCAAAGCTGATACTGCTTCGTCTAGCACTACCAGTTCGGGGCGCAGCGCCAAGGCGCGCGCAATCGCTACCCTCTGCCGCTGCCCTCCCGACAACTCGTTCGGGAAACGCCGCATAGCGCTACGCGGCAGCGCCACCATATCCAACAAATCTGCGACCCGCTTTTCTCGCTTAGCCCGGTCACCAATATTATGAGTGCGCAGCGGTTCTTCGATACAGCGATATACCGAGAACATAGGATCCAAAGATCCGTAAGGGTTCTGGAAAACCACCTGCATTTTGCGACAAAGCGCAAATAATTGCTTGCGATGCAAAGTAGACAGGTCGATACCTTCGTAATAGACCTTTCCCGAGGTAGGATCGAGCAGATTAAGGATCATATTAGCGACTGTGGATTTGCCGGAACCCGATTCCCCCACTAAAGCCAAAGTGGATCCCCGCCGTACTTGGAAGGAAACGTCATCAACCGCACGGAAAGCCTTCTTCTTACCCTTTTGACCGCGGATTTCAAACTCTTTAACCAAGTGCTCTACGCGGATAACCTCTTCACCGAGGTGTTTTTCTAAAGGCTCGCCCAAAACATTGGTGCCCATAACTTTTTGCCCGGAGCCTTTGGCCGCTGCCACCGCTAGGTTCACATCTGCCGAGGTCTGCGAGTCGATAGTACCGCTGGTCACCTCATCTTCGGAAGGAGAATAATTGATTTCGATCCGCCGAGACGCCAGCGAAGGCGCCGCATTAACCAAGCGCTGAGTATAGGGATGGCGCGGATCATTCAATATTTCCCGGGCAGGCCCGGATTCTACTACCCGCCCGCGGTGCATAACTACCAGGTGGGAGGCACGTTCGGCCGCCAGACCTAAGTCGTGGGTGATAAACAAAGTGGAGGTACCCAGCTCTTGGGTTTCTTTTTCCAAGTGATCCAGAATCCGGCGCTGTACGGTTACATCCAGAGCGCTAGTGGGTTCATCAGCGATTAGCAGCTGCGGTCCGGCCGCTAAACCAATGGCAATCAGCGCGCGCTGGCGCATGCCGCCAGAAAACTCGTGCGGATACTGTTTAGAACGCGCCTCGGCATTGGGCAGACCGGCATCCGATAAGGCTTTCATGGCCTGATCATGGATATTTCCGCCTTTAGTAGCCTCGTTATATTTCAGCGCTTCAGCTACCTGGGATCCAATTTTCCAAACTGGATTCAGGTTTGACATCGGGTCTTGCGGAACCATCCCGATCTGGGCTCCGCGCACCTGTTGCATCTCTTTCTCAGAAAGAGTAGTTAGTTCCCGTCCCGCAAATTTAATGGAGCCACCGGCAACTTTCCCAGTCCCAGGCAGCAAACCAATTATCGACATTGCCAGGGTAGATTTGCCGGAACCGGACTCCCCTACAATCGCCACGGTCTGTCCGCGGTAGAGAGTGAGATTAGCTTTACGAACCGCTGGAACCACCCCGGTGGTGGACTGGAAAGTAACTTCTAAGTCTTTTACTTCCAGTAAGGGTTCGGGCATAGCATTATCACTGGTTGCCGCCGTCTTAGTGAAGGTAGCGTTTTGATCCGAGTCAGCTGCCATAATCTGATCCTTTTGGTTATTTTGATTCACGATTAATGTTTCCTCTGGTTCGGGTCGAGCGCGTCACGGATTACATCCCCCATCATGATGAAGCTCAATACCGTAAGCGCCAAAGCGATCGAAGGCAAGAACAACACCATCGGAGCAGTCCGCAGCTGTTGCTGGGCAGTAGAAATGTCTCCGCCCCAAGAAACGATAGAGGACGGCAAGCCAATCCCCATGAAGGATAGCGTTGCTTCCGCCACAATAAAGGTTCCCAGAGCCACCGTGGCATAAACAATCACGGGAGCCGCCGCATTCGGCAGAATATGGCGCAGCAAAATCCGAATATTAGATACGCCTAGGGTACGAGCTGCAGTTACGTATTCCTCGTTCTTGATAGAAAGCACCGCGCCGCGAGTAATACGAGCAATTTGTGTCCATCCAAAGACCCCCAGCACGATTACCACCATCCAGATGGAACGGTGTTCTTTGAACATTTGCATAATCACAATGGCAGCCAGCACCATCGGGATGGCGAAGAAAATATCCACAATCCGGGAAAGGATCGCGTCTAGAACTCCCCCAAAGTAGCCGGCCAAAGCCCCGAAAATGACGCCGATAATCGTGGCAGTTAGGGTCGAGAAAATCCCGACCGCGATTGAGGCGCGAGCACCATAGATGATCCGAGAATAGAGGTCACAACCCTGTTTATCGAAACCGAAAACATGCCCCTTAGCGGGGCCTTTGAGGGAGTTTTCCAGGGTGCAATAGGTGGGATCTTGAGAAGTAAACAGCTGCGGCACTACGGCCATTAGTACTGACACCACGATGATCACCAACGCTACCCAAAAGAGGGGACGGCGACGCAACTGTTTCCAAGCTTCTCCCCACACCGAGGAGGGTGCCGATTCGTCGGCTACGGCATCCACAGCGCCCAGGCCGGTTTCATCGACCTTGTTTACGAAATGATCTTGTCCAGGCAGTAGTTGGTTACTCATAGCGAATCCTCGGGTCTAGTACAGCGTATAACAGGTCTACTAGCAGGTTAGCGACAATATAGACCAGCACCAGAACGGTGGTAACAGAAACTACCGTGGCGGCTTCACCACGCAAAATAGCCTGGTAAAGAGTGCCGCCCACACCGTTGATCGCAAAGATACCCTCGGTCACAATCGCGCCGGTCATCAAAGCTCCCAGGTCGCCTCCTAGGAAAGTAGCCACCGGGATTAGCGAGTTCCGCAAGACGTGGTGGGTCATTACCCGAGTTTCGGGAATCCCTTTCGCCCGGGCAGTGCGCACGAAGTCAGCGGTCAGATTCTCGGAAACCTCTTGGCGAGTAAGCCGAATGACATAGGCACAGGAAACTGCCCCTAGCACTATCGCCGGCATCAGTAAGGATTGGAAATTAACATTTGCCCCTACAGTCGTAGGGAGCCATCCCAGTTTTACCCCGAATAGGAACTGCAGTAAGAAACCGATAACGAAAGTCGGCACCGCGATTACTACTAGGGAAATCACTAGCACGGTGGAGTCAAAAATTTTGCCTTTTTTGAGTCCGGCGAAAAATCCGAAGAATATCCCGATGACGGCCTCGAAGATAATCGCCATAAAAGCCAGTTTTATCGTTACCGGAAAGGCGTTAGCCATCACTTCGGTAACTTCCCTACCCGAGAAGGTCTTTCCGAAATCTAGGGTGACGATTCCCTTTAAATAAAGCAAATACTGCATCCACAGCGGTTTATCCAGGTTGTATTCCGCCCGAATTTGCGCGGCTACCGAGGGGGGTAGTCCCTTATCTCCGCCTAGTGCCTGCACCGGGTCACCCGGCATGGCATACACCATGGCGAAAATCAGGAACGTTGCCCCAAAGAATACCGGGATCATCTGCAGTAGACGATGCCCTATGTATCTGAGCATTGGTCTCTCCTTGACTATAAGCTGTGTTAAACCTTATCGCGTTAAAGCGCCCAGCAAAAAACCGGAGGCGGGTCAAAAGGCATTTTGCTACCTTGAGACCCGCCTCCGAACCTGCATTTATAGCAGGATTATCTTTTGTTTCTCGCTGTTTTTAGGCGTTCTTAGTGATCTCGTAGTAAACCGGTTCGCTCTTCCAGTTAAAGGCCACGTTGGAAACATTGTCTTTATTCCAGACACCCAAAACATTGGAGTACCACAGCGGGATGGCGGGCAGATCGGTGAACAGGATCGATTGCGCTTCGGCAAACTTCGCATCCTGGTCGTCGCCAACCGGCAACTTAGAGATCTCTACCATCAGTTTGTTGAACTCTTCGTTGTTGTACTTACCGTCGTTGGAGTTACCGTTCTTGGAGTATAGGGGCTCCAGGAAGTTACTCATACCCGGGTAATCAGCTTGCCACCCAGAGCGGAAAGCACCCTTGATGGTTTCCTGGGTAATAGCATCGCGCAAGCCTTTGAAGTCCGGATAAGGATCACCGACTGCATCAATACCCAAGTTGGTCTTGAGCTGGTTGGCGACTGCATCTACCCAGTCTTTATGGGAAGAATCAGAGTTGTAACCGATGGTAAACTTGCCATCGAACTTGGAAATAGCGTCAGCTTTCCCCCATAGTTCCTTAGCCTTAGCTTTATCGAACTTCAAAACTTCCTCGCCTTTAACCTGTTTCATAACTTTGTCGTAGTTAGGCATGGCCGGAGAAGTGAAGTCTTTAGCCGGTACGCGGGTCTTCTGGAAGATCTTCTCGCAAATGCTTGCCCGGTCAATGGCGTAAGAAATCGCTTGCCGACGCAGACGGCCTTCCTCATCCATCCCGAAATGCTTGAGACGATCCGGAATCGTGAAGGACTGGAAAATTGCTACCGGTATATTAGCGTTAGAATCCGGGAAATCAGACTGGAAGGTGCTCATAGAGGCCGCTGGGACATCGTCAAGTACATCCAGCTGACCAGACTGCACATCCGCATAGGCAGCATCAGACTTGGTATAAATCTTGAAAGTGACTCCACCGTTCTTAGCTTCCCGCGGACCGGCGTATTTGTCGTTCTTTACCAGTTCAATAGATTCATTGTGGTGCCATCCCTTGTCCTTGAGCATATAAGGCCCGGAGGTAACCGTGGGGTTCTGGCCGTAGGCTTTCATATCTTTGAAAGCCACATCCGGCAGCGGCACATAGGCAGAGTAACCCAAACGCAGCGCAAAGTCAGAAGTCGGCTGGTTCAGAGTTACTTCAAAAGTGTAATCATCAATCTTCTTCAGGCCGGCCAATTCCGGAACGTCGGGTGCCTCGGCTCCTTCTTCTTCCGGACCTGGGGTAAAGCCCTTAATAACCTCGAAGAAAGAGGAAGACATTTGCGCATTCTTCGGGTTTGCCCCGTAGTTCCAAGCCTTGATGTAGTTATCGGCCTTAATGGGGGAACCATCGGAGAACTTGGCATCCTTCTTGAGCTTAACGGTCCAAACTACTTGATCTTTAGACTCAATCGACTCCGCCAGTTCATTCTTGGCCTCTCCGGTCTTAGGCTCGTAATAGACCAGGCCAGAGAATAGCGCGTCTAGAACGCGTCCACCACCGGTTTCATTGGTAGAAGTCGGAATCAGGGGATTTTGAGGTTCTACGGTGTTTACAGTAATAATCCCTTTGTCATCTGCCTTCGCTGAGGAAGAGTCGCCAGCCCCATTTGAACAACCGGCGAGTCCGAGGGATAGAGCAAGTGCAGATGCAAGGGCCAATGCGCCCCGTCGTTTCACTATTGCCTCCAAGCTTGTTACTTACATTATTAAAGCTGATGTATCAGCAAAATTGTTGACACGATCACAGCCAATATAGCATTCCCAGTTATAGTTTTTACAAAATCCCAAGATTTTCTCGACTTGGCTTTGAGAAACCGATAACTGGTAGGATACCGACTACTCAGGAAACTGGCAGGGGTGCTTTAGGAATCTTCAGGTCAATTCCAACGCCGATGACGCCTATTTCGCCCGGCTTTGAAGCGTTATATCGTTCTAGATATGACGGGATAGATCTGCTTCTTCCGGTTTTACTGCCGAGGCGCGGGTAACTAGTTTATGTCCGCCCCACAGCGCCAAGAAGAACAGCAACCCAATATAAACTGCCAAGAAGTCCATAACCGAGGCTTCCCCGCTTATCACATCCAAAGACTGACCAACTATCACTACCGCGCACATTATGAGCGCAATAATCGGTCCCGCCGGATAGAAACTAGCCTTGTAGGGCAGGTCGCTTAACGATTTGCCTTGGGCTTTATATGCGCGCCGGAAACAGTAATGAGACCAGGCGATTCCCATCCAGGTAATAAAGCCCGCCAGCCCGGAAGCATTCACCAACCATATATAGACCTGACCGGTACCTACGCGCGAGGTGGCAAAGCAAAGTGCACCTACCAAACTGGTAGCCACTAGTGCCATTAAAGGCACGCCGTGACCGGTCAGCCGAGCGAAAATAGCCGGTGCTTTCTTTTCTTTGGCCAGGGAATAGAGCATCCGGGTAGCCACATACATTCCGGAGTTACCGGCAGACAGGATCGAAGTTAAGATAACCGCGTTCATAACGCCCGCAGCTACCGCTACCCCGGCTCGTTCAAACAGCAGAGTAAAGGGAGACTTGGTAACGGCCTCGGTAAAGCCTTGGGCAGTATCGGAATCGGCGCTTGCCCCCTGCAAGAGGGCGGGATCCGAATAGGGAATCAAAAAGGCAATCACCGCGATCGCACCGATATAGAACAGCAGAATCCGCACGAATACCGCCCGAGTAGCGCGGGGAACATTAGTTTCCGGATCTTGAGTTTCCCCGGCCGCAATCCCGATCATCTCGGTACCTTGAAAGGAGAACCCGGCGATCATAAAGACCCCCATAATGCCCCAAAAACCATTAACGAAAGGGGCATCTCCCCGAGTAAAGTTGGTGAAACCTGGAGATTCTCCCCCCATAATCCCCAGCACCATTAAAATCCCCAGCACCAGGAAGACGATTACAGTTACTACTTTTATAGAGGCAAACCAAAACTCGGATTCGCCGAACCCCCGGACTGTAAATGCATTGAGGACAAACAGGATTACCAGGAATAGCAGTGACCATACCCAGGCGGGAACCATAGATTCTGGGAACCAGTATTGCATAACAATGGTGGCAGCAACTAGCTCCGCCGCTACGGTGATTGCCCAGTTGTACCAGTAGTTCCACCCTTGCGAGAAACCAAATGATTTGGATACATAGCGGGTAGCAAAAACTTCAAAAGCGCCCGAGGTGGGACAATAAGTGGCCATCTCTCCCAATGATTGCATTAGGAAAAACACCATGATACCAATCGCCCCATAGGCAACTAGGGCACCACCAGGGCCGGCACCGGTGATAGTACCGCCGGAGGCCACAAACAGTCCCGTACCAATCGCTCCCCCGATGGCGATCATATTCAGATGCCGGGCCTTTAATTTGCGATGCAAATGGGCATTTTCTGCCTGGGATGACTCGAGATTACTATCAGAAATTTCGCTATTGGCCACGGCATCCTCCGAGATGGTTATTTTCTAGTAACTTTATGAAAAGCTACCTCACCTTTCCAATCTGTAGTCACCTTGCCCACATGTTGACTAAATCCAATATTTGAGCTGGGAGACCATAGCGGTATGGAAGGCAGATCGGCTAGCAGCAGAGTTTGTGCCTGTTGATAGAGTTTTCCAGCCTCTTTAGCTGTATCTGCCGCCTGCGCCCTCGTCAAAAGCTCGGCATACGCGGGATTGTCATATCCCATTTTGTTACCATTACCGCCTTTTACGTAGCGTCCGGCGAGCAGGTTATTTGGGGAGGGATATCCCATTGACCATCCCATCCGGAAAGGCCCGGCAAAGGAATGCTGATCCATCATTTCTAATAGGGTCTTGAAATCCGGTTTGGGATCACCGACTGCTTTAATCCCCAGGGTATTCGACAACTGGTTACAAACTGCATCTACCCACGGCTGATTAGACTCGTTGGAGTTATAGGTGATTTTTAGTTCTCCCTGCCAGGGATGGATCTTATCGGCAGCTTCCCAGGCTTGTTTGGCAGCTGCAGCATCAAAATCCAACACCTGGTTGCTTTCGGCGCCCCGCTCGATATGCCCCAAGACTTGCGGGGGTATGAAATCAGTAGCTGCCTTGCGGGTGCCGTAGAAAATAGTTTTTATGATCTCTTCCCGATTAATAGCTTGTGATATCGCCTGGCGCCGCAGTCTTCCTTCTTCACCTGAGAAGTGTTTCGTCTGGTAGTCAATATCTAAAGTCTGCATCCCGGCTTGCACCGCGCTGATCCGTCTGTTCCCCAAATCCTTTTTAGAATTAGGCAGTTCTCCATCCGGGATTTGGTCAAGCACATCCAAATTACCGGCTAAAAGATCCTGGTAGGCAGCCGATAGATCAGCATAGATTTTAACTTCCAGTCCCGCGTTTTCTGCCTCGCGTGGCCCGCGATAGGTAGTGGATTTATCAAGTAGTATCTGGCTGGAAGGCTCCCACGTAGTAAGCCTATAGGGACCATTGCCCACCGGTTTTTGCCCAAACTCTTTTTTAATTTTCCCTTGTTTGTCAAAAGCGCTATCCGGGAGTGGATAAAAACCATTGATCCCCAGGCGATTGGAAAAGTCAGCCACCGGACGTTTCAGCTTAATAGTTATTTTGTCGTCACCGTTAGCCATGACCCCGCTAAGGTTACCGGTTCCATCTTCTTCAGCGCCCTCGATTGCTTCATATGCAGTGGTCGCCCCCAATTTTTGTGCAGCTGCGGCCTTCCAAGCGCGTACAAAATTCTTCGCCAGCACCGGAGTACCGTCAGAGAATTTACGATCAGTATTCAGTTGAATGGTCCAAGTTCTATGATCGGAAGAATCTGTGATTTCCCGAGCCACATCGTTTACTACTTGCCCCTGTTTGTCATAGGTGACTAAACCGGCAAAAAGTAAATCTATAATCTTAATTCCGGCTTCGTCATCGGCAGCTGCCGGGATTAGTCCGCGAGCCGGCTCTTCCCCATTAATTAGTATCCGATCAACCGAATCTGCTGGGGAGTTGTTACTACAAGCGGTCAGACCTCCAGTAGCTAGGATGGTCGCTGCTAGGACTGCTAGGGGGAGCCAACGACTGCGCATAGTCTTAGCCTTTCTAAAAACCGGAATGATTAGCTTTCATAATACTGATTTATTACTGTTAATTGATATTTTGGGCAGATTGCTTTTGATTTTCCAAAATTGATAGAAATAATCCTTATTTTTCGCTAAGAGCAACATAAACAGCTCGAACATAAGGTTTTCCGGACGCGTAATCGCCTTCCCCGACAGGGTCGAGGTGACTGCGGCAGTAACTAGTTGGTCTAGTCGGAAGTGGCGTCCGCGAGCACCTCAAAATGAACTGCTCCGGCCGGGGCTACTTTCCGCACAAAATCCGCAAAACCGGTGCCTCCAGAGGCCAGGAATTGCTGATAAATCGCTTTCCAACGCAGCCATCCGTACCAAGGTGCCACACTCAATGCGGGAACCCCTAGGTATCGTTGCTGCAACAGCATCCGGTTCCCGGGGAGCGATACGGTATCGCTGAGGTATTCGACGGCCTCCGGCAAGCCCCAAGTTTTACCTTTCCCTTGCGCTCCGTATAACTGCAGATCCGCAAGAGCCAGCGCCGTATAGTGCATAAGTCGCTCTTGGATTTGCAAATTGACCTCCCTAGGAATATCCCAAAATTGCGGTGCTATTTCCAGGGCGAACAGATCCCAACCTAAATTGGAGATCGGCAAACGCGCAGCTATCCGGGTAAAAAGATTAGCGCCGAAAGCTTCACGCGCTCGCGAGTAGAGATGAGAGCCGGGGATGCCCTTTTCCAGAGAAGCTACCGCAAAGTAGCGGTTATCAATCTCTAGGAAAGAGTCGAAGGCTTCCCCACTAGTAACCGTAGGGTTCTCGGTGCCTCTATAGGAGTAGGGAGCCCTACTGGCAGCGCACTTACGCGGTAAAACCCGATTGTTCTTTGTCAGGCGAATACCTGCGGAATAGTAGGGATGTACAAGGCAACCGTGGGGATCATTTTCCCATTTTAAGGGAGAGGTTTCGGGATTTACCAGCCCGGCTAGTTCCGGATCCACCCGGGAGTGGAAACCTTCCCAAGCATCTTCCATTGCCCAAGTTAGTACGTTAAAGCCATCTGCAACTTCTAAATCAGAGAGCCGATAGGCTGGTTCATCCCCCAACTCGCTACGCAACTGGTCACACGAAGCACGCAAGCGTACTAAATCTTGACTAGCCGTTTCAAAAAGCTCACCCGGATTTGGGTCAGTGACTCCTATGCCCGATAAGGAAATGAAATAAGAGTGCGGATCAATCGGGCCTATTGGGGAGCATGCCGGCAGAATTTCTTGCCGCAAGTAGTCTGCCATTTCTGAAAAGACACCCTGAGCGGTAACGACTCCCCGCTCAAATGCCCGCTGACTCATTTGCGACAGGCGGGTATCGTTCATCTCCGCGCGTTTATCTTCATAAATGTCATGATCCGGATTCGCTAGGACGGTTGCCTGTTCCAAAACCATTTCCATGACTTCCTGGGGGAACACCCAACCGCGATCTCGAGATTCCTTCATCGTGGTTCTTAGTCCCGTAAATGCTTGGTCAAGAGCCAAGAATCTGCGGGTAAGATTACCCACCGCTGCCTCATTACTTACATCCATAAGTTTGAGTGTTTCCGCAAACACCTGGATCGGTGAGTTGGTTCCGCTAATCTCGGAAGTCAAAAACCCAGATTCAAACTTCTCTTGTTCCGCGCCTGCCCAAAGAGTGAATCCCTTGGCTTCTCGGATCTCGCGAGCTGATCCCTTAGGGGTCTTTGCCACCCTTTCTAAAGTATCTTTTCGCAGATTGTAACGTTCAGAAATCCCCGGAGGCGAATAATCCGGCAAGAAAGCGTCATATCCGGAGATTCCCCATTCGGATGCTTTGAACGGGTCGATCCGAGCATAGGCGGTGACGTATTGATCAAGTACGCTGTCGATTTGCTTAACCTGGTTAGTCAATCGCACCTCCTATATTCTCTTCGTTTAGTGTTCGCCCCCGGTAGTCCCGGCTAGATCGCTAGGCTATCGGTTCAGCCCTATATTACGGCTTACCCCCACGAGGAAACTAAAAATAATACTCTAGAAGTGATGGAACAGTATTTCACGGATCAACCCGCGGCACTTGCCGCGGAACGCACCCAGATCGAGGTGACTTTAGCTGGCATAAAACTAAGCTTAGAGGGCGCGCGGGGAGTGTTTTCTGCCCGTCACCTAGATAAAGCCACCGCGGTGCTATTAGCTGAAGCACCTCCCCCGCCTGAAGCCGGTACTTTCTTGGATCTAGGTTGTGGCTGGGGACCGCTGGCAATCAGCTTGGGAATCTTCAGGCCTAAGGCAAAAGTGCTAGCGGTTGACGTTAGTGAACGCGCCCGGGATCTCACCCGCACCAACGCCCAGCGGGCAGGAGTTTGCCTGCAAGTAGGCTCTCCCAAGGAGATTCTTGCAGCCGCGGAATCGGCCGGAGGACTCGATCTGATCTGGTCTAATCCCCCGGTGAGGATCGGAAAGAAACCCCTCCAAGACTTACTGCTGACCTGGTTGCCATTATTAAAACCGGGCGGAGAAGCCATTTTAGTGATGGGGAAGAATCTGGGCGCAGATTCGATGCAAAAGTGGCTGTGCGCGCAGGGGTTCCCCACCCGCCGCCTCGCCTCGAAAAAAGGTTTTCGCCTGTTAGCCGTCTACCCTGCCTAGTTTGCGACTAATCCCGGAATACGCGGGGGATAACTTTTTCCTCCCGCCCAAGAATTCGGAAAAAGACCGCAGGCATTTTCCGAATTCTTATGCCCACCGCACCTACTCGGATAAAAGTTATCCCCCGCGCTCGCTGGTGCCACCTACGTAAGGGTCGAGCCGTAAAAGATGCGAGAGGGGACTTGAGCCGAGCGCAGCGAGGATCACCGGGGCCCCTGAGCGCTTTTACGACCCGACCCAATGCGAGAGGAAAAATGAACTCCCCGCGTTTATTAGAGCTAGTGCCTGTTCATGAGCTACTGCAGATATAACAAGCGCGGGCAGATACTTTTCTCAGCATCTGCCCGCTCACTTATTAAGTTTTAGTTATCTGCTTAGCCCGTTTTCCCTGGTGAAAAGAACTGCTACTGTCCTTAACGAGAAGCCAGTACATCTTTCGCGTCAACACTGGCATCCCGGTCAAGAGCTGTTTCTTGTTGAGCCAGCAGCTGGGTGCGGACTCCTCGGGGATCCTTAACGATTAGGTAACCGATCCAGACAATGCCGGCCAGTGCTACCACGAACAGCCCCAAGTAGGCGTCGTTGAGCATATCGCGGGCTGCGGGTGCAAATACCTTCGCGCCCTCTTCGATATATTCAGCTACCAGATCGACCATCCACATTAAGGAAGCTCCCCAATACATCCAGCAAAGGAGATCTACCCGCATTTTTGACTGGGGGGCATGCGCGTACCACCAGGCAGTACTGGCAATCGCCGCGAAAAGGGTAATAACCAAGGTCATGAATATTTCCTTAAGCCTAGATCTTTTCGGTAACTACTTTGCTGCGGCGTTCACTGGTACGAATCAGAGCCAAGCCCGCACCCCAAACGGCGGTTACCAGCAGTGCCATACCCACACCGACAGTTCCCATTTCCAATAGCATCTGTTGAGTAGTCGAACGCTCCGTAAGCGCCGAAAGGAACGGGAAATAGGCGATTACTTCCCCATGCCACAGGTGCTCAAAACCCAGCAGCAACGCTCCGCCCCATAACAGGTTGGTTAGCCAGGTCAGTTTGCGAACTAGATTTAATGAACGTTCGGTGCTTTCCGGGGTGGCACCTTTGTGCGCTTTCCTTGCGATCTGTTTCTTAGCTACCGTTACTGCCGCTGCTTCAGCAGCAGGAACAATAAAACATGCCATGATAACTCCTTCGACTATCTATGAGCTTGCTATCGAGTTTAGCAAATATTCCGATTACGAAAAGAATACTTCCATTGCCCCGGACGCACTTCTAGGAGATCATTCCCAGCTCTCGCCAGGTATCTAAAGACTCCTGGGCTTCCTCGGCAGTTAAAAGATTCATTGCAAAACCATTTTGAATTAGGACATAGTCGCCCACGCGCGCCTGCGGAAGATAAGCCATACAAGCGTCCTGGACTTGTCCAGCTACGTCGATGCGCCCCATCGGCATCACGCCTGACTCAATCGATAAGATTTTGCAGGGCACTCCCACGCACATGGCCTTAGTCCTTTCTGGTCGGGATACTGGAATCTCTCACTTTAGGATACCCCTCAGTACTAATGCTGGGTATCAACCCGCAGCCCCATTTGCCCCTCCGGCGCCGAGCTGAGTGGCAAACAGGGATCAGCCTCGCGAATTGATTGCTCTAGAGCCGCTTGTCGACCCGTATCATCCCTACCGATCGCTTGGGTTAATAAATCTGCCAGCCAGGGTTCGTTTTGTGCAGTGGGGGTGAGAATCGTAGCGGCAGTAATAATCCCCTGGGAATCGCTGCGGTAAGTATGAGCCAGCAGTCCGCGCGGGCCATCAACCAGACCGGTAGCAACTCCCTCTTGGAAACGTACCTGCTCTTGTGGTGGGCACCCTTCGAGTTCTCCTAGCTCAAGCAGGCGTAATAGCTCAGAAATTAGCTCTACAGTTTTTTCCAGGACATGTAAAGTAATGATGACTCTCGCACTAGCAGCATCGCGGCTACCCGCTAACCAGTGTTCTTGCGCCGTGCTTGCAAGTTCACTGGGCAAAACCCCCACGGAAAGCTGCGCGACCGGGCCTACCCGATAGCGTCCTTGGACTGGCCCCCAAGCGCTCAAATAGGGGCGCGGTGCAGGCTCACCCGGGTTTTCTTCCGCTACCTGCTGGTTCCATTCCTCGAAGTCAAACTCTTTCCAGATCGACCCGGCGCGCGCTGCCCGAACCCTGTTTCCAAAAATATCCGGATTTGCGTCCTCGTTAATCAGAGCCAAATCTGCCCCGGCAAACTGGCTGGATACTTCGGTATTAAGCTGTCTGTTGAGAGACAGTTCGCACAGTTTTTCGGCGCTTGCTAGCGCTGCCGGTAGCTCTTCTTGCAGCTTTATTAAATCTTCGATATTCGGCCAGTTCCTAACCCCTCCCGGCACAGCAGTAACTGGGAAATGCCCTGGCGAACCTGCCGCAACCAGCATTTGTTTTGAAACTTTCTTAAGGGTCACCCCACTATCGCGGTCTTGGCGCAAGAAGCGTAGGGCATGGGTTTCTACTACCGATCCGTAATGCAATAGGCGACGGGTAAGCTCGGCTACCTGGGATATTTCACTATTACTGCTGAGGGCGTCGAGGGCGCGAATTCCGGCCAAATGGTGTGCTACTGGGCATATACCGCATAAATGCTCGGTCATTTTCAATGCTTCCAGAGCAGATTTTCCTACCAGCATTCCATCTATCCGCGGTAAACCTTGCAGATCAAAATGGGCATGAGCCTGCCCTCGTGAGTCTGGGGTTATCACCACCCGTCCTTGCATCGGATCAATGATTTCATCTAAGTTGATTTTCATTACTCTCCTGAGAAAATAAATATATGCATGAACTTGGGCTATTAACTTCAGTAGTGGCGGCGGTGGAAAAAGCAGCCGCTGATGCTGAATATCAGGTTACCCGAGTTGAAAAAGTCGCGCTAAATGTCGGTACCATGTCCGGTGCCATTCCAGATGCCCTGTATGGTTCCTGGCCAATAGCTCGCGAAAATACCATTTGCGCCGCGGCCGAGCTGGAGATCAACCCTATTCCCGCTAGTGTCTACTGCCCCGGCTGTGCTAAAGATGTAGAGATTGACGAATTTTTCGCGCTGCTATGCCCAAAATGCGGCATGCCTACTGGCAATCTCACTCACGGCCGCGAGTTTGAAATTTCCTGGGTGGAGTGGGATCAGAACTAACGCTCGCGCTACGCCAGGTCAAAACGACGTCCGATTACAAGCAGACAATCGCTAACGTGGGGAAGCTATTTAAGCCACGAGTCTAGGATTTCAGCAGCATAACCAACCGCCGGTTTTATTCCCGAGGCTGCGGTAGCGGTTAAACCTAAGTGTAGATCGACCTTTTCGCTAACTACCCCTACAACTTCCAGTACATCTGGTTCTTTTCCAGTAAGACGTGCGGAGCTTAGCACATCTAGCAGACCCACCTGGTGCGGTGATATCTTCATCGAAAGCAGACGGGGCACATGATCGCCACTCATATGCAATGCCTGTCCCGGATGGCGCCCATTACCCGGAGCTATTGAATCTAGGATCAATAGCCGCTCTGCTTCTTGCACTACCGGAACCAGTTCCATACCGTTTGTTCCGCCTTCTAGTAGGGACATCTCTCCCCTGGCAATCGCTGCCTCCCAGGCCGGGCGCTGGGATACTAGCGCTTGCAGCCCCGCTAGAATCTCCAGGCCAATCCCATCATCACCCATGATGGGATTTCCCACCGCCAAGACGGTAAAACGGCTTCCTGCCCAAGGGCTACCGTCAGCTTGAGAGGTATCCGGAAGAGGCAAATAGTTATCGCTACTACCCGACTCCCTACAGGGGTGGGAAGGTAAACTCGCAGGAAACTGCGAGTTAGGTAGCTGCGAAGGCGTTAAATCACCTGCCGACATCTATTCCTTTCAATCTAGAGTTCGGGGGCATCGTAGGGTTTAGAGGTGCGACGCATCCAAACCCCGCCGGAAATCATCGAAGAAATCCCGCCGTGACGCTCCAGTGAATCTGCTCGGAATGCCAGGTAAATATGCCCAATGACGAAACCCCAGAAGGCAAACATGATTAGCGCGTGGATCAACCGCAAGGCGGGGATACCCAGCCAATCGTTGGGGGCAGCCAGTATTTGCCAGAAAAGGTTGGTATTTTTATATGGCAAAGCATACAGTGCCACTCCTATCAGCATCTGGAAAGCACCCAGTATGTAGATAGAAGTATAGGCCATTTGCTGCAGAGGATTATGCGCTACATACAGTGGGCTTTCTTTGCGTAAGAACAGGTAAAAACCCACAGTTTCTTTGAAATTGATCCAGTCTTGCTTCTTCTTAAATGGCCCGAAAGTTTCCCACCTCATATAACGATCTTTAGAGATGAAAGCGACAATGACGCGGGCTGCTCCCACAGCCAACCAGGCAAATGCCGCTGAGAAGTGGATGAAACGCATAATTCCCATGAGGAATCCGGGATTGATTCCTCGGAAGAAAGTATCCCCAAAGAACGGGTCCAAAATGTAGTAGCCAGTTACAGAGAGGGTGACGATCAGGAGCACGTTCAACCAATGCAGGAAACGCAAGCTAGCTGACCACACGCTCAGCCGTACCCAGTCTTCACTGGTGGGAGTAAGATCCCCACCTCGCAAACCAGTGCCCACCGGGCGCACATTGACAAAGCCTTCCATAGTGAAGGGACTGATCTCGCCGTTTTCGTCCACGGTGGCGGTTGCCACCCCCAGGCAGCGATAGCCTCGCGACCCCGCCATCTGCGCGTTCTTCCTGAGCAAGGTTCGCAGCGATCGCTCGGTTTCAGCGACATTCATCACTGACTCGAGATCCCCCCGGGCAATGATGGTATTACGAGACTCCCCGCTCTTGGTTCGTTTCATATCATTGATGCGTGCCAGCGAGTAGCGTCGATCCACCGGGGGATCAAAGTTTTCGGCAGGAATCTCAACATTAGGTGCGCCATGGCGGAACCGGTAGCGCAGTGACTCTTTGAGCGCTACATCGACCGGATCGGTGCTGCCTTTAGGAGACACTGCCGCCATTACCAGCAGGCGACGCAGAGAGATATCCGAACAGCTGAAGCCGCCCCCGACTTCAATCCCCTCGGTTTTAGCATCATCTTGAGCGAAAAACTCTATTTGGCGATCCTTGTTCGCCTTCGCTAAAGCTTTATCAGAGGACTTCTTCGATACTTCAACTGTTGTCGTTCCCGCTTTGTCGTTCATGATGTCACCGCCTCACCCAGGAGATTGCCATCGGGATCGAGAATATGAACCCCGCATGACATACAGGGATCATAGGAATGGATAGTACGCATGGGTTCGAGGGGCGCTTTGGGATCTACCAGCGGATGAGTGCCCGTTCCCATCAGGGATTCTTCATAGGGGCCGGTAATTCCTTGAGCGTCACGTCCACCCGCCAACCAGGTAGTAGGCACTACTGCTTGGTAGCGTTCTACCTTGCCATCTTTGATCGATACCCAGTGCGATAGATCTCCGCGAGCAACTTCAATAAAGGCGTATCCTTGCGCCTGGGCAGGCCAGCTACTCGGATCCCACTTGCTGGCGTCAAAAACATCAATATCGCCTTTCTTGATGTTGTTAACCAGGGCGTTGTAATCCTCGCGCATTAAATCTGCAGAGACTACCGCTTCCGCTGCCCGAGCAAAGGTACGTCCCATTGTAGAGTTAATCTGTTTGGGAGTAATACCTAAGGTAGCGATCGCCCCGTCAAGTAGCTTCTTAACCGGTGCGTAACCTTGAGCATATGCCAACAACATCCGCGCTACCGGACCGACCTGCATAGGTTTGCCATCATAGCGAGGAGCCTTCGACCAGGTGTATTTATCGCGGTCACCTAGCCATTTGAAAGGAGGCTTGGGACCGGTGTAGTTGACTGTGGTTTCGCCCTTATCCGGAGTTAGTCCCTTCTTGTCTCCTACCGAGTACTGGTACCAAGCAGAAGTAATAAACTCTTCAATCTTGTTAGGATCGAAAGGATGAACCTTGGTGAAGTCATCGTCTAATATCACTCCCGGCTTAATAGCCATGTGAGGAGAGGACAGACGAGATTTATTCGGGTCACCCGCATACATCGATCCTGCCAGTCCCACTGCCAAGTAATTTGGATGGGTAGCACCAATATCGAAGTAGTCTTTGTATACCCCGCCCAAGGCGAGAATATCGGGATAGTAACAATCCTTTACGAACTCGTTAATCTCCTCGACCCAGGTTTTTACTTGATCCATTTGCACCTGGTTGATGGATTCTGAGGACTTCGGATCAATCGAGCAGGCCATGCCACCTACCAGGAAGTTCGGGTGCGGGTTCTTGCCCCCGAAAACCGTATTGATCCGAATCATGGAACGTTGGAACTCCAAAGCATCCAGATAGTGAGCCACACACATCAAATCTGCTTCCGGAGGAAGGCGGTAATCCGGGTGATCCCAATACCCGCCGGTAAACACCGAAAGCTGCCCGGAATCCAAAATCTTCTTCACCGTGTCCCGAACTTCGGTGAAGCGTTTCAAGTTATTGCCTCGCCATTTAGAACCGATAGAGCGGGCAAACTCGACTGCTTTAGCTGGATCTGCTTTCGCGGCATTGGGGACGTTAACAAAGTCCAAAGCGTGCAAGTGATAAAAGTGGATCACGTGATCCTGGATTTCTTGCGACCCCAACACTAGCGAGCGGATCAATCGCGCATTTTCTGGGGGATTGGAACCGATAGCGTCCTCTACTGCAGTAATGGAAGCAATCGCGTGAACCGAGGTACAAACCCCACAAATACGTTGGACGAAAGCCCACACATCCCGAGGATCGCGATTTTGAACGATAGTTTCGATTCCTCGAAACTGAGTGCTCACGCTCCAAGCTTTTTTAATCTGCTCGCCTTCGGTTTCCATCTCTATGCGCAGATGTCCCTCAATGCGGGTTAACGGGTCGATAACTACTTTTTCAGCCATTATTTCGCCTCACTGTTCTTTTCGCTGGCCTCAGGAACTTCTGCGTTAGGGTTTTCCTCCGGGGAGGGCGGCTCGGTATCAATATCAGTGGCTTCCCCAAAAGCCGCCATTGGAGAATTCCGGGTGGCTTTTCGATCCGCAGCGGCTCTAGCAGCGGTAACTCCCGCGTGGACGGCGACTCCTGCCGCCACTGCGCCGGTAAAGCCCAGTCCTACTTTCTCGGCAGTACCTTCTACTCCGAATCCCGGGACACTGGGCAAGACTTGATAGAACGGTGAAAAACGATCGAAAAAGTCACGCTCGGTACAGCCGATACAGGGGTGACCAGCACCAATCGGCCACCCTGATTTCAGATTCCATTGCACTATCGGGCAGGGACTATACGTCGAGGGACCTTTGCAGCCCACATCGTATAGGCACCATCCCTCCCGCGCGCCAGCATCATCAAAAGTACGCACGAATTGGCCGGCATCAAAGTGAGGGCGCCGCGGGCAGGAATCGTGAATTCGCTGACCATAGGCAAAGAGGGGACGTCCCTCGGAATCAACTTCGGGAGGCTCCCCGTGGGTCAAAATATAGGTTAAGGAGGCGGTAATTACTTCCCCAATCGGCGGACAACCAGAAACGTTAATAACTGCTTTATCTTTAATAATCTCATCTACCCCTACCGCCCCGGTGGGGTTAGGTTTAGCAGCTTGCACCGAACCGTAGACAGCGCAGGCTCCCACTGCCAAGATAATGTCTGCGTTCTCAGCAGATTCGCGCAAAACCTGCTCTGCAGATTTACCACCTATGGTGCAGTAGATCCCACCATCTTTAGTGGGTATAGAACCGTTGACCACTAAGATATGTTTTTTAGCGTTAGTTTCAGCCAAAGCTTTTTCGGCCGCCTCACCGGCGGCCGCCATCAGCAGCTCGTTGTAGTTAACGGAAAGTAAGTTCAGTACCACCTCTTCTACCGTGGTTCCCCCGCTACGCAGAGCCGATTCCATGCAACCGGTACATTCTTGGAGCTGTAGCCACACCACATTGGGTTTGGTAATCGCCCCTAGTTTATCGGCCAGCTCCTCGGCGGCTTTTTGTGCCGGAGCTGCATGTGCCATCTGGGGAGTACCTACAGCAAAAATTGCTGCCAAGCCAGCACAATATTTGACGAAATCTCGTCGGCTGACCCCGGCACTGGCGAGGTTATCGGCGAGGGTTCCCTCCCGCCAGGGTTTTATCTCATAACTCATTTCCGGTTCCTCACTGGTTTTTAAGTTAGACCACAACGTCTGTCGAAGTCATTATATATAGCTACCGCCCACACATCAGCGTAACCAGCTACTATATCCACTTATATTACGCAAAAAATAATTAGCGTATTTATAGTTGTTGTAGCCACTGAATCCAGGCGTCAACCCCCTCTCCCTTTTCGGCGGAAACTTCCACCACTTTTACCCCCGGGTTGACCTGCTCCAAGTAGCCGCGGAAGCGATCCATATCAAAGTTAAGATAGGGTGCCAGATCCATCTTGTTTACCACCACGATCTCAACCGAGCGGAACATCACCGGATACTTTAAGGGCTTATCTTCGCCCTCGGTAATAGAGAACACCATCGCCTTGGCGTTCTCTCCCACATCAAACTCTGCCGGGCACACCAAGTTGCCCACATTTTCGATAATCACCAGGTCAAGTTGGCTGAGATCTAGACCGTCCAATGTGTGGTGCACCATGGGGGCGTCTAGGTGACACTCTCCCCCGAAGCCCTGCCCAGTATTGAGTAGGGAAATCTGAGCGCCATAACCGCGGAGGCGATCGGCATCCAAGGGAGTCTCGATATCGCCTTCAATAATTCCGATCCGCATTTTTCCCTGCAGTTCAGATAAGGTGCGCTCCAGCAAAGTGGTTTTCCCCGATCCGGGCGAACTCATCAGGTTAACCACTTTCACGTTATGTTCTGCAAACGCCTGACGATTATGCTCTGCCAAATGATCATTTTCCGCATAGATATCTTCTAGGATCTCAATACGTTCTTTCTCGGTGTCATATCCCGAGTGATCCCCGATTACCTCCGGATCAGCTACATAGTCACCATGATCATGATGGTGAGTATGATCTGCTGAATCGTGTGAATGTACCGTACCGTCATCGTGACGATGAAAACGTCCCATTTTATTCCTTCCCTAAGGGTGTTACCTCAATAGACACCACTCTAAACTCTTCCCCACTAATTATCTGTAGATCCCGCGAGGAGCATTCTTGGCAGCGAAAATCTAACACTTCCCGTAATTCGGTAGTTTCCTTACAATTTCGGCAGCGGACCACCGCCGGTATTTCGGTGATATTAAGCCGGGCAGGCCCGAGCAAAGTATTCTTACGAACCGCTCCCCAGGCGAAATGGAGAGCTTCGGGAACTACCTGTCGTAAATGCCCTACCTCTAACTCGACCTCTAGAACCTCACGTCCAGCTGCATTTCGCGAGACTATCCGCGCAAGTTGACGCGAAAGCGCAACTTCGTGCATGACCCTCCTTGAGTTCGTGACTTACCGCTCACAGCGGAACCCCCTTAACTTTACCCGCTTCCCTTGACGCGGGTTAGCGCTAGGGTGGAAGTTGTTGATTATCTATGAGGAGGAACCAGGTGCGGCGAGCCTATCGGCTGAAAGGCGTGGTGCAAGGAGTAGGTTTTCGCCCCCACGTAGCCAAAGTTGCCGCAGATTTTCCCTTAAGCGGCTTCGTGGGAAACGACGACGAGTCAGTTTTTATCGAAGTCCAAGGCGCCGCCAGCGATATCGATAACTTCATGGCGAAAATGCTGGCGACTCTACCTCCCCTAGCTAAAGTTCTGCACACTGTTGCCTGCGATATTGCCGATATCGAGGGCGAAAGCGGATTTAGAATTGTTTCTTCGCGGCGGCGTTCCGGCGCACGCACTCTGATTCCCTCCGATACCGCTACCTGCCCGGATTGCTGCCAAGAAATGGCCGACCCCACTAATCGTCGCTATCACTACCCTTTTACTACCTGCACAAATTGCGGTCCGCGGGCAACGATTATGCGCGATTTACCCTATGATCGGGACACCACCACTATGGTTAAATTCCCGATGTGTCCGGCATGCCAGGCAGAATATACCGATCCAAAAAATCGGCGCTACCACGCTCAACCGGTTAGCTGTTTTGATTGCGGCCCAGTGTTGTGGGTAAGCGATACTGCCAACCCAAATCTGCGTCCTCCCTCGGGAGATCGCCGCAACCTGATCGCCAAGGCCCTAAACGAGGCTCGGGCACGTTTGCGACGGGGAGAAATCCTGGCGGTAAAAGGTATCGGCGGTTTTCATCTAATGTGCGATGCCCGCAATGAAGAAGCGGTAGCCCGGCTACGCAAACGAAAAAACCGCGGAGATAAACCGTTTGCAGTGATGGCTCCCAATATTGAGGCTGCTAACAGGTTGGCGCAGCTAAATGATTCCCAGTTAAAAGAGCTGGCCTGCCCGGCACGCCCCATCGTAATCGCTCCTTTGGGCTCCGAATATGATGTAGCGCCCGCGGTGGCTCCCGGGTTAGGGGACGTGGGGATGCTTTTGCCCTATGCCCCTTTGCACTTAGAGCTTTTGAGCGCCGACTGTTCGGACATGGCACTGGTGGCAACCTCGGGAAATCTGGCGGGAGAGCCACTGTGTTTTACTAACGAGGACGCCTGCGAACGTTTATCGCGTATTGCGGACGGGTTCGTTTTCCATGACCGTGATATTTATTTGCCGATGGAGGACTCAGTTTTCTTAGCTAACTCACAAGTAACTATTCCTTCGCGGCGTTCGCGCGGCTATGCACCGCTGCCGGTGGCTCTACCCCGGGTAGCCACAGCACCTACCCTGGCGATAGGAGGGGAGCTAAAAAATACTTTTTGCCTGGCCAGCGGGGATTGGGCACATATCTCGGGTCATATTGGGGATATGGGAACCCTGGCCAGCCAGGAGGCCTTAGACAGGGCGGTAACCCAAATGCTGATTTTCCAGCATTCCCAGCCCGAAACAGTGGTTTGCGACCTGCACCCTGCCTATTCCACCGTCACTTGGGCTTCCCGTTTTGCCAGCCAGCACGACACAGAGTTATTGCAGATTCAACACCATGTGGCGCACGCCTATAGCCTACTGGCGGAATGCTCCCACCTGGATCCGGTGGTAGTCGTGGCAGTAGATGGCACCGGGTATGGAACCGATGGCACTATCTGGGGAGGAGAAATCCTGGAGATTGCGGGAGACACTTGGCAACGCCGCGCTCACCTGCCCTCATTTAGCTTGGTAGGAGGCGACCGAGCAGTGCGTTATCCCTGGCGAGTCGCCTTAGGGATCGCTCATGATTGGAATCTGGATCGGATTACCCAAGCGATCAGCAACGAAATTGGAGATCACCAGGGACACAACGCCGAGGTAGAACTGGTAAAAAGCCAGTTAGACACGGGATTCGGAGTAGTATCCACCACCAGTTGCGGTAGATTATTTGACGCCGCAGCCGCCATTTTGGGAATCTGCACGTCAGTGACCTACGAGGCGCAAGCAGCCATGGAACTAGAACACGCCGCCACCAGCTGGGCAAATACGCATGAACGAGGGCGGGCTCAACGCTTTGGCAGCTACCGGGAGCTTTTCGAAATGCTAGTTGAACCGGGACGGGAAATAGGTGAGCGCGCCTGGCAGTTTCATCTGGGGGTAGCCCAGTTACTAGGGTTCCAAGCCGCAGAAACCGCCGAAAAAGCGGGGATTAAAACCGTGGGGCTGACCGGGGGAGTCGCCCTGAATCGCCTATTTAGCAGTCATTTCATACGGATAATGCACGAAAACGGCTATGAAGTCTTGACTCACAAGACCGTGCCCCCAAATGATGGGGGTCTGAGCCTAGGACAGGCGTGGGCAGCTATTTTAGGGGCAAGCGAAGGCTAATACCACTAGGCAGAGTCCTACCTTTGATGCCTTCCCCTGGATAGTTAGCAGATTCGCGGTAGCGGGTCGCCCACCAACATATCAATCATCCGGGTACCCCCGAAAGCGGTCACCATCACCACCGATGACTCCGGTTTGGAAACTACCCGCCCGATATTAGCTGCTTCTTCCCCGCCCGGAAGTGCTCGCAGGGCTGTTAACGCCTTATCTACCTGGTCAGCGGGAACTACCGCACAGAACATGCCTTCGTTCGCCACATAGATTGGGTCAATCCCCAACATATCGCAAGCACCACGGGTCATATCGTGTACTGGAATAGATTCGTCCTCGATAGCTATTCCCCAGCCAGTAGCCACCGCTAGTTCATTCAGTACCGTTCCCAGCCCGCCGCGAGTAGCATCCCGCATCCAGCGAGTCTGCGGAACCGCCACCATCAACGCTTCCACCAGGTGATTAACGGCACAGGTATCAGATTTAATGGGGGCTTCAATCGCCAGATCCCCGCGTGCCATCATCACCGACATCCCGTGATCTGCAATCGCTCCCGAAACGATAATCCGGTCGCCACGCTGCACCTGGCTAGCACCCAGCTGACGATCACCTGGCACAATCCCGATTCCGGCAGTGTTAATAAATAGTTTGTCGCCGCTGCCTTTGGGAACCACTTTGGTATCGCCAGTTACGATCCTTACCCCCGCACTCTCGGCGGCCTCTCGCATTGCCTGCACTTCCCTACGCAAATCTGCGATGGGCAAGCCCTCTTCCAAAATAAAACCGGCACTAATCACCTTGGGGATAGCGCCAGATACCGCCAGGTCGTTCACGGTACCATTGACCGCCAGCTCCCCAATAGAACCACCAGGAAAGACGATGGGATTAACCACATAAGAATCGGTAGACATCGCCAGCTTGCCGCCACCAAAACTAACGTCCTCGCTGTCAGTACCTAGAAGTTCTGCCAGGGGCAGCACTCCCGCATCAGTTAGCTCCGCAAGTACCTCATTGCCATAACCAGAAACAAAAACTTGATCAACCAGGGCAGCCGAAGCTTTCCCGCCCGCTCCATGCGACAGCGTCACGTATTCATCTTTGAGTTTCATGCCGCGACTGCGCACCCGGGCAATATTGGAGTTTACTTTTGATTCATCTTGATTAAGCCGGTTTTTCGGATCCACATATCGATAATTGCACAATGGGTTGTTATTTTCATCTTTTGATAGCTCAACTAAATGTCAGTAATCTGGAAAAGAAGCTTGCTAAAGGAGATTCATATGTGTTTGGGAGTACCAGCCGAAATCGTAGCATTCGATGAAACCGAAAGCGGTCGCGCCAAAGTTTCTCTATCTGGAGTGGAGCGCATGATTTCCACCGATTTACTGGCAGACGAAGGTTTAAAAGTAGGCGACTGGGTGCTGGTACACGTGGGATTTGCAATGTCTCAGATCGATGCGGATGAGGCCGCCACCACTTTGGATCAGATTAGAAAACTGGGGCAATTTGAAAGCGAATTGGAACAATTCAAGACCACCTCGGTTTAACCGCCTCTCCCTTATAGACAGAATCTTTTGACCGCGAAATGAGACAGAACAAATGAAGTACGTTGACGAATTCCGTGACCCCGAGTTTGCGCGCCAACTGGTAAAACGCATCAATGCTGAAGCCCGACATTTTGAACGACCGTTAGCATTTATGGAGATTTGTGGGGGGCACACTCACACTATTTACCGGCACGGCCTTGAGCATTTATTACCCGAGAACGTACAGTTCATTCACGGCCCGGGCTGCCCGGTGTGCGTAATCCCTATGGGCAGGGTGGATGACGCCCTCTGGCTGGCTAACCAACCGGACGTCATATTGACGACTTTCGGAGACATGATGCGGGTACCGGGCTCTCAAGAATCCCTGCTCCAGGCGAGGGCGCGAGGACGTGACGTACGTTTCGTTTACTCTCCCCTAGATGCTTTAAAGATTGCGAAAGAAAATCCCGATAAAAAGGTTATTTTCTTTGCCATTGGGTTTGAAACTACTGCCCCCTCGACCGCCGTAACCCTGGTAGCCGCCAAGAAACAGCAGGTAGAGAACTTTTCCGTGTTCTCTAACCACGTGAAAATCGAGCCACCATTGCGGGCGATCGTAGGCGCGGATGAAACCCGGATTGATGGTTTCATAGGGCCCGGCCACGTAGCCACCGTCGTCGGTTCCGACGCCTTCAAATTCTTGCCAACAGAATACAACAAACCGGTGGTAGTAACCGGTTTTGAGCCGCTCGATATATTGCAGTCGGTAGCCATGCTAATCGACCAATACCTATCGGGAGCAGTCGAACGCGGTGAATCGCGAGTAGAAAACCAGTATTCACGAGTAGTACGTCCCGAAGGTAACTTGGCTGCCCTAAAACTTCTTGACCGCGTTTTTTCCACCCGTGACACTTTCGAGTGGCGAGGCCTAGGGTGGATGCCCTACTCCGGGATGGGGATTTCTGAAGAATTCGCCGCCTGGGACGCGGAACGACTGTACAACGTGCCAGGCGTGCGGGTTCCCGATCCCCCAGCTTGCGAATGCGGATCCGTGCTCACTGGACGGATTAAACCTTGGGAATGCAAAGTCTTTGGCACTGCCTGTTCGCCCGAAAAACCCATCGGTACCTGTATGGTTTCCCCCGAAGGCGCATGCGCCGCGTTCTATAACTTCGGCCGCATCGACCGGGAAACCGCCCACGCCATCGTCATTGAGGACTAAACTTCCCTGCCTCTGGGTCTGGCTAAGCACGTGGGGGCGAGGTTTTTCCTCCCGCCCAAGAATTCGGAAAACGTAGCGACGTTTCCCGAATTCTTATGCCCACCGCACCCACTCGGATAAAACCTCGCCCCCACGTGAGACACACCGTTCCACCGCCACAAGACAAGCAATACAACTGATGTACTGCGACTTCCTGAAACGGTTTCAAGGAGCGCGGAAAAGTTTTTATCCGAGCAGGCTAGACACGCTTACCATCACATTTTTAGCTTTCGGATACCCGGTTATAAATCAGAATTATTTTTCGTGCTTTATGTCCAAAATTTGTATTTGCCACAGGCAAATACGGATTTTGGGCAGGAGGAAAAAAGTTTTCCGCGCTCTTACCTGCATTAACCTAGTCAAACCGGAATTCTAGGAAGTTTATTGCTCTTCATTGATTCCGAGTAAGGTTAGGGCTTGTTCGACGTTGGCGGCGGTGCCGGCTTCGCCGTCTAACCAATGGATTCTGGGGTCTTTGCGGAACCATTTACGCTGTTTGCGTGCTAATTGCCGAGTTTGCAGCGCTATTTGTTCCGCTGCCTCTTCACGAGTGATTTTTCCGGCTAGCAAATCCATAACCGCCTGGTAGCCGGTGGCCCGGCAGGCGGTAGGAGTGTCCGCCAAACCTAGTTTTTGCAATTCCTCAACTTCCGCGATAAATCCTTGTGCCAGCATTTGGGTGGTGCGTTGGGCTATACGCTCATCAAGCACGGGAAGCGACCAGGCGATTCCCAATTGCAAAGCAGGCTGGAAGTATTCGCGCCGCGGCATAGTGGCTGAAAACTTCCTGCCGGTTAACTCATAGACTTCCAGGGCGCGAATGACCCGGCGTTCATTAGCCGGCACGATTCTGGCTGCGGACTGCGGATCAACTTCGGCGAGGCGTTGATGCATTTTCTCTATCCCCAGCTGCGCCGCCTGTGCTTCTAACTGAGCTCTAATAGCGTTATCGGTTCCAGGAAACTCAATTTTGTCAAGGACGGCGCGCACATATAGTCCGCTCCCCCCTACCAGTATCGGCAGCGCTTTGCGAGCGCGAATCTGCTCAATAATTTGGCGACAACTGCGCTGATAGTCAGCTACTGACGCCTTCTCGTCTAGCTCTAAAACATCTAACAGGTGATGCGGGATTCCTCTGCGCTCATCTACCGGAATCTTCGCGGTTCCGATATCCATACCGCGATATAGCTGGAAAGCATCAGCCGAAATAATCTCGCAAGTGATTCCTCGCTCGCCCAACACCGCAGCTAATTGCAGGGAAAAACCAGATTTACCGCTGGCAGTTAGCCCGACTACCGCTAGGAGTGGAAGCTTGGAGGAATCCATTAGGCTACCTATCCGCGAGGACGAATGGCGGGAAGCCCCAGAGAAACCTGCTGGGAGTATTCTTCCTGTTTACTCTGACGCGCCTGCCAAGCATCCCCGGCTCGGGTAGGGCGCACCGAGAATAATCCTCCCTCCAAGGCGGAATCTGCGAGTAAGTTATGGGGAGCGCCATGGGTGACAGTGGCCGTAACCATATCTCCCGGTCGCGGCATTTCCTGTCCGGCAGGTAATGCTACGTGGACTAGGCGTCCATCTCGGGCGCGACCAGATACCCGGTGAGTTTCTTGATCTTTTCGCCCCTCGCCCTCGGAAACTAAAACCTCTACTTGCCTGCCCACAAGTTTCTGGTTTTCTTCCAAACAAATCTGGTCTTGCAGTGCAATCAACCGGTTGTAGCGTTCCAGTTTCACCTGGTGAGGTACTTGATCTTCCCGGTCAGCCGCCGGAGTGCCGGGACGCGGCGAATACAGGAAGGTAAAGGCAGAGGCAAAACGAGCCTGCGCTACTACCTCTAGAGTCTGCTGGAAATCTTCCTCGGTTTCTCCGGGGAAGCCTACGATAATATCGGTGGAAATCGCGGCCTCGGGCATAGCCTCCCGAACTTTATCCAGTATCCCCAGGAAACGTTTTTGCCGGTAGGAGCGGCGCATCGCGCGTAAAATAGTATCAGAGCCCGATTGGAGTGGCATATGCAAGGTGGGCATCACGTTTTCAGTTTCCGCCATTGCCCAAATCACGTCATCACTAAAAGCCGCTGGATGAGGGGAAGTGAAACGTACCCGCTCTAAATCCTCGATATTTCCACAGGCCCGCAGCAGCTTGGCGAACGCTCCGCGATCTCCAAATCCCGCGCCATAAGAATTGACGTTCTGCCCGAGCAGAGTCACTTCAATCGCGCCTTGAGAAACCACGGCTTCTACTTCTGCGAGCACCTCCCCAGGGCGGCGATCGCGTTCCCGTCCCCGCAAGGAGGGCACAATACAAAACGTACAGGTGTTATTACAGCCGACCGCGATTGACACCCAAGCGGAATAGGAGGATTCTCGCCTGGTGGGCAAAGTGGACGGGAAAACTTGCAGGGACTCTGCAATTTCTACTTCAGCGCGGTGATTGTGCCGTGCCCGCCGGAGTAACGCGGGGAGCACATCTATATTGTGGGTGCCGAATACCGCGTCCACATAGGGGGCTTTTTCAATGATTTTTTCGCGCATCTGCTGCGCTAAGCAACCTCCCACTGCGATTTGCATTCCGGGGCGTTCCCGCTTCACGCTGGCCAGTTGCCCGAGGTTCCCAAAGAGGCGGTTAGCTGCAGCTTCGCGTACCGAACAGGTGTTGATTACTACCACATCAGCGCCGCCGTCCCCGGCATTAGTGGCGCGCGCGGCTGCTTGCGGCACCAGTTCTACCGGTATCAAGCCGTCAGCTTCTAGCAGCCCCGCCATCCGTTCGGAGTCATGCTCATTCATCTGGCAGCCAAGAGTTCGCACATGATAGGTGCGAGGCATTTTATCGTTGCTTGTCATCGCGCCTAAGTCTAATAGGCGAGCTGCCAGTGAGGAAAACGACTGTGACCGAGCGCTCTTTGGCAGCTTTTCGTACCCCCTACCCTCCGAGAAAAGTTGCGCTTAGCGGTTACCTTCCGCCCACTGATTTACCAAGGACACGATTTCTTGGTCGAGTCCAAAATCGCTGATTAATGGCATTAACACTGTGCTAAGGCAGTGAAGTATTCTAAATTAGGACTTCATTTCGGAAAATATGTGGTTATCTCGAAAAAACGAGGAGCGCTACCGTGCCTATTTTAGATATATCGGATAGCGAAGCGGTGGCTCGCTATGAAGAATTCGTTGCTACCAGTCCGTACGGTCACGTTATGCAATCGGTTAACTGGGCAAAAGTAAAAAATAACTGGGACAGTGACTACGTTTATCTGCGGGACGATGCGGGAAGTATTACCGCCGCCCTGTCAATACTGTCTGTCAAGAATGATGGATCCCACGCTTTTATGTATGCCCCGCGCGGCCCGGTCTGCGATTTTAAAAATATCGACACTGTGAAAGCACTGGTTAAAGAAGCTTCCCCGGTGGTGGAAAAACGTAACGGATTTGTTTTGAGGATGGATCCCGAGTTCGCCTATGACGAGGAAGTATTGGAAAGCTATCGCAATGCCGGCATAACTAATCTGGCGATCACCACTCGGGGAGCTGATGAACACAGCTTCTCCAATCCTCGGATGCATATGATTGCGGACATTTCTATGGGAACCCATGATGATTTTCTGAAGACCGTAAAATCAAAAAATAAAGGTAAGATCAAGGTTCCTTATAAACATGGCCTGGAAACTTTGCGTTTTCATCGTGGTGATCCCGGGTTTGAGCAAGCACTCGATAAATTTTATGAACTAACCAAAATCATGGCGAAGCGCCAGGGAATCACCTATCGCCCTAAAGATTATTTTGTGCGCCTATTTAATGCCTTCCCCCCCCCAGCCGTAACTCTCTATGAAACTCGTACCGCCGAGCAGGAGGTACTTTCTTGCGCCATCGTTTTGGGCTTCAACCGGAAATGTTTTTATATTTATGCTGCTAGTTCCAATGAAAAACGAAATCTGCGTCCTAACTATCAAATGAATAATGAAGCAATTAAGGACGCTATCGAACAGGGATATACCCAATACGATATGGGAGGAATTTACGAGGTAGATAACTCGGGGGGACTCTATAGCTTCAAAAAAGCCTTCTGTGGCGAGAGCGGCCTCTTGGAAATGATTGGACAGTTCGACTGGGTTTATAACCCTGAGGTCTACAGCGAGTTCAGCAAATAGCTGGAGGACGCCCCCCTATTTTCCCATAGGCACAAGCAATAGTAAGACCTCCCTGGGATGCTGTCAGCTAAGAAGATCCTCACCCCAATAGGTGATACCCAATTAGGAAAGCCAGATGAAGCCGATAAGCTGAAGACAAAGGAGATTACCCCTAAGGAGATTTTGATGCCGAAGTTGCGTCCTTTCCGTGCGCTGCGTCCCACTAGCGAGGCTGCCCCGCAGGTAGTGGCACTGCCCTATGACGTTATGAACCGTGAGGAAGCTAGCGCGCAGGGCAAAGACCCGAACTCTTATCTGCATATCACGCGCGCGGAAATTGATTTGCCCCTCAGCGTGGATCAACACGCTGACCAGGTGCATGAGCAGGCAGCCGCTAATCTGACAGATTTTATTGACCGGGGCGTGCTGGTACGCGAAGACCGCCCTTGCCTGTATCTTTACCGGGAAACTTGGCGAGGAAGAGCCCAGGTAGGAATCGTAGGGTGTGCCCAGGTTGGCGATTATCAAGACGGCACTATTAAGCGGCACGAGAAAACTTTAGCGATTAAGGAAGCCGACCGGATTAAACATTTTGACCGGGTGAATGCCCATACTGAACCGGTATTTCTCACCTATCGCGCCCGTGAAGAAATAGACGCCCTCACCGCGCGGGTAACTCAAGACCAGCCGCTGCTCAAAGGAGAAACTTTGGAGGGCACTGTCCATGAGCTTTGGCCGCTCTCGCCGGAAGACACTTCTTTAGCTAGCGGCATCTTTGAATCATTGGACTACTTTTATATTGCCGATGGCCATCACCGCTCAGCTTCCGCGGCCAAAGTAGGGCTTTCTCGCCCCCAACGCGCAGATGCCCCCTGGAATGAATTCCTCGCGGTCGCGGTTCCTGACCACGACCTGCGGTGTCTGCCCTATAACCGGCTAGTGCTTGATTGGGGCGACACCTCCCCCGACCAGTTCTTGAAAGACATATCGCAGGTAGCAACGCTAAGTGAACTAGGCGAGTTTGCTGCCCCGGAAAATTCTGGTGCTTTCAGTATGTATCTAGGCGGCAAATGGTATGCCTGCCGCTTCCGTCCCCAGGTTCTAGCAGGTAAAGAGCTACCTGATTCTTTAGATGTGTCTTTACTGCAAGAAACAGTGCTCTCGCCCCTGCTGGGAATTACCAATCCGCGCACCAGTGAACGTATCGAGTTCGTAGGCGGGATTCGCGGGGACAGCGAACTTAAAGCAGCGGTAGATAAGGGCGCTGCCTGCGCGTTCTACATGTATCCTACCCAGATTGACCAAGTAATGGAGGTGGCTGACGCGGGGCAAATCATGCCCCCTAAATCCACTTGGTTTGAACCGAAACTGGGCAGCGGTCTGTTTGCCCATCCCCTCTGGGATTAGGCGGCGGGCTGCATTTTCTACTTTTTCAGACCCGAACTGCGAACCAGTTTAGGCTTTACCGGGGTTTAACGCCCTTGTTATTACGAGGACGCAGGCAAACTTAAGCCGAGCAAGGTTGGTCTTTCGCGCCCCCAAAACGCCGATTTCGCCCTCCAAATGCGGCTAGTTCCCGCCAGAGTTGTTCGCGTTTAAACTCTGGCCACATCTCGGGAACGAAACTAAGCTCCGCATAGGCGCATTGCCACAGTAAAAAGTTAGATAGGCGTTGTTCCCCGGAGGTGCGAATCAGCAAATCCACATCCGGCATGCCCCCCAGATACATTTCCCGCGCCAAGGTGTCCTCGCGGATATGATTGTCACTGATTTCCCCGGACGCCACCCGCCGGGCAACCGCGCGAACCGCATCAACCAGTTCCGCGCGCCCTCCATAGTTAATACACATATTGAACACCATGCCGGTGTTATTTTGGGTCAGTTCGGCGGCAGCTTCTAGCTCCTTGATAACCGATTTCCATAGCCGACCGCGCCGCCCCGACCAAACTATGCGCACGTTCCAGTCGTTCAGTTCACGGGAACGGCGGCGAATCACGTCCCGCGAATACCCCATCAGGAAACGAACTTCCGCCGGGGAACGTTTCCAGTTTTCGGTAGAAAAAGCATAGACACTCAGCATTTTTACCCCGGCCTCTACTGCCCCGGCCAGGGTGTCCATGAGAGACAATTCCCCGGCCTCGTGCCCTGCCGTACGCGGCAATCCCTGCTGGTTAGCCCAGCGGCCGTTACCGTCCATGATTAGCGCCACGTGGGAGGGAACTGACGATAACGGCGGCATTGACGACCCTTGCCCGGGGGGAACGGTGGCTACGAAGTCTTTATCGCTCATGTTCTTATTATGCCTTGCGTGCCATCACGAACAAGGATTTTAGCTTTCGCTCTAACACCCATTCGGTATAGGCAGTGACCACTTCTTCTGCGATTCCCTGGGTTAGCGGATCCGCCTGGTAGACCTGTGGCCACTGTCCCGCCAACAGCGCGGCGAGTAGGTCGGTTACTGGCTTAGAAATGCGGATACCTCCGCTTAACTGACAGTTTTCGCAAACTACCCCACCGGCAGGTGCGGAAAATACTTTAAAGGGGCCCGAAGTACCGCAGAGGGCGCACTGGTCTAAAGCCGGCGCCCATCCGGCAATGGTTAGGGTACGCAATAGGTAGGAGGATAGCACCACACCCGGGCGGTGCGCCCGATTTGCTAAAGCGGGTATTGCGCCAGCGAGCAGATGATATTGGCTGCGCGAAGCCTCGCCCTCGGAAAGCTTCTCGGCAGTTTCTAACATTACCTGCCCCGAGAGGTATCGTTCATAGTCGCAAGCAATTCTCGGAGCATTGAGACTGAGCGAAGTGGCCTGAGTAACCGTGTCCAAATTACGGCCGGCGTGTAGCTGCAGTTTTACCCGGTTGAAGGGGCTCAGGCGAGCCCCAAATTTTGAGGAGGTGCGGCGCAGTCCTTTAGCTACCGCCCGCACCTGCCCATGCTCGAGGGTGAGCAGGGTCAAGATCATGTCTGCTTCCCCTAGCTTGGTGGTTCTCAGGACAATCGCCTGGTCGATATAGGTTCGCAGCACCCGCTCATTATCTCACATCTAGTTGCTAGGTCAGTGTTGAGGCTATAAACTCCACATTTCATGGGACGCTGGTGGGCAACTACTAGCACCTTCTGTCAAGAATGGATATCACCAGCCCCATAAAACCTGCAAAACGATTGCTAGAACCCCTGCAAAACGATTGCTAGACTTCATGTAAAACGATTGCTAGACTTCATGTAAAATGACTTTTAGCATCTATTAAGCGAGGTAACTATGCTTCCAGGTTCTTCCGGAAATTACTTGAGGCGTTACGTAGACAACGAGCTTGATGCGCTGCTTCCAGAGCTACATGGAATCGCGCTTGCCGGCCCTAAAGGCGTAGGGAAAACCGTCACCGCTTCACGTAGAGCAGAGCGCGTCCTCGAATTGGATTCTCCGGATGTACGCAATCTCGTCGCCTCGCAACTGCGAACAGTGCTTACCTCCCACAAAACTGTGTTGCTTGACGAATGGCAAAACTATCCTCCGGTTTGGGATGGCGCCCGCCGGCTTATCGATGAAAAAACCGCTACCCGCTTTCTTTTTACCGGCAGCGCTACCCCGATTGAAAATGTGGACACCCATTCTGGCGCCGGGAGAATTATCTCGCTGCGGATGCGTCCTCTAGCATTATCGGAGCGCCCCGGCACTACCCCAACGATTTTTATCCGCGATATTTTTTCTTCGAAACCCTTTTCAACTCCGATATCGGGGGAAAGTAATTTTTCTTATTCCGATTACGCCGGAGCCATCTGTTCCACGGGCTTCCCCCAGATTGAAACTCTTTCTCCCCGGGCGCGCAGGGCGGCAGTTGCGGGCTACATTTCGAGGATCGTTGACCGAGATTTCCCCGAGCAGGGACTTAACTTGCGTAGACCCGCAGCACTACGCGCATGGCTGCATGCCTATTCTGCTGCCACCGCCACCACCGCTTCATACACCAAGATATTGAAGGCGGCGTTACCGACAGAGGGCGACTTACCTTCAAAATCTGCTACCAGCGGGTATCGAAATCTCTTGGAAAAACTCTGGATTTTAGACCCGCTTCCTGCTTGGTCTCCCACTTATACTTCCTTCGCGAGATTATCTAAAGCTGCTAAACATCACCTGGCAGATCCGGGGTTGGCCGCTTATCTAATGGGGGTCAGTGAAGATGTTTTGACCAGCGGAGCCGAAGGAACCCTAGAAACTTATGGACAACTATTTGAATCACTGATGCTACTCACCTTGCGGGGAGCTGCTCAAGAATGCGAATCTCAGGTTTTTCACTTCCGCACTCCTTCGGGAGAACGTGAAGTTGATGCGATTATCGAGCGCTATGACGGGAAAGCTATTGCATTCGAGGCGAAGTCCTCGGCAATCATAGATGCAGAGGACGTCCGCCACCTCAACTGGCTAGAAACCCGCCTCGGAAATCGGCTACTGGATAAAATCCTCGTATATACCGGTCCTTACGCCTACCGCCGCAAAGACGGGGTGGCAGTGATTCCCCTGGCGCTCCTAGGCTAATGCAGCTCCCAGAGTGCTAGCGCACATATTGCAGACGCTCTAGCGCACTTTTTACAGACGTTCTGACGCAAGTTTTGCAAAGTATTTACCGCTCTCCTACAGCCTCTTGCCAATCCCTTCCCAGGTGAAATACTCTTCTAGCTCGACCATTTCGGGCTCTCGCAGCACCTTTTCGACTCGAAACGAAGGAAGTAAATCTGCGGCTAGTTATCGCCCCCTTCCACCTCGAAAAAATAGCTACTAGCAGTGAAACTATGATTATCAACTGATAGCATGATTTTGTGTTCGTTGATACCGCAGGTACTTTAACTCCGGAAACAGTGCAGTTGCGTGCCCTATTAGCTGCAAATACCAACGAGTTTCGGTCTTTACTGGAAAAATACGGAGCCTCTAATCCGCTGCTTTTTGGCTCGGTAGCCCGTGGCGATGCCAATGCTAAAAGCGACATCGACATCTTGGTCGAGATGAGCCCCGAGGACGGAAACCTGTTGATGCGGGCGAGCGGGCTATTGGAGGAAACCCGGGAGCTTTTTGGGAAAAATATAGATATTTTCCCTGTTCAACTACTGAAATCAGAGGTTAACCAGCAAGCACTCAATGAGGCAGTACCACTATGATTCGAGATGACAAATCACGCTGCCAAGACATTTTGCGAGCCATTAACAAATGTGAATACTACCTGAAACAACTAACCCCTGATAGTTCTGCCGAGTTTACTGAGATGGTGGAGGATGCCATAGAACGGAACCTACAAATAATAGGGGAAGCCACCAGCCGTTTGTCTTGTAAGGTCACCGACTCGAATCCAGAGATTCCCTGGGCGCAAATCCGGGGGTTTCGTAATATTCTCGTTCACGAATACTTCGGAGTTGACATCCAGATAATCAGGGACGTAGTTGAAAACCACCTGCCGGTTTTAAAGAGCGCTTTAGGGGATTACCTTAAACGCAGACAACTTTAGAAACAATTGGTTTTATATGAAATCCGCCCACGCAAGGACGGGGTGGCGGTGATTCCTTTGGCGTTCCTAGATTAATGCAGCTCCCAGGGTGCTAGCGCACTGTTTGCAGACACCCTAGCGCACTATTTGCAGATGTTCTAACGCAGGTTTTGCAGACGCCCTAGCGTTCCGCGCGGTTGAGGGCGCTAATAACTGCCTTATAGGTAGCGCGAGTAATCGAAGGATCGATACCTACTCCCCACAGCACCTGACCGGCAATCTCGGCCTCCACATAGGCCGCTGCCCGCGAACTCTCGCCGGTTTCCATGGCGTGCTCAGCATAGTCCAGCACCTTGATATCCATTCCCAGCCCTTGGAAAGCAGTGATAAACGCTTCGATAGGACCCGGCGCCACCGCCTCTAAAGTGCGCAAGGTACCGTTATCGCTAACCTGCGCCCGTAAAGATACTTCCCCGGTTTCATGGTTGGTGTCGGCGAGAGAATCCCGCAGCTTAAAGCGCCCCCAAGGCGCAAGGTTATGCTCTTCGCCGGGCAGATATTCGTCAGCAAAAATTTTCCACAAATGCTGTGAATCGACCTCTCCTCCAAACTTTTCCGTATAGTCCTGGACATGGCGATAGAACTCTACCTGCAGGCGGCGCGGCAAATCCAAAGAGTAGTCACGTTTCATCAGGAACGCGATACCGCCCTTACCCGACTGGGAGTTCACCCGCACCACAGCCTGGTAGTCGCGTCCTACATCACCGGGATCAATCGGCAGGTAAGGCACTGTCCAGATCACCTGGTTCTGGTCACCACCGGCTGCCGCAACTTCCCGGGCACGCTTATCAAAGCCCTTCTTAATGGCATCCTGGTGAGAGCCAGAGAAGGAAGTGTAAACCAGATCGCCAGTATAGGGTTGGCGGGGATTAGTTTCCATCCGGGTGCAATACTCTACGGTTTCACGTACTCGGTCTAGGTTGGACAAATCCAGCATGGGGTCGATTCCTTGGGAATAAAGATTCATTGCCAAAGTAATCAAATCTACGTTGCCAGTACGTTCCCCCTGACCCAACAGGCAGCCTTCTACCCGGTCAGCACCGGCTTTCATTGATAGTTCTGCCGCAGCAATCCCCGTCCCCCGGTCATTATGGTTATGTACCGACAAACAGACGTGTTCGCGGCGGCTCAGGTTCCGGCTCATCCATTCGATTTGATCCGCATAGGAGTCCGGGGTGTAACGCTCCACAGTTGCCGGGAGATTCAAAATAATTTCGCGATCCTCATCAGGCTGCCAAATATCCATGACCGCTTCACAGATTTCCAGGGCAAACTCAGCTTCGGTATCCACAAAAATTTCTGGAGAATATTGCAGCCCGAAAACCGTGGAATCATCTAGCTGCTTTTCAGCTTGCGCGATTACCTCGCGCACCCCGCTTACTGCCAGTTCCACGGTAGCGGCTTTATCGTTATGGAATACTACTTCCCGAAAAGTTGGTGAGGTGGCGTTATAGATATGCACATTGGCGCGCGGCACTCCCACTAGGGATTCTACGGTGCGTCCGATTAGATCTTCACGCGCCTGAGTAAGTACCGAAACACACACGTCCTCGGGGATAGCGTCCTCTTCCACCAGCGAGCGCACAAAATCAAAATCTATCTGTGAGGCCGCCGGAAACCCAATCTCGATTTCCTTCACGCCTATCTGCACCAACAGATCAAACATTTTCCGTTTCCGCAGCGGATCCATGGGGTCAATCAAAGCCTGATTACCATCCCGCAAATCTGTAGAAAGCCAGCGGGGAGCCTGGGTAACATTTCTATCTGGCCAGGTACGATCCGGCAGTTTCAGAGAAGTATCCCAAAAATGAGCATACTTTTGAAACGGCATTCCAGAAGGTTGCTGACGAGGCGCTTTACCAGTAGTTTGCATTCTAAGATTTCTTTCTGCTTTTTAAGTGGCTGGCCGAAGACACCAAAGAATCCCGCGACGAGCCTCGACCAGTTTTACTGGACTTCGTCGCGGCAGCCTAGCAGCAGAATAACCATGCGCACGGGTCTACTTTAAACTGTTTTTCCGCTTTCTGGTAACCACCGGCCCGCATATTGAGCAGACAACTGCGGACCTTGGGTGGATTCCCGAGGAATAAATGCAGCTTCACCTGCCACTAAACGATCCCCAGCTTTCGGCAAATAGGAGGCACCGAAAATCTGTTTCATCAGTACCGTTACCCCCAGGTTGGCGAGTTTATCGACCGGTTGATCAATTACGGTGATCGCCGGAGACATTACTGAAAACCAGGGAATATCATCGATTGCTGCTAATCCCAGGTCGCTACCTAGCTGCATCCCCATACTTTTTGCGATCATCAATACCCCCAGGGCGATCTGGTTGGAGGCACAGATAATGATGTCGGGACGGTACAGTGCCAATAGAGCCCGGGCGGCACTAGCCGCGGAGACTGCCTCGTGGTGACAATATTCCACTTCTAGCTCTCCAAAACCACAGTTAGCTAAGGCTTCCTGGAGTTTTTCAGTGCGTCTTTGCTCCGATAAAGAAAACTCGGGGCCTGCCAGATAAGCGGGATGACGATACCCAGCAGCGCGTAGATGCTCTCCCAGGTCTTGCATTGCTCGGGCAGAATCAATCACCACCGAGGGGATCTTGGATCCCGGAGCTTCCCGGTCTAGAGCCACCATTGCCATTGACTCGGGAGGATCTGGATGTTTCCATCCGGGCGCTACCCGGGAGGGCGGTACCACTAGCAACCCATCTACCCCTTGTTTTGCCAGTGCTCGAATCCCTCTTTCGTAGCTTTGCCCATCCTCATGCGCATTAGATAGTACGAGGGAAGCTTCATGGGAATGAACCGCCCGCTCCACACAATGCGCCAGCATCGCATAGAACGGGTTCATCACGTCTCCTAGCACTAACCCGATAGCTCCCGTACGCCCCGTGCGCATAGCCGCTGCTAACCGGTCTTTTTGATACCCCAGTTCTTCGGCGGCTACCAATACTTTCTGCCTGGTATCGGCAGCTAGATGAGTATTCCCATTCAGGGCACGCGAAACGGTAGCAATCGAGACTCCCGCCGCCTTGGCCACATCCCTAATGGTTGCCACTACTAAACGCCTCCTCGCGCCACAACTTAATGTTAACGATCCTAGCAGGAAAACCCCGACATAGGGAAACGTTTACAATAATCCTTTTGCCCGCTACGAACGAAGCATAGATAGCTACCGGCTGCCTAATAAAGCGACCTCAAAGCGCCCATCTCAAGGAGGTAGAGAGTTAGAATCCTAGACGCCCTAACATTTTAGTGTCCGACTGCCAATTCTTTGCCACCCGTACATGCAGGTGAAGCTGCACTGGACGCCCCAATAGTTTTTGAATCTGTCGTTTGGATTTTATCCGCACTCGGCGAATATGGCTGCCACCTTTACCGATCAAAATTCCTTTTTGGGAATCGCGTTCCACGAACACGTTTACATGCAGATCTAACGGTTTAGTTTCCTGCTGAGGGGACGTGGCCTCACCTTGAGCCCCTGTATCGGCAAGAGAGTGGGCATCGCCTGAAGCAACATCGTCTTCTGTGCCTTTGGCATTATCTTTATCTTTTTCCGAGGCGCGGTGCGTACCGTAGCCTAGGCTCGGCCCACTATCTTCCCCCTGGTAGAGAATCTCTTCTACCTGCACCGCAATCGAATGCGGAAGCTCTTCGCGTACCCCTTCTAGCGCTGCCTCGCGCACAAATTCCGCAATCAGTTTTTCTACTGACTCATCACTGACCTGGTCGCGCGGATATAGAGGTGGAGAAGGTGGCAGGTATTTCGCGATCTGATCCGCCAGTACCGACACTTCGCCCTCTACCGCACTGACGGGGACAATCTCTTTCCAATCTCCCAGTTCGCCCGCAGCTACCAGTGCTGATACCATCCGCTCGTTCGAAACCAGATCAGCTTTGGTAACCGCCAATATAACCGGAATATTGAGTTCTTTAAGTTCGGCAGCAATATAGCGATCACCCGGGCCAATCTTTTGATCCGCGGGCACGCAAAAAACCACTGCATCCACGTCTACCAGCGCTTCGCGCACCATATCGTTTAGGCGTTTACCCAGCAGCGTGCGAGGGCGGTGCAGACCGGGAGTATCGACCAACACGATCTGATAATCCTCCCCCTGGACTACTCCGCGTACGTTATGTCGGGTAGTTTCCGGACGCGAAGAAGTGATTGCTACTTTCTGTCCTACCAGCGCATTCGTTAGGGTAGATTTGCCAACATTAGGACGACCCACGATGGAAACAAATCCTGCGCGATGCTCGCTAAGGGATTTTTTGTCTTGCTCACTCATTCTTCGTCCGTTTCTGTGTCTAGACGTTTTATCAATAGAGTATCCATTTGCCGGCGTCGGCCAGCAACTTCTTTCACCGTAATCTCCAGTCCCTTAGTCTGGGCATGTGATCCCAGCAGGGGCACTTTTCCTAAAGCCTTGGCTAGTAACCCACCAGCAGTATCCACTTCGTCATCAGTTATTTCCAGACCTACTAGTTCAGCGAGGTCATCTAAACCTAAACGGGCAGGCACCAACCAGGTAGTGGCGCTTAGTTGCTCTGGTTCTTGCTCGGCGCGGTCATGTTCATCAGTTACCTCTCCGACCAGCTCTTCTAAAATATCTTCAATGGTCACGAGGCCAACGGTGCCTCCCCATTCGTCCACCACTACCGCGATATGGGGAGCGTCAGCTTGCATCTGACGCATTAAGTCGTCGGCGAGCATTACTTCGGGGACAAAGAAGGCTTCGCGCATCATTTCAGGAACCGGGTGATCCATTAGTTCGGGGCGAGAAAAACAGCGCGAAATCAGATCTTTCAAATAGAGAATGCCCCGCACATCATCAGCATCTTCACCGAGCACCGGGATCCGCGAAAAACCAGATTGAATGAAAACTTCGAAAGCTTCTCTGGCTACGGTAGTGGTTTCTACCGCCACCATATCGGTACGCGGAACGATAATTTCCCGAACCAAAGTAGTCCCCAGTTCCAAGGCAGAACGCACGATTTGGCGATCTTCATCCTCGAAAGCTAGATTCTCTTCCTGCCCCATTTCATCGACCATTTCCCGGAAATCTTCCGCGATTTCGGCACGGGAAGCGGCCTCATCTGCCGGAGTGAGGGGCGCAATTTTTTGCACAATCCATTCTACCGGACGAGAAATAACCGATATTTTTAGCCCGAAACCCACCATTTTGCTCAGCCACAAAGCGGTAGCTTCGGGGCGATAATACCCCACGCGCATACCTACAAAAGTGGCAAAGATCAGCAGCAGAGCCCCCAATACCAGTAGCGACACTAGAAGCGCTACCCACCAAGTCAGGCCAAACCCTACCATAGCCAAAGTCATACAGGTGGCCGCTAATACCTGCGCAAATAGACGCCAAGACTGGCAGATAGCCACGGTATGAGCTCTATCTTCCAATAGCGACCTCACTAGCCGAGCGCGGCGGCGCCCTGCCTCAACCAGGTCTTGAGCACGGGCATGAGATAGCGTTTGGAAGGCCCCCAGAGCCGCTGCCCAAGCGGCATCTACCCCCACTAATACAATCGCTAAGGCGAGGAGTCCTCCCGCAGGTATCTGGGAGATCAACTTCAGCTCCGCTCCGCTAAGAAAGTCAACAAGAGTTTGCGTTGCAAAGCAAACATTTCTTTTTCTTCATCCTTTTCGGCGTGGTCATACCCTAAAAGATGCAAGATGCCGTGCACTGTAAGCAGTAACATTTCTTCGGTGGAAGAGTGCCCAGCCTTAGCTGCCTGTGTCTTTGCAACCTGGGGACAAATCACAATATCCCCTAAGATACCTGCCTCGGTGGGAGAATCCGCGCTTCCTGGGCGCAGTTCGTCCATCGGAAAACTCATTACATCGGTCGGGCCTGCTAGGTCCAACCAACGCTCATGCAGGGCAGCAATCGCATCCGGTTCCACGAAAATCAGCGACGTTTCAGCCGCTGGAGACACATGCATTGCCTCCAGCACATAGGCGGCAAGCTCTTGGAATTCTTCCCCGTCGATTTGGTATTCAGTTTCGTTTAATACTTCTACGCTCACCGGTATTTCTCCCCCTCATCTAAAATGTTCGCATGTCGTTCATAGGCATCAATGATCAGCCCCACCAGCTTATCGCGTACCACGTCCTCACTGGTCAAATAGCAAAACTCGATATCTTTAACTCCGGTGAGGACATTGCGAGCATCTTTAAGTCCCGAAAGCTTTCCCCGGGGCAGGTCAATTTGGGTAATATCGCCGGTCACTACCATAGTTGATCCCTCTCCCAGCCGGGTGAGGAACATTTTCATCTGTTGGGTAGTGGTGTTTTGGGCTTCATCCAGCACTATGAACGCATGAGAAATCGTGCGCCCGCGCATATAGGCAAGTGGAGCAACTTCGATCGTTCCCGATTCTAGCAGCTGGGCAAGTTCTGCTGGTTCCAGCATTTCCCGCAAGGCATCATAAAGAGGACGCAGATAGGGATCGATCTTTTCGGTGAGCGTACCGGGCAAAAAACCGAGCGATTCACCTGCCTCTACCGCGGGACGGGTCAAAACTATCCGGGACACCGCCCCGGATTCTAAAGCTTCCACCGCTTTTGCCATCGCCAGATAGGTTTTTCCGGTCCCGGCTGGCCCTACTCCAAAGACGATCCGATTATTGCTGATCGCTTCAATATAACTTTGTTGACCGGGAGTTTTTGCCCTAACCTGCCGGCGTTTAGTACGTAATACCGGCAAGGTTTCTTGGGATGACATGAGGGTTAATGCCTGCTGGACTGCCGCGGCAGATAAGGGATTACCGTGACGGGCAGCTGCAATCAACTCGCCTAGCAGATCGGCACCCATCCGCGCCTCGCCCGGGTTTCCTTGAAAAGTTACGATATTGCCGCGCGAATTAATCCGCACCCCCGGCAGGTTATCTTGCATTGCCCGCAGTACCTGGTCTCCCGGGCCAAACACCAGCACCGGATCCAAGTCTTCGGGCATTACCACCTGGGTTAGCTCATCGGTCATCTCAGAGTGCTTCCTTCCGTCCCCACAAGCCGCTACAAAGTCCTAACGCCGCCAAGGCAGCCGGCCCGGCACTAGAGGAGCGTAAAACGGTAGGTCCCAGCCGAGCAGTAATCGCGCCAGCCGCACAAAACTTAGCAGTTTCCTCCGGACTCACCCCGCCCTCCGGGCCGACTATCAGGTGTATCATTTTAGCCTCGCTTACCTGCTCCCAGGCTTCGACAAGAGGCAGGGGGGAATCCGGATCCAGCAGCACAAACTTTTCTTCGCGACTTCCGGCAGCAATTATTTCTTGCAGCCTCCGCGAATCAGCTAAGGGATCTAGCAGAGGCCAGTTGGCACGGCGGGACTGTTTTGCTGCCGCTTGCAGTAGCGACTCCCACTTCTTGGCTCCCCGCTGCACTTTGGATCCCTTCCACTGCACAATAGAGCGCCCTGCCGCCCAGGGGCGCACTCGGCTAACCCCTAACTCGACTGCCGACTCTACCGCCTGTTCATCACGCCCTCCCTTTGAAAGCGCTTGAATCAGCCCAAACTGCGTTTGGGGTAAAGATAGGTGCATTACCTGAAGTACTTCAAACTCTAAAAAGTTTTTATCGGTTGCCACTATCTGGCAGCGCAGGCGCAACCCTTTACCGTCAACTAGGTCTAGGGGGTCACCTATTCCAAGACGCAGGGAACCGCTTGCGTGGGCCGCTTCTGCCCCTTTGAGGGATCCGCGTTCCCCTTCCTGCAGGTTAGAAAGCGGTGGGCAGGATTCTTCACCTAAAAATACCGGAAGAAACATTAGTGACCTGCAAATCGTTCCCGCAGGCGAGAGAACACTCCACTATCCGCTAGCGGTTCTGGTTCTACCCGATCTTCTTGTCTCAGCTGCGCCAATTGCGAGATTAGCTCCCGCTGAGCAGTATCTAAGTTAGTGGGCACCTGAACCATAATATTTACAATCAGGTCACCGCGTCCTTCTCGCTGTAAACGTCCTACCCCCAAGCCGGCAAGGCGAATCTGTTGGCCAGGCTGGGTGCCAGGTGCAATAGTAATCTCTTGAGTCCCATCAAAAGTTTCCAAATCAACTTTGGTTCCCAAAATAGCGGCCGTCATCGGCACCCGCAATGTGGTCTCCAGATTATCCCCGTGGCGGGAAAACACCCGATGGGCACTAACTTTGATCTCTAAATACAAATCCCCGCTGGGGCCGCCTCCCGGCCCTACTGCGCCTTTACCACGCAGCTGCACTTTATGCCCGGTTTGCACCCCGGGAGGAATCTCTACCTGCAAAGTGGAAGTGGTACGTACTCGTCCTTCGCCGGAACACTCGGGGCAGGGATCGGGAATAGTGGTACCGTGGCCGGCACAGGCGCTACAGGGAACCGTGGATTGCATTTGTCCCAAGAAGGTGCGGGTAGAGCGGGTGACCGAGCCGCGACCATTACAAACCTGACAGGTACGCGGGGAAGTTCCCGGGGCACAACAGCTTCCCTCACAGGTAGGACACGTTACTGCAGTCCGCACCTGTACTTGCTTCTTTACCCCAAATACCGCTTCCTCTAAAGCGATTTCCAGGCGCTGACGCAGATCCTCACCTCTTCGCCCTCTCGGAGTCGGGCCACCGCCCGTGTCTCCTCCGAAAAAGCTCTCAAAAATATCGGAGAACATGGAAAAGTCGCCCATACCTGAGCTGGAAAAACCGGACTCACCGCCCATATCGTAGCGACGCCGTTTTTCCGGATCAGACAGGACTTCGTGCGCCATCGAGACCTCTTTGAAAGCCTCTTCTGACTGTGGTCCGGCTACGTCCGGATGTAATTTGCGGGCTTTACGGCGGTACGCACGTCTAATCTCCGCCGCCGTAGCGTCCCGGGAAACCCCTAGAATCTCATAGTAATCAGCCAAGGATCCTTTTTCCTCTTTCCTATTCTACCTGGTCATCATCCGCGATAAATACCGCGAAACCGCACGAACAATACTCATTGCGCGCGGATAGTCCATTCTTTGCGGGCCCACTATTCCGACATGGGCGACCCCGCTTTCTTTATCCCCGTAAGCCCCGGCCACAATGGAAGTTTCCGACAGGGAATGCTCTCCTGATTCTGAGCCAATCGTGACCGTAACTGGCGAATCTTGTTGATCAATCTCTGAAAACAGCCGCAACAAGGTTACTTGCTCTTCCAGGGCATCTAAAATGGAGCCGATTGAGCTAGAAAACTCGGGGCTAGAACGCACCAAATTTCCCGCCCCTACCATCACGATCCTCTCGGTACGTTCCCCGGTAAGTGCCTCGCGAATAATCGGCAATACCTGAGAGATCACCTCCAGGTGTTCCGGGGCGGCTCCTGCCATTAATACTGGCTCCACCTGGGATATTTGCGATGCTTCCATTCCCTCTAAGGTGGAGTTTAGTAGCAATGCCAAAGAGTGGGCGCTCGCAGAGTCAATCTCATAACGAGTCTCGATACTAGCCTGCTGCACCCGAGCACTATTGGTAATGACGATTACTAACAGTTTGAACTCTGCAACTGGGATTAGCTCGATATGACGCAGGCCGCTGCGCTCGAAATGCGGGTACTGCACCACCGCTAATTGCCGGGTCAACTGGGCTAAAACCCGAACGGTACGGGCTACTACTTCATCAAAATCAGCGGCTCCTAAAACGAAAGTCTCAATCGCGCGCCGCTGAGCACTGGTAATCGGGCTGAGCTCTGATATCCGGTCTACGAAGGCGCGATAGCCCTTTTCGGTGGGTACTCGTCCAGCAGAGGTATGGGGCTGATAAAGATAGCCTTTCTCTTCCAGCACCGACATATCATTGCGAACCGTAGCCGGGGATACCCGCAAATCATGCCGATCTACCAACGCCTTAGAGCCTACGGGTTCGCCGGTTTCCACATAATCGGTGACGATAGCTCGCAACACGTCGTCCCGCCGGATACTTGCCTGGCTCATATCTCCTCACTGTCCTTAGTAACGGTAGCGCTCAATCTCAGCAAAACTTTTGTCAGCACTCGACCCCCTCGACTGCTAACTCTACCTTGATTGACCGCTACTTATTAACCTCGAACCTGTGATTCGCGCAAAGCTAAAGACAAAGCAGATTACTTGTCAGCCTGCGTCAAAACTTGCACCATGGCTAACGCTGCCTGTACGGCCTCGTATCCTTTATCTTCGCTAGAGGATTCCAACCCGGCTCGATCCATGGCTTGCGCTTCGTTATCACAGGTCAACAAGCCAAAACCTAGGGGAATCCGGGATTCAACCGACACTTTGGTAAGACCATAGGTCGCGGCATCGCAAACATAGTCAAAATGGGGAGTGCCCCCGCGAATCACTACTCCCAGACAAACCAGGGCATCCGCTTTCCCACTTTCAGCATAGGCTTTAGCCGCTAAGGGAAGCTCAAATGATCCCGGAACCCGCACTACTTCGAATTCCGCCTTCGCGTCCTGACAGGCGCGTTTAGCCCCTGCTACCAGCCCCTCCATGACCTGCTCATGCCATTGAGTAGCGATAATCACCACTTTCTTGCCTGCTCCGGCAATATGTAAGTCGGGAACTCCCGCTCCAGCCATTTTTCCTCCTCAGTACCAGTCGATTATTCCATAGGGCGTCGCGGCTATTTCTTAGCCACGAAACTGTCGAGATTGTGGAAGGTGTGTCCCAGCCGCTGTTTGGTACGTAAATACTCAATATTGTGGGGATCGATCCCGACTTCTAACGGTACGGTTTCCTCCACTTCAATCCCATCTTGACTAAGCAGCGCCTTTTGCGGATTGTTTGTCAACAAACGGATCTTAAGCAGCTGCAGATCCCGCAAGATAGCGGCCGCTGCCCCATATTCACGCAGGTCAACTGGCCATCCTAAATCAAGATTAGCCTGAGCGGTGTCCCGTCCTTGATCCTGCAGAGCATAGGCTTTAATTTTTTCGCTCAGCCCAATCCCGCGTCCTTCTTGACCGCGCAGATAAACAATCGCGCCGCCCTCATCCGCCACCTGTCTCATCGCTTGCTGTAGCTGCGGCCCGCAATCGCAGCGCAGCGAGCCGAAAGCTTCCCCGGTCAGACATTCGGAATGAATCCGCACCAACGCGGTCGACTCTGCAGTCTTTTCGGAGATCAGAGCCATATGTACTGTCCCCAATTCGGAATCCTGATAAGCACGCACCGTAAAATCCCCAAATTGTGTGGGAAGTTTGGCGCTGGCGATCTCGGTAACTCGGGTGATCTTAGCTGGCTCTACTGATGTCTTTCCCTGGGATAAAAATTCTTTCAGCTCAGCAACCGTGATTAGTTCCAAGTCGAATTTTTCCGCAATCGCCGGGCAGTCGCGGTAGCGAACCATCGAACCATCATCGTGCACCATTTCCCCGATAGCGGCTACCGGCATCAGCTCTGCCAGTTCCATTAAATCAACTGCCGCCTCGGTGTGTCCTGCCCGGGTAAAAACCCCGCCACTGCGCGCCCTAAGCGGCAAAATATGTCCCGGACGTACCAAATCCTCACTGCTGGCCTGAGGGTTAGCTAAAGCCCGCAAAGTGGTACGGCGATCCGCAGCTGAAATCCCGGTGGTAACTCCCCTGGCGGCATCACAAGAAACGGTGTAACAGGTGCGCAGCTGATCCTGATTAGCTGGCCATTGAATCGGCAATCCCAGCAAATCCGCACGTTCCGCCGGCATGGGGGCGCAAATATAACCGGAGGTATAACGCACCATCCACCCCATCCACTCGGGGGTAACTTCTTGAGCACTGACAATCGCGTCTACTTCATTTTCCCGGTCTTTAGAATCCGCTACCAGGACGGGTTTTCCTGCCCGTAGCGCCGCGCTGACCCGCGCGAATAACTTGGCCAAGTCACTCATTAGTTTTTACTCCCCTCAAGTAGACGTTCCACATATTTCGCTATCTGGTCAGTCTCCAAATTGACTAAAGATCCGACTGAAAGCGTTCCTAAAGTAGTGTTATCTCGGGTGACGGGGATGATTGCAACCCGGAAATAGTCCTCACCCACCGCGGTTACGGTTAGAGATACCCCGTCGATCGCAATCGAGCCTTTCCGGGCAATCTGGGGCATTAATGAGGGCGGAGCCGAAATCTGTAGCTCCCGCCAACGCTCCCCTTCCTCTAGGGAAGTTACCGTGCCGGTGCCGTCAATATGCCCGGCAACCAGGTGTCCCCCTAAGCGATCCGTAGGCAGGAGGGCGCGCTCCAGGTTAACCCCCTCGCCAACCTGCTTTTGCCCCAAAGTGGTAAGCCTGACGGTTTCCGGCATGGCGTAAGCATAGAAAGTATCGCCTTCTACCCGGGTTACGGTCAGGCAAATCCCGGAGGTAGCCACCGATTCTCCGGGGGACAGCTCGGAGGCGAAAGTGCAAGAAATCCCAATTTCGAGGTCTGCTTCTCGCTTATTTAACGAGCTAATTGTCCCGACCTCTGCGATTAGTCCGGTAAACATGCTGTCCCTTCCTTTTCTAACGCCAAGAAAACATCTCCGCCTAACTCTTTGACCTGTTGTAAATGGAAATCCAGGGAACTTGTCAAAGCGGTAATCCCCAAGTCGCCTATTCCTTTGTGCCCCGCGCCCAACAGGCGAGACGCTTGGTAAATATGTAGTTCATCTACGAGATTCGCCTTCAACGCTGCGGTCACCAAGGTCGGCCCGCCCTCCAGGAGCGCGAAAATCTCTCCGCGCTGATAGCAGCTTTCTAGTACCGTCTTAAGGTCGTGGGTGCGAGCCTGTTCTGCTTTGCCCGCAAGGTAATATTCTGCGGGAAGGTTGCGCTTGCCCACCACGAGGGGGCGCGGCTGGTGCGGGAGCTCGCGTCCATCGGCTAGACGCGCCGACAGTTGCGGGTTATCAGCGAGGACGGTACCGGTACCGGCAATAATCACATCCACGCTGGAACGAATCCGGTGCGCATAGGCACGCGAGAGCCGGTTGGTAATCCATTGGCTAGATCCGTCCTTAGCGGCGCAATACCCATCCAGGGTTTGCGCCACTTTTGCGATTGTCCACGGCCGGCCGCGCCGGGTGGCCTGCACCCAGTGGGCACTAACTTTCTGCGCCTTCGCGAGGACGTTTTCCTCAATCCCCACTTCGCTAGCAGGCTGGGCATTAATCCCCTGGCTCTTTAAATATTCCCCGCCACCAGCAGCTTTCGGATTAGGGTCATCGGCTGCCCAAATAACATTTTTGATCCCCGCTTCAAGCAGGGCACGGCTACAGGGAGGAGTTTTACCGGTATGGTTGCAGGGCTCCAAGGTGACTACTGCCGTCAGGGGAGCAGATCCGGTATCCTCTTTCAAGTTGGTTAGCGCATCTACTTCGGCGTGAGCGCTTCCAGCTCCCCGGTGATACCCCATTGACAATATCCTGCCTGCAGGAGAAAGAATAGCGCAGCCCACCTGGGGATTTCCCCCGGTTCTCGGGCCTTGGAGGGCAGCTTTGCTGGCTGCCGCGAGACCGTGAGTAAGCGCAGCTTTAGAGGGCATTGAAAGCGCCAATAAAAATCCTCCTCGCCAATAGAGTGTTCCGAGGAGACGTGGGCGCGCGCAGACGCCACGCGGGCATAACTGCCCGTGCTGCCTCTCATCCGGACTATAACCGTCGGTACCGGAATTTCACCGGTTCAGCCGCCCATAGTGAGCGGGTCGCGGACTTTACCGCCGGTTCGGATTTTCACCGACCCCGGAGCACCCGTTTATTATGCCACATTTTCTCTCCATTCGCTCAGCGCGCGAGAGTACCGCGCATTTGCGATAATGGAGCTAGCCTCGAGAACAGGAGTTGTCCATGATCCCGAATTATCGTTTTGGTAGCGAAGAGTTACCGGTACAGGCCGGTCGCTACCTGCTAGTTGTTTCTCCCACCTGCCCCTATTGCCGCCGGGTCACGATTGCGCGGCGGCTGTTAGGTTTAGAGGCCGCGATCGGAGTACGCTATGCTACCGGATCAGGCCCGGATGGTTTCGAGTTTATTCGGGATGGCTATTCCTATGACCCGGTGCTGATGGTGCGTTCAGCGAGCGAGCTTTATCGGCGCCAACCCAATTTTGAACCTGATGACCCGCAAACCGTGCCGGTGATACTAGATTCCCAGCGCGATAACCAGATCGTGGCCACCGAATCCGCCGATATGCTGCTCGATTTTTGCACCGCTTGGAAACCTTTTAGTCATTTTGAAGCCCCTGACCTATATCCGGAAGCTGAGCGAGCAAAACTAGATGCCCTCGACGCTTGGCTAAATAAGCAGCTGGTTAGCCCTTCTTGGGCGGTTTCTCACGGAGAAGCTGATGACGAAAGCAGGCGGAGTTTTTCGCTGGCTTTGGAACGCCTGGAAGAAATGTTGCGGGAAAATCCCTTCCTTACTGGTGAGCAGCCCGTCGAAAGCGATATTCGCGCCTTTGTGGTTTTCCAAGTGCTTTCCGCGTCTGCTTCCGAAATCTTGCGTGATTTTGAGGCCATTAGCGAATATCTTTCTCGCTTGAGCAAATTGCCAGCTTGGGTCAGTCCCGAAGAGGCAGCGGCTTTGGATCTTAACTATTGTGGCAGTGGCAAATCTGAAGACTCTGCCGGGGCGATCGCCTGTAGCGCCTAAAGTTTCCCCTATAGTTAGGGCGTGTTCGATCGCTACGGAAAAGATGTCCTCGCTAACGATAATTGGCGCAAGCTCCCTGCTTCCCGCCCGGTTGCTGCTACCCGCGGCCTGGTAGTTGAGGATGTGATGACCGGTTTTGTAGGCGCGGTAGTGCGCTGCTATAAAGCCGGTGGCATGTATTTGGTGGAGCTGGAGGATCGCCGCGGCAAAGTACGAGCTTTTCCGCTTGGACCCGGTTTTTGGATTGACGGAAAACCGGTGGAGCTGCGGGCTCCCGCACCTAAAGTCAAAAACGACAAGTCTCCTAAATTGGCAACTGGTCGCGCCGCCACGAATTCTGGTTCGCGACGTGCGCCGCAGGAGGATAAACGGCGGGCACGAGTGGCACGGGCTTCCCGGATTTGGGTAGAAGGACGCCATGACGCGGAGCTAGTAGAACACGTTTGGGGCGATGACCTGCGAGAGTTAGGGGTGGTAGTAGAAATCCTGGACGGGGTGGATCACCTCGAGGATAGGCTAGCGGAATTTGCTCCTACCTCGCGGACAAGAATCGGCGCCTTAGTCGATCACCTGGTGGCCGGCTCTAAAGAGTCGCGTATCGCCCAGCGGTGTATCGACACTTTTGGCGAGGACGCAGTCGCGATTGCCGGACACCCCTTCGTGGACGTGTGGCAAGCCGTGAAGCCGCAGCGAGTGGGGCTAGCTCGCTGGCCGCAAGTGCCGCGCGGCACCGATATTAAAGTGGGCAGCCTGCAGGCACTGGGGTTGCCGGCTGAAAGCCAGGCGGATATTGCTCAGGGTTGGAAACATATTTTGCGTCAAGTCCGTGACTGGCAGGATCTGGAACCCGGTCTTTTAGGGCCGGTAGAATCGCTAATCGATTTCGTTACCGCCGCCGGCACCCGCTAGCTACCAGCCCAGCAGCTGGCCAGTAACATAGTCAGCCATCAAGCGCCCTCGCAAAGTTAATATCGCTTCGCCACGACGCGCCGCCGCTTCTTCAAGATATCCCGCTGCCACCAGCGCCGGTAACTGGGCTCGTTCTTCAGCGCGCAAACTTTTTACCCCCGAGGCGGTACGCAGCCCCAACATAATCCGCTCCAGTTCCCGGCTGGCAGCAGCTACCACTTCCCCGTCATGAACCGGGAGGTCACCCGCGGCTACGCGGCTAGCGTAGCCGCGGGGATGTTTTTGATTCCACCAGCGCACCTGGCCGAGATGAGAATGCGCACCCGGCCCAATGCCCCACCAATTCCAGTCTCGCCAATAAGCCAGGTTGTGCCGCGATGCATTCGCCAAACAAGTCGCATCCGGAATCTGCGGGCTAGGAAGCTCTTCGGTATCTAGCCGCTTTGCCCAGTTAGAGATCTCGTACCATTCGAAATCGGCCGCTTTTAGCAGCGAGTCCGCCATTTCATATTTTTCTGCCTGGCTATCGGGATCTATCGGAGACAGTTGTCCCCGCTCCACCTGGGCATACATTTTGGTTCCGGGCTCAATCACCAGAGAATAGGCGCTAATATGGTCAACTTCTAAGTCCAAGGCTGCCTGTAGAGAGGTTTCCCAATCAGCTAAAGACTCCCCTGGAGTCCCGTAAATCAGATCTAAAGAGACTGCGAGGCCGGCGCCGCGCAGCGCCGCTACTGCTTGGGGAAGTTTTTCCGGGCGATGAGTGCGATCCAAAGTGGCTAATACCCGCGGCAGTGCCGATTGCATTCCCAGGGACACGCGAGTAAATCCACTGGCGGCTAGCTCCCGTGCCACCTGGTCAGTTATCGTGTCCGGGTTAGCTTCAATCGAAACCTCAGCGCCCGGAGCTATCCCCCAGGTTTCCTGAACCTCCGCCAAGATTGCCCGTAGCGCCCGCACGCTTAGCAGGGTGGGGGTACCGCCTCCAAAATAAACCGAGGAGGCCGGGGGTGGAACCAGCTTATGCTCACGCAAAAACTGAGCTGCCAGCGCCATCTCTTTACGCGCCGAATCATGGTAGCTTGCCCGATCCGCACCCGCTCCAAAATCCTTCACATAGGTGTTGAAATCACAGTACCCGCAACGCACCCGACAAAAAGGCACATGAATATAAACCGCGAAGTCGGTCGCCTGCTGCCCCAAATCGCGCCGCGCCGCGCCCCCTCCCGATACCGGGAATAACTGCGAGCGACCGCCCTCATAAGCAGCGGAAAAAAACTCTTTTAGCTTAGAGGTGCCGCTCACGAAAGCCGCTGCGCCACCAGGTCGAACACTTCTCGTCCCGCATCTATTGCGCGCCGCTCAAACTTGGTCATTACGCGTCCTTCCCAACGCGGAGCGAAACCACCCCGCCCCGGATCGGGATCTTCCTCATGGGGATGAACCCCAGCATAGGGATTCTCAAAATAGGGGGAATCCTCAATAACGTCGCGCATCTGGAAGGCATAATCAGACCAGTCAGTGGCCAGGCGCCATACTCCCCCCGGACGCAATACTCGCGCCACCGTTTGCGCGAATTCAGCCTGCACTAGACGCCGTTTATGATGTTTAGTTTTGCGCCACGGATCCGGGAAGAAAGTCCACACCTCATCCAAGGAGGCTTCGGGAAACAGAATCGGTAAAGCCTGAGCGGCGTCGGCCTCAATAATCCGCAGATTATCTACCCCGGCTTTAACCGCTTTCGACACGGTTTGCGCCACTCCCGGGCGATAAACTTCGAATCCGATGTAGTCCCGATCCGGATGCGATACCGCCGCCGACACGATCTGATCGCCGTTACCAGTACCAATTTCCAGGCGCACCACCGCTTTGCGATCAAAGAGACGCTTAAACGATAAGGGTTTCGCATCCTCGGCCACCGCGGTATGTCCGGCACCGACGGGTACAGTTACCACATAGTCACCGGCATGGGCGTCCCAAGTATGTTGCAAAGAATCGCTAAGCTGGCGCGCCCGGGAGACAAAAGACTTCGACCTGGCCAGATAGCGTCCTTCCGGAGATGACAGGTCAAAATCGGAAGTCTCTCCTCCGCCTTCACCCACCGCCAGTTCCGCCTGAGAACCTGGTACCGCTTCCTCGCGCTCGGATAGTTCTTCACTCATGACTTACCCCTTTCCCGTGGGAGTATCTTGGGTTATGGCATCGATGAAAGCCGAGTTCGGGATTTCCACCGCACCCACTGCTTTCATTCGTTTCTTGCCGGCCTTCTGTTTTTCTAAAAGTTTGCGTTTGCGGGAAATATCCCCGCCATAGCATTTCGCCAACATGTCTTTTCGTAGCGCTCGAATAGTTTGCCGGGCAATAATTCGCGAACCCACCGCTGCCTGTACGGGAATCTCAAACTGCTGGCGGGGAATCAAATCTTTTAGCCGCCGCGTCATTTTATCCCCATATGTATAGGCCGCATCGCGATGCACAATGGCGCTAAACGCATCTACGCCCTCGCCGTTTAATAAAATATCTACTTTCACCAGGTCGGCAGATTGGGTACCCGCCTCGTGATAATCCAGGGAAGCAAAGCCCCGCGTCCGGGATTTCAGCTGGTCAAAAAAGTCAAACACAATTTCCGCTAACGGCAAACGGTAATGCATCTCTACCCGGTCAGAGGATAGATACTCCATTTTCCCGAGGGTGCCGCGCCTGCCTTGGCACAGCTCCATGATTCGTCCTACGTAATCGTTAGGGGTCAAAACGGTGGCTTCCACTACCGGTTCTTGCACGTCCACGACTTTCCCATCCGGATATTCGGAAGGATTGGTGACTTCTAGTTCGGTGCCGTCCTCTTGAGTGACCTGATAAACCACCGAGGGGGCAGTGGCAATAATCGACAGCCCTGCCTCCCGCTCCAGACGCTCTTTCACGATCTCTAGGTGCAGCAGTCCCAAGAATCCGCAGCGGAAACCAAATCCCAAGGCCACGGAAGTTTCCGGTTCAAAAGTAATCGCTGCATCGTTTAACTGCAGCCGATCCAATGCCTCCCGCAGATCCGGGAAATCATCACCATCTACCGGATAGATTCCGGAATAAACCATAGGTTTAGGTTCTTGATAACCAGGCAGAATCTCACTGGCGGGATCCTTGGCACTGGTTACGGTGTCACCAACTTTAGATAGCCGCACGTCCTTAGCGCCAGTAATCAAATAACCCACTTCGCCCGATCCTAACCCGGCGGCCGGGGAAGGCTCCGGGGAAATAACCCCAATCTCTAAAAGCTCATGCTCAGAACCAGTGGACATCATTTTGATCCGCTGACCCTTCTTAAGACTGCCATCCATCATCCGCACATAGGTCACTACTCCGCGGTAAGTGTCGTAGATGGAATCAAAAATCAGGGCACGCGGTGCCTCGCTGCTGGATTTAGGGGATGGAATCTCCGCTACGATCCGATCCAGGAGCTCCGGCACCCCTTCACCGGTCTTGGCTGATACCCGCAGGCAATCCTCGGGAGACCCTCCCAACAGTCCCGCGATTTCCTCCGCGCAGCGATCTGGTTGCGCCGCCGGAAGATCAATCTTGTTAAGTACCGGAATAATTACCAGGTCATGTTCCATCGCCAGATAGAGATTCGCTAGGGTTTGCGCTTCGATCCCCTGCGAAGAATCGATTAGCAAGATCGCCCCTTCGCAAGCAGCTAGCGAACGAGATACCTCATAAGAAAAGTCCACGTGACCGGGGGTATCAATCATATTAAGCACATAGTGGGTGTCCCCCACCTGCCAGGGCATGCGAACTGCCTGGGATTTAATCGTGATTCCGCGTTCGCGTTCAATATCCATCCGATCCAGATATTGCTCGCGCATTTCTCGTTCCGAGACCACCCCGGTGTCCCCCAACATTCGATCAGCCAGCGTAGACTTGCCATGATCGATATGGGCGATGATACAAAAATTACGAATCTGCTGGGGATCCGTATTACCGGGGGAAATCCCTAAATCCCGCTCGCTGTTAGCCAATACTATTATCTTCCTATTAAATTCCCGCTGTCTTCTCGCGTTATCATATTGCCTTAAGTCCCAGACCCCTAACTACGAGGACGTGGCTTGCGCCTGGTACGGGTACGAGCAGTTGGTTTTGCTGCGGGAGTTGCTTGCTCACTAGCAGCATCGGACTTCTCTGCCGGCTTTGCTGCCGGTTTAGGTTTAGCTGCTGCTTTCGGGGAGGTCTTTGCCGCAGTTTTCCTAGCGGCAGGTTTCTTAGTCGCGGCAGGTTTCTTGGCCGCAGGCTTTTTACCAGGCGCGGCTTTAGAGGCATTAGCCTTTGCTGACGCGTCCTCACTAGCGGAAGATGCTGCCGCAGAGTCCGCCGCCGCAGAGTTCTTTAGGGCCGGCTTTTTCCGCTCACTGCGGTGCACTGGCCCATAGACTGCTGAGCGATTACGCAACGCCCCAGACCTAGGCGCTACCTTTTCCTCCGGTTCTTCCTCCGCGATTTCTACCACTTCCGGTTCCGGGGTGAGAGGTGTTTGCTCCGCTTCTTCCGCTTCCCCCTCGGCTGGCAGTATCGGCAAGCCCCAGGCTTTAGCTACCAGTTCTAGAGAATGAATGCGTACCGCAGGGTCATAAGCGTGAGTGACGGTGATGATCTCATCTACCATGTACTTACGGGAAACCCAATCCATCTTCTCTACTACTTGGTCCGGGGTGCCGACCGCGTGGATAGAGGGCAACGCCCGCACCCGATCGGCGAGCTTTTCACCCAAAGTAGCATCCAGATCATCCGTCGGCGGGGTGAGCGTGCCCGGACGTCCGGAAAGCACATTACCCTGAACCTGTTGCGTGGTGGTGAACTGGTACTTTGCTTCCGCTTCGTCCTCGTTACACATAACGTTCATCCCCATCATAACTACCGGATGATCCACCATGGCAGTCGGGGATTTTGCGTTGAACTCGCGCCGATATATCTCGATAGCCTCATCAACATTGTAAGGCGCGAAGTGACCAGCAAAAACATAGGGCATTCCCAGTTCAGCGGCAACCTTGGCGCCCGCAGAGGATGAAGACAACATCCACATAGGGATGCAAGTACCCTCGCCAGGAATCGCGCGTACCCGAGTGAAAGGGCGATCCACACCGATAACTTCAATGCCTAGAATCGAGGCTTCCGCACCTGAAACCACCCCGGAGTGCACCACTGATTTTTGATCTGACAGATAGCTGGCGAGCTCTTCGAGATCCTCCTCGAAATAGGCTGGCTCACTAGAGCCGCGATGTAGCGCCCGAGCCGTAGCCGGATCAGTTCCGGGAGCCCTGCCTAACCCCAGATCAACCCGCCCCTCGTAAATGGTGTACAGAGTTCCGTAGGTTTCCGCTACCGTAAGTGGAGCCCAGTTAGGTAGCATCACCCCGCCGGCACCTACCCGCAGACGAGTAGTGTTTTCCAAGGCGCGGGTGATTATCACCGATGAAGCCGAACACATGAAAACTTGTGAACCGTGATGTTCTGCTACCCACAGGCGGGTGTAGCCCAAACGGTCAGCATTCTTCGCTAGATTTAGCGAAGTGTCCAGGGCTTCTTTCCGGGTCATCCCGGTAGAAAGCGGCGCCAACTCCAATATGTTCAAAGGAACCCGCCCATTGGACAATTTGGCAGCGAGAATTGGATTAGGTACCAATTTATTCCTTTCCTCAACACCCCTCGCGGGGGCAATAATCATCTTCTCTTAGGTTACGCTAATTACGCCCGCTGGGGGGACTAGAAGCGCTAACCTTTAGAATGAAAAATAAAAAACCGCGCTAAAAATCGGAATATGTAGGACTTAGTGACTTTAGGAGCGGCTGAAACTAGATGGGGACGGAAGATAATAACGAGGGCGCAGCTGGCACCGCCACTAGGGTCGCCTCGGTGCGCGCCGACATTTGGGTGTGGGCGGTACGCAAGTATAAAACCCGTTCGGCAGCGGCTAAGGCATGTAAAGCTGGTCACGTAAAGATCAATGGCAAGAGCGCTAAAGCGTCTTCTCTGGTTCGCCTCGGCGACCAAGTAGTGGTGCGGATCGGAGGCTTCGACCACATATTACAGGTCAAGCAGTTACTCGAGCGGCGAGTAAGTTATCCCCTGGCTCGCCTAGCCTATGAAGATTTAACTCCCGAGCGCCTCCCAAAGCTGTCTCTACCCTCCCTACCGCGTCGGGAACCAGGATCCGGCCGGCCAACGAAAAAAGAACGTCGCCAATTGGACCGCCTGAGAGGCCGCAGCCCTAACCAGGGACGTCGCTAGCGGTGCCCTTGGGGCTAGCCGGGAAATCTTCTAGCTGAGGCCCGCTTTAGCTAGGTTCTCACTGGGGGCGGCTTTGTCGAGGCTGGGAGGAGAGCCCCCCCAAGCCGCTCGAGGTAGCCCTGACCTTTCCGGAGGCGAAACGCAGAAGTGAACTTGGTTACCACCCCCGAATTATTTAGCGTCTTAAGGCTCGCGCCTGCTAGACTGATTCGCGGACTTTAGCCCCGGTCGGCTTTAGTCTTGCCGGTTTCTTGCCAGCGTGCCCCACACGCCAGTCCGAATCCGGCTCAGCCCTCTAGACCGCATATTGGATACTCATAGAGAGTGAAAAATTGGCAAATATTAAGTCTCAGAAGAAGCGTATTCGTACGAATGAAAAGCGCCGCTTGCGCAACCGCTCGGTAAAGTCCGAGCTCAAGACGCTGGTACGTCGTACCCGCGAAGCGGTGGCTGCTGGCGATGCCCAGCTAGCCGAATCTGAATTGCGCCTCGCCAGCCAGAAGCTGGATCGCGCCGCGCAAAAGAAGATTATTCACCGCAACCAGGCGGCTAACCGCAAGTCGAAGCTGGCGAAGCTAGTTAACTCTATGGAGAAGTAACTCTTCGAGGGCGTTTGGCATCAGGTAAGGTTCCGATAGAGTCTTACCTGAAAAATATCTCACCGCACGCGGTGAGATATTTTTATTTTCTGCGTCCTTGCAGCCTCTCATCCATTGTGGATACTATTTCGGGCACTTAGGGTGGATCCGGGAAGCGTCCGTGGGCTAAGTCCCGCAGGACTCAACTGCTGAGAACCCTCCTCCGAGAATGGTCGCAGCCCAAATATCCGCAGCTAGTTCCGGTCACTGACGCTTTCTTGTAGTAACTGGCTTCCTGCTACCGGAAGTAATAACTGCTCGCCCTCTATACTGAAACCATGAGGAATACCGAAACTGCTTATTTTGCAATGGGCTGCTTTTGGGGAGCAGAGCGCCTTTTTTCAGAACTAGACGGAGTGAAGCAAACCGAAGTCGGCTACATGGGAGGACACCTAGAAAACCCCAGTTACCAGCAAGTTTGCACTGACACCACCGGTCACGCGGAAACGGTACGAGTGGTTTTTTATCCTGCGCAGATCAGTTACCGCCAGCTGCTAGAGGTATTTTTCTCCCACCACAACCCAACTACCCTTAACCGTCAGGGTGGCGATGTGGGCTCGCAATACCGCTCCCAGATTTTCCCCACTACTGAGGATCAAGAACATACAGCGCAAACAGTACTTTTGGATCTTAGAAGCCAAATCCTCGACCTCTACGGAGCCGAGCCCGTTACCAAAATCGCTAGAGCTTCCCAGCTTCCCGCCTTTTACCCGGCAGAGGACTACCATCAACGCTACTTAGAAAAGAATCCCTTCGGCTACTGCTCGATCAAAGACAACGGATTAATGAAATGCAACTAGGAAATCTCCAGGTAGAAGTAGTTTTAGCGGATATCACTACGCTGGATGTTGACGCGATTGTCAATGCGGCAAACACTTCCCTACTGGGAGGAGGCGGTGTAGACGGGGCTATTCACCGCGCTGCCGGTCCCGGTCTACTCCAAGAATGCCGCACCTTGGGCGGAGCCCGAACCGGACAGGCGAAGATTACCGGTGGTTACAACTTGCCTGCCAAGTACGTAATTCATACTCCTGGGCCAGTGTGGCATGGCGGAGGCAGTCGGGAAGCCGAGCTCTTGGCGACTTGTTGGCGCAATTGCTTACGGCTGGCTGCGCAGAACCATTGTCGTTCGATAGCGTTCCCCTCGATTTCAACCGGGGTTTACCGCTTCCCAATAGCGCAGGCTGCCGCGATTGCTATCAAGCAGATCAAAGATTTTTCCGCCTCGCCCTCTAGCCTAAACTCCGTAATTATCTGTTGCTTTAGCCCCGAGGATCAGCAGGTTTACCAGCAGGCACTGTCCACATTGGAGGGATAGTTTTGGCGCTTTGGATATTACTGGGAGTTATCGTTGGGATTGTCGCTGGATGGACAATTTTGCGTTACCGGCGTAGCCACAACAGCGAGGCAGCAAAACAGGCTCTCCAAGAAGCATTTAATGAGTGTATACCCTCGCAGCAGCAGGCATTTTACGAGTGTGAGGACGATTTTTCCTCGATAGCGGTTGCCGGGATCGGCAAAACCGCTAGTTTCAAAGCTTTTTCGGCCTTTCTACGTAAACTAGGGGCTTCCGATATGGTGATAGCCCGCTTGCTAGCCCCGGTGGCTGACCCCTCCCAGCTCCGCGGCGCTACTTTCGGACAGTTTGACCTTTACTGGCTGGCGGTTTCTGGCGAAGGACTACAGGCCATGGTGCGTCCGCGTTCCAAGAAAGGTTCGGTTCCCAACCCCACTCCCCCCAAAAAAAACTAAAGGTCGCATTAACTACTAAATGCGCGGAGGAGAGATTTTTCCTCCCGCCCAAGAATTTGGAAAACGTAGCGACGTTTTCCAAATTCTTATGCCCACCGCGCCCACTCGGATAAAATCTCTCCTTCGCGCTTATTACGGATCATTCTCGCCGGTCGCATCCTCTTGCTAAGACAGGTCTTCAGGGTTCACCCGGATATAATCTTTTCTCCGCGCTATAAGGGCAAACGCAACCGCGACTTTTGGACTAAACAAAGATCGTCTCCCACGGTAATCTCCACTTCGGAAGGCTGAGGAAACTGGCGTAAACACCCTGCACACGGATCGCAGGCGTGCGGGGGCGGATTTATGCCGAGCAGGCTAGGTGGGCGTAAAACTCCTGAAAGACCGAAGTCTTTCAGGAGTTTTTGGGCAGGAGGCGAAATCCGCCCCCGTGCGTCACCGATACAAAGTATGGGAACTAGCCGTTGATTTGTTTGAGGATCATCTCGCGGGTTTCCCCGGCATCTGCCTGCCCCTTGGTGGCACGCATGACCCCACCCATGAGGGCGCCAATCGCCTTGACTTTGCCGCCTTTGATTTGCTCCACCACTTTCGGGTTATCCGCAATCACCTGGGCGACTGCGGCCTCTAAGGCAGCGGTGTCTCGCACGATTTCAAGTCCGCGCGCCTGCATAACTTCGGCGGGGGTGCCTTCACCTTCCAGTACCCCGGCGATCACCTTGCGAGCCAACTTATCATTAAGTTTACCCTGGTCAACCAGGTCTTGTAGCTGAGCTACATCGGCGGGCTTGGCTGCTACCTGCTCCAGACTCAGGTTCTTTTCTTTGGCAATCCGGGAGATTTCCCCCATCCACCATTTCCGCGCCGCCTGGGGGGCGGCTCCTGCCGCGACCGTGGCCTCGATAATATCCAAAGCGTCCGCATTTACCACGTCCCGCATTTCCATATCGGAGAAACCGTATTCTTCGCGCAGGCGGCGGCGCCGGGCTACCGGCAGTTCCGGCAGGTTAGCGCGCAGCTGTTCCACCCATTCTTTCGCGGGAGCTACCGGCACTAGATCGGGTTCCGGGAAATAGCGGTAATCTTCGGCGTCGGATTTTTCCCGCCCCGAAGAAGTGGTAGCAGTATCTTCATGCCAGTGACGAGTTTCTTGGATAACTTTGCCTCCGTCAGAAAGAATCTTGGCTTGGCGACGAATCTCAAAGGTAACCGTTTTTTCGATGGCTTTAAACGAGTTCACGTTCTTAGTTTCCGTGCGGGTTCCCAAGGGCGCATCCGGGCTGGGTCGCAAAGATACGTTCACGTCCGCGCGCACGTTTCCCCGTTCCATCCGTGCCTCGGAAACCTCCAGGGCACGGAAAATATCGCGCAAGGTACGTACATACGCGGCGGCTACCTCGGGAGCGCGAGCCCCCGCGCCCTCAATAGGGCGAGTAACGATCTCGACTAGCGGCACCCCGGCGCGGTTATAGTCCACCAGGGAATAGGCTGCCCCTTGGATACGACCGGCATCGCCTCCGATATGGGTGTTCTTACCAGCGTCCTCTTCCATGTGAGCGCGTTCAATATTGACCCGGAAGATTTCCCCATCGTCTAGCTCTACATCTACATAGCCGTCATGGGCGATAGGTTCATCGAATTGGGAAATCTGGTATGCCTTCGCCAGGTCGGGATAGAAATAGTTTTTACGAGCGAAGCGGCAGAAGGGGGCAATCTCGCAATTGAGTGCCAACCCAATCTTGATGGCGTATTCCACTGCCCGCTCGTTAGCTACCGGCAGAGATCCGGGCAGTCCGACAGAGACCGGGGTTACCCGGGTGTTGGGTTCCCCCAGTGAAGAGTTCGGGGCGCTATCAAACATTTTGGTTTCAGTGCCCAGCTCAACATGGACTTCTAACCCCAATACCGGATCGAATTCGGCTACTGCGTCTTCGTATTTCATTAAATCGCTCATTGCTTCTCCTCTACTTCACCGGGCAAGCAGCCGGAACATCGGTGCCGCAGGCATCAACCGCGGCCTGAGCTACCTGATACATGAGGGCGTCAGCACGCTGCGGCGCCATCACCTGGAAACCAATCGGCAGTCCTTGCTGATCCAACCCGATCGGCACGCTGATCGCCGGAATGCCCGCCAGGTTCGCGGGGATAGTGGCTATATCGCAGTTATACATGGTCAGCGGGTCACCAATCTTTTCCCCGAGTTTGAAGGCTACGGTGGGCGAAGTAGGCAACACTAGCGCATCTACCTGCGAGAACGCCTTGGAGTAGTCTTCTTGCACCAAAGTGCGTACCTTTTGGGCACTGCCGTAATAGGCATCAAAATATCCGGCAGATAACACGTGGGTACCCAGAATAATCCGACGTTTAACTTCTGCCCCAAAACCGGCTTCGCGGGTAGCCGCCATTACGGTTTCGGCAGTTACCGGCCCGGAGGTCGGCTCTACCCGGATTCCGAAACGGATACCGTCAAAGCGTGCCATGTTAGAAGAAACTTCTGCCGGCATAATCAAGTAGTAGGCGGCGAGGGCGTCTTTAAAGGAAGGCATATCGATTTCAGTAACCGTAGCCCCCCGCTCTTTCAAAGCCGCCACCGTGTCGTTAAAGGTGCGGGTAACGTCCTCTTCATAGCCATCTCCGCTGCCCTGTTTAACTACCCCCAGGCGCAACCCGGAGAGGTCAGTTTTACCTTGGTATTCCTTAACGGCCTCCAGCAATGCCGGAACTGGCTCGTTTAGGGAAGTGGAGTCAAAGGGGTCATGCCCACCTACTAGTTCTTGTAGCGCGGCAGCATCCGCAACCGTGCGGGTAACCGGACCGATTTGATCTAGCGAGGAGGCCATAGCTACCAAACCGTATCGGGAAACCGCGCCATAGGTGGGTTTGGCGCCCACGGTGCCAGTGACCGCACCGGGCTGGCGAATCGAGCCCCCGGTGTCGGAGCCTAAGGCTAAAGGCACCATAAAGGAGGCGACTGCTGCAGCCGACCCCCCGCCCGAGCCACCGGGAATCCGGGACGGATCCCAAGGATTGTGGGTGGGGCCGAAGGCAGAATGCTCAGTAGACGAGCCCATCGCGAACTCGTCCATATTGGTTTTACCGATAATCGGGAGCCCCGCCTCTTTGATTTTGCTAACTACCGTGGCATCATAGGGAGGCTTCCAACCAGCCAAAATCTTGGAGCAGCAAGTAGTTTCCTGCCCGCGAGTAACCATATTGTCTTTCAAGGCAATCGGCAGACCGGCCAAGGGATGTAGTTCTTCTCCGTCCTGGCGAGCCTGGTCTATGCGCCGGGCAGTCTCCAGCGCGCCCTCGGAATCTAAATGCACGAACACATTTAGGCTCGGGTTTAACTGTTCGATCCGATCCAGGCAAGCCTGAGTCAGCTGTTCGGAAGTCAGCTCCCCCGCGCGCAGCTTCTCCGCTAGCTGCAGGGCTGAAAGTTTCAAAAAGTCTTCCACGGTTACTCCTCCCCAATGATTTGCGGTACCCGGAACTGGCCATCTTCAGCCAAAGGCGCTCCGGCCAATAGTTCCTCCCGGTCAAGGCACTGTCCTGCCTCGTCTGGTCGGAGTACATTGCTCATCTCAATCGGGTGGGAGGTGGCTTTAGTATCAGGCCCTACGGCCTCAGAGACGGTAGCAACCGCCGCCGCGATCTGCCCCAGCTCCCCCGCGAACTGGTCTATTTCTTCATCGGTAAGTGCGATCCGCGCTAAGTCGGCAACGCGCACTACTTCATCCCTATCAATTGTCGACATAGCTCCAGTCTAATGCCCGCGACACTCTCGGTCATATTACGCCCTTAAACCCCGATCCGGCTCGAGGCGGCAGCAGCGGTCAACTGCGCTTAAACCAGGAAGGCGAAGGGACGTAATAGTCGCTCTGCTATCCGGGCGATAAAGGGACGCCGATTCCATTCGTGACGGCTAATAGAGCGAGCATTCAACAGGTCAGTAAAGAAAATATTCTCCATATTCGCCGCTAGCTGCCGGGAGGTAATCGACATATTGATTTCATGGTTGCCGGTCATCGATAGTCGGTCGATATTGGCGGTGCCGATTGTTGACCAGTATCCATCAATAACGGCGGTTTTGGCATGGATCATGACATTGTCATACAGCCACAGTTCCACCTGGTTATCGAGCAGATCAGTTAGGTAGGATCGCGAAATCCAATCCGCGAGAATATGGTTTGATTTGGCTGGTACCAGCACCTTCACGTCCACTCCCCGGCGGGCAGCATCAATGAGGGAACGCTGGATTACCCGATCGGGAACGAAATAAGCCGAAGTTATATAGGCGGATTCTTGCGCTTTATCCAGGGCGTTCACATACATTCCGCGTACGGGAAATAACAGCCTTTTCGGGTCGTTGACGCAGGCCTGGATTTTCGAATTCCAGGATTTGGCGCGCGGATCCCGTACTTTCTTTAACCGTAAATGCCATTTTTGCGCATAATTCCAAAAGTCCAAGAAAGCGCTTTCCAGCTCCCACACATTGGGACCGCTAATGCGCAAATGGGTGTCTCGCCACTGGTTGTCCAGGTAATAGGAGCCGATGTTATAGCCCCCCACAAAACCCACTTTGGAGTCCACGACCAAGATTTTTCGGTGATCACGCGCCGAGTGTTTCAGGGAATATCCCAGGACATGCAGGTTTTTTAACCTGGGGAAATGGAAGAACCGGGGATCGACCACCATATTTCCAAAACGATCCCAGATGATATACACCTCGGCGCCGCGCTCTGCTGCCCTAATCAGGGCGTCTTTGAATTCTTGTCCGATTTCATCTGATTTCCAGATAAAAGTTTCGAAAAATACCCGCTCTTTCGCGCCCTCGATAGCCGCAAGCATATCGCGATAGAGGCTTTCCCCATCCATATAGGTTTTCAGGCAGGAGCGATCCACCCGGATCGGTTGGGTTTTAATCTGGGGATAACCACCTGGTTTACCGGTTTGTCGCAACTTACGTAACTGGTCGATCGCCACGATAACCGTAACCGTCACGGCTTGCAGGGTCGCAATCACCACAGCCACAATTTTTAAGCCGCGCAGTAACGGGGGGATCGTTTTCTTCGGGATCCTCAACATAGTTACCACTTTAACGCCTTGCCCAAGGACTTTGTGGCATACGCGCTAAAACAAACTATCAGCAGCGCTCCCGGAGGTCTGTGGGGTTGGAGGGGGCGTTTTCTTGGGTGAGGACGCAGGTGGGGTAGTTATTGTGTGCTCACTTCCTTGCGCACCCGCTTGCTCATTTCCTGCCCCAACTCCCAGTCCAACGGCTGCTAGGGTTGCTTCCATTCCCTGTGCTAAAAGTTGCGAAAAATACTGCTCAGGCAGGCAAGCCACCCCAAGTTCGTGGGCTTTCTTTAGCTTTGACCCGGCCTTTTCTCCGTAAACAAGCAGGTCGGTATTTTTTGAAACCGAGGATGCAGATTTTCCGCCTGCCCGCATCACGGCTTCTTTGGCTTCGTCGCGAGTGTAACCCTCTACCCTGCCGGAGACCACTACGTTTAGTCCGGATAGGGTTTGTTCCGCGTTAGTGGCGTCCTCTTCACGCATTACTACCCCAGCTTTTTCCCAGGCGGACACAATCTCCTGGTGCCAGTCAACAGCAAACCACCCCTTTATAGAGGAGGCTATTTCCGCCCCAATATCGTCCACGCTGGTTAGTTCACTTTCGCTGGCGCTGGCGATTGCCTGCAGACTCCCAAAACGTGCAGCTAGTGTCCGGGATGCCTGGGGACCTAGATGCCTAATCGATAATGCCACCAAGATCCGCCACAGTGGCTGAGTTTTCGCTTTTTCCAGCTCCTCAAGCAGCAACTTTCCCCGCGCCGCCAGGGTGGGTGACTGGGGGTTTCCGCCTGCAAAATAGGGGGTGTAACTCCAGATTTCTCCGCTGCTCAGCAGCTTTTTGCTTAGCTCTGCGGCTTCTTTATCGCTTTTTCCTGCTGCTATTAGTTGGGCTTTTAGTTTGGCTCGGTCGCTTTTGGTTACCTGTTTTCGGTTCCAGGTTTTTACCTGGAGGAGCTGTTCGGTATGTAAATCAAATAGCCCAGATTCGCAGGGAAGCGCTGGGGACGCTGGCGGGGGCAGTAACGACTCCGCGTCCTCAGCCGGAATGTCAGCCGCCGGATCGTCCTCGAAAAAATAGATAAAGCTACCCGCTGCTGCTATTGCTTCCCCCCGGGTGAGGGCGAGAGCCGCCTGGGGACGCTCGGCCTCCGGCATAGTTAATGCTGCCGCAGATTGTTCCCCTAGCCCTTCGATATCGAGGGCGCCGCGCGAAGCTAAGAAAATAATGCGCTCTTTAATCTGCTCGGGACAATGGCGCTGGTTGGGGCATCTTAGATCCTTATCGCCTTCTTTTTCCGGCCGAATTTCGCTGCCACAAGAAGGACAATGCTGAGGCATTTGCCAATCGCGTTCACTGCCGTCCCGCAAATCCACTACCGGGCATACGATTTCGGGGATCACATCCCCGGCTTTGCGCAGCACCACCGTGTCGCCAATTTTCACGCCCTTCCGGCGCACCTCGAAAGGATTATGGAGGGTAGCTCGCTCCACATTAGAGCCATCTACCAGTACTTTTTCCATTACCCCGTAGGGGGTTATCCGGCCGGTGCGCCCTACCCCAACCCGGATATCCACTAGTTTGGTATGAACTTCTTGCGGCGGGAATTTATAGGCAACCGCCCAGCGCGGAGCGCGCGCGGTAAATCCCAGTTCCCCCTGAGTTTTCAGGTCATCAATCTTGAGGACGACCCCGTCAATTTCGTGACTAATCTCGGGACGGATTTTACCGATATGGGTGATAAAATCTTGGATTTTATCCAGGCCTCGCAGGGGGCGAGTATATTCGCTGACCGGCAGTCCCCACTGACGAAGCTGGTGGTACCACTGCAATTGGCTGGCGGGCGGGGTGAAACCTGCCGCTAAATCAGTGGCTTTCCATTGCACTTTCCCGATTCCATGAGCTATCAAAGCTAGTGGGCGCGCCGCCGTTACCCGGGCATCTTTTTGCCGCAGCGATCCGGCAGCCGCATTTCGAGGATTCACAAAGGGGGGCTCCACTTTGCTAGGCAGCCCTGCCTTTTGCCGCTGCGCGCGCCAAGCGGCAAGATTACCGGCTTTTTTGGCGGAGCTGTATTCCTCCCATTGGGCGCTGCGCTGCTCATTTAACTTATTAAAAGCGGAGAGGGGAAAATAGATCTCCCCCCGGATCTCACAAATTTCGGGCACTACGGTGCCGCTAAGCTGGGAGGGAATATTAGCGATAGTGCGAATATTGGCGCTCACGTCCTCCCCTACGCTGCCATCTCCGCGGGTAGCTCCCAAGACCAGCTTCCCGTTCCGATAGGTGAGGTTAACCGCTAAGCCATCAATTTTTACTTCGGCACTCACCTGGGGTTCTTCTTCTCCGGTGGCCTGTGCCATTCGCTGGTACCAACTAGAGACTTCTTCGGTGTCAAACACGTCATCTAGAGAGGCCATCCGCTCTAGATGGGTTACGGAAGAAAAAGTTTTTTGCGCACTCCCCCCTACGGTTTGGGTAGGCGAATCGGGGTTTATTAGCTGAGGAAAACGCCCCTCTAGCTCTTCCAGCTGACGAAATAACCGGTCATATTCCGCATCCGAAAGCGTGGGGCGATCCCGGTCATAATAGAGAACTCGCGCCTGGTTAATCCGGTCTACCAGGTCTTCCCACTGCTTTTGCGCCTGCGCCAACGCTAGCTCATATTCACTCGCCATGGCTTCATTTTCCCTTTTTTATCCCGAAAAGAAAAAGGTTCCTTTTCCATGAGGAGTTATCCACAGCCTAAAAAATCAATCTGGCTAAGCAGTCTTAGCGGCAGTTAGATTGGCCAAGTGGAGTTGGAATCAGTGCGGCAAGCCTTAGCTGCTCCTTGCCATTTGCAGATAGAACGCGGCCCGGCTGCCGGCTTAGTGTTACCCTTCGCGGGCAACTATTGCGCGCTGGGAAGACTGCAACTGCACGACCGGGCAGTATCACGCGAACACCTATTGTTTATCTCTCAGCCAGACAAACTGCGGGTTCGGGATCTCGGTTCAGCTAATGGCACTTTTCGAGGCGTAACTACTTCCTGCTTTTCGCGGATCCGCCAGGAGCAAGAGATCGGGACATCTTCTAGGATTCGCGCCGGGAACACGGTGTTAAAGGTTTCCCCGCGCCCGCGCAACCTGCAAGTCCCCCGTCCTCGCCCGCAGATGCAATTGGGGTCTTGGCGGCAATGGCTGTTCTTACCCATGCTGGTGTTCTTGCCATTCTCGCTTATTTCTCTCCTCCGGATTCCTCCGCTAGCGGGAATACTGATTTTTACCGGCATTGCGACCTTGGGATTTGGGGTTTGGTTTTATCGCCGCCCCCGCCCGGTAAGTCCCGCGCAGTTGCTGCTGGTTGCTAGTCAAGCCGAACGCCCCTCCTGCCCGCCTGCCTCCTTTAATGATTCCGGCGAAGTGGGCGCCTGGATAGGCCCGCATCGGGTTATCCGCGCTAAAGGAGGAGATAAAGTCTGCTTTACCGGTACCTATGCCCGCGAACGCGCCCTGTGGTGGGCAGCACAACTAGCCTGGCAAGAAGGAGCCCGCTACCGGCTGGATTTAGCAGTCACCGCGGCAGATTTCATCTGTGGAAGCACAGACCATCCCGCAGATGGCTATAGGGATAGCGAGGATGCTCCTGACGAGGACGTGCTAGCTGCCCCAGATTATCCAGACACGCTAGCAGGGAACTCGCAACGCTCACTTCCGCGAGTAGTACTGGTTTCTCCCTCCCAAAAACCTGTAGGTAGCAAAGATAATATTTGGGTTACCTGGGCGAAAACTCCCGGTCAGGCTCCGGTGTGGGCGAATCGGATTGTGCCGGTACCCGGCCACCGGCACGCTACCGCTCACGCTGATTTACCGAGCCGGTTCTGGTGCGAATTACTTTGGCGGGATCACGCTGAAGAATCTGCCAGCAAACTCGCTGATAATGTTCCTTTTGAGCAGCTGTGGCCGCAGATTATCGGTACAGGTGCAGCTTTGGCCACGATTACAGACAATTGGAAACATTCTCAGGGTTTGCTGGCTCCCGTGGCTCGCGATGCCCAGGGAGTCAGCTACTTGGATTTGGTTAAAGACGGACCCCACGCCCTCTTGGCTGGAACCACCGGGGCGGGTAAATCGGCAGCCTTGACCACCTGGCTGCTTTCCATGGCGCTATCTCATCCCCCCAGCAAACTGCAATATGTGCTGGTGGATTATAAAGGAGGGGATGCTTTTAAAAAACTGCAGTCCCTCCCGCACGTTTTGGGAATTTTAACGGATCTGGAGCCGGCGCTGACCAGACGGGCTATCTTATCCTTGAACGCCGAGATTAAATACCGAGAACAACACCAGAACCCGCAGCATCCGCGGATTGTGGTAGTGGTGGACGAGTTTCGAGTACTAGCTACCGACCACCCGGATTTACTTGATTCTTTAATCCGGTTAGCGACTTTGGGGCGCAGTCTGGGGATTCATTTAATTTTGGCTACCCAACGTCCGGCAGGGATCGTGGATGGACAAATCAAGTCGAATATGGGATTGCGGATTTGTTTACGGGTGTTAGAACCTGCAGATTCTACAGATGTATTAGGAGACAGTCGGGGCGCTAAGTTACCGGCGATTGCCGGGCGCGCTTGGATAACCTCTGCCAGCGATGCTTCCGGAAAGCTGGTGCAATTTGCTTGGATTCCGCATGCTGAGCAGGCCGTGCAACTAGCGCAGTTGTGCCGCGCGGCTTGGCACCCTCCCTGTCCACCCAGGCTTCCCTGGTCTGCTCCCCTGCCTCGCCGCATCACTTTGCCGCAGCTACCACCAGCAGATGACAAAGTAGTTTTGGGGTTGGGTGATTATCCGCAGCGTCAATGCACTTCCCCTTTAACGCTACCGGGACGGTTTTCTCTGCAGGTGGTAGGTTCGGCTGGGTCTGGTAGAACCACTCTAGCTTTGATGTTGGCTTTACAACTGGCCAATCGAGGACGGGAAGTCCACGTTATTTGTACCTCGCCGCAACAATTCTTTGGACCATCGTTTAGCGAAACTCATCAGGAAACTTGGCCGGGAACTATTGCCACTACCCCGCAGGTGAGCTTGCAGTTATTAAAACTGGCCAGTCGGGGACAGCTTTCAGGGACACTAATTATCGATGACTGTGAAGATCTGCTGGACTCACTCGAGCGCACCTACGGCCCGCTAAGCGGAAATGATTGGTTGGCCTCGATTTGCCGACAAAGCGAAGCGCTAGGGATTTCGCTGCTAGTAGTCTCCGGTCCGTCTATGGCTTCTTCGCGGCTATTTCAAGGATTAAAAACCCAAATAGTGGGGGGAATCCGTGACGGAGTGCAGGCTGCCCAAGCCGGTTTTACCCCCCAGGTTTTAGAACAGATTAGCGAAGCGGGGATCTTTGTATTTTCCCCGAGCCAGGAAGCGACCCCGTTTAGGGCGGCCTTGCCGCCGATTCCCGAGGACGAAAACTACTTAAACTGCCCCCAAACACGTCTGCGAGCTCTACCTGCTCTCTTTCACCTGTCGAACTCACAAAACCACCAAGAACCGGAAAATATTCTTGCTTTAGGATTATCCGGATCGCTGCCGTTAGGAAGAGACGATTATGAGCAAGATTGGTTAATAATCGGCGCCAATGGTTGCGGGAAAACCACTACCGTTAACCTACTAGCCAGTTTTTTACCTGATCACGAAATAGTTGAGGATTTAAACGCTCACGATCGCCGACTTACCTCATCTGCAGAGGTGACCGTGTCTCCTCCCCAGGAACCAGGAAAGGTATCAGCGCCCTCGTCGCGAGATCCGGATGACCATTTCAGGAGGAAGCCAATGATTGCTTCTGTCAGTCCCGAGGTTCTGCAAACTTCTTTTTCAGGGCCACTTTCTGAGCTACGCCAGCGAGCGATTCTGGTAGTTTTAGGCAGTGCCGCGCAGTGTCGTCCTTTCCTCAAGGGAATAGATTCCCAGGCTCTTCCGGATCAAATTGGGTTAGTTCCGGGACGCGGGATGATAATCAAAAAAGGTAAAGGTTTCGCCATCCAAGTGGCTGTTTCTTCTAAACTTCGCTAAAATTTACTTCTTTTGTGATCGGTTACACGCAAAAACACCGGCTCTGAACTGTTAAAACCCTTGATTTATCTGTTCGTAACTAAAAAAATAGTAAGTAGCAAAGGAGCTGCCCGCTAAGACAGAGTTCTATAAGGGCAGTTACCCGCAAAATCGTTACCTATCGTTAACCTTAAAAGGAGACGCAGATGGATTGGCGTTCACGCGCAGCCTGTCTTGAAGAGGATCCGGAACTCTTCTTCCCGATCGGAAATACCGGCCCCGCTATCGCCCAGGCAGAGCGTGCAAAAATGGTTTGTGCGCGCTGCGAAGTAGAGTCAACCTGCCTGGCTTGGGCTCTTGATAACAACCAGGATGCCGGAGTCTGGGGTGGAAAGAGCGAAGATGAGCGGCGCAGTATGCGGCGCCGCAAGGCTCGTGCCCGTCGCGCCTGCTAACGGAAATACCAAATAATAACTCTCTGTTAACCTTGCCTGCCAGCAAGTTAACAGAGAGTTTTTGTATTGTGCTTCCAGCGGTCTTGAATCGCTCCTCCCCAGATTTGCAGGAGGGCACAGCGCGATCGGCGACTTAAACCGGGAGCTAGCCCGCCGGCGAGCGCCGATTCCAATCTTTCATAGCTCGTTGAGCTTCGCGTTTATCCTGCTGCTCGCGCAAGGTTTGCCGTTTATCCCACTCTTGTTTACCGCGGGCGAGCGCAATTTTCACTTTCACCCGACCGCCGGAAAAATAGAGCTCCAAAGGAACAATCGTATGTCCCTTAACCGCAACTTGACCGCTCAACTTATCTATTTCTCTACGATGTAATAGCAGTTTGCGTTTACGTAACGGAGCATGATTCGACCAAGTACCGTTAATGTACATGGGAATATGAGCATGCTGCAGCCAGGCTTCCCCGCGGTCAATCTCCACCCAAGATTCAGTTAAAGAGGCTCTGCCCATACGTAAGGATTTCACCTCGGTACCGGTAAGTACCAGACCTGCCTCATAGGTTTCTTCAATAAAAAAGTCATGCAGCGCCTTTTTATTGCGTGCAATCATCTGCACGCCCGCCTGGGAAGCAGCCGGCGCGCCCTGACCCTTGTTTTTCTTACTCATAGCGTTCCTACGCTATCGCATAATTGCTAAGGAAGCGGTATGGGATTTATTACCGAACCGTTCTTCCACAGCTCAAAATGCACGTGACAGCCAGTTACCCTACCGGTAGCACCGGTATAGCCAATCAGTTGTCCCTTAGCCACCCGCGCTCCCGGGCTCGTAGCAAAGTGAGTCATATGGCGATAAACACTGATCCAGGAATTGCCTCCCAGCATCCCATGGTTAATCGTCACCGTATTCCCCCCAGTACCTTCATAACGGGTAGAAACCACGGTGCCATTGGCCGATGCATACTGCGGCACCCCACAGGCAGCGTGAATATCGGCTCCCATATGCAAACGCCGCTGCCCGGTCACCGGGTGAATTCGGTATCCAAAGGGAGAAGTAAGGTACATTCCCCCCTTAATCGGGGCTTGAAAAATCCCTCCGGAGCCAAAACCGGCACTGCTACTACCGGCATTTCCTCTGGGGACATTGCGGCTATTATTGGCGCTCCGAGCATTTTTGGCTTTCCGATTTTGGGCATCAATCTGCCTAATCCTCTCCTGTGCCTGTTGTTGCTCCTTTTCGGCTTGCGCTAGCTGTTTCGAAATCTCACCTTTCTTAGCTGCTAGCTCGCCTTCGCGCTGTTTCTTTTGTTCCAGAGTCTGATTTAGCTGCGCAAGTTTTGTCTGCTTCGCGGTCTTAGCGCTCTGGGCAGCCTGCAAAGCCGCATCGGCCTCTTCCTTTAACTTGCGAACTTGAGCAGTTAGTTCGCGCTGCTCCATTTGCGCGTTTTTTTGCCCCACAATTTGGTTCTGCACATTTTTCAAAGAATCAGATTGTAGCTGGGCAGCCAGTTGTGCATTACGGGCATAGGTACTTAAATCCCCGCTGTCCTTATCGGAAATGAAAAACTCGAAAGATCCCCCCACAGTCGGGTTGGTGTAGGTTTCTCGCGCCACCCGCCCGATATTGCTCAAGTTTTCACTTTCTTGTTCTTGCGAGACCGCCAGGGCTTGTTCCACCCGTTTCAGTTGCGCACTAGCCACATCCAAATGGTCTTGCGCCTGGGCTTGCTCGCGTGCCGCGTTGGATTGTACTCGCACTGCCTCGTCATAGGCACCCTGGGCAGTTTTTTGCGCTTCCTTGGTATTTTCCAGGGCGATCACTGACTCAGCTAAATCCGCGCTGACGTCCTCCAAAGAAGCCCGTAGCTGCGCCGCCTTACTGGAAGCGGCTTTTTCTTTATCCGCTGCCTTTGAGCGATCGGAAGCCAGAGCAGTACTGGAGGCACCCGCCAGCACCAGGGCTCCAGTTACTAACGTGGCACTAAGGATTTTTCCTACACGTGTTCTAAAAACCATAGCTACACCTTTGCGTATTTAGCTAAGGAAGCAAGGGAAGCAATAATCGAAAGTACTAAGGCCGCCACCACGATAATGCCGGACAAAATCGCTACCTCGCGCAGATTTACGAATTGGATGAAAGGAATGGTCTTTTGTAACCACCCTTGCACCAGGTATTTCACGCCCGCGTATAGAGCCCCGCAAGCCAGTAAGGCGCCCAATAGTGCACACAGCGCACCCTCGATCATAAAGGGTAGTTGGATAAACAACCCGGAGGCACCTTCCATCCGCATAATCTCGGTTTCTTTTTGCCGCGACATGGCCGATAGCCGAATAGTGGTTACAATCAGCAAGATCGCCGCAATCGCCATCACCGCCGCCAATCCCCAGGAAATCCGACTAGCCTGGCTAAACAGATTCATTAGCGGTTTAACCAACTGAGATTGGTCTTGAACCTGTTCTACCCCCGGCTGCCCCTCTAGCTGGGCTGAAACAATCTCGTACTGGGACGGATCCTTCATTTTTATCCGAAAAGCCTGGGGTAACATTTCCGGTTTAGTGGCTTGCCCTAAAGTGGTATCCCCATATTGCTTTTGAAAATCCGCATACACCTGATCGTGATTCTGGAAATCGTAATGGTCAATATAGGACGCTAGAGTTCCGTGTTCCAACTCGTCGCGGACATCTTGAATCTGCTGCTTAGTAGCTTGTTGACCGTTACAGTTGCCCACCTGGTCGTCCTGAGCGCACATATAGACGCTCACTTCCACCTTGGCGTACCATTCCTTTTGCATAGCAGAAATCTGCATCTGGGAAAGGCCACCTACCCCCACAAATAGCAGGGAAATAAAGGTCACCAACACCACCGAAATGGTCATCGCCATATTATGTCCCAGCCCGGAAAAAACCCGGCCAAGGATAAACCGCAAACGCATTTCTTCTCCTAGCTTCGACTCGATCCGTACACGCCGCGATCCTGGTCGCGCACGATTTCTCCATCCACAAGTTCAATCACTCGTTTGCGCAATTGATTGACAATTTCATCGTCGTGAGTTGCCATCACTACCGTGGTGCCCGTGCGGTTAATCCGATCCAGCAGACGCATAATCCCCAGTGAGGTTTTCGGATCCAGGTTTCCGGTAGGCTCATCCGCCAGCAATATCTCTGGCCGATTAACCATCGCGCGGGCGATCGCTACTCGCTGCTGTTCGCCTCCAGATAGCTCATAGGGCATCCGTTTTTCTTTACCCTCTAACCCCACCAGCGATAACACTTGGGGTACTTCCGTTTTTATAGCGTGACGAGGGCGCCCAATCACCTGCATTGCTAAGGCCACATTCGCTTCCACAGATTTGTTATCTAGCAGGCGAAAATCTTGAAAAACTGTACCAATTTGGCGTCGCAACTTCGGAACTTTCCACCGGGAGAGCCTGCCAACATCCTTTCCCAACACCGTCACGGTGCCTTCAGTGGGGCTGTTTTCGCGGTAAATCATAGTTAGAAAAGTAGACTTCCCCGAACCTGATTTACCCACGAGGAAAACGAACTCTCCTCGCTCTATATTGGTGCTCACGTGGTTTAACGCGGGGCGTGCCCCCCGTTTATAAACCATTGAGACGTCGTCAAAAGTAATCATGCATCCCCCACTAGCTGTTGAAAGCCTCCGGCACTGACCAACTTAACGCCTAGGGACGCGGCATTGGTGCTTACACGCCGATTAGGGGACGCTTAGTGCTTTGACGTGCTAGTTCTCACTTTCTTCCTGGGCTTTACGCCACCGGATCCCCGCATCTAAGAAAGTATCGATATCTCCATCCAATACCGAATCTACCTGCGATGATTCTTCTAGAGTACGCAGGTCTTTAACCATCTTATACGGGTGCATAACATAGGAGCGCATCTGGTCTCCCCAGGAGGCTTTTACCTCTCCGGCCAGTTCCTTCTTCTTGGCTTGTTCTTCCTCATGTCGCAACTGCAAAAGCCGCGATTGTAATACTCGCAGCGCCGCCGCCCGGTTTTGGATCTGGGACTTTTCGTTTTGCATACTGACTACGATCCCGGTAGGAATATGAGTCATTCGTACCGCCGAGTCGGTAGTATTTACCGATTGCCCACCCGGACCAGAAGAGCGGAATACATCTATGCGCAAATCGGATTCTGGAATCTCAATCTGGTCATCGGATTCAATTAGGGGAATCACTTCTACCGCGGCAAAAGAAGTTTGCCGGCGTGACTGATTATCGAAAGGACTTTGTCGTACCAGGCGGTGGGTTCCGGCCTCCACTGATAAAGTCCCATAGGCATAGGGTGCGTCAATTTGGAAAGTAGCGGACTTGATTCCCGCTTCCTCCGCATAAGAAGTATCCATCACCTGGGTGGGATAGCCGTGGCGCTCCGCCCAACGTAAATACATTCGTAACAGCATTTCCGCAAAATCTGCGGCGTCTACTCCCCCAACTCCGGAACGGATAGTAACTACTGCCCGGCGTTCATCGTATTCACCGGAAAGCAGGGTTTGAACCTCTAGTTCCGCGAGCTCTTTATTTAGTTTTTCAAGCAGAGTGCGCAGCTCAGATAAGACTTCTTCGCGATCTTCCCCCAGCTCTTCGCCCGCCATAGTTTGCAGGGTTAGAGCATCCTCTACGCTTTGATCTAAACGTTCTACCTGGTCAAGACGAGATTTTAGGTGAGAGAGCTGCGAAGTTACTTGCTGAGCATGATCAGGGTCATCCCATAGATTAGGGTCTACGCTGGCTTGTTCCAGTTCTTTTATCTGGGCGCCCAACTTTTCAGGATCAGTAACTGCCCGAATCTTCTCTAGAGTAGTTTGCGCCTTAGCCAGTTGCTCTTCGTAATCGTATGCCACGCTTCTAGGTTACCCGAGGAATCCGCACCTCCCACAAGCGCTTAGCTTAAAGCCTCAATCGCCAGCTGGAGGACGGCCGCCACCGTTTGCAGGCGAATCTGGTTGCGATCTCCGGATAAAGATAGCTCCGTGGTTGCTCCTCCGGCGGGAGTTGCAACCGCAATGAACACCGTACCGGCACTATGTCCGTCTTGGCTGCCCGGTCCGGCCACTCCGGTAGTAGCCACAGCCACATCAGTAGAAAATAGTTTCGCCGCACCCAACGCCATTTCTTCGGCCACCACCGGATCTACCGCTCCAGTTTCTTGGAGACGAGAACGCGAAACCCCCAAGACTTCGCTTTTCGTGCGGGTCTGGTAGGTGGCAACTCCCCCGGCTACCACGTCGGAGGCTCCGGCAATATCACATAGAGTTGCGCATACCAGCCCGGCAGTCAGGGATTCGGCGCAGGCGATCGTGTAGCTCTTTTCGCGCAGTATCTCTTGTAAGCGGCGCGCTAGCGTATCTAGTTCTTGGTTCATAGTTCCATCATGGCACGAGCCGGCTTTGCCTATTCGGTTTCGAAATCTCTATCTGCCAATACTTCGCGGGTAGCTTGGCGACACTGACTGGACGAGTATCCTTTGCGAGCTAAAAACGAACCTATCCGGCGCATTGCCTGCGGATAGGAAACATTATGCAAAGAGCGCGCCTTTTTTTCCGCTAGCATCCGAGCGCTATGCACCTCTTGTTCCGGGCAAATCTGCGCTAAGGCCTCTTGCTGCAGGTCAGGGGCAATACCTTTCCGGTTTAACTCCTGAACTAAAGCTCTACCTACCAGGCCGCGTTCTTGAAAGCGGGTTCGCACCAGCATAGCGGCATATTCGCGGTCATCTAGCAGTCCCACTTCACTAAAACGAGTGATTATTTCGTCAGCAATCTCCGGAAGGAAACCCGCCTTAGTGAGTTTTTGGCGAATCTGGGAACTGGAGGCAGCGGTACGGTCTAAAACTCGCAGCGCCGCCTCCCTGGCCGCAGCTAATGCGTCAGCTCTAGGAAGCTCAGCATTTTTTTGCCGCCGCGCCGCCAGATTGGGACTATTTTTTCGGCGACGGGGAAGGCCAAAATCACTTTCCGGATCTAAATATTTAACCATGAAGATGAAGCTAAACAGCCCTACTTGTCACTAGCGGGAGCTTCATCAGCGGCAGCTTCGGCAACATCTTCTTGAATAATGCCGACAGCTTTCAAAATCTTTTCTTCGATTTCATCCGCTAGTTCGGCATTATCCTTCAGATACTGCCGCACGTTTTCTTTCCCTTGCCCCAATTGGTCGCCCTCATAGGTGTACCAGGCGCCCGATTTGCGCACGATACCCAGATCGGTAGCCAAGTCGATAATCGAGGCTTCGCGAGAGATCCCTTCCCCATACATCAGGTCGAACTCGGCAGTCTTGAAAGGCGGCGCCATCTTGTTCTTTACCACTTTCGCGCGGGTGCGCGAACCAATCGGCCCTGAGGAGTCCTTTAAAGTTTCAATCCGGCGCACATCAATGCGCACCGAGGCGTAGAACTTCAGGGCTTTACCCCCGGTAGTAGTTTCCGGCGAGCCGAAGAAAACCCCGATCTTTTCCCGCAACTGGTTAATGAAGATCGCGGTGGTGCCGGTGGCAGATAGCGCCCCGGTCATTTTCCGCAATGCCTGGCTCATTAAGCGTGCCTGTAAGCCTACATGGGAGTCTCCCATTTCCCCATCGATTTCTGCCTTGGGAACCAGCGCTGCTACCGAGTCGATAACTAAAATATCGATTCCTCCCGAACGCACCAACATATCGGCGATTTCCAGCGCCTGTTCCCCGGTGTCAGGCTGGGCAACCAAGAGTTCATCCGTATTGACCCCTAGTTTCTTGGCATATTCAGGGTCGAGGGCGTGTTCGGCATCAATAAAAGCGGCATTCCCGCCGGCCTTTTGGGCGGCCGCCACCGCGTGCAAGGCTACGGTGGTTTTACCGGAAGATTCCGGGCCGTAAATCTCGATGATTCGTCCCCGAGGTAATCCGCCCACCCCCAGGGCGATATCTAAGGCCACAGAACCAGTTGAGATGACTTCTACTTGACGATGAGTGTTTTCCCCTAGGCGCATCACTGAGCCTTTACCGAATTGCTTATCTATTGCCGCTAGCGCCATATCTAGGGCTTGTTCCCGGTTTCCACCTGCATTTACTTGCCGTTTTGCGGTCTTTTTTGCCATGGTGCTTATCCTTTCTGGTTCTCTCCGAACTACTGCTGGGCTGGCCTGGGTTTTGCCTTGGGGTTCCCCTCTCCGAGGCTCCAAGCTAACGCTACGTACGGCCAATTACGTTTAACAGCTTGGCGATAATCCGCAAGGGAAAAATCACCGACTGCGCGTCTGAGTACAACTGTACCTAGCGAACAGATGTTCGACAAACTGAAATGCGAAAAAAATAATATAAGCCGGCTAAAACTACTAACTCGGCGCAAATAACCCTATTCTCCCGTTAGTTCCTTAACAGTCCTTTACGCGCGAGCTCATTTAAAGTTCTCCGATCAGCGCGATGGATAAACCGTAGCTGCGGATCACTATCGGTTTGCGCCAATAGGCAGTCCCAAATCTGCTGGGGATTTTTTCCTGCAGCTAAAGCCTGCGCGGCAGTAGAGTGCATTTCGGGTAAATATAAATCTGAAAGTAAAGATGCCCCGAAAGCCGATCCGAAAACGGCTTTCAGGGCAAAGTCAAACTCTGAGCGTTTCACCTGGCTAAACTACCGAATGCACCGGCACTTCTGGCACCTGGCGGCGCACAGAGAGCCCCTCTGCTACCGCTACTCGTAACGAAACTTCGCGCAACACCATTGCCATCGGCACCTCGAGAGCATTACAAATCGCGGCTAGCAGTTCCGAAGAAGCTTCTTTTTGTCCGCGCTCTACCTCTGAAAGATATCCCAAAGACACCTGGGCACTGGTGGAAACTTCCCGTAAGGTGCGCCCCTGGGAACGGCGTACCATCCGTAGAACTTGTCCAATCTCTTCGCGCAGCAACGGAGTCTTGTTCCCCAAATCTTTGCTTGTCATATCCATAGCATATCCCCCTATCTGCTGCCCGTGCCCGGATTTCCTATCTTGGTCAAACCCGGCAGGTGTCTTTTGATTCTCTCTTGCATTCACACTGGTTCCAACACCATCTTCGCGGGATTCATTCCATATATCGACTAATAGTGCCAGTGTTCACAGCTAAGTGACCTACGTGACTGTAAACTATTTCTTCTTTTGCCGGCGCAGTTGCGAACGGGTCATTGCAAACCGGGGCGTTTCCGCGGGAGCTGAACCAGATGTTTCTGCCCCGAGGCTTTCCCCCGCAGGCGCTGGCTCGCTGTGGGGCTCAGGGCTAGCGCTGGCTGCCGACAAATCTGGGATTCTCCCTTGCGCGGGGGATTGCTGGTTAGCCTGCGAACCCTCTTGCTGCTCATCGTGGGGCGAGGCTTGCCCTCCAGCTTCTTGCGCCTGCCGGGGCCGGCGGGTACGCCGCGAGGGAAACTTGGCGGCATGGTCTCCCCCACTCTCGGGCTCGCCTTCTTTAGCTTCCTTTGAGGAGGCAACATCGAGCGTGTCCTCAGGGGAGACCGAGACTTCTTCGCCCTTGTCTTTCGGATCGCTTACTTCTGGTTCCTGTGCCGTGGCAGGTGCCGTCCGATCCTTAGCGGTTTCCTGCGCTTTGGGGTTTTTGCGCCGACCAGCGCGCTTTGCCCGCGGTTCCCAGGTCTTCTTAGCTGCTGGAGCATCGTCATCTAGAACCAGTTCACTATCAGTTTCTTGCCCACCTTCGCCGAGCTCTGCAGTATCCGTGCCGGACTTAGCCAGTGAAGTATTCTCCTCGCCCTTATCGTCACTGCCCGCTGCTTTAGCTTGTTCTTTTTGATTGTCGTGAGCATCCAGGAAGTAGACCAGTCCCGAAAGCACCGTGGCCACGAAAGCGGCAATCAAAACCGCAATCGCCAAATACATAACCACCACACCCACCTGGGTGTTAAACGGGTAGCAAATCCCCGCTAGCATCCACAAGAACACCATTAGGATCTGCAAACTGGTCTTGATTTTCCCGCCTTTAGAGGCCGGCAAAACTACTCCCGAACGCAGCAGATACATGCGCAGCAGAGTAACCGCCACCTCGCGTAAAATCACGACTGCAGTAAACCACCACCACAGGTTCTGGAATAGGGAAAGTAAAACGAAAGCCGAAATCATCAGCGCTTTATCCGCGATCGGGTCAACTAGCTTCCCAAAATCACTAACCACTTGCCAGCGGCGCGCCAGTTTACCGTCTAGATGGTCGGTATAGGCAGCTATACAAAAGACCACCAAAGACACGATTAACAGGGATACTGACCCCCGCATATGCTGCATAATCATCAGGGCAATAAAAACTGGCACCAAGATAATTCGCGCAACTGTTAGGGCATTCGGAATAATTTGCCGCCACTTTTCCGATGAAGCTGCGGGCTTTTCTTTACTTTCCATCAACTACTACTCTAATAGATTCTTACGCTCTAAAAGCGCATTATAGGTGCTTAGCGACCGGTAAGCTCCCAGGCGTCCTCGCTGCTTTCCGCTTCCACCTCCTCTAACGGGACTGCTTCCGCGCTGTCTGCTATGCCTTCCGAGGACGTGTCTGCAGGTGGAACCGCTGGCTTTTCTCCACGCAACATTGCTAATACCTCGGGAAGTTGCTCGGGAGAAACTAGCACTTCCCGAGCTTTGGAGCCACGAGAAGGCCCGACAATTTCTCGCGATTCGAGCAGATCCATTAACCTGCCCGCCCGGGCGAACCCCACCCGCAGTTTACGTTGCAGCATCGAAGTCGAACCTAACTGGGTGTTAATCACCAGTTGCGCGGCCTCTAGCAGATCATCCAAATCGTCACCGATATCTTCGGCAACTTTTGGTTTGTCCTCTTCTTTGACGATTACATCCTCGCGATATTCCGGACTCATCTGGGATTTGACCGAATCGACTACCCGTTGAATCTCGTCCTCACCTACCCAGGCACCTTGAATACGCATGGGCTTAGCGGTTCCTGCCGGCAGATAGAGGGAGTCACCCTGACCGATTAGAGCTTCGGCGCCCCCCTGATCCAAAATAGTGCGCGAATCCGTAATCGAGGAGGTGGCGAAAGCTAAGCGGGAAGGGATATTAGCTTTGATAATACCGGTCACTACGTCTACTGATGGACGCTGGGTGGCTACTACCAAGTGAATCCCGGCGGCGCGTCCTAACTGAGTAATCCGCTGGATAGAGGCTTCTACATCCCGAGGAGCGACCATCATCATATCGGCTAACTCGTCTACCACGATCAACAGATAGGGGTAGGGACTGATTTCCCGCTCAGACCCGGGCGGGGGCACTACTTCACCTTCCCGCACTGCCTGGTTGAAAGAATCAATATGTTTATGCCCAAAATTGGCCATATCGTTATAGCGGTGATCCATTTCCTTAACCGCCCATTCCAAGGCTTCCGCCGCCTTCTTGGGATCGGTAATAATCGGGGTAATCAGATGGGGAATCCCCTGATAGATGGTGAGCTCCACCCGCTTGGGGTCAACCAGAATCAACCGCACCTGCTCGGGGGTAGCCCGCATCAACAGGGAAGTAATCATCGAGTTCACAAAAGAAGATTTACCCGAACCGGTGGCTCCCGCGACCAGCAGGTGAGGAGTCTTTGCCAGGTTAGTAACTACGTATCCACCCTCAACATCTTTGCCCACTCCGACCATTAACGGATGAGCCGAGCGGTGGGCAGCAGCCGAACGTAGCACGTCGCCCAAGGCCACAATCTCGCGATCGGTGTTCGGAATTTCGATCCCGATCGCACTTTTACCGGGAATCGGGGACAGTATTCGCACATCCGCACTGGCTACCGCATAGGCGATATTATTTTTCAGGTTGGTAATTTTCTCTACTTTTACCCCCGGCCCCAGCTCCAGTTCATAACGAGTAACCGTAGGGCCGCGAGAGAATCCGGTAACTTTTACGTCCACTCCGAACTCGGTGAATACTTCTTCCAAAGCAGCAACTACCCGATCATTGGCTTCCGAGCGAATCTTATGCGGCTTACCTTTTACTAGCAGTTCCTCCCCGGGCAGTTCATAGGTTTGCCCATCGGCAAGTTCTATCCCGGTTTCTCCGGTGCCAGGCAGCAACAGCTGGGTTTTTTCTCCCCCATCGGCGTTTTCTGGTATCTGGACGGCTTCGGCACTGCTGAGGACTTTGGTTTCTTGCGCATCCTGGGGCAACTGCATACGCGAAGTACGCGGTTTAGGTTCCGCTTTCGAGGCCGGCGTTTGCGGCATTTCTGGTTCTAACACCTGGGTGCCACTATCAGCTTCCTCCACCGAGTCGTCTGGCGCTGCCACCGCCGTTCGCTCCCAGCGTTTTAACCGGCGGGGGCGGGGAGATGGAGACTCTTTATCGGTGTCTGCTGGCTCCCTGGTTTCGGTCTCGCCGTCTACTTCCCCGGATTCAGGTGACTTAGCAAAGCTAGCTTTAACTCGCGTGGCGAGGGCGCGCATCACCCCTAACACTTGGGAAATAGAAGTGTCAGTGGCGATTAGTAGTGAATACAAACCTAAGAGCACCAGCAAAATTACCGCGCCCGGTGCAGAAACTAGGATTTGCAGGGGATGCCCAAAAAGCCATCCCAAGATCCCTCCGGATTGTTCAATCGTCGAAAAATTATTGATTGGCGGACTAGCGCATGCCACATGGGTAATTCCGGTTGTCGCGGCCGCTATCCCGATCGCCCCTAGTAAGATATGGAGCTGGGATTCTTCCGGGGCGCGGTTACGAAAGAGGCTAATGGCTGCCCCTACCAAGATTATCGGGGCAAGGATGCTGTAAATGCCCAGCAAACCCGCCGCTAGGTGATGCAGAGCTCGGGTTGCTAACGCATCCATGGCGAACCATTCCGTTAACGCCGACATCGTAGCTAAAGCAATAAGTAAGAACGCCACCCCATCACGCATCCGGGAGCTATCTTTAACGGAAGAGGATGACCCACGATTCTTATTATTCTTTTTCGCAACCATAACACTGGCACTCTACCCTTACAGACTCATCTGGCGCTGATTGCCACGCCGCCGGCAACTAGCTTCCCAGTTCAAGGCGGATTAGCTTTTGGAAAATCAATCCTAACGGTAGGCAGGAACTTCGCTAAGCCGCTGCTCTATTTCTGATTCCTGAGGGCAGGTGTCGTTTCCGTGTTTTTCTGCTGCCATAGCTCCGGCAACATTGGCTCGTTCTATAGCCTCAAATGGATCGAGTCCTTTTACCAATCCCGCCAGCAACACCCCGCTGTGGGCTGATCCGACTCCCAAGGTATCGGCCACTTTGATACTCAGCGAAGGCACCATGGTTTGCCGATCCGCATCGATTAACTTTGCCCCATAGGATCCAATTCGTTCCACCACCCATGCTGATTCGGGCAGCTTTTCCGCAACGTAACCACAGGTCAAGTGACCAACTGAACCAGGTAAGAACTGGGATTCGTATTCGTTACAAGTAAGCACATCAACGTAAGGTAATACCTCGGAAACGTACTGCGGATCGATCTGGGAAATCTGGGGAGTAGCGGCCATAACCACTTTTACCTGTTCCGGCAAAGAGGGAAGCCATTGGGAAAGCGCTGCTCGATAGGAGGTGTGGGCGAGATCTCCGGCTGAAATATAAACTACGTCTCCCGGATGCATCGAAACTTTATCTAGCTCGCGAGCAGAAATATCTATTTCCACCCCGGTGGTAAGCACCGAAGCATAGTATCCTCCCTCTTCAATCATCTGAATTTTCATCCCGATATCGCCCACCACTTCTACCGTGCGGGTCTCTATATTCGCCTCTCTGAGCACTTGTCTTGCCTGGGTAGAGTTAGGGCCAGTTCCCAGACAAGACATATTGACTACTTCTATTCCTTGCCGAGCAGCGGCCAGCATCACTTCCGCCGACTCCCCCACTCCCGGGCGCTCCGCGCTGCCAAGAACGGTGGTTCCCCGTTCAGGCAGTCGCGACACTTTCAACGGTAGGGTCAAAACCACCGCCGCTATCGACACCAGCTTGTTTTTTTCTTCCGTCATTTCGCCGCCCAATCTTTTTCTTTAGCACCAAAATCTGGTTATTAATTCTTAGGTTTAACAAACGGGAAGGCCAACACCTGCCGAATATCGCAGCCCATCAGCATCATTACCATCCGATCCATTCCCAGTCCGAGACCGCCTAGGGGGGTCATCCCCAGTTCCAAACAGTTTAAGAAATCTTCGTCCAGGCTCATGGCTTCTGGATCGCCGGCCGCTGCCGCAAGCGACTGTTGAGTAAAGCGTTCCCGCTGGTCACGCGGGTCAGTTAGTTCACTGTAGGCAGTTCCCAGTTCCATCCCGAACGCCACCAGATCCCAGCGTTCGGCCAGGCGGGGATCGACCCGGTGCTTGCGGGTAAGCGGAGAGGACTCCACCGGGAAATCACAGTAGAAGGTAGGTTTTATCGTGCGTGCCTCTACGAGGTCGTCATATAGCGTCCCCAGCAAGGTGCCGCTATTGGCACCCGGCGGCGGAGTTAACTGGTGCTGCAAGCACAGGCTACGCAGCTCCTCTTCCCCGGTGTCGGGGGTAACCGCGGTTCCCACAGCCTCAGATACCGCATCAAAAACCGAGATTACCCGCCAATCGCCAGAGATATCGACCTCAACGAAATCTACTTCACCGCTCTCATTGTTACTTTCGGGCGAGTTTGCCGGGCGCAGAGCGATTTCTTTTCCATGAATCGCGCGGGCGGCTGCCTGGTAAAGCTGACGGGTAAGGGTCATCATTTCTCGGTAGTCAGAGCCGGCTTTATAGACCTCTAAGGAGGTGAACTCGGGGTTGTGAGTTGCGTCCGCGCCCTCGTTCCTAAAGGAGCGTCCCATCTCGAAGATTGCCCCCATCCCCGCTATTGCCAGGCGTTTTAGATACAGTTCCGGGGCGATCCGCAAGAACATATTCACCTGGTAGGCATTGGAGTGAGTAACGAAGGGACGGGCATTAGCGCCGCCTTGCACCGCCTGCAGCATGGGGGTTTCCACCTCCAGATAGCCACGGTCTATCAGTTCTTTACGGACTGCGCTTAATGCCCGCGAACGCGCCTGCAGCCGATGCATTGCGGTAGCGTCATTGAGGAAAGTCATGGTGCGTTCGCGAGTGCGGGTAGCAATGTCTAGTCGCGCAGCGGGATGGGGAATGGGACGCAAGGCTTTAGCGGCCAGCGTCCAATTTTCTGCTATCAAAGAGGGCGTACCGTTTCGGGAGGCTCCGCAGTGGCCGCTAACAACTAGCAGGTCCCCTAAGTCCAGCAGTCGTAGGTGGGCGAACTGTTCCGCTGTGAGGTTGCCGCGTTCTAGGACTACCTGCAGATAGGTGCCTTGGTAGTGCAAATCCCAAAACACCACACCTCCATGGTTCCTGCGAGCCACAATTCGACCGAGGCTGCGAACCGTTTTCCCGGTTTCACCCGCATCAAGGCGGGCTTTCGCTTCAGATAAGGGAATCCCTAAATCGAAACCGGCCGGGAAGGATTCTATTCCCGCCGCACTGAGTTTTTCTGCTTTCGCGCGCCGGGATCTTTGTTGTTCACTCAGTTTGACCTGCAGTTTAGCGGCGGTATGCTCGGTGCGCATCGCGGCAAGTTCGCGCAGATACTGGCTATCAACTTCCCAGTCAAAGGGTTCCCCGCTTACGGCGGCTTCCGGTGCGGGCACGAATCCTTCTAACATTCCCGCTGCTAAAAGAGATAACGGCACTAACGGGTCGGAAGAAAAACAAAAATATCGGGGCAACCATGTCGGGTTATACCGGGCATTGGATTCATATAGCGACTCTAGTTGCCAAAAACGGGAGGCTTTAACAAAGAGGGCGCGCTTAACACGATCATTGATAGTGGCGTCAACGGCTTCGCCTTCCACAAAAACTTCTCTGAACATCGCAAAGTTTAAGGAGAACCGGTCTATCCCTTTTTCCGGTCCTTGCTGCAGCAAGGTGAGCACCATGGCTTCTACTACCCCGTTGACCGCCGATTCTGCCCGGCGCATCAAGTTGAGGGAAACGGCGCGCTGTCCCCAGGGAACGAAGGTGAGCAGGCACTGTAGTTGCCCATCTTTGCCCCGCGCGGTTACGATGATTTGCTCGCCCTCTTGAGGAGCAAACATTCTATCGAGGCTCATCGAGAAGCCACGTTCGTTCCCGCGCCGGAAAAGTTCGGCCACCATCGCTACTTCTTGCAGCTGCGCGGGAGAAAGTTCGCTTTGCCTGCAAATCTCGATGTCCACCCCAGCTCGAGCAACTCGTCTTTGCGCAGCTAACAAGGCGCGGCCGGCACTGGAGTTACGTTCAAAACGTTCGGGACTAATAATAGCTTCGTCACCCATTTTGCGTACCCGAAGTCCCTGGCGGCGATAGACGCGCGCCCCCTGGGCGCTAGCGGAGATTACCGCCGGGATCCATCCTTGACGGTAACAGTGTGCCTTCCACCTTTGCACCGCATTTTCCCAGGATGAAGGATCCCCTATGGGATCCCCGGCCGCTAGAGCTACTCCCATAGCTACCCCGTAGGAAACCACGGCTTGCCCATCAGCACTGAAAACTACTGCCCGATTATCCCGGGTGGCGTAATAGCTTAAGGAATCAGCTTTCCCCCATTTGAACAGGAGGTCACGCAAGGCGAGATCTTCGCTGCGCGTGCGAGCTTGCGCCCGTTGACCGAGAATAAAGCGATTGGCGGCAATCATCATCACCAGGCCGGAAAGCACCATAATGAAGAAGCCAAGACCGCGAAAACCGCTTAGGTGGGCTAGGTGCAAGCGAATGGCATTACCGTGGGGTAGTCGCCATCCCGACATTCGGGAAAAGACCCAAAACGCCAGCGTTCCACTGTCCCAAGTGCGCGGCGCAATAACCCGAGCCATGATCAGCCCCATGCCGAATACCAGTAATTGGCCACTTAGCAGCACAAAGAGGGCTTTCCAGGCGGATCGCGCATTGATTTTTCCCCAAAAGCTACGGGCAGCAGCGAATAAAACTACTACCACAAATGTGGAAAAGAGCAGACGAAACCCCAGGAATATGCAAACAGTCAGGGTAACTTCTGGATTCGAGAAAGAAAATAACAGGGCAGTCAGGCTCAGCAAGGCGTGCAGGGTATGTAAGGCGATGAGGACGATAACCCCGATCCGCTTGCGGGAAAAGCACAGCAGAGCCAAGAACGCCAATAATACTGCCGCCCCTAAGGTAGCAGTCGAGGGCACCCCGAGCATGGTTAGTACCAGGTAGCTAAAGCGCCCGAACCCGCCACTAACGCTGTAGCGCAACGGAATCATTACCAGGCAAAATAGCGCGGCAATGGTATAAACCCAACCTAGCCAGGCGGGGACGCGCTGCCGCCAAGAAATATCCGATTTTTCTTTTCCAGTTACCCGCATCTAAATCTCCACAACTACCGGTACGATCATGGGGCGACGACGTAGACGGCGCGCCACCCAACGACCTAAAGCACGGCGCATCGCCTGCTGTAGGCGATAAGGATCGCTATCGCCTTGATTTAACGCTCTTTGCAAAGCTTCGGTCACATCCGGTAGCACTTCCCTAAACACTCCCTCATCCTCTGCCATTCCCCGGGCAGTGATATGCGGGCCGGCAGCAATAATTTTGGTGGGCACGTCTACCGCAGCAAATACGGACACAAAACCCTCTTCACCCAAAGTCATGCGGTCTTTTAGCTGATCTTCATCGATTTCTCCAATAGATCCGCCATCAACATAGACGTATTCGCAATCGACTTGCCCCACTACGCGTGCTTGCCCATCTTTGAGATCGACTACTACCCCGTCCTCGGCTAAAGCCACATTTTCTTCCGGCACCCCGGTGGATTGGGCAATCCGTCCATTGGCAATCAAATGGCGGATTTCTCCGTGAATCGGCATCACATTCTTGGGTTGGACAATGTTGTAGGTGTAGAGCAGTTCCCCTTCTGCAGCGTGTCCAGAAACGTGAACCGCGCGGTTACCTTTATGTACTACATTGGCGCCTTGGCGCATCAGTGCGTTAATGACTCGGTACACTGAGTTTTCATTTCCCGGGATCAGCGAGGAGGCCAGCAGTACGGTATCTGCTGGCTCCAGGGACACTAGGCGATGTTCACCTTGTGCAATCCGCGAGAGCGCGGCCATGGGTTCACCTTGGGAACCGGTCACCATCCACACTCGTTTTTCCGGGGGCAGACGCTTGAGCTCATCCGCGCGCGCTACCACTTGCGGATCTAGATCCAGGTAGCCGGCCTGCGCCGCAATGTTCATATTACGTTCCATTGAGCGCCCGGACAGGCACACTTTGCGCCCCACCGCGCGGGCCGCGTCCAGCACCTGTTGCACGCGATGCACATGGGAGGCGAAGGAAGCTACGATTACTTGCCCGGTAGATTCGGTGAGTACCTGGCGGATTACCGGACCGATTTTTCTTTCCGGGGCAATAAAACCGGGCACTTCCGCATTGGTGGAGTCCACTAGGAACAGGTCAACGCCCTCTTCTCCCATGCGCGCAAAGCCGCGCAGGTCGGTGATTCGTTTATCGAGCGGAAGCTGATCCATTTTGTAATCGCCGGTAACCAGCAGGTTTCCGGCTTTGGTACGAACCATCACCGCTAGGGCATCGGGTATCGAGTGGGTGACCGCCAAAAACTCGCAAGAAAAAATACCTAGCTCAATGCGCTCCCCCTCGCGTACCTGGTGCAGATGCGTTGCCGGGAGTCGATGCTCTTCCAGTTTGGGACGCAGAAAATCTAAGGTGAGTTGGGAGCCATAAATGGGAATATCTTCGCGCAGGCGCAGCAGATAGGGTACCGCCCCAATATGGTCTTCATGACCATGGGTGAGCACCAATCCTACGACCTGATCCATACGTCCATGTAAATATGAAAAGTCGGGGAGAATCAGATCCACGCCCGGCTGGATTTCTTCGGGGAAAAGTACCCCACAGTCGACAATCAGGATTTTGCCGTTGAGCTCGATTACGGTCATGTTCCGTCCGACTTCCCCCAGGCCTCCCAGGGGAACTACCCGAATGGTGTCGGATTTTAGCTTCGGCGGAAAAGAAAGTTCAGGATAAAGCGGATTCACGTGTCTAATTGTTCCGATTCTACCCGCCTATAGCAAACTTCCGCGCTCACGGGGGCGCGATTAGTTCTTCTAGGCAGGTCTTTAAGGCCGATCCCCACTGCTAGGCGCCCCTCACTGCTCTAGGCCGATTAATAAAGCCGGTTTCGCGATCAAAACCGCCAGCACACCGCGAGCATTTCTAAAGCAATTCGAAACGTTCCAGGGCGGCGCGCAGTTGGGAGATCTCCTCTTCGCTGGCGGGAGCTAGTGGCAGGCGCAAAGTAGCGGTAGGAATAGCTTTCTGTTCGGCGAGGGCGTGCTTGGCCATTACGGCGCCTTGCCCCCCTCCCATTAACGCTTTCACCAAGGGTTCTAGATCTAGGGAAATCTGTAGAGCCCCCTGGTAGTCTCCCTTTTCTACCAGCTGTACCATCTGGCGATAGCTGGGAGCGGCGACGTGAGCGACTACGCTGATTACCCCCACCGCGCCATGGGTGAGCCAGGAATAATTGAGGCCATCGTCGCCGGAATAGAAAGCCAAACCGGTTTCGTCTATGCGCCGCGCCCCGACTTCCACTTTGCCGGTAGCATCTTTTACCGCCACGATATTGTCGATCTGCGCGAGGCGCATCAGTAGCTCATCGCCGATGGCTACCCCGGTACGTCCGGGAATATCATAAAGCATAACTGGCAGGTCTGTCTGACCAGCCACTTTAGCAAAGTGTTGATACATCCCCTCTTGGGAGGGACGCGAATAATAGGGGCTTACTACTAGGATCGCGTCAGCTCCGGCCTCTTGGGCGCTGCGTGCCATCCGCACCGAATGTTCAGTGTCGTTTGATCCCGCCCCGGCAGTAATGTAGAGGTCTTCGCCTACCGCTTGGCGAACCACCTTTATCAACTGTTCTTTTTCATCCAGGTGAGTAGTAGGCGATTCCCCGGTGGTACCCGAAAGCACCAGGTGATCGATTCCTTGATCTACCAGGTGTTTAGCTAGGTTGGCGGCGGCGTCATAGTCTACGGAGCCATCCGGGTGGAACGGGGTCACCATTGCTACCCCAACCGGTGCGGGAAGCCGATAAGTACACTCTGCGTTGCTCATGTCCCCACTCTACCTACGCCACTTGGAGATTTTTCTTTCGTCCAAAAAGCGGGCGGGAGAGGGCTATAGGTCAGTAAACCACAGATGCTGCACCATGGATTCATGTCCTACTTTTAGGCCTTGGCGCAAACCGGCGGGAGCAAACCCGCATTCGCTGAAGAACCGGATTTTTTCTTGAGCTCCGGCCGCTAGCCAAATCTGCAGCCGACTAGCCCCGGACATTCGCAACATATCGCCAACCGCATTTACCAGGCGAGAGGCATCGGGCAGCTGTTTTTCCCAATCGACGACCTCTAAGGCCACGATTTCGGCATCCGCATTTTTTTCTGCGAGCGGGGAGTCTTTGGGTTGCACCAGCATTTTGGGGGCAGGGGCAATCGCCGCCAAACCGACCACCTGTCCTTTATTTATCGCGGTGAGCAGGTGATGTTTTGGCGAGGGCGGGCTAAATAACGCCTGCTGCCAGGCTCGCGTAATCTGCTCAGGGTCGATAAGTGCTAAAGTTTGCGGACCGATTTGTCCCAGATGGGACTGCAGATCGGCTTTCATGGACTGTGCCTGAATCCGTCCCCAGTCAGCTAAATCTTCGCTTTTCGCTAAGCGGACTGTTTCTTCGGCAGGAGTAGTACTCACTTTAGATCCCTAAATCCATGAGCTTATCCAGCCCCACTGTCAGGGGAGCCGCAGCGGCAACTTTACGGACAGCCAGCAGCACTCCCGGCATAAAAGAGGAACGATCAAAACAGTCAGTGCGCAGGCGCAGCTGTTCCCCGGGGTTAGAAAGGAGCACTTCTTGGTGCGCGTTAGCCCCTAGCATCCGCAGCGAGTGGATCCCCACATCCCCCACTTTCATGCCGCGCGCACCCTCGGGATCGGTGGTGGTGGCATCGGGAGCTGACGGAATATCGGCTTGTCTGCGGGCGGCCGCCATTTGCTGGGCGGTTGCTAGCGCTGTCCCGCTCGGGGCATCCAATTTTTTCGGATGATGAGTCTCCACGATTTCGGCGGAAGTAAAGAACGGTGCAGCCAGCCGCGAAAAAGCCATCACCAGTACGGCAGAAAGCGCAAAGTTAGGCGCAATCAATACGTTACGTCCAGTTTCGCGCGCCACTTCCTGAATTCTTGCCTGGGCGTCCTCGTCCCACCCGGAGGTACCGACTACCGCATGGGCGCCGGAGCGCAAAATCGCGGCAGTATTAGCAAAACTGGCGCTGGGGATAGTGAACTCGACTGCGACCTCAGCCCCGGACAAAGTCTGGGCGGTAATCTCATCTTTACTGCCCAAACGGGCAACTAGCTGCAAGTCGGTGGAGTCTGCGATCGCTTGACAAGCGGACTGCCCCATCCGCCCCTGGGCTCCGACCACGGCGACTTTCAGTTTTTCGCTCACTCTAACTCACACCTTCTGGTTTATTAGCGTTAATGATTTGGGCTTTATCTGGACACAGGGTTTGCCCAGCTATCTGCAGATTGTTGTACCATTCTTGCCGCAACTCGGCAGAATCTACTTTGGTATAGATATCGGACAGAGTTTGTTTATTTGCCGCCGAATCTGGCTGCTTGGTATCGAGCAGTCCGCACAGGGATTGTACTGGCCCCAAAACTATCTCCGCGGTGCGCTGATCATAGTGGTTCTTTTCCATCACCTGTTTGACGAAGGAGTTTTGCTCCTGAGACAGGTGATCTTTGGGAGTAAACGCCACTGTCGGGGTCGGCGAAGCTGTGGGGGTAGTCGGCGTCGCCGAAACCGAACTGGTCACTTTGGGGTTAGTGTTAGTAGTGGTTTTTTCGGGAGCAGGCGACTGAGTGGCGGGACTGCAGGCGCTTAGCAGCGCCGCGGCGACCATAACTGGAAATAGTTTCTTTATTCTCACTCGTTCAGCTTATGCCACCGCCGGGCGTACCACGACTTTCACCTGTGGTAAGCCGAGAAATTGCGCTGCCAGCTCACTAATTTGTGCGCTGCTTACATTTTGCAGGGCAGCGTTTAACTGTTCGATGGTGCGCAAGCGGCCTCCATTTACTTCTGCGCGTCCCAGGCGCACCATCCGGGCACGGTTATCGTCCATCCCCAGCAGCACTCCCCCGCTGAGCTGCCCTAACGCTTCGGATAGTTCGTCCTCGGGTACTCCGTGCTCAGCGAGTTTTTCTAGTTCTGCCACCAGCAGGTGCCCAACTTGCGCCAAATTATTGGGGGCACACCCGGCGTAGAGGCCGAAGGATCCGCTATCGCTATAGGCGGAGTCAAAAGCATAGGTAGAGTAGGCTAGCCCTCGTTTTTCTCGAATTTCTTGGAATAACCGGGAAGACATTCCTCCGGAAAGTACCGTGAGCAGCAGACTAAGCGTGTCGCGCTGGGGGTGATTAGCGGGCAGTGAACGGGTTCCGATAAATATTTGCCCCTGTTCCACCGTTTTTTCTACTACGGTGCTGGCTGGCACTGCCAGATCTGGCTGGGTGCGCTGGGGAACTTCCGGATCGGTGCCTGCAGCAAGGCTCCAACCGTTCTTGTCGGCAGCGTCCAATATTAGTTGTGCCAGGCGGTCATGCTTAATATCTCCGGCGGCCGCAACTACCAGGTGGCGGGGCTGGTACCAGCGCTGATGATGAGCTTTCACCGCTTCTAAAGGGGTGTCCGCCACTGTTTGGGCTGTGCCCCCTACCGGCAGACCCAGCGGAGAGTTGGGGAATAGCTGCCCCAAAAATTTTTCGTAGCCAACATCTTGGGGATCATCTTGGGACATGGCCAGTTCGTCCAAGATAACTGCCCGTTCCAGTTCGAAATCTGCCGGTGCCAGCGTGGGGCGCGCGAGCATTTCGGTGAGTACTTCTACCGCCATTGGTAGATCACGGGAGAGTACCCGGCAATAATAGTGGGTAGATTCTTTAGCGGTTGCCGCGTTTAGTTCTCCCCCCACAGCATCGAATGCCCGCGAGATTTCCTTCGCGCTGCGGGTAGCCGAGCCTTTGAACAGCAGGTGTTCTAAGTAATGGGTCGATCCCAAATGCTGCGGGCCTTCATCGCGCGAGCCTGCCGGAATCCAAAGTCCGAGCACTACCGAGGGCGAGGCTGGTACCTGTTGGGTAATCAAACGGATACCGCCAGGCAGTATCGATCTTTCAATTAGGGTTTCGCCTTCGCTAATACTTAGGCGAGGCGCTTGGGCTGAAAGCGGCAGTTCGTAATCGTATTTTTCAGGCATTTTCTCTTTATAGGGTTTGCTAGTTTCTTTACAGGTTCCCAGGTTGCGGCTAGTTCTTGGGGTTTTTACTGCGCGGTTGTCTTGTCCGGGAGTTGCTTAATACCCAGGCGCATGCGCATTGCAGTACGCCAAGGATAGTAAATATCCCGAGGGCGAAGGTCAGTAGTCCCGTTTCGGCACTTCCTGCGATAGCGGCATAGAGGAGGGAAAGGACGGTGAAAATCAGGGCGATTAGGGTAGCGCGAGCCCAAAAGCGGCGGGCATCTAATTTAAAGATCAGACGTGCAGCTGCAAAAATCAGTTGAAATCCGCCAGCTACAGCGGCGAATAATAGCGCCAGAAACCCGGTAAAAATGCTTAATAATCCGGAGTCGGAAGTGGTAGATACCGACAGTAGTATCAGCGCAAAAAATAGGCACAGGAAAAGTAGACTTCCCGCCACTACCAGGTCGAAATATCTACGCATTAAGCATCTCTTTTCTGAAATTAAAGGAGGCGAGGGCGAGATTATCTCGCCCTCGCCAACTTAGTTATCGACTATTCGTCGTCACCATCTGATTGCTCTTCGCGGCGATCCTCACGCCGATCATCGCGACGATTATTGCGATGCCGGCGGCTACGGTTACGAGAGCGACGAGGACGATCTTCGTCTTCGGAGCGACGAGATTCCTGCTTAGCTTCGTTTTCAGCTAATGCGGCCTCTTGCTCTTCACTGAGTACCGCCACCAGAGACAGTTTGCCCCGTTCATCGATTTCTTCAATCTCTACCTGAACTTGGTCGCCAACGCCCAGGACGTCCTCTACCTGGTTGATGCGTTTGCCCCCTACCAGGCGACGAATCTGGGAAATATGCAGCAAGCCGTCCTTGCCGGGGGTTAGGGAAATGAAAGCCCCGAAGGAGGTGGTCTTAACCACGGTTCCTACGAAACGCTCCCCTACCTCAGGCATTTGCGGATTAGCGATGGCATTCACGGCTGCCCGAGCTGCCTCAGCAGATTCTGCATCGGAGGAAGAAATATAGACAGTGCCGTCATCTTCGATCGTTACTTCCGCGCCAGTATCTTCTTGAATCTGGTTAATCATCTTGCCCTTCGGACCGATGACCTCGCCAATCTTGTCTACTGGCACCTGTACGGTGATGATGCGCGGAGCATAGGGGCTCATTTCGTCCGGTTCTGGAATCGCCTGTTCAATCAGGTTCAAGATTTCCAGGCGGGCTTCCTTAGCCTGAGCTAGCGCACCTTTCAGCACGTCAGAGGGAATACCGTCCAGCTTGGTGTCCAGCTGCAGGGCGGTAATAAAGTCCCGAGTACCGGTGACCTTGAAGTCCATATCCCCAAATCCGTCCTCGGCTCCCAAAATATCGGTGAGGGTCATGTACTTGGTGGTACCGTCCTCGTTCGGTTCACTCATTAGCCCCATAGCAATCCCGGCAACCGGAGCTTTTAGCGGCACGCCCGCGTTTAATAGCGAAATCGTAGAAGCGCAGGCCGAACCCATAGAGGAAGAACCGTTAGACCCCATAACTTCGGATACCTGGCGGATAGCGTAAGGGAATTCTTCCTTGGAGGGAAGTACCGGCTCTAACGCCATTTCCGCGAGGTGACCGTGCCCGATTTCGCGGCGCTTGGGGCTGCCCACGCGACCGGTTTCACCGGTGCAATAGGGCGGGAAGTTGTATTGATGCATATAGCGCTTGCGGGTCACCGGGCTGAGGTTATCGAGCTGCTGTTCCATCCGCAGCATATTCAGGGTGGTTACCCCCAACACCTGGGTTTCGCCGCGACGGAAAATCGCGGATCCGTGCAGGCGGGGCAGCACTCCGGCGCGCGCATAAAGCGAGCGAATCTGGTTGGGCTGGCGTCCATCCATCCGCACGCCTTCGTTTAGGGTGCGGGTACGGATTAGCTCTTTTTCGAGGGCGCGGAAAGCAGCTTTGAGCTCTTTCTCGCCCTCGGGGAAACGCTCTTCCAGGTCGGAAAGCATTTGGTCTTTGATTTCATCAACCCGGTTTTGCCGATCGAGTTTCTCTGCGATCTGTACGGCCTGGTCAAGCTGTTCGCGGCAGTTTTCGGCCACCGCATCCCAGTGTTCGTCCTCGAAGTCTTTAAACAGCGGGAACTCTAGGGTTTCTTTCTGACACTTGGCCGCTACCTGCGCTTGCGCGCGGCACAGTTCCTTAATGAAAGGTTTAGCGGCTTCCAGACCGGCAGCTACTACATCTTCGGTCGGAGCGGTCTGTCCCTGTTGAATCAGTTCCCAGGTACCTTCGCCGCCGCCGGCCTCTACCATCATAATGGCAACGTCTTCGCCGCCATCAGCGGTTTGAATAACCCGTCCGGCAACCACCATGTTGAAAGTGGAACGCTCGATTTCGCTGTAACGCGGGAAAGCTACCCACTGTCCATCGATTAGGGATAGCCGAGTGCCACTGATCGGTCCGGAGAAGGGCAGACCGGAAATCTGGGTGGACATGCTGGCAGCGTTAATGGCTAGCACATCGTAGGCATCATCGGGGTGTACGGTCAGTACCGTAGCTACCACCTGTACCTCGTTACGCAGCCCTTTTACGAATGAGGGGCGCAACGGACGGTCGATTTGGCGAGCAGCGAGAATCGCTTCCGTGCCGGGGCGTCCTTCCCGCCGGAAGAAGTTTCCGGGGATACGTCCGGCCGCGTATTGGCGTTCTTCCACATCAACGGTGAGCGGGAAGAAATCAAACTGGTCGCGCGGGTTTTTACCTACCGTAGTGGCAGATAGAACTGTGGTTTCATCATCGAGGTATGCCAGCGCACTACCGGCAGCCTGCTGGGCGAGTAGGCCAGTTTCGAAGCGCACAGTGCGCTGTCCGAAACGACCGTTATCGATGATTGCCTCGGAGGCAATCACTTCTGGATCGTCCATCATTTTCTTTTATTTACTCCTTGTATTCCATCTTCTAGGGCCGATGCCCTCCTGAGAGCTATCACCTTGTGATGGGCGGTCAACGATCGAGACCCACGGAGATAGGCGACTAGAAACTGCTGCGCCTGATCCGGAGGCCACCACCGAAGACCGAAACCGGGGTGATAGCAATTCGGCCCGGCGTTAACCGGGCCGATATTTCTATGTTAGTGGCGCAAACCGAGACGCGCGATCAAAGAACGGTAACGTTCGATGTCGATGTCTTTCAGGTAACCTAGCAGGCGGCGCCGCTGCCCCACCAGCAGCATTAGTCCCCGACGGGAGTGGTGATCATGCTGATGAGATTTGAAATGCTCAGTTAGATCCGAGATCCGCTTGGAAAGCAGCGCGATCTGAACCTCAGGCGAACCCGTATCACCGGGATGGGTCGCATATTCTTCCATAATTTTGGCTTTTTCTTCTTTACTCAGTGCCACTGGGTTCTCCTTTACTTCTACTTGTTGCACGGAGCTCCGGGGCAGTTTCTCCCGGGCATGACGCATCCGTGGCCGGCTTGTAACGGCTTTACTAGCCTAACATTATCGCTGCTGGCAATCCTATTTTGGCGCTGGTGACCTAGGACACGCGCAAGCGGGGCTAAAGCGGAGGTAGCGAGGACGAGGGTGCAAGTACCGTGTGGGCTACGCACGGGAGCTTGGTTTTTCCTCCCGCCCAAGAATTCGGAAAAAGACCGCAGGCATTTTCCGAATTCTTATGCCCTTTAGAGTTGCGAGTATTTATTTGGTAGCCCTGTGCCCGGCTACAGAGGTCTTGATGCGCAGTCTGTCTGCTCGGATAAAACCAAGCCCCGCGCTGAGAGTGGAACTCCGTGCGAACAGGGGGCCCGGCCGGTAAAAGATACGAGAGGGACACGCTACTAACCATTACTTAAGGAATCGGTTACGTTGCCCTTTTAGTGGATAGCGTAAAGTCCTCTTTCTGAATTTTTACAGAGCAGGTCACGGGGTCCCCGGAGTGCTTTTACCGAGCCAGCCCCCGAAATGGAAAATCAGATCATTCCAAGACCCCGCGCGTAACCCGCGCTGTACTTGCACCCACTCGCTAGTTCCTCCTCGCGCGTCCTAGCCCGCGCGGAAGGCGCTGGACATTTCACCCTCGGGCTGGGGCATCCGGCCGTCTTTGATGGCTCGAATGAACTCGGCATGATCGGCCTCGGTCTGGTCGGCGTAGGCACGGGCGAAGGTGGCGAGCGCCTGCCCCGGTTTATCCGATTTCCCTAGGTAGCCGGCGATCTTGGAGGCGCCGTGGGTACGAGCGTGGCCTTTCGCGAGCAACAGTCCCACGATTCCCGCATAGTCACACAATGATTTGGCACCCAGCCGGTCTAGGGGCACAGTTCCTTTCATATTGCGGAACTGGCGCACATAGTATTGCCGCTCCCCGACGCTCGCCCACCCCAGCAGCGGATCCGATACGGTTTGTAGCGCTTTTTGATATTCAGCTACTCGCTGCCCCTGGTGGGCGTGCCATTCTTTCGAGCCGTGCACATATTGTGCCAGTACCGAACGGCGTGCCTGTTTGAGCTGTAGGAAGATTACATCCGTGGGGGTAGATCCTTGTAATAGCGCGATATAAGCGCGCAAACCTACTGAGCCTACGCCTACTACCCGCTGAGCGATATCTACCAGGGTGTATCCGCCCAGCACTCGCGCCCATTGCGCGGGAATAGTGTGCAGATATTCGTCGAGGGCGCGTGCCAAGTTATCCCAATCAGCTGGGGGAATCTGGGTGGTAAGCGGAGGTTCCGGGGTGATACGCAAGCTGCCTTCGGATTCCTCAGCGAACTTGGGGAGAGCTCTATCTGAGGTACGTTTCATGGCTTTAGCGGCGGCGCGTTCGATCTCTTTAACTAACTTGGGAGTTAGCTCTTTTGAAGTCAGTTTTTCCAGGTCAATCCGGTTGAAAGCGCGTTCAAAGAGGGGACGTCCGGCCAGCAGAGTAATTTCGTTCCGGTAGGCGTTTACGCAGGCAATCACGGCATCGGAACATTTGGATTCGGAGAGACTGTTTTCGCGCCCCGCCACGTGAATTGAGGCGGTTAGGCGGCGCAAATCCCATTCCCAACTGCCGGTATGCGCCTCATCAAAGTCATTGAGATCAATTACTAGCTCGCCTTCGGGTGAGCGATAGAAACCAAAGTTACCCAGGTGGGAGTCTCCGCATACTACCGGTTGGATCCCGGTGGCGGGCAAGGCAGCGGAGTCGGCGGCTTGCACTACCGCGGCTCCCCGCAAGAAACCGTAGGGAGAGGACGCCATCCGCCCTACCCGGATGGGGATCAGATTTTCCACTCTGCCCTGGTGGGAGGCTTGGATTAGGGTGATAGGGTCGCGGTCTGGCGCCGGCACCCAGGCCGCTAAGGAACTGAAGGGGACGGTTTCGCGCAGCGAACGCCCGTATTGGTAGCGCTCTTCGCGTGGTTCTGGAGGAGAGAGTAAGGAACGATATTGCACCGGAATATTCACGGTCTAAACTCTATATTCTTTAGCTGTCCTTGGCAGATATTGACACGTTTTCGCTAGTAAAAAACGGCGCTAGCATCGGTGCTGGAGGAAGCCTTCGTGACGCTGGGAACCGCCTTCACCAGTTATCCGGAAAATCGAGATAACTGTGGCAGCCCCAATCCTCCTCCGCGAACTATTGGAAAAATTCCAATCATTCCTTTCTTCGCAGTTCCCCCTACTGCCCACACAGGGCTTGCTTGTAGAGGTTTGCTATCACTGCGGCTCCGGCATTGGTGGGATGGGTACCATCATCTACCAGGTATTCCCGATGCCCTTCGCTGGCCGCCCACCAGTCAATAATCCCCACATTCGGATTATTGTTTGCCAGACGGTTCAATATTTCGTTATTGATATCTTGCAAAGGATTGGGATCGCGGATAGTAACCAGGAACATTGGCCTACCCTCGGCGGTGTCGATCAGGTTTTGCACCAGCCGGTCGCCGTACAACACCCCGTTACTTCCTAAGGCATACACCAGCACCCGGGGTCGAATCCCCTGATTCTTGTATCTAGCGAACACCTCCGGGCCGCGCTGGATCTGGCGACTAGTTTTCCCATCGACTACCGCGTTTGGCAACACTTTCTTAATCGCCGGGGTAGCCTCGTCGGTTACCGAATCCCCAATAATGAGGACGTCGGCGTTACAGGCGCCAGTGGCCGGATCTATCTGCCATCCGGTGGTATCCAAGTTATTGGGTACCTTCTTGGCCACCGGTTTTATCCCCTTAGGCTCTTCTTCCGCCTTTTCCTGCGTCTTGTCTTTCTCGTCTTTTTCTTTCGCTTTTTGCTTTTCTGGCTGCGGGGAGGGGGCGGCAGTAGCGGCAAGTTCTGGACGCAATTGCACCGCCCGGTTTTTAGCTAGCTGTTCCCAATTAGCGGGGTAAAACGCCAAGATCCCGGCTACTACCAGTGACAGCACGGAAAGCACTGCGAACACCGTGAGCTGTACTTTGCGCAGCCGGCTCTGCGCCTTAAGTTTCGCGACTTTCTTTTCTCCCGGTTTTTTCCACAGAGAACTTACCAAGCTGGCAGGCGCTTCTGTCAGGTGATAGAAAACTTCTCCGGCAACTGCCACTACCAGTAGCTGTAAAAGTTGCTGCCACCAGGTGGGCGGAACTGTGCGGGTAGCCGGATTCAGCATCAGCAGAATTGGGAAATGCACCAGGTAGAGGGCGAAAGAGCGGGAACCCAGATAGTTAAAAACCGGGTTACTTAGCAGTTTTGAAATCACCGTCTCCGCAGCAGCAGTCGCCCTGATTACTAGCGCACTTAGCATTGCCGCCAGCAGGAATCCGCCGAGGTGCATCGCCGGCATCTCCCCGCTGCCCCAGATAGTGAAGACTAGTAACGCAACGAGGCTCCCGGCTGCTAGCACCTGCAGCGCAGTGCCTTTCCCGGTCTTCGCCTCGTCAGTAGAATCGGGACTTTGCGAAGAAACCTGCGGGTAAATAAACGCTAAGAACGCACCTACCAGCAGTTCCGCGGCGCGAGTATCCAGTCCATAGTAGGCGCGGGTTACGTCCTCCCCCGCCATCCAAAAGATCGCCATTGCCGCCGCGGACGCCAGGATTAAGACCGCGGTAATCGCCGGAGCCGCGCGCCGAACTTTCAGCAGCAAGTAGACGATTAGCGGCCAGATCACATAGAACTGGGCCAGCACCCCCAAGAACCAGAGGTGGGTAAGCGGGGACGGTAGCCCGGCCGCCGCGAAATAGGGGACGTTGCGGAAAATATAAAACCAGTTGCTGACGAATAAGGTCGCCGGTAGGCAGTCACTTTGTACCTTCAGCAACAGGCTGGGGGCGAATAGATAGGTCAGGGTGGCGCTAAGCGCAATGGTGATAATTATCGGGAAAAATAGCCGCCAAAAACGCCGCCGCAGATAGCGCCGGTAAGAAAAAGTTCCTTTATCGAGGGCGCTAACGACGCTACGAGTAATCAAGAATCCGGAGAGCACGAAGAATACGGTCACCCCGATAAATCCGCCGGGTGACACGCTGGGGCGCAGGTGGTAGAGAACTACCGCCACGATTGCTAGCGCTCGTAGCCCATCCAATGCCCTTATCCTGCTACTCCGGCCTCGCTCGGCAACCGGTTTTCCTGGCGCCTGCGGTTTTTCGGACAAAGATTGCGGGGAACATTCATCATTTGCCATGGTTAAAGTCTAGCGTGAGCTGAAAAGCGGCTTTACCAAAGGTACCGAAACAGGTCGGCAACTCGGTTAGCCCTAATTCGGTTACCCCCCATGTCCGCCCTCGCTGCGAAAACCTAATGCTTATCCTTACCCCCGCCCCCAAGTTTTGTAAGGATAGCGCTTATCCTTTCATCCGCCTCCTATCTTTTGCAAGGATAAGCCTTATCCTTGCAATCACCTGTCTCTAAGTGCGAAAATAAGCTAAAAGCTTTCAGAGATACCGGAAACACACAATACGGCAGTGCCGCCGCAAAGCTGGCGGGAAACTGAGTCCTGGGGAGGCGAGCACATGGGACATTACGACAAGCGACATTGGGCAGCGAATTTGTCTGCGTTTTCTCGGGACGGACGGCGCAGCGGCGATTACCGCTCCTACGTCCCTGACCTGCTGGCGGGAAATGCCGTGATTACCGAAGAAAACTCCGCCGCCGCTGCCCTATTGGAGCGGAAAATCTTGGCGTTTTCCCCGCTAATCTCACAACTAGGGATGGAATCTTTGGCACGGCTAATCCTGCGCGGTGAAGCTATCGCCTCCAGCAATATCGAGGGTTTACAGGTTGCTCCGCGCGAACTGGCGCGCGCCGAGCTGAAGGAAAAAAGCGGCACCGATCCGCGCAGCACCGCTGGGGACGTCATCCGCAACATCCAGATATTAGAGGACGCGACCCGCAAATTAGCTAGCGCCGAGACTGTTTCACTTGCGGACATTGTGGATTTGCAGCAGAAACTAATCCCCGAGGAGACTTGGCAAGGGATTCGCAGTAGCCAAAACTGGTTAGGGGGCAGCTCCTACCATCCTCTAGCTGCCAGCTATATCCCGCCCTCCCCCGAACACCTCGACGGTTTATTAAATGATCTGGTCAAGTATTTAAATGGGGCAGAGCACGGCGCGCTACTACAAGCGGCGCTGGTGCACGCGCAATTCGAATCCATCCATCCCTTCCCCGATGGCAATGGCCGCATCGGACGGGCGCTGATTCATATTGTATTAACTCGCCGCGGCCTCACTCAGGGGGCTACCCTGCCGCTATCTTTGGCGCTCGCTACCAGAACTGACCTTTACGAGGACGCGCTTTCTTCCTACCGCCACCTCGCCGCCCCCCGCAGCGACCAGGCAATATCAGCGGTGAACCAGTGGATAAAAGTATTCTTGGATGCTTGCCAGATTGCGCTCACCATTTCCGAAAGTCTTAAGAACCAAGTCGAGGAGCTGCAAGCCGATTGGAAGGCGCGGCTGGATTCCTGTTACCGCAGTGAGCACCACCGCGCCCTGCGCATCGATGCTGCCGCTAACCGTTTGCGAGAGCAGCTGCCCAATTTGCCGATGTTCACTATCGCTTCCGCTGCGCAAGTCTTAAAGGTTTCTCGCCCCGCTATCGAGAACGCCGCTAAAGATTTAGTTGCGGCGGGAATAGTGGCGCCGCTTAATATCGGGCGTGGGCAACGCGGCTGGTGGCAACCAGATTTATTTGACCTAATTAGTGGCAGCGAACGTCGCCTTGCCTCTACCCAGTGGGACACCCTGGCCTCTGCCCCGCGCCGCGCGGTACCTAATGCGCAGACAGCTCGCGCCCTGACACATACGCAAAGAGTTATCGCAGGCAAAGATCCCGAAGATGGGGCAGTTTTTGAGGACGCAAACCAGGCGACAGATTTTCTGGACTCCCTAGCATAAAAATTATTCTTGACCGCCAGAACATCACGTAACCCTGTATCTTTACCTCGCACCCTTAGAATCTTTACTTTTTGCTGCTTTCTTGCCGTGAGAAGTAAAGATTTAGGGGGTGTTAGCCATATACGGCTGCGGAAGTTTCAATAAAAACTTGCAGAGCATGCCCAAAAACACTCTTCAAGACGAAAATGGGCACTCCCCTGCGCACTACTGGCGCGACGGGTAGTATCGGTATTACCGGGGTCACAACGGGGTGTCCTCGGCTAAGCCCCAAAAACCTTAGCGCGCGGCGCTCACCGGGGTAATCGGCAGGGAACGCCGACCGGCAGGGCTGACTTGAACCTCAGAATTCCATTGCACTCCGCTACCGCACGAGGACGCGCATCCGCAGCCTGCCCCGCTCGCATCCTCGGGCATATCCTCGAAATTATCAGCCACTTCTTCACCGCGTAGGGCAGTCGCAATCATCAACTTGATCCGGTTGAGCTGATTGACTTCCGAAGCACCCGGGTCATAATCGACCGCTACCACATTGGCTTCCGGATAACGGTTGCGCAGCGCGCGGAACATTCCTTTGCCAATCACATGGTTCGGCAGGCAGCCAAAAGGCTGGGCGCAAATAATATTGGGGCAGCCATGCTCAATCATGTCCACCATTTCCGCGGTCAAATACCAGCCTTCACCAGCCTGATTACCCATTCCCGCAATATCGACAGAACGAGCCGCCATATCTTTAATTCGCCGATGCATCTCGAACTTGCCGTTAGTTTTGGCGAAAGCCCGGCGAATCGCATCCTCATAACGCTCCAACGCCCACAGCCCCGCATCCATAGCTAACTTCAGTTTGCGAGAATTGCCCATTTCGTCCCGCTCAAAGTTTCCGCTGGCCAGACAATAGTGGAAGAACTGAATCAAGGTAGGCAGTTCGGCTTCGCAGCCTTCTTCCTCAATCACCCGAACCGCGTGGTTATTAGCATCCGGGTGGAACTTCACCAGGATTTCTCCCACCAAACCAACCCGGGGACGGCGCGGTTCATCGTTCAACGCCAAGGCATCGAACTCTTTGACACATTCCTTAATCAGGCGAGAATAGCTGAGGCGACCGCCCCAAGTGGCCGAGTATTTCCCAGCCGCAAACCATTCCTGGATAATCTGATCCCACCGCCGATAAAGCTCCATCGCGGAGCCTTTGACCAGCTCATAGGGGCGAATGCGCAGCAGCATAGTCTGCAACATGTCCCCTAAACAGATAGCTTGCAGAATGCGGTGGATTTCCGCCCAAGACAACTGGAAACCCGGATTTTCTTCAATGCCTTGTACCGAGGCGGCAATCACCGGCACCTGCGGATACCCGGCATCACGCAACCCTTTACGCAGCAAGGACGCATAATTTGTTGCCCGGCACATTCCTCCGGTCTGCGAAATCGCCACCGCCGTTTTATCGGGGTTGGCACGCCCGGAAGTGAACTCCTCGATTAGCTGGCCGATCACCACAATCGCGGGGTAACAAGAATCGTTGTTTACGAACTTGAGGCCAGTTTCCATAGATTCGCGGGAAGTATGTTCTAGCAACCGCACATTCAAGCCGGCGCGGCGTACTACCGGCTGCGCCACTCGGAACTGGATAGGCGCCATTTGGGGAACCAGAATCTCCCAACCATCTTTGCGCATCTGTTCGGTGAATTTAGAATTCACCTGCAGGTGACCGGCTTTCGCCAGGCGGGCTTCCTCTGCTGCTGCTTCGGCGGCTGGATCTATGCGAGTAGGAACTGCCGCTTCCTCTGGATCTCTTGGCGCGGCATCCGGGTCACCGATCCGATCCGCACTGGGATAGGTAAGCACCGTGGAGCTTTGCCGCTCCCTGGTGGCCGCATCCAGGGAACGCAAGCGAATCCGGGCGGCTCCCAGGTTGGAAACCTCATCAATCTTGAGGACGGTGTGGACGTCTCCGCGCCCCTCCAAAATCTCTTGTACCTGGTCAGCGGTAATCGCGTCCACGCCGCAACCAAACGAGTTCAACTGCACCAATTCCAGGTCAGCTTCATCACCCACCCGGGCGGCAGCCTCATAAAGCCGAGAATGATAAGCCCACTGGTCACGCACCCGCAGGGGACGCTCCAGGCGGCCGTCAATCACCGAATCTTCGGTGAAAACCGCCATTCCCAAGCCGATAATCAACTCCGGAATTCCGTGGTTAACCTCCGGATCCAGGTGATAGGGACGCCCAGCCAGCACAATCCCGCGCACCCCGTTTTCACGAATCCACTCTAAAGATTCCCGGCCTTTCTCCCGGATCTCTGCCTTGACGGCGGCGTCCTCTTCCCAGGCCGCATCCAGGGCAGCTTTCGCTTCCGCTTCCGTCACGTTCCAATCAGCGAATACTTCCGCGATCCTCTTAGGAAGGAACTCTCGATTCCCCAGGTTGAGGAACGGGCTAATCAGACGCACGTCGCTGTCTTGCACCGACTCCATATTGTTGCGGATAACCTCGGGATAGGTACCCACCACCGGACAGTTGTAACAGTTATCGGTGCCTTCCACCAGTTGTTGTTCATAAATCACCGAGGGATAAAAAATAGTTTTTATCCCTTTCTTCAACAGCGACTCGATATGTCCGTGCACCAGTTTCGCGGGGTAACAGATGTTTTCAGAAGGAATAGATTCCATCCCAGTCTCAAACAGGTCATGGTTGGAGCGCCCCGAAACCATCACCCTAAATCCCAGCTTGGTGAGCATGGTGAACCACAGCGGATAGTTTTCATACATATTCAGCACTCGGGGAATCCCAATATCCCCGCGGAATGCTTTCTTTTCGGTCAGGCGGCGATACCCGAAAATCCGCTTATATTTCCAATCGAACAGGTTCGGCAGCGCCGATTTCTTAGGTACTTTTTCTAGCGAGGCACCGCGTTCGCAGCGATTCCCCGACACGTGCCGCTCCCCGTTAGAGAAAGTAGAAATGGTCATCTGACAGTGGTTTTGGCACAACCTACAGGTCTTGCGACTAGTCTCTACCTGGAATTTCTCTAGGTCTTCCAGGGTTGCCAGGGTGGATTCCCCCTGGCCATCATCGCTTTGTTTCGCGATCAACGCCGCCCCATAAGCACCCATCAAACCAGCGATATTAGGGCGCACCACTTCCCGCTTAGTTAGCAGTTCGAATGCCCGCAGCACCGCATCGTTAAGGAAAGTTCCCCCCTGGACAACTACCTTTTCGCCCAGCTCCTCAGGGGTTTTTAGTTTAATAACTTTATAGAGGGCGTTACGCACCACCGAGTAGGAAAGCCCAGCCGCAATATCTTTCGGACTTGCGCCCTCTTTTTGCGCCTGCTTTACCGAAGAGTTCATAAACACGGTGCAGCGCGTACCCAAATCCACCGGCGCTTTGGCAGCTACCGCATCGGCGGCAAAGTTCTGCACACTGGTTCCCATAGTGGCAGCAAAGGTCTGCAAGAAAGATCCACAACCAGACGAACAAGCCTCGTTCACCGAGATAGAATCCACGGCTCCACCGCGAATCTTCAGATATTTCATATCTTGCCCGCCGATATCAATCACCGAGGAAACCCCCGGCAGCAGGTCTTCAGCGGCGCGGAAATGCGCCATCGTTTCCACTTCACCTTGCTCTAAGTTAAGGGCGGTTTTCACCAGCCCCTCCCCATAACCAGTGGAACAGGCACGCCCAATATAGGCGCCCTCGGGCAGTTCGGTGCGAATGCGGCGCACAATCTCCACCGCCGCCGAAACCGGGTCGCCCTCGTTAGAGGCATAGTGGGTGAATACGATCCGTTTGTCCTGGTCAATCACGACTGCTTTAATCGTGGTAGACCCGGAATCTACCCCCAGGAAGCAGCGTCCTCGCGCCTCGGATAACGGTAGTTGCGGGATTACTTCTTTATCGTGGCGAGCACGGAATTCCGCCAGTTCTTCTTCATTAGCAAATAGCGGACGCATCCGCTGCGAATCAGTATCGATTTTCCCGGTGGTCAGGTTGGTTATTAACTGTTCGAGGGGGCGCGGCTCCCCTTTATCAGCGCTTAAGGCTGCCCCTAAGGCCACGTAAAGTTCGGCGTGTTCCGGGGTGAAGAAACTATCGGCTTTGGGGAGCAGCTCCTCATAGGCTTTGCGCAGGTTAGGGAGGAAGTGCAGCGGCCCGCCCAGGAACATTACGTTTCCGCGAATCGGGCGTCCACAGGCCAGTCCGGCAATAGTTTGAGTGGCGACCGCGGTAAAAATCGAGGCCGCGAGATCTTCGTGCGCCGCGCCCTCGTTAAGCAAAGGCTGCAGGTCTGTTTTGGCGAATACCCCGCAACGCGAGGCAATCGGATAGAGCTGATTGGCGCGCGCAGCAAGTTTGTCTAGTCCCGAGGCGTCGGTGTGCAACAAGGTAGCCATCTGGTCGATGAAGGCGCCGGTGCCTCCCGCGCAGGTGCCGTTCATGCGCTGCTCCGAGGTGGGATGCAGATAGGTGATTTTGGCGTCTTCCCCGCCCAGCTCAATAATCACATCGGTTTGCGGGTGAGTATCTCCTACTGCTTTAGTGCCGGCAATAACTTCTTGCACAAACGGCACTTTCATCGCTCCGGCAACCGAAAGTCCGCCCGACCCGGTCACTGCAGCTTTTACGGTGATTTCCGGATGCGCCGCGTTAATATCGCACAGCAAGCCCGCCAGTTCCCCCCGCACATCTGCGTGGTGGCGGCGATAGTCAGAAAAGACTACCTGCCGCCCGTCGAGTAAGACCGCTTTTACCGTGGTAGAACCAATGTCGATGCCCAGTTTGAACGTATGCGTCTCCCCGCTTGAGGCAAAGCCGTCTCCACCCGCGAGTTCAAAAGGGGCAGTTGTCTTACTCATAGCATCTCCCGGAGTTGTTATCACCACCTCAAGGTAAGCTGAAAACGCTAAATTCACAGGGTGTTGAAATTAGGATAAAACCATGAATGCAAAAACCAGGGAAAACCGCACCAACCAGCAAGAACGCAAGAGCCGGCAAAAACGAGCCAGCGGAGAAAGTTTCGGTGACGATGAATTAACCACCGGTGATTACGAAAAGGAAACGTTAGCTAATTCGCGTGCTCGGGATTTAAAACCAGGAATTAAGAAAGACAAAGCCCCATCCTCTGCTCCCAAAACAGCCAAACGTTCCCCTGGTCATGGGAGGGGACCGCGAGGAGCGCGCGGGCAAATGCGCGAACAGATCAAGCAGGTTGCCGAATCTCAGTTCATTGCCCGCGGCTATGACGACACTACGATGCGTTCGATTGCTAAAGGGGCGGGTTGCGACCCCGCAATGGTCAGCTATTATTTTCGCTCTAAACAGCGGCTATTTCGCGACTGTTTCGACCTTCCGCTAGATCCCTTGGAGCAAATTCTGCAGTTATGGGAACCTGGGTTGGAGGGGATAGCCGACCGCCTACTTGATTTCGCCTTCACTCTCTACGAGGAACGCCTCACCAAAGATCGAATGAAAGCCTTGATGCGCGCCCTGATCACCGATTCCGAAACTACCCAACGTTTTCGCGCCTATATGAGTGACAATCTGTTAAAAGGGGGCGCGGAAGTGTTGAACGCTTTGCAAATAGCTTCCGGACAAGAGGCGAACGAGGAATTGGAAACCAATTTTCACGCGCTTATCGAAATTCTAATGTCCATGATTTACGGAGTGGCCACTATGCGCTATATCGTCCAGTTAGAACCGGTAGCCTCCATGGAGCGTAGCGAGTTACAAAACCGGCTGGCTCCGATATTGCAAACCCAAATCGAGAACCTGGCGCACGAAGTCTTCCCTTCGCTAGTACCTGCCCCAGGTCAAAGCGAAAACGCAACCTCAACAGAGAAGGAATAGCCCAAGGGCTTTCGGCGGTTAAACTTTGCCTCCCCCGCAGTTAAAGGATCGTATTGGCCAGCCGCCAGCTAGCTGACATGGCAGAATGCATTTTGCAGATTAACCTGGCTATCCTAAAGAGGTGATGCAAATACTCGCCTCTTCTCCCCTATTGACCCTATTTTTAGTGATCGCCCTCGGCACCCTATTCGGTTCGATCCCGTTCGGGCCGTTAAAGTTTGGAGCGGCCGGAGCCTTATTCGTAGGTCTTGCCGCGGGCGCCCTCGACCCGGCGCTCGGGGAGAATCTTTCTCTGGTATCTGCCATTGGCCTGGCTCTCTTTGTCTACACTATCGGCTTAGCAGCAGGCGCTTCTTTCTTCCGTGACCTGCGCAAACAAGCACCTCTTTTGATTGGGGCAGTTGCTCTGCTTGCCATATACGCTGTGATTGTGGCCTTCGGCGGCAAAGCCTTGGGGCTCAGTTCCCCGCTACTGGGAGGAATGTTCGCCGGTTCGCTAACCACCACCCCAGCTCTAGCGGCCGCGACCGACGCTGCCGGAGGAAGCGCCCAGCCCGCAGTAGGATACGCGATTGCCTACCCGGTGGGGGTAATCGTGACCATGGTGGTAGTGACGGCACTCATGCGGATAAAACTTCCGGCGAAAAACGATCCCGATCCCGCTTCCGCTGCGGGGCTAGCTACCCAAACTATTCGGGTAGAACGCCCGATGCGTATCCAGGAAATACCCGGGATTGCCGAGGTCGTGGGCTCTTCAGAGGGCGGGCTGCGGATTTCCTATCTGCTACGGGACGGCAAAATGCGGGTTGCCCACCCCGATGGGGAACTAAAAGCCGGCGATTTAGCGTTCCTGGTGGGAATTCCGGATGCGGTTAAAACTGCGGGGCAGGCGCTAGGAAAACCGATAGAAGAAGATATCTCTAATGACCGCACGACGGTAAATTTTAGCCGCTTCACGGTTTCAAATACCCGCCTAGTAGGCACCCCGGTCGCGAATCTGTTTTTGCCGGCTCGTTTCCAATCATTACTTACCCGGGTACGCCGCGGCGATACCGATATGCTCGCTACCGCCGGAACCCGCCTGCAGCTGGGAGATCGGGTGCTAGTGGTTTATCCGGTCGAACGCGAAGCGGATATCGCTAAAACTTTCGGGGATTCGGAACATAAAATCTCGGCTATCGATTATCTGCCATTCGGACTCGGGATTGCCGCTGGGGTGACGCTCGGTTTAATCTCGATTCCCCTGGGTTCTCTGGGCTCACTCGCATTAGGTGCAGCGGCAGGTCCGCTGGTGGTGGGATTAATACTAGGGCGTATTGACCGGTTGGGGCCATTGGTGTTCTCCCTCGCGCCCTCGGCAAATAATATGTTGCGGCAAATGGGGCTGGTGCTATTCCTGGCCGCTGTAGGTTTATCTTCCGGGCAAGCCTTTGCGGCCAAAGCTTTTTCCCTGACCGGAATAAAAATCGGGCTATTGGCTGCTGCCGGGATGGTGCCAGTACTGGTGGCATTCTGGCTGCTCGGAAAATTCTTGGGGCTTTCTACTGCCCGGATGGCAGGAGCGATTGCCGGTTTTGTGGGACAACCGGCAATCCTCAGCCATGTTCAGACCACCATCCCTGACGAGCGTTGCGAATCTGGATATTCCGCGACCTTCGCCCTCGGGATTATTGCAAAAATCGTGCTAGTACAGATCGTGATGGTGCTGTAAACAGCTGCCTACCAGTAAACCTAAAGCGCGGTTACCTTTTCGGGATCAACTCTGCCTGCCGGCGGAACTCCTAAAATCTGGCTGCAAGATCGCAGATCCTCATCCATTTGTGCCTGCAATTTTTCTACGCTCTCTAGCTTGAGCATGTCTCGCAGGTGCGCCAGGAAATCAATAGCGACCGGCTCGTCATAAAGATCAAGGTCAGCTCGCCCCAACACATGGGCTTCTACCGTAACCTTGTCCCCAGAAAACTGCGGATTGGTTCCTACCGAAATTGCGGCCGGCAGATGCTCCACCGCGTTAGTTCCCGGTACTGAACGGATCAACCGACCCGCATAGACCCCATCGGCTGGAATCGCTAACCCCTGGGTGTTCCCCAGGTTGGCGGTAGGAAATCCCAGCTGGCGTCCGCGGCGGAAACCTCGTTCCACAATGCCGCGCAGCCGGTAACTACGCCCTAAAATCCGCGCCGCTCCTTCCACATCACCCTTAGCTAGACAAGCGCGCACCCGGGTAGAGGAATAACGGCGCAAGTCCTGGTCAGTAATATCGGCTACTTCGATAACTTGAAAATCTCGAGTCAGGCCAGCCTCACGCAAAGTCTCGATATTGCCCTGGTTGTCGCGCCCAAAGTGCATATCTTCGCCGACCACAAGCTCTTTAACGTGTAGCCCCTGCACAAAATAGTGGTCAATGAACCATTGGGGACTTTGATTAGCTAAATCCCAGGTGTAAGGCACTACCCAGGTGGCGTCCAGTCCCAGCGCTGCCATCGCGTCGAGGCGATCGGGAAGTGGCTGAATCAAAAGCGTGGGATTTTCCGGATGATGCAGGTGGGAGGGATGGGGATCAAAAGTAATCGCGACCGCTATTAATCCCGCGCGCCGTGCCCGCTCTACTACGGTTTTTAAAATCCGGGTGTGTCCCTTATGCACCCCATCGAAAATCCCGATTGCTGCCACGGTGCGCTGGCCTGTTTCCAGCCTCGGGGAGTCGGTCCAGATTTCCACGATCTACTTTTCGCTTTGCCGCACGCTCAGTTCTGGCCGTCCATTCGCCGGCACGCCCAGTTCCCCGGTGCGTTTTTCTTCTGCAGTCTTGCGACCTTTGCCTTTACCGCCGCAGCCGCAACCGCATCCGCAAGTACCTTTGTTTTCTTCGCTCATGTTCCTCCTTTAGCTACTTTGTAAACTTAGTACAGAATGCCACTTGCCCTCCACTGGCGACACCAATAGCGATATCTTTTGCCCCGGCTTTTGCAGGAACAAATTACATGATTCGGCTTACTAACTCTCAGGACAGGTACCGTACTGCCTTTCAACGATGGACATCCCCCAAGAACCTAACAGGGACAAGAGAGTGCAACAAAGCATCTAGTACCCTGCTTTCCAGCGAATATCTGGATACCAGAATCCTAGGACTATTCCTCGGTGAAAACCTCAGCAATTAACGGATTCTTCTCACAGTATTCGTCTAGTAACTTGCGGGCTACTAGCACCGAATCTACTAACGGGTGAGACGCGAACGCTCTCCATGCTTTAGTTTTATCCCCTTGTAAGGCGGCGTCGATAATTAGTTCTTCGCAGGCCTTAACCGAGGTTATCAGTCCTAGCTCTGCCCCGGTCACCGGCGCTACTTTCTGGGGGTGAATACCCTTTGCATCCACCAGGCAAGGCACTTCAACTACCGCCTCAGGATTTAATTCTGGAATCAGTAGATCTGTGTCTTCACAGTCAGCATTACCGACGTTAAGGATCATTCGGGATTGAGTCCCCACAGTGAGCGATTCCATGATTCCCAGAGCAACCTCTTGATATCCTCCCCCGGCTATATCCTCAGAGCGTCGCCCTGCGCGCTGGCTCGGATCGCGTGATTCCGCCATATAGGTAGCTTCCCGTTCATCATGGTATTGGTTCCATATATTCCAGGCATTTTCTGGATTATCTAAAACGTCTTGATAGAATCCACGCTGTTGATTATCCAAGAATTCTCCGCGCGTCTGAGGTTCTTTTTTAATACGCGCCAAGGATTCACGGTTCAAGTAGTAGTAAAAAAGATACTCATTGGGAAGCATCCCTAGAGCGCGAATCCACTCTCCTCCTATGGTACGAGCCTCCTCCATATGATCTAATAGCTCATCATCTGCAATTAATCCCGGAAGAAGATCTTCGCCATTTTTCACCAGGGTACGCAACCAACCGAGATGGTTTAAGCCTACATAGTCAAAATCCACATCATCTTGATTCACCCCTAGTGCCGCGCATGCTCTGCGCATTAGACCAATTGGGGTATCACAAATACCAACCACCCTGCGTCCGAGAACTTGTCGCATCGCCTGGGTAATAATCCCGGCTGGGTTAGTAAAATTGATTGTCCAGCTGTCAGGAGCGACCTCTTTAATAATCTGAGCCAACTGGACGGCGGCGGGAACGGTACGAAGCGCATACGCATATCCTCCCGCACCGACAGTTTCTTGTCCTAGTACCCCATGACCTAGCCCGACCCGCTCGTCCGTGATACGTCCACAGGTACCCCCGATACGCATCGCAGAAAACACAAAATTGGCATCAGTTAGTGCTTCAGATAGGTCACAGCAAGCTGATACTCGCGGACTTGTTGGCCGGTTTAAAAAACCAGATCCGGTTAGAACCGCCATAATCGCGTCCGTGCGAGAAGGCTCCACGTCGTACAGCACAACTTCATTTACACGTAGTTTTGCTTTGGGATCTGCTAGAACCTCTATAACCTGGGGTACTCGAAAACCTCCACCCCCAATAATTACTAATTTCATGCAAAAATCACCTCTATTTTTTCGGACTGTTTGGGAAGACTAGCTCGGGGAGCCGTGGTGACTAATCCGGTCAAATTCTTCAGATATGTAACATCCAACAGGCCGGAACCGGGAAATTTATCAGCAGCTGCTAAAAGATACGTATTTACCGAGTGTTCCAAAATACCGCGCTTAACAGGAACTTCAATACCAGTAGAGTCCAATACCATTCCGTCTGGTCGCACTCCCGAAGTTCCCAGGAAGGCATAATCAGCGGTAATCTGCGCCAGCGCATTTTCGGTAATGTTTCCAACCAGCGAGTAATAGGATCGACGTAGTACTCCCCCCAGTACAATTAGCTCAGTTTGAGAGGAGCCCCGCAGTTCATCCACTACCGCCAAGGAGGCGGTAATCACTACCAAATCTCGCCCTCGCAGCTCTCTAGCAAGCGCAGCACCAGTCGTACCAATATCTATAATTACCGTGGCGCGTTCAGGAATTATTTGTGACGCAAGCCTTGCTATTCGTTGTTTTTCTTCCTGCGCATATGCTGCTACTTCGACGAAGGGATTAGCATCCGACTCGATTACTCCCCCACGCACCCGTGTTAGCATTCCTTCCCGGTCTAGCAAAGACAAATCACGACGGATAGTAGAAGCTGAAACTTGAAGCTTTTGAGCTAGCTGATCAACTGTCATATCCCCGCTTTGCTTCACGATGCTAGCAATTTGCATCCGACGTTGATGTGGCAGCATATTTTATATCCTAACCCACTTTCTTTCAGATTTACGCAAATTCACGCAACTTTTGTCATTTATTGTGCAATAATAGTCACATGCGTGATCTTTCGGAGTTTTTCCAGCAATACGATAGCACTGCGAGCGATACCTTCGTGATGCTATCGGGTCCGCTTTTTATGGATATAACTTTTTCTGGGCTTAACTCTTTACCAACTTTAGGACAGGAAATTTGGTCAAAGTCCTTACAATACAGCCCGGGAGGAATAGCCAATCAGGCCATCGCTTGCGCCCGTTTGGGAATGCGCACCGAAATATGCAGCTTTATCGGCGATGATTTCGTTGGTAAACTCTGCGAACAAGAATTGACAAAGGCTAAGGTAGGTCTGGCGTATTCCCAACATACGGCGCAACAAAACCTAACCGTGGCTTTGCCGTACCAGGAAGAGCGTGCCCTAATAAGTTATGGCTCACCCTCCATCCCTCCGCTCCCCCCTCTTACCACTCCCCCAGATTTCGTGGCAATCGGTTTGAGCGATGTTAACACTAATCTTCCCTTGATACAGTCGTGGCGTAACAACGGAACCAAAGTAATTGCCGATATTGGTTGGCAAGATACCCAGAACCCGGAACTATGTACCCGAGTGGGAGACGTTGATATCTTCGTCCCTAATGCCGAAGAAGCTTGTCTTCTTAGCGGCTGCCCTAACCCGGCTCTGGCAGCCAAAAAGCTTGCTAGCGCGGGAACGGACGTACTGGTTACCTTGGGAAATGAAGGAGCTTATGCCCACCTGAGTAATGGCAACACTTTTAGTGTGCCTGCCCCCCAGGTCACCGTGAAAGATACCACCGGAGCTGGCGATACTTTTACTGCTGGACTTATCTGTGCTCTAAGCGCAAATCTGGATCTACTTCCGGCGACGATCATCGCAACTCATGCTGCTAGTTTGCAAGCAAGTAGGGCAGGATCTTCCGTTGCCACACCCACTTTCCAAGAGCTAAAAATCTTTTACGAAACAAAATCCCAATAATAAAACAGAAATTGAAAGGAAATGCAATGAAGCATTGGCAACGAACTGTAGCAATAACTGCGATGGCAGCACTCGGTATTGGAGCCCTTGGCGGCTGCGCTCCCCAAAAGAGTAGTGAATCTAGCGATCAGAAGACTACAGAAATAGTCACTGACATATCCAATCTACCTGAGCAAACTTTGACAGTCTGGGATCAAGAAAGTCGCGGCGGACAAAATGAACAAATAGAAAAGCTCAATAAAGAATTCCAAGAAAAGTATCCAAATATCAAAATTAAGCGAGTATCAAAATCATACGATGACCTGACTACTACACTTGCTCTTGCGTTATCAGGTGAAGATGGCCCGGACGTTGCGCAAACAGATAATGCCCGTTCAATGATGGGTAAGTTCGTTAGCGCAAAACAATTAGTCTCCCTAGAACCATGGGCAAAAGCCTATGGATGGGATAAGAATTATTCCAAAGATATCTTGAACTATGCACGATACTCTGCCGATGGCAAAGACTTCGGCACGGGAAATCTATACGGCCTGCCCCAGGTAGGAGAATCTGTCGGCATCTACTACGCACCCTCTGAACTTAAAAAATACGGGTTAGACACACCCAAAACCTGGGAGGAATTCACCGAAGATTTACAGACCATTAAAGACAAGGGTGGTACTCCCCTCATGTTGGGCAACGTGGAACAATGGCCTGGAATTCATGTCTGGGGAGTTGTTCAAGGAGCCAATGAAAACGCCGACACCATTCGCACCCTAGGATTTGGAAACCAAGGATCAAGCTGGAAGAGTGAAGGAAACAAAAAGGCTGCTGAGACTTTGGAGACCTGGGCAAAGAATGGCTATTTCAACGAAGGATTCAACGGCTTAGATTATGACTCAGTTTGGCAGTCTTTCAGCAAAAAAGAGGGAGTATTCCTGATCGCAGGTTCCTGGCTAGCTCCTGACCTACAGGCTGGTATGAAAGACGATGTCAAGTTCATGCTTCCACCCATGAGTAAAAACATGGACAAGGTACAGACTACAGGAGGAACTGGTCTACCTTTCACTATCTCTAGCAAGGCAAAAGATAAGAACGTGGCTGCTGCCTATATCGATTTCATTACCAACAAAGATGCTATGAAGGTATTGGCGGAAACCGGTAACGTCCCCATCAATAACACTGCCAGTTATGTTGGCAACAAAACCGATGTTACCGCGGATGTTCTTACTGCCTTTGAGGAGCTAACCACCAAGGGAAATGTTCTTCCCTATATGAACTATGCCTCCCCCACTATGGATAAAGATCTAGGAGCAGCTATACAAAGCCTGCTAGCTGGCGAAAGCAACCCTGATAAATTCATTGAAACCATGGAGGGGCACTACACCAAAGCCATACAACGCTAAATTCGTTTATTAGGCTCGGGAGTCGCAACCTACCGGCTCCCGAGCCTAATATTCCTCTAGGAGATGATTTCCAGTGAAGCAATATCACCGGGAGAAAAGACGAGCAAGACGCAAAACAGGTCTGAGTGCCTGTGCACTTTTAGCTGCTCCAATTATTGTCTACAGCCTTTTCATGCTCTACCCCATATTCCGGGTATTCGGGTTTTCTCTTTATGAATGGGACGGTCTTTCCGATCCGCATTGGGCAGGTTTAGGCAATTATCGCGCCTTGTTTTCTAACCCCGTACTGCTATCTTCCTTTGGGCACGCGGTGGTATTAATTATCTTTTACGCCATAATCCCCTTGGCTCTTGGAATGGTACTAGCGGCTCTATTAATTCGAGCAAAAGCTCCAGGTACCGGTTTTTTCCGAACCGTTGTGTTCTTGCCACAAGTGATTGCTATGGTGGTTCTAGCCATAGCCTGGCGCCAGCTCTATGCGCCAAACGGACTTATCAACTCCGCCTTACGCCTAATAGGCTTAGGGAGCATTACTCGCGGTTGGCTCGGTGATTTTAATACTGCTCTGATTGCGGTAGGTTTTATTGGCACCTGGGTATCCACTGGCCTAGTTACAGTACTGCTAATGTCAGGGATGACGCGGATCCCAGAAGACTACTACGAGGCCGCCCGTATTGATGGCGCAGGACCTATTCGCCAGTTCTTTTATATAACGCTTCCGGGAATACGCGCAGAAATCGTTGTGTCTCTAACGTTGACAATTATCGCAGCTTTAAAAACTTTCGACCTCGTGTACATCACAACTTCAGGCGGTCCAGGTTCTTCTACCTCTGTCCCCTCTTATGAGGTTTACAACCACGCATTTCGACTAGGAGAAGTAGGAGTAGCTTCTTCTCTAGCTGTTGTATTGACCCTTATTATTTTCTTGATCAACCTAGGTGTAAACCTTATTGGAGAGCGAGAATAACTATGCGTTCTACGAAACAAAGAGTAATCGCCTTTGCGTTACTGTTGATAGCAACTGTGTTGACCCTAACACCCATCCTCTATGTCGTATACCTCGCTTTATCAGCCGAAAAAGTCGGAGATACTACCTGGTTCCATCCTGAGAACTTTGTAAGCGCCTGGCACCGAGGTCATTTCTCCGAATACATGTGGAATTCATTCCGGATTGCTGTGGTAGTTGTTTTTATCGCATTAGTTCTGTCAATAATGAGTGGTTATGCCCTAGCCATTTTGAAGCCTCGCGGGGAAAAAATCATCTTCTTTGTATTTCTACTAGGACTGATGATTCCTACAGAAGCCATTGTTTTGCCGTTATATTATGATTTTCGTTCGCTGGGATTGACCGATACCATTTGGGCGATCGCTTTGCCACAAATCGCGCAGTCGCTTGCTTTTGGAACTTTTTGGATGCGAGCATTCTTTCGAAATTTCAATCCGGGAATAATAGAGGCAGCACGTATCGACGGCGCTGGGAATCTACGTATCTTGCGTTCAATTCTGGTTCCTTTAGCAGTACCACCTTTAATTACGTTGATCCTTCTTACCTTCATGTGGACTTGGAACGACTTTTTGATCCCCTTAATAATGTCACCTTCGGGACAAGTGATGACGGCTCCCCTGGGACTAGCGTTCTTCCAAGGACAGTACACACAAGGATCTACTCTTCTAGCAGCAGGTGCAGTTTGGGTAGCGCTACCGATGGTAATTTTGTATTTCTGTCTCCAGCGGTTCTTCATATCCGGGATGACTGAAGGAGCAGTTAAAGGATAATTTTCACTCTTCTACTCATCGACAGCTATGCAAAAGCTGCAAGCTCTAGCTAGGTCCCTCAGATCTCGAGATCTATCTAATCTAATCAACCGATGGATGCAGGTTGAGTACAGCGCGCCAAAAGGATCCTGCTTGTTGCGCCAAAAAGATTGGACTACCCGAAGAGTCCGTTAAAGCATATGTATTTCCTGGTGAGGAGGTTTTTTCGAGATTAATATCAAAATCGTGCGCAAGCTGAGAGTCAATTCTCGGGCGCTGACCATAGCCTAAAGCGGTGATAACTTCGGGGGTTACCTGGCAACTGGGGAACAGCTGCTGGCAGATGTCATCCAGGCTCACAATCGGCACTTCCCCTCCCGCCGCTACCAGCTGCGATAACTCAGCCAGGCTATAGGCGGTAAAAGACGCATCGGGGCGGGCGACGCTGCTAACGCTAAAGGAGCCGACCTTAAGGCGCCGCAGCGCCACCAGGTGCGCCCCCACTCCCAACTGGTTTCCCAGATCTCTTCCGAGGGCGCGAACATAGGTACCCGCCGAGCAAGTAACTTGCAGGTCTTGGTAAACCACCGGTGTACCTGCCAGTTCACCCGCTTTCGGATCGCCCAGGCTAACCAGTTCATAGATAGTAATCGGGCGCGATTGCATCCGGACTTCTTCCCCGGCGCGCAGTCGATCCGCTGCCCGTTTCCCCTGGATCTTCAGAGCAGAAAAAGCACTCGGCACCTGCATTACCTGTCCGCGCCAAGAGGCCAGCGCAGTTTCTAAAGTATCCAGATCCGCTAGAGTAGCTCCCCGGGTCGCAGTAATGGTACCTTCAGCGTCCTCGCTATCGGTTTCTACCCCGAAGCACACCCGGGTGACATAAGTTTTCTTTTGCCCCTGCAGGTATTGCAAGAGTTTGGTTCCCCGCCCAATACCGGCAACTAATACTCCCGAGGCCGCCGGATCCAGGGTTCCCGCATGTCCCACTTTGCGGGTTCCCGCCAAGCGGCGCAGGCGCGCCACTACATCATGACTGGTAACCCCAAGGGGTTTATCTACCGCAATTACCCCAGCAGGGGCAGTATTATCGGCACGCGGAACTTGCAGATCCGCGCCGGCAGGAGCAAAATCTGGAGCCTCATTAAGCGCGTCTAGCACTTGGGTTACTTAACTTTCTAAGTCGGAATCTTCTGGGAAATCTATAGTTCCGTTATCCGGATCCTCCGCAGCCTCGGCGGCTACCTCTCCCGCAGCTACGTCCTCATCCGCGAGCGTAAACTCAGTAAAAGTAGGCACAGGCGATTCCGGTTCGTAAACCTTCTTCTGCCGTGGCTTACGATAAGGGTCAGCTTCCCCGGCATAGGACGCCGCCTGTGAAGTTCCCCGCAGCTGCTGGTCAGAGCGCAGCGCACTAGCCAGTTTCTCCTCGAAAGTGGCGGCCTGTTCGGGCAGAGCATCTAGCGCGAACTCAATAGTGGGGGTAAGGCGAATTCCCAGCGCCTTACCTACCTCCGAGCGGATCAAGCCCTTCGCACTATTTAACGCGCGCGCAGTTTTCTTACGGTCGTCCTCGTCTCCGAAAACCGTATAAAAAACGGTAGCATGTTGCAGATCCCCGGTGACTTTACAATCCGTGATCGTAGTGAAACCGATACGTGGATCTTTGATGCGCCGCTCTAAAAGCCGCGCCACCGTATTTTGAATCCGCTCTTCTACTTTGCGTCTACGAGCCTGATCAGCCATGAAAACTCCTTTACCTAATGCGGTTTTCCGGACGCCGAATCCCGGCGTCCGGAAAACCGACCAGTAACGCTAATCGCGCGGTTTCTCCACCATTTCCCAGGTTTCGATTTGGTCTCCGACCTTGATTTCTTTAAATCCGAGCGAAATACCGCATTCGAAGCCCTCGCGAACTTCAGTGACATCGTCTTTCTCGCGACGCAAAGAAGAAATCTGCAGTTCCGGTTCAACTACCACGCCGTCACGCACCAAGCGGGCTTTCGCGCCGCGCTTGATCAGACCCTCACGCACCACCGAACCAGCGATATTACCGAACTTGGAAGAGCGGAACACCTGCAAGATTTCTGCCATACCCATCTGCTTTTCTTCATAAATGGGTTTGAGCATACCTTTCATAGCGCTCTCGACATCTTCGATCGCCTGATAAATAACGTTGTAGAACCGCATATCGACGCCTTGCGAATCGGCGTATTCGGCTACGCGCTGCGCCGGGCGAACGTTGAAGCCGATAACCACGGCGTTGTCCACACTGGCCAGGTTGATATCGTTTTGGGTGATAGCACCTACGCCACGGTGAATAATCCGCAACTGTACTTCCTCGCCCACATCGATCTTGAGTAGCGAATCTTCCAAAGCTTCGACCGCGCCAGAGACATCGCCCTTCAAAATCAGGTTCAAAGTATCTACCTTGCCCTGCTCCAAAGCAGCGTTGAAATCTTCCAGCGAAATCCGCTTGCGGCGTTTGCCCAGTTGGGCAGCACGTTGCTGGGCCTGACGTTTATCGGCAATCTGGCGGGCAGTACGTTCATCTTCGGCTACCAACAGGGAGTCGCCTGCTCCCGGAACGCTGGTAAGACCCAGTACCGCCGTGGGGAAGGAGGGGCCGGCTTCCTCAACCTGGTTACCGTATTCATCAAGCATGGCACGCACGCGGCCATGAGACGAACCCACCACGATCGAGTCACCCACACGTAAAGTACCACGCTGCACCAAAATGGTGGCCACCGCGCCACGTCCTTTATCCAGGCGAGTTTCGATCGCTACCCCGCGTGCCGCCGCATCCGGATTAGCTTTCAGTTCCAAAGCAGCATCTGCAGTCAGCAGCACCGCTTCTAGCAATTCATGGATGCCTTTACGCTGTTTAGCTGAGACATCAACGAACATTACGTCGCCGCCGTATTCCTCAGACACCAAACCGTATTCGGTCAGTTGCCCCCGGACTTTATCCGGGTTGGCTTCCGGCTTATCAACCTTGTTGACTGCAACCACAATCGGCACATTGGCGGCCTGGGCGTGGTTGATTGCCTCCACTGTCTGGGGCATTACCCCGTCATCAGCGGCGACTACCAAAATCGCGATATCGGTAACCTCCGCCCCGCGTGCACGCATAGCGGTGAACGCTTCGTGACCGGGGGTGTCGATAAAGGTAATCGCGCGGCGAGTATCATCCATATCAATGTTTACCTGGTAAGCACCAATATGCTGGGTGATTCCGCCGTGCTCTCCACCCACCACGTCAGTATCGCGAATCGCATCCAAAAGCTTGGTTTTACCGTGGTCAACGTGACCCATAACCGTGACCACCGGAGGACGCGGCAGGGCGTCCTCTTCATCGCTTTGCTCTTCCTCTTTCAGGTCAATATCAAAGGATTCCAGCAGTTCGCGGTCTTCGTCCTCTGGGGAAACTACCTGCACTTGATAACCCAGTTCGGAACCGAGGGTCATCAAAGTATCTTCGTCCAAAGACTGGTTAGAGGTAGCCATCTCCCCCAAGGTCATCAGCACGGTGACCAAAGATGCGGGATCGCAATCGATCCTATCTGCCATATCCGCTAGTGAAGCCCCCGAACGCAGACGCAAAGGCGTAGAGCCATCCCCATGAGGAACCTGAACGCCACCAATCTTGGGAGCAGTTTGTTGCTCATACTCGGCGCGTTTCGCGCGTTTAGACTTACGGCGTTTAGCTTTCGAGGATCCACCGCGACCGAATGCCCCTTGAGTAGCACCGAAACCGCCGCGACCACGATTGTTCATCCGGTGGCCGCCGGGACGACCCGGACCGCCAGAACCACCAGGACCACCTTGCCCGCCTCCACCGCGGCGCTGACCGCGGGAGGGAGCCGGTTGATCCATCATAGGAGCCGTCGCAGAATGCGCCGGCATCACATTTGGAGTTGCACTCGAGCCACGCCGATTTCCCCGCCCGGGACGACCCCGACCGGCGTTCTTACGTTGCCCACCAGAACTGCCGCCTGGACGCGGCATTCCCTGCGCTGAAGCAAAAGGATTATTTCCTGGGCGCGGACCGCCCGGACGCGGCATTCCCTGCGCTGAAGCAAAAGGATTGTTACCCGGGCGCGGACCGCCCGGACGCGGAGCCGGTTTGGGGCCAGGTTTAGCACCCGTCTTACCGGGTTTAGGACCTGGACGCGCTGATTTTTCAGGCGACTTCGCCTTGGCTGGTTTCGCAGCCGGCTTAGCGGCCGGCTTCGGCCCTGGTTTAGGCGCCGCGCTAGTGGCAGGTTTTTTAGCAGGGGTAGACGCTTCCGCTTTCTTTTCCGGCTGCGCCTTAGCCACATCACTTTCCGGCTCTGCCCGATCCGCCGGTTTGGGGGCAGCTGCTTTCGCGTCCTTAGCCGCCCGCGCCTTCGCGACTTTAGTTTTAGCAGCGGAACTAGCGACTTTCTTCTTTGCCGCTTTCACCTTAGGTGCTGCCGTTTCTACCTCTTCCGCTAGCTTGGCAAAATGCTCCCGCATTTTGCGCGCCACCGGAGCCTCAATAGTCGAGGACGCGCTTTTAACGAACTCCCCCGACTCTTTTAGTGCCTGCAGCACAATTTTCGAAGTGGTTCCGAGCTCTTTCGCTAACTCATGAACTCTAAGTTTTGCCACAATTCTCCTTGCTGGCCTGCCCAGCATGGAGCAGGCTATTGCTTAAATTGGCAGATCATCGCTGGTTGCTCATCGGGTGACCATCAGCTTCCAACCCTGCTTTCCTGTATCGGGCATCCACTGGGGGTAGATGCCGGTAACCTTACTTAAACGACCCTAGCCTAGTCACAAGAAAGCACCGGCCAAGGCAAAAGCCTAGAACCGGTGCGTCCATTGCAACCAAAGTTAGGTTCCGATATCTATACTAACGCCTTGACTGCAATAAGCCGAAGCCACCTCCAATAGGGCGAGCACCCAGAAATCGGCTATTACGCTTCCTCACTGGCTGTTTCAGGATCCATATCGGACCTAATATCAATCTTTGCTCCCGTTAAACGAGCAGCTAGACGCGCATTTTGTCCTTCTTTGCCGATAGCTAAAGAAAGCTGGAAATCTGGTACCACCACATGTGCCAATACATGCTCGGCTGGTTCTACCGTGACAGACGTAACATGCGCAGGTGAGAGTGCATTAGCGACGAAAGTAGCCACGTCCTCGGAATAGTCGACAATATCGATTTTTTCGTGGTTAAGCTCATTCATCACGGCTCGTACCCGCCGTCCCATCGGCCCGATACACGCCCCTTTAGCATTGATATTAGGACGAGTAGAACGTACCGCGATCTTGGTACGGTATCCAGCTTCTCGCGCCACCGACTCAATCACCACATCCCCCGAGGTGATCTCCGGAACTTCCCGAGAAAACAGCCCCCGCACCAGATCCGGGTGGCGACGCGAGACCTCGATCCGTGCCCCTTTTTCCCCCAGCATAGTTTTTACCACTACTGCCCGGATCCACTGCCCGTGACGATAATGCTCTCCCGGAACCTGTTCAGCTTTCGGCAAAACCGCCTCGAATTCGCCAACTTTTACCACCACGACATCTTTATCTCGGCTCTGCTGGATAATCCCAGAAACCACTTCTCCCTTTTTGTCTCTAAAAGAGCCCAACACCTGCTCGTCCTCGGCCTCGCGTAGCCGCTGCATAATAATAGAGCGGGCAGTGGTAGTAGCGATCCGCCCGAACCCCGAAGGAGTGTCATCGAATTCGCCAATTTTATTGCCGTCCTCATCGATTTCCGCTGCCATCACCATTACATGGCCATTTTTGCGATCGACTTCTACCCGTGCGTCCTCAAGTGCACCCGGGGCATTGTGGTACGCCTTTAGTAAAGCGTCTTCGATAGCAGCCATAAGGGTATCGAGACTGACGCCCTTCTCCGCCTCTACCATCCGTAAAGCGGCAATATCAATATCCATGATGCTCCTTACGAGCCTTAGAACTGCACCACCATTTGGGCGTGCGTAATATCTGTTAAAGCGATAGTGCGCCGGCCAGCGGCAGTTTCCAATTCAATGTCTTCAGTTGTTGTATCCACCAGCTTACCCTCTTCGCGGGTACCATCACATATTTTTACCTTTACTCGATGCCCGATTGCCCTAGAAAACTGGCGTTCGTCCTCTAAGGGGCGCTCGATCCCCGGGGTAGAGACCTCCAAGTTATAGGTGCCTTTAATCGGGTCAGCTTCATCTAAATGCCGGGAAATCTCCAACGTTAGCTGCGAAAGCTGTTCTTCATTCACGGCGCCCGGTCCGCGCGGTAAATCCACTGTCACCACCAGGCGAGTGTATTTGCCGGCTCGCTTTAGCGATACTTCCTCTAGGTACAGGCCGGCCGCTTCACAATCTGGGCGCAGCAGATCAACAAGTTCATTTTCCAAATTGGTGCTAGGTTTCGTCATTTTTCCTCGTCTCTTGTTCGCCTCACAGTTTTATCATTTCAAAAAACATGTTACCCGTGGCAAACTTAACTTTGATGAAAAAAACCTGGATTGTTCCCCTTACTGGGCTGTTAGTTGCTTCGTTGAGTCTTTCTGGCTGCGGAGTGCGGATTGATGATGGTTCCGGCGACGCAGTCACCGCAAGCATTACCCAGATGGCACGCTACCGCGCCAGTTCCTGTCAAGAAGCTATCGCCAGCGGCATCGAAACTGTTTTTGGCTCTGACCCGAAGTTAGCGGCATTCAAAAATCACTTCACAGCCCGCAGTAAAGTCCTGGGGCAACGCTGGCCTGCCCAGGAAGTAAAACTTTCAGGCAAAGAAAAACCCGAGAACCTGCCAGAGCCTGCCGACTATCGCGTCCCCGGAAATGGGCAAGCCTTAGTCCATAAACTGGCAGATTGCCAGGCTAACATCTTAAATGACGCGGGGGCACTTACTTTACTGTCGCGCCAGCAACTAGCCTTAAGTGAGGGAGATGAAGAGGATACCGCGCGCGCTAAGCAAACCGAGGACTTAGCAAAAGTGCTATTCGCTACTGGGGTGGCTATGGAGCGGGAAAACAAGCAAATCGCGGCTGCTTCTTCCTTAACGCTACCGCCTGCCAAAACCACCCCGCTGGCGGCGCAAAGCTACCGAGAAGGTAAGTGGCACCCCACCATCCCAGCCGTCAAAACCCAGCAGAATCAGGCTAAAAAACCCTTAAGTCAGCAGCAAAAAAACAAGATTTCCCGCAGTATTAAACAACTGGATTCCCTGCGCTTTAATATCGAGAAAAATGTCGCGCAAAGCCAGGATATACAGTTAAAAAACCTGGTTTCTAACGTGGTCACTCCCCTGCTGCTGCGCCAGATACAACAGCTAGTTACGCAGTTAGAGTCTGATCCGCGCGAAGCGACCTATCAGCCCTACTCCGGTTTTAGCGGTGCCGATAAGCCCGCAATTGCGAAAGGGTTAGGGCTTGCCTGCCAGGTGCAGATGGATTTACTTCCCCTGGTTCCGGATGTACAACAGGCGCTACTATCTCCCACCCTGGCCAGTTTGGTGGATTTGCAAGCCCAATTAGGGCGCGATGCGGGACCGCTCCCCGGCTTGACCGCGAAGGACGCGAAAGTAAAAATCAGCCCTGCCTCAGCCGGTAACTAGGGTAGCTAACTATTTAACGGCACTAAATAGCCTGAGAGTTCAGGCGCTGTTGCGCCCGTACAAACCCCTGGGTCACCACTTCGGTTATCGCTTGTCCGGCGCGCTCTAAAGCGTCTTTAAGGGCTCCTTGTTCCCCGCGGGGAAACCGGGAAAGCACATAGTCCGCGGGATCTTGCCGGGGATGAGGACGACCGATCCCGATCCGCAGGCGTGCATAGTCTTTAGTTCCCAGGTTCGCACTGATGGAGCGCAACCCGTTGTGACCGCCTTCGCCGCCTCCGCGTTTAAGCCGTAAGTCGTAGGCAGCTAAATCCAGTTCATCGTGGACTATCAGTAGGTTTTGGGCGGGGTCAATCCCGAAAAACTTCACCAGTTTAGCGGTGGGAATTCCTGAAGTATTCATATAGGAATCCAGCTTCGCCAGATGCACCGCCGGTCCCGGAGTACCCGGTATGCCCAGGTGTAAAGTTGCTACCTGGCAGCCAGTTTTGTGGCGTCGTAACTGTTCTCCTTGGGCTTGCGCCAAGTGGTCAATCGCCAAGTGACCGGCATTATGACGGGTCCCCGCGTATTTTTCTCCTGGATTGCCCAAGCCAATCACCAGCCAAGACTGTTCCATTTCAGCCCCCAAAATAACGTCCTCCCCCACTAAAATTGGTTTCGGGGAGGGCGTCCGCCCTCCCCGAACCATAAAAGCAGTGGTTACTCTTCGGATTCTTCCTGAGCTTCTTCTTCAGCAGCCTCTTCGTCTTCTGCTGCCTCTTCAGCAGCCGGCTCTTCCGGCATTTCTTCGGGCAGAGTAATCGAGAGTACATCGTGATCGTCGTCCAAAGTGGTGACTACGTCTGCAGGCAACTCTAGCTCGCCAGCACGCAGTACGTGGCCTTCTTCCCAGCCTTCCACGTTGATAACGATTTCTTCGGGGATCTCCAGGGGAGATACCTGTACCGGCAGGTCGAAGATTTCCAGGTTGACCACGGTACCGGGAGCAGGCTCGCCCGTAACCGTAACCGGAACTTCCACTTCCACTTTTTCGTCGCGGCTTACCGCTTGCAGGTCAATGTGGAGAATGTCGCGGCGTACCGGATGACGCTGGATTTCCTTTAGCAGTACCAGGTGCTTTTCCCCGTCAACCTCTAGGTTAATAATCGCGTTCGGGTTATCTTTTACGATCAGGAAAGTCTCGTGTCCCGGCAGGCTGAGATGCAGGTTTTCTTCTACGGTGTGCCCATAGAGTACCGCCGGAATCAGGCCGGCGCGACGAGCGCGACGGGCTGCGCCTTTACCGGTTTCATTACGTACTTGTGCAGATAGCTCTGAAGCCATATTTACGTTCCTCCTTAGGATTACAGATATTTACGGAACCCCGGAGGACGTGGGTTTTCCCACGGCCACGTCGATAACGGCGCAGATGCGCCCTCGCCGAGGCAACCTAACTTTAGGATATAGTCCCCATCCGGTCAGGTAAACTCGGAAGCTCTAAAGGTTTGGCAACTCACATTTATTGCCAGAGGAATACTATTCCTGATCGAAGAGGGCGGTCACGGATCCGTCATCGAACACAGTCCGAATCGCGCTAGCTAGTAGGGGCGCGATTGGCAGGATCGTTAGCTGCGGGAAACGCTTATCTGCCGAAATCGGCAGGGTATCGGTAACAATGATTTCGCGAGCCCCGCAGGTAGAAAGCCTCTCGGCGGCAGGCGGAGATAGCACCCCGTGCGTCGCTGCCACAATCACATCTTTCGCTCCCGAATGTAGTAGCACTTTCACCGCTTCCGCGATAGTGCCACCAGTATCAATCAGGTCGTCAACCAGAACGCAGGTGCGTCCCTCAACCGTACCTACTACCCGGTGAGCTACCGCCACATTGGGACGGGTGGTATCCCGGGTCTTATGCACGAAAGCTAGTTCGCAGCCCCCCAGCTTATTAGCCCATTTTTCTGCCACCCGAATACGCCCGGCATCAGGAGAAACAATCGTCAGATTAGTTTGGTCTACCCGCCGTTTAACATAATCAATCAGCACCGGCTGCGCATAAAGGTGATCCCACGGACCATCAAAGAATCCCTGCTCCTGGGCGGCGTGCAAGTCGACACTCATCAACCGGTCAGCGCCAGCAGTCTTAAATAGGTCTGCAATTAGGCGAGCAGAGATCGGTTCGCGGCCTTGGTGCTTCTTATCTTGCCGCGCGTAGGGGAAGAAGGGCGCTACTACGGTGATACGCGCTGCCGATGCCCGTTTGAGAGCATCCACCATAATCATCTGTTCCATTACCCACTTGTTCAAAGGTGCGGTATGGGATTGCACCACGTAGCAGTCCGCCCCCCGGACTGACTCTGAGAAGCGTACGTAAATCTCGCCATTGGCAAAGTCGTAGGCAACGGTCGGTAGCACTTCGGTATGGAGCTCTTCGGCGATTCCTTGGGCAAGTTCGGGGTATGCCCGTCCCGGTACAATCAGAAGGTGTTTTTGACCTGCAGATTTAATCCCCGTCATTGCGTATTACCTTTCATTTTCGGCGAGAATTCGCCATACCGTTATTTTGATTGTACAAGTCCTCATGAGTCTTAGAGATTGGTTTCGCAACTGTGGTTGGAACCGCTGGCAAGATTAACTGCCCGTAAATCGCAACGACGCACCCGCGCGCCCTCCCCAACTTTTACATCGGTGAGGGAAGTAAACGGTCCGATCTCCGCTCCGGCAGCAATAACCGTGTTTCCATGCAAATCGCATCCGGGCAAAACCACAGCATCAGCAGCAATTTTGACGCTCTTTTCAATCCAAGTGGTTTCGGGGTCAACGATGCTCACCCCCTCTTTCATCAGCTGATCGAGGATCCGCCGGTTATATTCGCGGTGTAATCCTGCTAGCTGAGCCCGGTCATTACAACCCTCGGCCTGCATATAATCAGTGATCAGATAGGCTCCCGCCCGCCCATTACTTGCCGCCAGAGCGATGGTGTCAGTCAGGTACACCTCACCCTGATCATTATCGGTACCTAGACCAGAAAGCGCATGGTTTAAGAACTGGGCGTCGAAGGCATAGATCCCGGCATTAATTTCTCGGATACCCCGTTGGTCTTCTGTGCAGTCCCGATCTTCGACAATAGCGGTGACTGCGTCCGAATCGGAACGGATTACCCGCCCGTATCCGCTGGGGTCTGGCACCTGGGTGGTTAGTACCGTCACTTGATTGCCGGACAGCTGGTGGCTTTCCAGCAATTTTTCCAGGGTTGAACTTTCTAGCAGGGGCACATCACCCGAAGTGATAACCACGGTACCGGCCAGTTCACCTTGCTGCGCCAGTTTATCGAGAGCGCATTGCACCGCCCGCCCGGTTCCCGGAATTTCATCTTGATCAGCTAAAACTGCCTGTGGATAATTCTGGTTAACATACTGGGCAACCACCTGACGTTCATGGCGGATTACTACACATAACGAGGTGGGATCCAAGGCAGCAACCGCATCTAGAGCATGCCCCAATAGCGCTTTGCCCGCCAGCGGGTGCAAAACTTTAGGACGAGAAGATTTCATCCGAGTACCTTTACCAGCTGCTAAAACAATCGCTGCAGACGGCGTAGTTTCCACGATTTGACCCCTTACAGGTAGCCGGATTGGAAATAGTAGGCACCCGAAATGCCAGTTCCGCCCCCAGGATTCGAACCCGGCTCTCAAGGCACCAAAAGCCCGCGTGTTACCTATACACCAGGGCGGAATACTTCCTCTATCTTACACATTCAAAAAAGTTTCCTAAAACCGCGCCACTTCCCCAATGGTCGTTCCGAATTATTTTGCAGATTTTTCTGCCCCATCAGCTCTGGGAAGTAACTCCACGCCAGCGGTAAAAGCGAACGCTAACCGGCGTTAAAAACCCCGGGAGCGAAAATAAAAAACGCGACATAGGCACCCAATTTCTGTGGCCAGATCCATATTTTAGGTAAACCTAACTTCGTGACCATATTCATGACAATCAAACATAGACCATTGTCTCGACTTCAAGTAAACTTAGCTTGTGATTTCACAAAATAATTCCTCCGATGCCACTGACGAAGTCGACCGTATCGTCCTTGCTTGGCAGATTGAGCGTCCCGATCTGGATGTATCTCCTATGGAGGTTTATTCGCGAGTTGCGCGCTTGGCTCGCCACTTGGATTTGGCGCGCAAAGAAGCCTTCAACACTCAAGGTATGGAACCGTGGGAGTTCGACGTGTTGTCGGTGCTGCGTCGCGCCGCCGCCCCCTATTCTTTAACCCCGGGCACCTTGTTACAAGAACTCTTGGTTTCTTCCGGCACGATGACTAACCGGATTGATCGCCTAGAAAAAAAGGGGTTAGTCAAACGCACCCCTTCCCCGCATGATCGCCGGGCGGTGCTGGTAACTCTCACCGATGAAGGAGTTACGAGGGTGGATTCGGCTCTCAAGGAACTGCTGCAACGCGAGTCAGAGTTAGTAGCTCCCTTGGACGAGGACGAAAGAAAAGAATTATCTGTCCTGTTACGGCGGTTACTGCTACCTTTCGAGGGTACCCCGGTGCGCCCTCTGCGCTAAGCCGCCGGCGCTTAACTACCGCTCCCCTACAGACAGTTTCTAGCTACCAACTGGGGACTGCCATGGACAACCCGGTTTATTCCAAGCTTTCTGACAGGAGTAACCAGGCCTCTTCAAGTGCTTCGGCTTCGCTGACCAATTGGCCGCGGCGCTGATTAAGTTTTTGCAGGTGCTCTAATCCCCCCGGGGAAGTATCGGATGCCCCTTCGGTTAACTCATGATCTAATTCTTTGAGCTGTTGTTGCAGCTTATCCAGTTTCTTTTCCGTCGCCGAAAGCTCTTTACGTGCCCGATAAATCTCAGCCCCGCTTTTTTGCGGCGGTTTGTTAGTTGTCACGTTATCGGCAACGCTAGTTTTATTTGTGCTAGTCCCCTTACCGGCGCCTGCGGATTTCTGGGCAGAGGCTCGCAGCTGCAAATACTCTTCCACTCCCCCAGGTAGCGCCGCTAAAGTACCGTCTGCCAGCAGCGCCACTTGGGAATCGGTCACCCTTTGCAGCAGGTAGCGGTCGTGACTGACCACCACCAGCGTGCCCGGGAAAGAATCGAGCAGATCCTCTAACTGCGCCAAAGTGTCGGTATCCAGGTCGTTAGTGGGCTCATCCAGGATTAGCACATTAGGTTCTGCCAGCAGCTGGGAGGCGATCTGCAACCGCCGCATTTCTCCCCCGGAGAGATCACTTACCCGCGTCCAGGCACGCTCTTTACTAAACCCCAGCTTTTCTACCAGTTTGGCGGCAGTTATTTCTTGTTCCCCCCACTGGATTCGCTCCTTAATCTGGGAAATTGCCTCCACGACTCTTAGATCGGGATTCATACCGCGGATTTGGGGAATCTGCTCCAAGGTGGCCAGCTGTACGGTTTTTCCGCGTTTAACCTTGCCGGCGGTAGGGATGAGTTCTCCGCTCATTATCCCCAGCAAAGTGGATTTACCCGCGCCGTTAACACCGATGACGCCTACGCGTTGACCAGGATTTAGACGCCAAGTAACCTGATTCAAAATTTTTCGCTTTGATCCGGGATAGGAGAAAGATACGTCCTCTAGTTCGATCACTCGTTTTCCCAAGCGCGCTGATGCTAGGCGCACTAACTCTACGTTGTCGCGCAAGGGGGGAACATCACTAATCAAGGCTTCGGCAGCCTCGATCCGAAACTTCGGTTTGGAGGTACGCGCCGGGGCTCCCCGACGCAGCCAGGCTAACTCTTTGCGCAACTGGTTTTTGCGTTTTTCTTCCGCCACTTGGGCTTGTCTGGCTCGCTCCATGCGGGCAAGCACATAGGCAGCATAGGAGCCTTCATATTCCTCCACGTGTCCGGGAATCTGTTCCCGGCCATATCCGGGATCAACTCCGGGAACCACCTCCCAAATCCGGTTACAAACTGCATCCAAGAACCAACGGTCGTGGGTAACCACCACTAGCGCTCCGTTTGCGGATCCGACACGGTTATTGAGGTAGTGAGCCAGCCAAGCTACCCCTTCCACATCTAAATGGTTGGTGGGTTCATCTAAAGCCAAAATGGGGGCATCTTTTCCCAGGGTACGCGCCAAGGCTACCCGCCGTTCCTGTCCCCCAGACAATTCCCCACATTTGGTGGCCAAATCTATATCCGGCAGGATTCCCTCATCGATTTGCCGCAATTGCGACTGGGATGCCCATTGATAGTCGGGTATATTGCCGTGAACTGCCTGTTTCACTGTAAGCTCGGGATCGAGTCTCCCTTGTTGTGAAAGGCTCGCAAAACTTACCTCGGGCGCATAGGTAACACTGCCCCTATCGGGTTCTTGAGTTCCGCTAAGCAGACGCAATAGCGTCGATTTTCCCGCTCCATTAGGACCTAGAATCCCGATGCGATCCCCAGGAGACAAGCTGACAGTTATTCCCTCCAGTAGACGACGCGGTCCGGCGAGGGCACCGGCTTCATGGGTTCCGGCTAGAAAAACGCTCACGCTAACCACTGCTTTCCACATATATGGGGGTCACCGGCGCTAAAAGTCAGTGGCAAGGCATAGGCAACCTGCTCTAGCTGGGCAAGCTCCGCGGCCAGCTTTTCTGCCTGCTCTGGGTTTTCCACCAGGCAGATAACGCTGGGGCCAGATCCAGATATAAATGGAATCGCCCCCTGTTTTTCTGCCGCCGCTATAGTTGCCTCTAGCTGCGGAATTAGCGTTATCGCTGGGGCTTGTAAATCGTTACAGATTAGTTGTGGGAGGGCGTCGAAGTCGGCGGTATACAGTGCCTCTAGCAGGGTGGTTATTTCCGGTAGCGTCGGCATTAGTGTCTGCGCGGCGCCCGCCTGGTCAAATTGCTTAAATACTTGCGGGGTAGGCAGAGTTTGCGGGGAAACCGCCACCACCAGGGGTAAAAGTTTTGCTGGCGGCAGGGGGGTAATCCGATCACCGCGCCGATCCGCGAAACATGTTCCTCCATAGAGCCCAAAAGGTACGTCTGCACCCAGGCCGGCACCCAGTTCGGCTAACTCCTCCCGGCTGAGCCCGGCTTGCAGCACCTGGTTAGCGGCGAGCAATGCTGCCGCACAATCCGCGGATCCTCCCGCCATACCGGCCGCTACCGGCACCTGTTTTGTCACCTTGATTCGAGCTCCCCCTTGGTAACCACAACGGGTAGCTACCAGCATAAATGCTCGGGTCGCGAGGTTGTTAAGCGGATCTAGGTCAGCAAGTGCCTCTTGGTCACGTCCGGGATGGTATCCCACAGCGCCTGGCGGAGCGCTAAAGGAAACTTCCAGATCAATACCGGTAGGCTGCAGAGTTATTTCCACGGTTTCTTTTAGACTGACAGCTTGAAATAGCGTAGAGAGCCGGTGATACCCCGCTACTGATTCTCCGCAGGCCAAAAAGAGGTTTATTTTACCGTTAGCGCTGGCAGTAGCGGTTTTCTCTGTGGCGTTACCGTCACAACCAGGCGCGTAGCCCACCGCGGTTAATGCTTCTGTAGGGATTTGCTGCCCGGGAGTTGTCACGCTCTCCGCCATATTTTCAAAACCTGCAAGCAGCGCCTTCCGCAGCCGGGTGAGTGCCACAAAATCTTTGATCTCCAGGTTTTCCGCGCGCTGGGTAGGATCGATTCCGCCGGCTTTTAGCAGGGGAACCGCTGCTAAGGGCTGAGCCCAAGTTTTGAGGCCTGCCCGCAGCATCTTGCGCCGGGAAGCAAACGCCTGGTCGATCAGATTGAAAACTGCTTCCCGTTCAGCTGCTGGTGGCGCTATTAACCCCGCCTGTTTCCCTAATGGTGCCTCACGCGAACTGTTCGCGGTCTTTTTCTCTTCTTGGGAGGGGAAGTAGGGTTGGGTTTTTCGAGTAATTTCTACCAGCGCCGAATCCACGTTCGGTTGCGGATAAAAAACCCGCCGCGAAATATCGGATCCCATCCGCGCCTGACCGTACCAGGCGATTTTCACGCTCGGCACCCCGTAGATCTTTGTGCCGGGCTGGGCACAAAGACGCTGGGCTACTTCCTTTTGCACCATCACAAAGGCGCGTTCAATGCTGGGGAAAGTCGCAAATAAATGCAGCAATACGGGCACTGCAACGTTATAGGGCAAATTAGATACCAAAACCGTGGGAGAAAAATCTCTACTCGAGGTGGAGGACGCAACCGAAATACTGCCCCCGCGCTCATTCCCAACGTCCTGTGCGCCCTCGGAAATACTAGCTAATCCCGCTAAATCTGCCGGTACTAGTTTTAACGCATCTTTTTGAATCAAGTACAGGTTATTTGCAGCGCCCGGGGCATGAGCACATATGGTTGCCGGTAAAAAACTGGCGAGCCGCGAATCGATCTCGCAAGCCACTACCTGGGCTTGGGCTTCTAGCAGACCTAAAGTTAACGATCCTAATCCCGGGCCAACTTCCAGTACTTGGTCACCAGGTTGTATGCCGGCTTCCCGTACGATCTTGCGGATAGCGCTAGGCTCAGTAACAAAGTTTTGTCCCAGCTGTTTGGTTGGACGGATATTAAGCTTGCGGCACAGCTGATGGATCACGCTGGCGGTCAGCAAGTTAACTGGGAGGTTTTTTTCCACCCCTCTAGCTTACTAGTACCAGTTGACCCGTTCGGAATGCTGCCAGGCACCGCAGGGGTCACCGTAACGTCCCGCAATATAACCTAGTCCCCACTCGATCTGGGTGGCGGCGTTCGTACGCCAATCGGCACCGGCAGAAGCCATTTTGCCTCCTGGTAGCGCCTGGGGAATCCCGTAAGCACCGGAACTGGGATTTCGTGCGGCCGCATTCCATCCCGATTCCCGGTTCCATAGTTTAACTAGGCAGGTGAACTGCCCTTCAGACCATCCGCGAGCAATCACTTTTTCATGGGCGATCTCTTGCGCCTGACCTGCAGGTACTACCGCACCATACTCTTGCGGTTCTGAGGTTTCTGCTGGCCCGACCCGCACGATCTTCGGCTCGGCTTTAACCAGGGTAGTTACTTGCTCTGGCGATTGGAAGGCCACGGCTCCATCGACTTTTTCTACGAAAGTACTTTTCGCGGTGACTTCTTCTTTGCCTTCATCCTCTACAACTTTGGTTCCGGGCGCTAAGGTTTGGTCTGCTACTTCTTTAACGGGAGGGGCTGAAACCTGTTCTTGCTTAGTGATCCCGCGCTCCACGCGAGAAACCTTGATAGTTGCTGCGCTAGAACTGGTTTCTTCCACAACTACCCGATCCAGCGCTGCTAATTCAATCCCGGCGGCCTGCGCCGCTACCCGCGGATCTGCGCCCTCTTGGTAGACACCGCCCACTTCCTTGCCGTCAACCCTAAATGTTGCTTTTAGCTTAGGAGAGTCGTGGTTATCTACTCCCCAATCGATTTTCGCGTCTTTAGTTCCTTGTAAAACCACTGGGCGCGCATGCACAATTTTTATCTTTTGATTACGAGCCATCTGGGTATCGAGGGCGGGAACCACCTGGTCGTATTGACCAACTTTGATTCCCATATCCGAAACCACCTGCTCCACGGTACGATTCATGGTTTTTACTTGGCGGCTAGCTCCGTCAACAGTAACCGTGACCGTCTTGTATTCACTGGCGACGGCGAATCCCCCACCTAAGACAATGGCGGTGGCAATGCCGGCAAATATCGCCGTCATTTTCGCGCTGGTGCGTCGATGTTTCCTGCTCAACTGGTTCCTCACTGCGTCTCTATTACCCGTAAACCGGTAACTATTTTCGCTTCTCCCTAACTGTAACCTGATCGTTATAAAATGACTACCTTTTTGTGACCTACAGCTAGTGGCGCGCTACCGGTTATTTTAGTATCTCCACCCAGATTTGTGAAGATGCTTTAACCATCAGTTAATCAGCGAAAGCCGCGACTGCCTCGCCATACACTTCGCGAGTATTATTTAGCAGCTGCCGCGTCATATCAATTTCCGTAAAACCAGTGATTTCTGCCAGTTTACGCACTGTCCACACCGTCATATAAGAGGCATTCGGCTGCCCCCGATGCGGATGGGGCGTTAAATAGGGGGCATCGGTTTCTACCAGCAAAAGCGAAGGCGGCATCACCCGCGCCGCCTCGCGCAGCCACTCATTGGCGTTATAGGTAACCGGTCCGGCAATCGAGGCATACCAACCATTGTCCGATAACACCTGCGCAATCTCACTATCGCCGCTAAAACAGTGGAAAACAGTCCGTTCCGGGGCACCTTCCTCCAGCAAAATCCGAATAGTATCCGCATGAGCTTCGCGGTCATGAATCTGCAAAGGCAACCCCAGTTCCTTCGCTAAAGAAATATGCATTCGAAAACCCTGTTGCTGCGCCTGCCTGCCCTGCGGAGAGGTACGGAAATAGTCCAGCCCACTCTCCCCAATAGCTACCGTTTTCGCTGAAGATTTTACGGCCTCATACACCTGCCCTACCGCTTCCTCTAAGGAATACTGTTCGTGCCAAGGCTGCAGCTGATAAGTTTGCCCATCGGGGGCGGTTGCTACCACCTTCGCATGTAAAGCCGCCTCATTAGGGTGAATTGCCAAGGCGCAAAACACCTGGGGATGATTCTCACTTACCCGAACGGTAGGAGCTAACTCATCTACCTGACAACCCGAGGTAATCAGGGCGCTGACTCCCACTTTTTGCGCGCGCTCCAATTGTTCGTCCAGGCTGAGGCGCACCCCCTCTACCAGAGGAATCTGTTCTTCCCACAGGGGTAAATGGGTGTGATTATCTATGACCTTGCCCGCCAAAGGCGCAGGTAGCTGCGGCCAGCCTCGTCGTTTACGTGATTTCCCCATCTAGCTAACTGCCTCCTGAACTAGGGCGTGGATATGAACCTGGGTACCCTGCTCGGGACAACTCCAGTCAATAGTGCCTTTCAAATTACCGCGCACTAAAGTGCGCACAATCGAAGTCCCGAGGCCGTTTAGCGGCTTATCCCCCAGTCCGCACCCATCATCGCGCACCCACACATCTAGTTGGTTTCCATCTCGCTTGGCCTCCAGGGTTACTTTGCCACCGCGCTCACCCAAACCGTGTTCTACCGCGTTAGCCACCAGCTCGGAAATCACCACTGCTAACGCCGAGGCAGCATCGGCATCCACCATCCCAAAACTGCCGGTAAAAGCAGTTTTAACTACTTGGTCGGTAGCGGCCATGGCGGCTGCCATCCGCAACAGCCGAGAGATCATATTGTCAAACTCCACGGTTTCATCCACGGTTTGCGATAGTTCTTCATGTACACGTGCGATCACGGCCACCCGCCGTTCAGCCTCCCCCAGAGCAGCTTGAACCTCTAAGGAATCCGAACGTCTAATCTGCATACGCAAAAGCGCAGAAACCGTTTGGAGATTATTCTTGACGCGATGATGAATCTCGCGAATGGTGGCATCTTTAGTCATTAATTCGCGTTCGCGCCGGCGCATCTCGGTCACGTCCCGACACAGCAATAGCGCGCCGATCCGTTTGCCATCCTGTTCTAGCGGCAACGCTCGAAAAGAAATAATCCCGGAAACAGATTCTACTTCTGATACCCAAGAGGCTTTCCCCATAACCACCACGGGCAGAGCCTCATCAACTTCAGTTTGCTCTTGAATCACTTCGGTGATTAGTTCCGCCAGAACCGCCCCATTAACCTCTTCGCGTACCCCCAGGCGGCGCAGACAGGATCGGGCATTCGGGGTAAGATCCAGCACCCGCCCTTCAGCATCCAAATTAATGGCACCATCGATTAAGCGCGGCATCCCATGAGTCGTAGCCGGAGGAATCGCAGTGTTAGGGAAAACCCCACCTGAAATCATTTCACACAGCAGATTCGCGGTTCGGTGAAACCACTGTTCTTGCTGTTCAAAAACCCGCAAAGATTGAATGTTTACCTCTTGCGTAAGTGCCGCCACCACTCGCCCGTTATGCCTTACTGGAAGGGCGCTGGCAATCACCGAATAGGATCCCGCCCACCTAACCTCGGGCACTGTTGGCTCGGAGTTAGGGGCAAAAGCCGCAGCTAGCATCGCTGAACGTTTCGGAGAAGCTGATAGCCCCACCACATCATCAAGGTGGATAGTAAACCCCGAACCGGGTCGGGCATGCGCAATCGCTACAAAACGCCCGTGGTCATCAGGTATCCATAAAATCAGGTCGGCACTGCCAATGTCAGAGAGCACCTGCCAGTCCCCAACCAACATATGTAGATGGTCGATATCGCTTTCTGATAGATCCTTACCGTACTGGCGGATCAATTCTCGCATCCCACTCACGACTACCAGTCTATGCTAGGTGTCAGCTTGCGGAGTCCGTGAGCTATTCGCTAAGCCGGTTAGCTGACCGAGAGGCTTTTAAACAGCGTTATTAGCCAGCCAAAGTCGCGCCGCTGCCTCTTCTCCCCCAGAAAAAATCTGCAGATGCGACAGAAGTTCCCGTTCGATTTTCCCTCCGATAAGCGGCATATTTACCTGGAGTGTTCCGGAAATCTTTCGCAAGGTTTTCTCCGCCCCCTGCGGGGAATCCTCCAGTAGGCTCTTGGCTCTTACCTGCACCGGAACCTTACCAAAACGGACTTCGAAGTCGCCGTGAGCAATCCGGTCGGGACAGGGACTGCTAAGCCAGTTCTCCACCACTTCGATCTCTAACTGATCGGGAAGTAGTCGCGCGTATGAAGATGGAGTTTTTAGCTCTGCCAGGTCAACTTTTGCTCGCGACACAAAAGTTTCACTACCGGCCTGTTCCACCTGAACTTCACATTTAACCTGCGAGATTTGCCTCCAGCGAAACTCCAAGAACTGCGGATCGGTGAGCATTTTACAAACCCGTGCTGGCGAGGCCGGATACTCAACTTCTAGCTCGAAATCCCGCAAGCTTTCTTCCTTTCTACGGCCTCTATTATACATTCAGGCTCGCCGAGATCCGCTCAGGCGACTACCCTAAATAACCATAAGCTATTTCAATCGTATCCGCTTCAACTACTAAGTCAGCCAGGAGAATCCCTAGATGTTTGATTTTAAAACTCCCCAGTTTTTGCGCTCCGAAAATCGCGCCTCCCAAAAACAGCTGGCGGCGGCGCTACGCGAGTCGGCAACCAAAGTTCGTCATGCCTCCAGTTTCGGGGAAGTAGTAGATGCCGTCCTCGACATTCCTGGTGAACATATTGACCACAAATTGCTACAACTAGCCCAGGCTAATCCGCAAGCAGATGCCGGTGATCTGGAAAAGATATTAACGAAGCAATACATTAAACGCACCGCCTACGCCTCCTCCGCAGTGGGGGCAGGAGCTGCTCTGCCCGGAGGCGGCACCGGGGTGGCGCTGGGGCTAACCGCCGGGGAACTAGCTGCCTACGCCGTGCAGACCACCATCTATATTTTGGGGGTTTCCCGCCTGCACGGAGTGCGTCCTACTGATCGGGAACAACGCCGCGCCTTAGTGCTATCTAGTCTGCTCGGAGAAGAGGGCGCAGCGATTGTTTCTGACCAGTTGGGACTGAGTACCCTAGCTTGGGCACGCAGCTCACTAAAAAATCTGTCCTCCCCCACCTTGGGGCAAGTTAACAAAGCGCTGATGAAATACGCTTCCAAGAAACTATACCGGCGTACTGCCGGCCGGATAGCTGGACGCTTAATTCCTTTCGGGATTGGCGCCGGGGTAGGTTACCTATCCGGTAAAGCGGTAGCGCGGCGCACTGCCGAGGGCGTGAAAGCTGCCTTGGGGCCGGTACGCGATTTATCTGCCCAGGATCTAAGGGTAGAGCTGGCACCGGTGATCGATCTAACGCAAGAGCCTAATGATTCCTCCAGTGAAAAAACAGATTTCTTCGCTGATTAAAACGGTATCGTCTTAGGGATTTCCGGTTCGCCACCTTGCCACCCGCAAATAACCCTAGCGCGAGATTCGCTAGTAACCGGCTAGAATATGGACAAACAACTAGCGAAAGGTAAGGGCGTGGCAGATAGACAATACGAGGCTTTACTGGCCAAAATCTTAGAAACTGGCAGCGAGAAAGCAGATCGCACCGGAACCGGCACTCGCTCATTGTTCGGGGCTCATCTGCGCTATAACTTGGCAGATTCTTTCCCCTTGATTACCACTAAGCGAGTGTTTATGCGGGGAGTCGCCGAGGAACTGTTCTGGTTCTTATCCGGAAACTCTAATGTGCATCCCCTACAGGACAAAAACGTTCATATTTGGGATGATTGGGCGGATGCCGAGGGCGAGCTAGGGCCAGTTTACGGAGTGCAGTGGCGTTCTTGGCCCAGCCCTAGGGGCAATATCGACCAGATCGAAAACCTGCTTTCTACCATTAAGAATGACCCGTCCTCGCGCCGGATGCTGGTATCTGCTTGGAATGTTTCTGAGCTGGACAAAATGGCATTAGCTCCCTGTCACCTGCTGTTCCAAGCCTACGTAGCCGACGGACGCCTGTCTTTACAGGTTTATCAGCGTTCTTGCGATATGTTCCTGGGCGTTCCCTTTAATATCGCTTCCTATTCTTTACTCACCCATATGCTGGCTCAACAAAGCGGTCTGGAAGTCGGGGACCTAATTTGGACGGGCGGGGATTGCCATATTTACAACAATCATGTAGAGCAGGTGCGCGAGCAGCTTTCCCGCGACCCTTATCCCTTCCCCACTTTGCATTTGCGTCCGGCCGATAATCTTTATGCCTATAAGTGGGAAGATATCGAGATTGAGAACTACCGTCACCACCCGACCATTAAGGCTCCGATAGCGGTTTAGGAGGCAATTTATGAAGATTGGCATGATCTGGGCGCAGGCCGCGCACCGCGTAATCGGCAATGGTCAGGGAATGCTCTGGCACGTTCCAGCTGACTTCAAACATTTCAAAGCCACCACTATCGGAAGCCCGATTATTATGGGGCGCCGCTCCTTTGAGGCTCTAGGAAAACGACCCCTGCCGGGGCGGTTAAGCATTGTGCTAACTAGCCGAGAAGATTACCAGGCCAGCGGAGCAAAAATTGCGACCTCTATTCCGCAAGCACTAGCCCTAGCTCAGGCAACGGGCGCGCAAAAATGTTGGATCACCGGTGGCGCTCGCCTCTATGAGGAAGGAATGGAGATAGCTGACGAGTTAGTCGTTACCTACCTGGATTTAGATGTAGGAGATGACCCCAGTTATGCCCATGCGCCCCCTATTGCTCCGCAGCTATGGGTGGCAGATCCGGATCGTTCCGATAGTCAGTTTCGTCCTATTTCCGGGGACTGTCGCTGGAAGGTTGTTTACTACCAGAAAGCAGGGAATACCGGTAGTTAACGCCATAAAATCCATTAGCGTATTGCAAGGGTGCAGATAATAAGGGAGTCCAGAAAAATCGGAGGCACAATGGGGAAAAAATACCGTTGGAACACTCTTTCCAACATAGTGGTGATTCTCGGTATCCTGGTGATCCCGTTAATGTATTCCGGCCTGTTTACCTGGGCATACGAGGATCCGATGCAGCGGGTCAACCTGCTGAAAGCGGCAGTGGTAAACCTGGATCAGCCAGCTGAGGCCATCAGCGCTAATGGGGAAAAAACTCTGAAACTGGGTGAAAGTCTCGAAAAAGAACTCTACAAAGATGATGCCCCCGGCTTCTACTGGACTAAAGCTTCTCTACCGCAAGCTAAATCGGGGCTAAAGGATGGCACCTATAAGGCACTACTGCTTATCCCCAATAATCTTTCTAGTTCTTATGCAAAACTTGCAGACCCAGAAAATAAAGTCCCCGCAAAAAAGGCTCAATTAGAACTACGTACCGATGACGCGGTGAACTATCTGCAAGGCACGATGGCAACTTCGGCGGCATTAGCTCTCCAAGCAGCTCTAGCTAATGAGGGCGCCGCCGGATATATCGATCAGCTGTTGCTTTCTACCGGCTCGCTCAAAGAAGGGTTCCTGGATGCCGCCTCGGGAGCAAGCCAACTTGCCGAGGGCGGATACCAGTTAGGAGGCGGAGCCGATACCCTGGTGGTGGGATTAGGCGAATTAGCTGCTGGCAGCGTTAAGATTCGCAACGGTTCCCTGAAACTACGAGATGGAATCACCGCCTATACCGGCGGGGTTTCCCGCCTCAACTCCGGACTAGGGCAACTCAATGGCAATATGCCAAAACTAGCTGCCGGAGCCAAACAAGTTGATGGCGGCGTTGACCAGATTCACCAGCAGGTAGCGGCTATGCAACCTGAAGTTAGCAAACTGGCAAAAGATGGGAATCAATTGGTTGATTTGCTGGCTCCCCTAGCAAATTCTGGGGTCAATACCGCCAAAATTGCCCAGTTCCTAACCCAGTTTAAGGGAGCAGTTGACCAGTGCATACAGGTACCCCCCGCCACGCTTCCCACACTTCCCCAGTGCCAAGCTCTGGACAAAATGGCTTCTGATCAGGGATTAACCCTGCAACAACTATCAGAAAAAATTGCTCAAGCACAGGGAATGCTACAAATGGTAGGAAAATTATCCCAGCTTGACCCGCAGCAAATGAAAGCGAAACTGAACGCAGCCGAGCAAGGGGTAAAGGAACTTAGCCGGCAAACCGCCCTCACCCCGCCTACCCAAGCCGGAAAACAAAAACCGACTCTAAAAGATGGCACTTTTTCCCTGGCAAACGGATTAGACCAGGCACAACAGGGGGTACAGAAGCTTTCTGCCGGAGCCTCTACCCTAGAGAAGAATTCCGGGCAGTTACGCACAGGAGCTAACGCGCTCAGCAGCGGTCTTGACTCTCTGTCCCAGGGAGCGGGCAAAGCCTCCAATGGCGGAAAACAGTTAGCTGGCGGAATCGACCAGTTAACCACCGGTGCTTCTAACCTAAAAGATGGATTACGTGATGGTGCCGAACAGGTGCCCACCGTTGACCAGGAACAGGCTAAAAAAGTCTCTGAAGCGGCGAGCGGAGTTGCCGATGTGGAATCGGTACGGCAAAATCCGGTACGCCATAACGGTGCTGGATTCGCCCCCTTCTTCATGGCGCTATGTTTGTGGATCGGCGGGATCGCCATTTTCTTGATCTTCCCCGCCCTGGATTTGCGGCGCCACCCCGAAGAGAGTTTTTGGAGTTGCGGTTTCCGTTCCATGTCCATCGGGGCACTCTTCGGTACTCTGCAAGCGGTTACGGTAGTAACTGGTATGCAACTATTCCTAAAGCTAGATGCTCAAAATTTCGGGGCATTATTGCTAATAGCAGTATTAGCCTCTATTGGATTCGTGGCGGTAAACCAAGCCTGCGTAGCCGCCCTCGGATACCGAGGACGCGCCCTTTCGGTAATCTTGCTGTGCTTGCAAATCACCTCTACCGGCGCAACTTTCCCGGTAGAAACGGCGCCGAAGTTCTTCCAGTTCCTCAGCCCTCTGCTCCCCATGACCCATGTGGCACGCACTATCCGCGCCGCGATTGCCGGCGGAGAACTACTTTTTGGCAAAGCACTAATAGTGCTAGCGATCTGGACGCTACTTGCCTGGGTGGCAACCATCATTTCCACCGCGCGCCGCAAAGGCCAGCGCCCCATGCCCTATGATCCTGCCTTGACTTTCAAGAAGGTTCCCTTGGTTTCATCCCCTTTGGGGGGAAACTCCAACAACAACGTGGAGGATTACGACCAGCGCACTCGCCAAGCCAAAGAAAACCTGCCTAGCTGATTGCGTGTGGCGCGGGGCTGCCTCGATAAAAGTGCTCCGGGGACCCCGTGAGTCTCACTTTGTTCGACTCAAGCCCCTCTCGCATCTTTTATCGGGCGCGCCCTGCTCCCACCTGGCACATCATCTCGCTTCAGCTATACCTTTCACACGGTTCTGTAGCTAGCCGAGTGCGCTGGGCGCGTAGGTATTAGGCGGGACAAAAGATCGGTTCCTGTACAACTTGCCCGCCCCACCCCTATGCGCGGGAATAAGTTTTATCCGAGTCGGCTAGGCGGGCGTTAAATCCGAAAAGGCAACGCCTTTTCGGGTTTTGGGCAGGAGGAAAAACTTATTCCCGTGCAGAACGTAGGGAGGAAAAACCTCGCCTGCCTGCTCACTGCGTCCGGGCTACATGACTTTTGTTTTTTCAATCTTCTGGGCAGTGTCGTGAATCCGTCCGGCAATCGTATGCCGGGAAACCACCCCGAGAACCAAGTTAGGAATCAGGAATACCAGGATTATCAACAGATTATAGGCAAAGTCCCCAGCATAGATCCCGGCGATAGCCGAACGCATCAGGTTAATCGCATAGGTGGCGGGCAGTAAGGGACTGATGTTTTGGAACCATTGCGGTAATAGTTCCAGCGGATATGCTCCGCCAGCAGCAGAAATCTGTAGCACCAGTAGTAAGACTGCTAAGGCTTTTCCGGCATTGGCAAGTGCTACCACCAGGGTATACACGATATTGGTAAAGACAGTGGAAATCACCCACCCCGCCAAAATCAGCAGGAAGGGGTGCGCCGGTTCAATCTCCACGAACACAATCAGCCCGAGCATCAGCAATGTGGATTGAGCCATCCCAATCATCCAGAACATAAAGTAACGTCCCAGGTACTCCTGAGCACCGCTGAATAGAGGCTTTCTTAGGGCGGATTTCTCATCTGAAGTCGGTCCTGGTTCTTCGGGTTTCGGGTTTGCCTCTTCTGAGCGAGACGATTCTCCCTCATCCGTATCTACCTCATCGGAGGTATCTGCAGGTTTTCGGGCTGCAATAGTGTCCAGGTAGCGTTTACCCACGTTCGCAGAAACGTCAGTGCGCAGGAAAACCCCTGCTAGGAGCGCCCCAACCCATAGGGCGATCACGGTAAATAGTGGAGTCATACCTACCCCAAAGGTGGCGACTGGGAACACCGAATTACGTTGTACCGCTACGGGGGAAGAAATCAAACGGGCAAAACCTTCAGGGTCAGCTCCCAAGGTGGCGGCGACTTTGTCCAAGCCTCCTTTTGCTTGGGCGGAGGTAATCTGTTCATGAGCTTGGTTCAAGCGACTGGCACCGTCCCGCATCTTTTTAGCTGTATTGTCCAGAGTTTTTTGGGAGCGGCGCATAGTCTCGATCATCCCGCCTGCACTTTCCGACAGGTCGGCTTGCACTGCCTTAAGGTGCGAACGGAAAACCTCCACATTCGTTCCGGCAGATTCTAGGTTTTCCCGTAGGCTTTTTATCTTTGGCTGCAAGTTTTTCTCATAATTGGATTGAGCAGTGCCAATAGCCTGTTTTGCTTCTGCTATGGAACGTTTAGCGGCCTGCCTCAGCTCTAAATCACGAGTTCCTCCTCGACGCAGGTCATCTGCCATAGCGCCCAACTGTTCCGAAAGTACTTGTTGGCGCGCAATTGCCGCGTCCATATCTGCCAGCAGCCGGTCAACCGCAGGCTTGTTCCCCTGCCAATCCGCTCCTCCTGGCCCCAGTGCCTGCTCGAGGGCGTCCCGCGTACGTTGGAAGCCAGCGATTTGTTTATCTAGCAGAGTCTGCAACTCTTCGATGGTGGCAGCACTACTTTGGGTGGTGCTATTGGCCGAATCCAGCAATTTGTCCAGTTGTTTTTGCAGGTTGGCAAGATTACTTCCTGCCAGATTTACCGCATCATCCAACTCAGAGGAGATGACCGCGAAGGGATTGGCGCTGCCCGCGGCATTTTTGCCCCTGGAATCAAGGGTGGAGCCTATAGCCCCCTCGAAAGAGTCTTGCACCCCCGCAGCCAGATGTTTGGCTCCGGTAGCTAGCGGCACTGCCGAACCTATCAAGATAGACAAAGAGCTGAAAGTGTTCGCCCCCGAATTTAGCTGTGCGCTCAGAGTTTCAAGGCGGTTGCTCAACCGATCCAGAGCTGCTTGCGTGTCGGCAGTGTCTAGGTAAGCGGACACGTCCTCAGCAATACCTACGGTGACTTCTGCCAAGGTTTGCGAAAAAACCGTGTTGATTTTCGCGGTGACGCCTTGAGCACCTTGGTTGGTGAGATTGCTAGAAAGCGGGTTCTTCTTTTCGTTGGTGTAAAGCGTGATATTTGCGGGGGCAGCCCCGCCGGCATAGAACGTGAACATGGAGTGGGAAAAATCCTTGGGCAATACAATTGCCGCGTAATACTCCCCCGAGCGCGCCCCTTCCAAGGCTTTATCTTCGCTGGTTAACACCCAATCAAACTGATCATTTACCGCCAGTTCTTTGAGTACGGTGTCTCCCACATTGACTTTCACGTTCAGGATTTTGCTGGTGTAACCCTCATCGGTACTGGCCACGGCAATCTGCAGTCTTCCCGAATTTGAGAAGGGACTCCAGGTGGCTAGCACGTTGAACCAGGTGAAGAATAAAGGCACGGCAATCAATAGCACTATGGAAATCCGAACCATGATACTGCTGCGAATCTGGCGGAAGTCATCACGAATGATAAAAAATATTTCGTTCATCGTGCCTCCTCGCTACTTACCGAGGCATCGGTTTCACTCTCCGACTTGCCTACGCTTTGCTCCGCCGCCTCTGCCTCTGCTCCTGTCGGCACCGGCGCTCTTAAGCGGCTACGTTCCCCGCGACCCCGATTTGTCCCGCCGCTAAGACCTTTTGACCAACCCGTAGTTTTGCTTGCGCTTATTTGCCGCTGGCGAGCCAGGGACTCGAACAGTTCATCTTGTGTCAAATGTGACAGCCTCTCGGCTCGTTCTATGGAGCTTTTTAGCACAGCTATACCAACTAGCGTTCCCATAATGGCCACTCCCCATATCGCAAGTATCCCCAGGAGCACGGACTTGCTGGCGGGGGTTAGCCAGGAAATCATCCCCAGCACGGCCAGTCCCAAAATCCCCACGATACTCAGTCCATTAATCAAAGCGGGATAACGAACGTTGAACTCTGCTTGCTGAAGCTTAATTCGGGTGGAAAACTCTCTCCGGTTTGCTAGCAGCGCAATAATGTTACTCAAACGGTAACCGCGACTTTGCAGCTGAACGTCTTCATTCACTACCAGTTCAGTGCGAGCCAAATCATCGTAGAACAGCTGGGTGAAGTAACCGAAACGACGCCTGCCCCAAAACCCCAGCAGGAACATCGTGAGACTCATTAATACTAGAACCGTCATAACATGCCAGTAATGCCCCTGATAGAACCCGCCGATAGTTTCTCGGATCGCATCGATACCGTAAGAAAATGGGAGCATCGGGGAAAGTTGGCGGAAGAATCTGGGCATGAGCTCAATCGGATAAATACCCGAGGCACCGGGAATCTGCAACACTACCAGCAAGATCGCCAAGGCTCGCCCCACGTGACTGAATGCAGCTGCCAAAGCATAGATAATTGCTAAATAGCACGGCCCGATCAGCATGGAGGTAGCAATGAAGGCGGGAGCGTTGGCGGCTTTGACTCCCAACAGTAAACTGCCCACGCTGACAATCAGTCCCTGCCCGATAGACAGCACACCGGAGAGCATAAATCGTCCCAGATAAGCCGAGCGCAAACTCAACCAGTCAAAGCCTTCTTTATCGACTTCTACTCGGAAAATAATGACCAGGATAAGTGCACCAATCCACATAGAGAGATTGATGAACATAGCTGCCATTCCCGAACCGTAAGAGTTGATGGGAAACAGTGTCTTTTGGTCGAATTTCACTGGTGCGGTCAGGTAGCGCCCGATATTAGTCGGTTCCAAGCCAATAACTGTTTTCAAAGTGCCTGTCCGCAGTGCGGTGGCCAGAGTCGCCACATCGGTTTGCGCTCCGCGAGCCGTAGTGGACAGTCCGTTTAGGTTACCCTGCACCTGATCAAGCACCTTTTGCGTGTTAACAATCTGCTCATCAACACCGCGGGTCAGCGCCGAAATCTCTTTAAAAGAAATCCGCGCGGTACTCACCGCGGATTTAATGGCTCCCAGCTGTTGCGACAGCTGCGTCACCCGGACATTTAGCGCCGAGGCGGCCTTAGCGGACTGTTCACGCAGACCAGTAGCTGTGTGTTGCGCATCGGAAAGAGACTGATCAAAGGATTTCATCAGCGCGTTTAAATCCTCGGCGGTTTTCGCCGCATCCGACCCGGTTTTCCCAACCGTAGCGAGCAGATTCTCCATCTCGTCCAGCTGGGATTTCAGCTTGGTAGCGAGCTTTTGTGTCTGCGGGAATCCTTCCAAAACCGCAATCTGATCACGCATTTTCGTTATCGAATCATTCGCCCTCTTAATTCCTGATTGCAGCTGCGAATCCATTTCGGTGAGTTTACTGGTTGCATTCGAGACCGCCGAACTCGCCGCCGCCGAGGTCTCATTGAGTGCCTTTTGAGCGTTAATACTGGCTTGTCCCGCCTTAGCAGCAAATTCTGAAGCGTCGGATACCACCGTTCCTAGAATGCCTTGGGCATCCCTTAAAGCTGCCGAAACATCAGCCAATGCCGGATCAGCGGCAGATAACGCAGACCGGACTCTTTTCATAGTCTGCAAGGAACCTGCCAAAGAGGTACTGGCGGAATCCAAGGCACCTTGCGCGTCATCCAGATCCTGGTTGATACCGCCCAAGGCATCGAGAGCGCTTCCTTCAGCGCCAAGAATACTCGCGTCAATCTCTAAACCACCCTCACGCAAAGCCTGCGCAATGGCCTCACCGACTTTTCCCCGGAAAGCTGAGGTGATTTGAATATCAAGTTGATTTGCTCCGGCGTCGGTAATTTTGGGAGCAATAGCGCCTTTCTTTTCATTAACGCGGTATTCGACAGTCGGCTGGTTACGTTTGCCACTGAAAATACCAACTAAGTCTTTGCTAAAGGTTTTGGGGATGACGAAAGTGGCATACACTTCCCCGGTTCTGATTTTGTGTTCGGCAGTGTTTTGATCGGTAAATTGCCAGCCGAGCTGGTCATTCTCTGATAATTGTTCGACTATGAGGTCGCCAACGTTGAGCTTACCGGTCAGTGCAGAAGCTGCTCCCGCATCGTTATTCACTACCGCAATGGGCAGATTTCCCGTTGCCTCATAGGGGTTCCAAAAGGCCAAAATGTTCAGCCAGGTGTATAGGGCTGGGGTAACCAAGATACCGCATACGATAATTAGGGAAAGCGGAACCGCAATAATCCGCTTCAAGTCCCGAGTGAACACCCGCCAACTATCTCTCACCGTCTAATCATAACCTCGCATTAAAATCCTGACAGTTCGCGCTGCGCCCCTTAATAATCAACCCTGGAAGAATCCCGGTATCACGGAGTATTGCGCCTTCACCACCAGCTTTAAACCAGAAAGCCTGCCCGATTTTAGAGACCTAAGAACTCTTTGACCTTTGGGAGTTCACTTTGCATCTGCTGGTAGCCCGCGGAAAAATTCTCTTCCAGCTTGGCGGGACTATCTTCAAAATTCGCCACCCCCATATGCTGCGGATAAAACACATAGGCTTTACCCTCCGATTCCAACCTCTCTAGTTCGGCTCGGGTCCGGTTGTAATTGATAGGGCGTTCAATGAGAGCCTGAGCAGCCTTCGGGTAACGAGGCAGCAAACAGCGATATGCCAAATCAGGTAAGCGGTTTTCTTTCACGTATTCTCGCGGCCGGGTCAGCAGAACCAGGAACTTTTCGTATCCATCTGCCTGCGCCACGTCCAAGGGAATTCCACCACTGGGACCTATTGCCCCATCCATGCAGGCTTCACCCGCAATATAAGTAACTGGGGTAGCTATAGGCATCGATCCAGAGGCCTTGCATATGTGGGTCAGCTTTTGCTCCGAATCCACCTGATTCTGCGAAAAATATAGTTCTGCTCCGCGCTGCGCGTTATATACCCCTACCCGCCATTCGGCTGGATTTGCGGCGAAACGCCCGTAGTCCAGCTCGAGCATTTCACCAGGCTCGGTCAGGTCGTAGTACATGTGGTGAGTGTCAAAAATCCCTTTACCTTTTATTGATGTTTTCCATCCGCCAAAATCGGGGTCGGTGCTAATATCAACGAAGCAGCGTTTAGAACGCTGTGGAAGACGCGCCAAATAGTTCACCAAGTTGGTAGCACCTGCGGAAATTCCGGCGACATAATTCAAGTAAATGCCTGACTCCAAGAGCATATTTATTGCCCCCGCAGTGTAACTGCCCCGCATTCCCCCACCTTCGAGCAGCAATGCAGTATCAAAGATATTGTTCTCAAACTGTTCCATACCGTGTCACCCCAAAGAAATCATACGGCTTGACATACTACCTGACTCTGGGAACTTTGGCGCCAAACTTGCCTCATCTTTCGCCCTTTTAAGCGGCTAGCAAAGACCGCTAACTTTGCGGGGAGGCCGGGTTTTTCCTCCCGCCTGATTTAGGGCAGGAGGAAAAACTTATTCCCGTGCTGGGCGGAGAGAGGAAAAACCTAGCCTCCGCACACATTTGCCACGCCTACTACAAGGTAGGGCGGAGGGTTTGCAGCATACGCTCTGCCCACTGGGCATTCGGTTCCACTTTAGAGCGCACTTTCGAAGCAGCCAGTTCGTCCTTGGCTAACTGGGCTGCCACCTGCGCATCTAGATGTTGAACTTTCATAGTGGCCGTGCCGGGAACTAAATCGAGACGCACCCCGGCTACCCTCAGGTGCCGCTGTACGGGACCGGCACTGGTGGTAACCGATTGGGCTCGTTCATGAGGCGCAAAGGTAACTTTGCGTCGCAGCCACCCATCACGATAGATAAGCACAGTGTCGGTAACCGCAAAAGCGCGGCGAAAACGGGCAAAAGGATCTAATATCTTGGCTTTTTTACCAATGGAAATGAAAGAACCCACCGCCTGGGAATCCGAATTCTTGCCGTTAAAAGCCGTCTGTAGCAGCTCTTCACTTTCTGCGCCCTCGCCAATCCCTAAATCACGAATCGCCATGTCTAAAATAATTTTTGCCTGCTCCAGGGATCCTACTGGCAACAGTAGGTTATCGGCAGCCTGCTTCTTTTGGTTCCCACTGGTTTCCACCCCATGACCGGCGAGGGTAACTTCAGCTTGCCACCAGCCGAAAGGTTTCCACAGTAGCGGTTGGATAAACCGGATGGCATGAATCCGCCCCGGCGGCAAGGTCTGGGATTTGAGAGCGAGCAGCCCCGAGGTGACACGGATACCGTCGTGCGTAATATTGGCACTGAAGTTGAAACGGGAGTTAAAGCGTGACCAGACAATAGAAATGATCATCAACGGTAAGACTGCTAGAGAAATAATCGTGGAGATAATGCCCCCGCTTATTAGGGCACTAAGACTGACCTTGAGCGCCAATAGGGAAACCACCGTACCGATCCCCGCAGCTAGCCCGGTGATGATTAGCCAGATAACTTCCGAGCACAGCAGGATTGAAGCCAATAATCTTCCTGGCGAGACCCGGTAGACTTCATACTCGTCTGCGGCTAAGTGGTAATCGTCCTCGGCAAAAAGATCCGTGCCGGCCAGGCCTTTAGCTCCCGTCTGTCGAGAGGTTTCATCCGCGAGGGAGCGCCCAGCGATCCGGGCAACTACTTCCCGGCGTGCCCGATCTAAATATTTATTCGCCAGGAACTGGATTTCTACCCGCGAGCCTTGACCGCCTGCTGACTCTACGCGCAGAGCTCCCAAGCCAAAAATGCGAGCAGCTAATGGTCGATAGACGTCTACCGATTGCACCCGATCGAGGGGAATCTTCCGGTGTTTTTTAAAGAAAATCCCGCGACGATATTGCACGTCAGTAGCGGTTATTATCCAAGAGGTCGCTCGCCAGGCGAAATACAGGTAGACGATTAGCAGCGCCAGTATCGCCAGCGGCACCCCGATCAAAAGCAATAACAATGTGGGATGCCCGGCCAGATTCCCCTGGAGATAGTTAACCAGGGCAATCAGATTATTTAGCGATTGCGTAAGCGCAACCACCAGGATAATCACCAGTGCCTGCCACACTTGCAGCAGTGGGGTGAGCCAATGTACCTGCCGCCAAGCAGAGGTTTCTTCGCCTGCGGTGCTGGCAGCCCTAAAGTCACCCTCGTTAACGGACAAATTTCCGCTTTCATTTTGGGGGTAGTTGTTCCCGGCAAATCCCGAAGAGTTTTCATTGGTTATTTCACGGTACTTTTCGCCCATCTAAATACCCTCAAGATTAGTTTCGGCAAGTTCAGAAATTTCTTCCCGCAATTGCGCGGCCTGTTCCCGGGGAATCCCCGGCAACTGCGCATCGGTAGTTGCCGAAGCGGTATGCAGTTTTACTTGCGCGATCCCGAAATGACGAGCTACGGGGCCTTCTTCTACGTCCACATATTGCAGCCTGCCCAGGGGAACCACAGTTAAGGATTTAAACATAATCCCCTTGCGAATCTGCAGGTCAGTTCCGGTAACTGCCCACCCCATAGCGCGTACTTGCCTCGGAATTAGCCATAGCAACCAAAGGGCTATTCCCAGCACCAGAGCGATCACCACCAGACCGATCCATTTTTCGGGGAGGGCGAAAAAAAGAATTATCGCCACTGCTACAAAGCAAAGTAGAAAAAATGCTACTGCTGCCAGACGTACCTTAATAAGCTCCAAAGAAACCGGACGAAACTTCACCCCTGCCGGCGCGAATGGATCTAACTGAGAGGAAACCATCTACTGTCCTTTTTTACTTTTATCCTACCAGCACCACCCCCAGTACTAAGAGTAGGGAAAGATAGACAAGCCATTGTCACGGGACTGGCACCCATTGACACCTGCCCTCGCCGAAGACCTCTGGCTAATACGGGGATAACGCCGGGCTAACGCCCATTACTGTGCCTTATTTTTCGCCCGCATTTGTAGGTAGAAAAACCCCGGGCAGTTGAGGGATGCCCGGGGTTTTTTTCAGGTAGTAAGAGGATCTACCCGATCATAAAGGAACGTGTAAGGCTGATAGCACCGGCCGCACCGATGCCACCCAAGATAACAATTCCGGCGAGGGAGCCGGCGCCGCCCATGCGGTCAATCGCGGAGAGATTGTTGGCCGCATAAGCCGTAGCATCAACATCGTTAGCGGTTAGGTTGCCGCTAACTTCGGTCGTACGAGCCTGAATCTGAACGGTGGTCTGAACGCCCTCATTGGACAGCCCTTCGGCAGCCTGTGCGGTCAGCACGCCAGCAGGAATCAACGCTGCCGCAGCGATTCCGCAAGCGGCCATCTTCTTGATCGAAGTTCCCTTGTTCATTTCAGTCTCCCTCACGACCTGAATTCTTTCTTGTTGGTATTAATATTACCACCCGGTCAAATGAAAGCAAGCTAATTGCCCTAATTTATGCGTGATCTACGCCACAATTCACAAAAACTTATGCAGTGGAAAGTAGGTCAGTTTTCAAATTAACAGCTTGACCAGCGGTTATAGACGATCTATAGATTATAACAAACTTATAACGCCAATATTTACCACCCGGTAAGTATTGGCAATTTCCAGGCTTTTCCCCCTAAAAACCATTGAACTGTGACCCAGATTTAATAACTTTTTCATCACTTCAAATCTTTTAGTGTCTGCGATCACATGAAGTGTCCTACGTTCCTACCGCATTTACTGCTACCCGAAGGGCTACTACCACCAGACGCCTAAGAACATCCTCTAGGGATTCGCTCTCTACCTATATATAGAGTTAACAGAAAACCGAGCTACCCCGGCTACTTAAACCCACAAACGCTGCTTAGTTGATAATCTAAAACCGTGAATGACATGGATAATTTCCTTCCCTTAGCGGCAATGGCCGCTGCCGCGCTACCCGAAACTGACTTCGTTTCGCTATGCTCGCCTCGATTTGAAACCGAGGATCTGCGCGTATGCGCAGTAAAAGATACCGCTGAACGCAAGTGGCTAGTGACTTGTCCTACCACTGAACACGCAGACAAGCAGCTATTAACCCAGACTCAGATTATGCAGGAGCTGTCCCACGATGGTGCACGCCTGCCCTTCCATCTCCCCTGGCCATCCCACACGGTGCGGATAGTGGGAGGAAAACACGCCCTCGTCCATCCCGCTTTCCCCGGAAGACCTGCTCGCGCGGAAGATCTAACGGTTTCAGATAAACTTGCCACCTCCCTAGGGCAAGCTCTTGCTGCGCTGCACGAGCTACCCGCCCGGGTTTTACAAGCTGTCGAGCGTCCTACCTTTTCTGCTGACCAGATTCGTAGGCGCTGGCTAAGCCTACTTGATGAAGCTGCCCCCACCCAGGCCGTACCGCCTCGGCTGTGGCAACGCTGGGAGGAACGTTTAGAAGATATTTCCCTCTGGCGTTTCGCTAGTGCCTTTATCCACGCGGATTTGCAGGAAAGCTACCTATATATAGATAAAGAAGCTATAAGTGGAATAACTGGGTTCGGGCATGCTCGGTTCGGCGATCCTGCCCGTGACTTAGCCTGGGTGGTTTCCTCATCCTCCGATGAGTTCGCCACAGCAGTGCTCGAGCAGTATCGAAAACTACGGCTTGACGAAGATCCTGAACTTAATGCGCGAATTGAGCTTAATTCGGAGTTAGTACTCTTGGAATGGTTAATGCACGGGGTGCATCAAAACAGTAAAGAAATCATCACTGACGCTCGCGAGTTGATTACTCAGTTAGCAGACACCCTAGATAGTACCGGGTTGTTGCCTGCCCTGCGGGAGGACTCTACCCAGAAAAATCTAGCCAGCTTAGAAGAGACCGCCACTGATAATCCGGGTGGCTCCCCTGCCGGCGAGCCACTAGCAACTACGGAAGAATCCGTAGCCGAGGATCAGGACGGGTCAGTCGCTGATGACTCAGGAGCTAACGAGGACGCGTAGGTCGCGACAGCACCTAGATCAGATCCGGGAATAGCTCTTCAAGTTTTTGGGGAAGACTTAAACGCTCACTCCATTCGTCCAGATTGCACAATAAGTCATAGCGCACAAAATAAAGCGCCGCCTCCACATCTTCCAAGCGCAGCCCCAGCGAATCAGCGTAAACCAGGCGATAAGTATTTATTTGGCGCATATAGTTCGCTACTACCTCTTCGCTTTCTGCGCTGATATTGCCGGAGCTGTCAAAGGTTAAGGAATCAGTTTTCCAGTCAATAATCGTAGGTTTGCCACTAGCGGGGTTACGCAAAATCGCATCAATCCGGGCTACTAGTTTAGTTGCCATCGGCGCCGCGAATTCAATCTCGGACTCCAGATACTCCCAGCCGCGATCAGGGTGTACGGTTCCAGATTTCCATTTTTCTTGTAGTCTCTGCAGCGATTTGAGCATCCCGTTATCTAGATCCTGGGGCACCGAATACACACAACCTCGCAGTTCTTGATCAACCCACTGGTGGAACAAGGTACCTACAGTAGCGCCTCCGGATGGAAATGCTGGCAGAGGACGCCGCTGACTGAGAGCAAAACCAGCCGGATCCTCCTGTAACCGACGCGCCCGAGTAACCCCACTTGAAACCGGAAGTTCCACTTGAGCCCGAATTTCCTTTTCCGCTTGTTCATCACGAGTAAGCTGTACTGCTTGTAGCATCCAATCGGAATGTTTAGCTGCGATAGCTAATAGCTCTTCGGGATCTTCAGCAGACAGTAAACTCTGGAGCCAGCGATCATCTTGCGCGCCTGCTATTAGTGTTCTCAGCTCATTTGCGGCACTTGAAAGTCGCGATAATTGTACAGATGGAGGCGTCGGCCAGAGGGCTTCGCTGGGGATTGGCATCCAGTCATCATCTTCCACCGGTTCCCGGTTCCGCAATTCCCGCATTTTCCCACTGGAATCAATTTCCACTAAGAACTGGGAGGGTATCCGTTCAGTGCTGGTGGTAGCGGTGTGAGCACTGCCGCCAATTAGTAGTTCCGACTCCGCGCGAGTAAAAGCCACATAGGCCAGGCGCCGGTCAGCTAACTGCGAGGTAAAACCCAAAGCACATTTATAGCTTTCTAAAACTTTGGGATTATCAGAATAGGCCTCCCCTGCAAAGTCATAACCACTTTTTTCCAGGCCACGCTCGATAGTAGGTAGTACTTCCTTATCTGGGCGCAGGTCATAGGGAATCATCGCAACATCGGTAATCCAAGATGATTCACTGCATTTACCATTCCCCGTTTTGAAGGGAGCTTTGGGAAGATTTCCCTGGTGGGTACGGCTTTCATCTAGTCCCGGAAGTGCAACCCAAGTCCATTCCAGGCCTTTGGCTGCGTGAACAGTCATTAGTTGAATAGCGCTTGGATCAGGCTCCTGTAAGGGCATATCAAGGCCGGAGCCTTGTTCATCAGAAAGCCGGAGCCAGTCTAAGAAGCTGTGCAGATTCGCGCTGACTCCACTGGATTCATATTCGCGCGCAATTTTGACAAAGCTTTCTAGGCAACGTTCAGATACTCCCCCGTCTGGACGGATTTTTACATCCAGATCCAGGCGTAAAGCAAAAATCGTGCGTTGTACTAATAAACCGAGGGGGTCATGAATATGGCGACGCACAGTAGCCAATTGGGTGCGGAGAATACTAAGGCGGCGATGTGCTTCGGCGCTAAAACCGCTGCCAGCTCCCGGGCATGTCCATCCCACTTCCGGGAGGTCATCTAGCGCATCCATTAGGAAGGCCTGGGGATTAATATCGGGGTTTTCGTCTGGATTGGCCAAATGCCTTGCCCATCTCCACAGCAGGTCAATATCTGCCGGGCTAATGCCGCACCCAGTAATTAGCCGCATAAGGTAATCACCTTGTCCGGCATCTGCGGATACTTGCAGTGCCGCAATCACGTCGGCAACTGCCGGATCATAGATGAGTCCAGCGACTCCGGTGACCTCTACCGGAAGACCCCGTCGGCGCAGCGCCTGAGTGATTAACGGACCTTGGGAATGTTTACGCAGTAATACTGCGCCGGTAGGTAGGCTTTCCTGCTGTTGCGGTGGAAGCTGTTTATTTTTGAGAGCTATTTCGTTTCGCTGCCTCCAGCGCTCAGCAAAAAAATCCGCCACTAGTTCGGCTTCTTCTTCGCAGTCTTTTGCAAAGTAGAGATGGACTTTTCCAGGGTCTTCCCGCTTTTGCGGACAGGTAACCAGCTCTTTAGCTTTTACCGAGGACGCAGGAGCGGCAAAAACATCTGGGGAGGGTGCGGGATCTATCTTATATTCCGGGTTAGGAACCTGGGTCAAGAAGCGGATTTGCTGCTCAACTTGCTGGGCGCTTTCTCCGTCCGCGAGTTTACTTAAAGGCAGTACCACCTGATTTGCTACCTTTAAAATCTCTTCCCGGTTGCGATAGGTGACCGGCATATCCTGGATATGCTTGGTCATTTCTTGGGGGGCAACCCCGAATTCGGTTAAGAAATTTTGCATTGAAAGCTCGGAAGCACCCCGCCAGTCGTAGATGGCCTGGTTAGGGTCACCTACTGCCATCACGCCTTTACCAGTAAAAATAGTAGAAAATAGTTTGAGCTGTGCCACAGAAGTATCTTGAAACTCGTCCAGTAGTATCACGTCATAGCGTTGCCGTAGCGCACCCCGTATATCGGGGAAACGCGCGACCAGCATAGCCGCATAGTAGATTTGATCAGCATACTCGAGGTAACCGTTTTCTTTTTTGTATTCCTCGTAACTTTCGAAAATATCTAGTAACTCACTGCGATGAGTTAACGAATCCAAGAATTCTTGCATCTTAGCATTGGGTTTCTGTGACCTTCCTTTCGGCTTGCCTAAGCCATATAGTTCCCGCATCTGCTTTAATCCGGCTCGCACCTTTGCGACGTCTAATAGCTGGTCGCGTACTTGGGAACCGATAGCTAGAGCCTTACCTGCCGTAGTAGCGACAGTTTTATCAGTAGTTAAATCTCCCGGCCAGGTGCTGACAATTTCGTACATAATCTGCCAGCGGCGCGCTTCATCTAATATAATGCTTGCCGGAGAAATCCCCAAGCGTGAACCATATTGGCGCACAATCTGGTTCGCAAAAGCATTATAAGTAGAGGTTACTGGCAGGATCATCCCGCCGGTCTCCGGATCGGTTAATACCTCAGCTACCTCAGAAAAATCGGGGTTAGCCGCCAAGACCTGCAGATTATCTCGCAGGCGGCTAGCCAGTTCTGCATCCGCCTTATTTGAAAAGGTCAGCCCTAGCACCCGATCAGGAGCGACTAAGCCGTTAGCCACCAGATATACTACTCGGAACGCCATGGTGGCAGTTTTTCCCGCACCGGCACCGGCAATCGCCATCATTGGTTGATCAACGGGAGCAGTAATAACTTTTTCTTGATCTTCATTCGGCGAATATTGCCCAATGGCTGCAGCAATCTGCGCTGGCGAGTAGCGAATATTTGGGGAATCACTCATAGCACTTGTTCTCCTTCAGCCTTTAAGGGACAACTAGAACGCAGGGAGCAACGGTCACATCGTTGGTTTTCAACCGCCCGAAATACCGATCCGGAAACCACTTTTGCGGCCTGGATAATATTGTCGAGCAATAACGCTTTTTGCTCATCAGTTAACGGGGCTTGCACCATTTCTTTCGCGATTTCTTCATAATCAGTTTCTCCCCTAGCTTTCCGCTTGTGCTTGGAAAGATAGATTAAACTGGCGCTTTGAATCTGCTCTGGGGATTTGGCTAGCACTGGTGCCAGCATCTGGCAAGATCGGCTATCTCCTCCTAGCAGCGCAGCTTCTAAAACCAATTGGTAGCAGGCAAGCTGTAAATGGTCAGCTAGCTCTTTTTCGCTAGGAACCGTCTTACCTGTCTTAAAATCGACGATCCTAATACCGTCCTCGCCAGCTTCTAAACGATCTAGCCGGGCGGCCACCATCGCTACATCGGATACCAGCGCATAGGAGCTAAGTTCGGTAACCGCCGGCATTTTATGATCGTCTAGATAGCGGCTGAGGCGGCGCACCATTTCTTCTCGTTTTTTCCCGTCTTGGCGCGCAAAGAAGGCTTCAGTTTCTTGGGGCCAGTGGGCGTAGAAGAAGGCCAAACGCTCGGACAAACTACTGTTAGTCATTTCTTCAGCAATCTGGTGCACGAGAGTTCCCCAAGCGGCGTGACCGGTAGCCTCGACTTTTTCCCCTCCCCGTCGCGAGAGCAGCCAGCGAAATTCGCATTCGTTGAGGTTTTCTAAAGCAGAGGGCGATATTACTGCCCGGCTACCAGCAGATTTTAGCCCGGCGGGATTCGTCCACCAGTCACTATCTATTCCTACCTGACGCCAAGTATCAGGATTAGCGAATCGAGCTCCCTGAGAAGCTAGAAACGCTAAAGTTTCCACTGCTTTTTTACGAGTTTCGTCATCCGTTTTGCTGGCGAGCACTCCCCTTAAGTGTCCCACCAGGGAACGCAACGAAGGGAATAACTGATGATCACCGCGGTTTTCTGATTCCGAAGCGCCGCCTGTTCCCGGCTGTTTATCCCAATCACTGCCCAGGTATTGCGCGGCAGAAAAATTGCTAGTTTCCAAGCGTGCATGCAGATTTTCAAAAAATATCGAAGGGTTTTCCTCAGCATCGCAGCGCACGGTAACCAACATTTTGCTGCGAGCCCGGCTGAGGGCGCACCTAGCCAGACATCGTTCCCTCTCTAAGGCACGACTGCGAGATTCCCCGGGAGCAAATTGTAGTTTTCCAGTGGGACTAAGCAGCGCGGTTGCATGGAGAAGATCCGAGATTTCCCCAGAACGCAGCAGAGAACCGCGCTCGGAAATAACTGGCCATTGCCCGTCCTGCATCCCGATTAATGCACAGGTATCCCAGGTGCGTCCGGCTGCAGAAAACACGGTTTCCAAAGCTACCGCCGAACCTATCCCATGAGTATCAGTCAGCACGTCCTCGGCTTGGGTTTGTTGCAATAGCACCTGGCAATAAGCCCTCATATCGGCGTTTAAGTGACGCTGCGACCAAATCTCGGCGTGGCGAACCAAGGCAATGACCGCATCTAAGGCTTGATCAGCAAACTCGTCTCCAGAAAGGGCGCGCTGGCACCAAGAATCTTCTAGATTCAGTAAAGCCCAAATTTTTTCTAGAACCACCAGAGGAGGCTCTTCCAATTTAGATAATGCAGCAGTTAAAACTTGGTGACAAAGAATAAAGATCTGCCCGCCCTCTACCATTTCAACCTGGGTAATCGGAAACCGAGGGGTACCGATGGCGGCATAAAAGTCTTCTATTTTTGCTTCTACAGCGATATCGGCACCCACTAAAGCGCGTTCCAAGCGCAGCATCTGCAGGGAATCTAGCGCAAAAAGCGGGGAACGCAACAGGTGTCGAATTGCTTTACCCCGAGGGGAAACTAGCTTGTCATCCAGTAAATACTGCGAGGTAGACCCAGAAGTTTGCTCGGTGCTGGATGGGTTCGGGTGATCTTTGCCCCACTGTTTTGCGAGCTCGCTTTGTCCCGGCAGAGTAAAAAGTGACAATAAGGCGCCCGTAACGTGGTTCGCTTTGAAAAGTATTGGCCTTTGCCGCTCGTTTACGGGAATCTCCAGGCCCCGTAAAAGCGAAACTATTTCGTCTAGCTGGGAGCGGTTCCGCGCAATAATCGCCATATCTGCCCACGGGACTTGGCGAGTTAGGTGCTGATAACGTAGATATTCTGCGATCGCCCGAGCTTGGGAGGAAACGGTAGAAAACTCCGCGAATTTTTGTTCCCGCTTACTATCGCAGTCCATCTTAGTGCTGAGGGGATCTAAAAGCTGCAACCCTCCCGAAGTTTCCCGGAAAGACTCCTTAAGCGTTATCTGAGGGCAGTTTAGCTGCTCGGCAAGGTAACTACCCCCATCGGGGTAGCCCCCACGGAAAGTCTCCACCGCCACCTGCGGGTTGTAAAGGGCGAAAACTTTAGTGCCCCTCTTGCCCATCTCTGTCAATAGACGCACCGTAGAAGCCGGGCAATCTTGCAGGTCATCAACCACCACCCAGTCCGGAAGCTGGGGCGATGAGAGCAAAGCGGCGTCGCGCTCCCAGCCGTTTAAAACTTGACCAGCGCGATCTTGCATCCTGGCAGCATCCCAGCTGTTGTCTTTATAAGAGGGCTCGTATTGACTAAGCAATACCGCTGCCGCGCGCCACTCGGCAACCGCGAGTTCGCCCCCTAACTCGTCGAGACGTTGCGCGCTGATTCCCCAATGGGCACAGGTGGCAAACAAGGCACGCACTTCTGAACAGAAATAATCAGTTTGCCTGACCTCGGGGGTGATATATTCCGGCCAAGGTGCATCTACCTGCTTTAATAGTTCCTGAATCCGGGCGTCTTCTTGTGATCCGGTCAGCAATACCGGTTCTGGTAGTTGTTCGCGCCGCGCACTAGCAAAATCTTTAAGTACCTGGAATGCCAAGGCGGTAGGGGTAATGAATGGCCGGGAGATCGGAAGTTTTCGACTGGCCCGCGCGGTGTTTAAGTATTCTGTTCGCGCGCGGGAAGGGGCTATTCCTACTATCTGATTGTGGTGGCGGTGCAGCATCTGCATAGCTGCCAGAGCTAAAATGGTTTTCCCGCTGCCAGCTGAACCCCGCACTATTAGCGAACTAGGCGATTGCAGCTTTTCAAGTAGCTGCTTTTCCTTTTCTCCTAGCTTCGGAATCTCCAATTCGGCTGGGAAAGGAACAGTGCGCAGACTAAATGACATACAACTAATTATAGGTAGAACTTCAGTTCCGGTAGTGGTTTGGCTACTCTGGCTCGATTTCCCGCTCTCGACACGACTTCACTGTAGGTAACCCGGATATTTCTACCCCCAGCCCACCTCGCAGGCAGCATTTTGCGTAGTAGGTGACCGCTAGGGTTGGAAAGCCCTTCGAAAGCTTTAGCTGTTAGCTAGCAAGCAGGCAGAGCCCGGCAGCGAGCAGGTAGGATAAAACTAGAAGACTGTTAAACGGAGGAAAACGTGAATATCTCACTGGGACTTAAAGGCGTTGCCAAAACTTTAGAGCTGGAAGTAGCCATGGATGCTGACCAGATTAAAGCCACTTTGCAGGCAGCTTTAGATAAGCCCGAAGAGTTGCTATCGCTAACTAATAAGCAGAGCCAGCAGGTTCTTATCAACCCGCGTTTAATCGCCTACTGCCAGATAAGCGAGGCGCAACCGCAACGAGTGGGATTCGGAATCGGATAAGCACCCGCCTACCCGGCTTACCGGGTAGGCGGCTCAACCGGCCGCCGATGCCTCACGGATTCGTGCCCCACGGGTTCTGGGCACCGCTAAAAAACCAAGGTAGCGCGCGATGGCTAACAAAAGCTCTGCCTCTTCCCGGGTTATAAACGCCTATCCGGACGCTCAATTTCTGCAGCTATTAGGCCTTCAGCCCGGTACGCTCCATCCGAGCCCGGTGATGTTCCTTGATCGCCTCGGGAATATCTTGCCCGTCCTCAGCCGTTAATTCGGGATAGCCCACAATGGCCTGACGGAAAGTAGAACGCACATCTCCGAGCACCCGCCGTCCCCACAGGGACAGTCGCGCTGGTACCGTCACCTGAGTAGCACACGCCTGAGTGATTACCGGCGCCGCCCAAGCTTCTTGCCCGCAATCCCAGGCGACCTCGGAAAGTTCGCCTTGTGCTTGCGAGGAGAGTCCCCCAGTTAAGCTACGGTTAAAATCGGCCATGGCTCCAATCGTTACATAGCTTTTGACGAGGCGTTCATACCAGTCAGTAGGACGCAAACGTTCCTCTAGCTGCACGGTTAGTCCCATATATTGCTTCATCTCTTCTGGCAGATCAACCTCGACATTTTGGCTAACCTGGGCTACTTTTTGATAGTTTTCCCAAGCCCGCGCCGACATCTGCCCTAAGGCAATTTCTTGATCCACCGTGGGACATAGCGAAGCGTCTTTAGCTAGCCGCTGCTGCATAGCCAGGGTGAAGTATCCAATAAGTCCTAGTCTTTGTGCGTCACTCACCCTCTTAGACTAACGCGCCTGGGGGTTTGATTCTCGCTTTTGAACAGGCTTGCGCCGCTTCTACAGCAGGGAAAGTGGCTTTCAAAGAACTGTAAGCTGTGTTACCCATATTGTTTACCCTCCCTGATGGTGGGTTAGGATGGAAGAGAAGAAGACGGGTTGACCGATCGTTTTCGTAAACGAAGTATTTTTTATAGGGCACTCGCCCCGGCCTCTCTAGCGGAGAGCCAAGATTTTTCGCGATCGGCTACCTCCATAGTTCCAGGGGAAATCCCCGTGAAAGGTATTCGATTGACAACTGAAGAAAATATGCAACCAACCAGTGGAATTGCTGATACTTCTGCGGCGCACGCTCCGCATATTGAACAGGCGAAAGCCGATGTGGTGGGCGATTCCTCTATGGATCTTTCCGAAAAAACTTTTGCTGATTTCGGGGTTTCTACTCCGCAATGCCAGGCACTTGCAGATGCCGGAATCATCCATCCCTTCCCGATTCAAGCCCTCACTTTGCCGGTAGCGCTCGAGCGACACGATATTATCGGGCAGGCAAAGACCGGAACTGGTAAGACCTTGGGGTTTGCACTCCCGGTTCTGGAGGACGTGGTGGCACCGGATGAAGATGGCTACGGAGACCTGCTAGATCCTGGCCATCCGCAAGCTTTAATCGTCTTACCCACCCGGGAGCTGGCTATCCAGGTCGCGAGGGAAACCGCCCAGGCAGCTGCCCGCCGCAAGGTACGTATTTGCGAAATCTATGGCGGGCGAGCTTTTGAGCCGCAAATTGCTGATCTTAAGCGAGGAGTCGAGATTGTAGTCGGTACTCCCGGTCGCCTGATTGACCTGATGAAACAGGGGCATCTGAGCTTGTCGTCAGTGCGCACTATGGTGCTAGATGAAGCCGATGAAATGCTCGATTTGGGGTTCCTCCCCGACGTAGAGGTGCTACTTTCGCGCACCCCCGCCAATCGCCACACTATGCTGTTTTCCGCCACTATGCCCGGGGAAGTGGTGGCGCTAGCTCGCCGTTATATGGAACATCCCACCCATATTCGGGCACAAGATCCCGATGATCAGGGCGCCACAGTGAAAACCACTCGGCAAGTGATTTACCGTTGCCACGCTCTCAACAAAGTTGAAGTACTGGCGCGGATTTTGCAGGCGCGCGAACGCGGACTCACCATTATTTTCACTCGCACTAAACGCACTGCCGCCCGGGTTGCGGAAGATCTTGGAAAACGCGGCTTCGCGACCGCAGCGTTGCATGGGGACCTCGGACAGGGTGCCCGCGAACAGGCGCTACGGGCTTTTAGACACGAGAAAGTCGATGTGCTGGTAGCCACCGATGTGGCGGCGCGCGGGATTGATGTCGATGATGTCACCCATGTAATCAACTATCAGTGTCCCGAGGACGCCAAGATTTATATTCACCGCATCGGACGTACCGGTCGCGCCGGCAATTCAGGAACCGCGATCACCTTTGTGGACTGGGACGACGTACCTCGTTGGAAGCTGATCAACAAAGAGTTATCGCTGGGTGCGGAAGAACCGGTGGAAACCTACCACACCAGCCCTCACCTTTATACCGATTTGGATATTCCTGAGGACGCTGGGGGACGCTTACCGCGTTCGCTGCGTAAACGTGCCGGACTGGCCGCCGAAAAACTTGAAGATCTCGGGGAAACCGGAGGTCGCGGACGGGGTCGCGGACGCTCAGGGCGCGGTAAAAATTCTCGGGGCCGCTCTGGAGGCGGCCGGGGTAAAGGCTCTAGAGGCGGACGAGATCGGCGTCGGGAACGCGATAGTCATCAAGGGGCAGGTACCCAGCGTCAACCGCGCCCTCGTCGGGCGCGCCGGCGTCGCCGCAAAGGCAGCGAAGACTAGGCTGTTTAAACAACCACTAAGGAGAAATAGATGAGCCGCGTTCAGCGAGGTGACTGGGATCAGTGGTGGCGCAGCGCCGCTATCTATCAGATTTATCCCCGTTCTTTTTCCGATTCTAACGGGGACGGGATCGGCGATCTGGCCGGGGTGTTAGAAAAAATCGACTACCTGGAAAAACTGGGAATCGATGCCGTTTGGTTTTCCCCTTTCTATCCTTCACCCCAGCACGATACCGGTTATGACGTATCCGATTATCTGGATATTAATCCCGAATATGGTGACTTGGAGACTTTCGATAAGGTTCTCGCCGAGCTGCATGCCCGGGGAATGAAAGCCATCATCGATGTGGTTCCTAATCATTCCTCTTGGGATCACCCCCTGTTTAAGCAGGCGCTAGCCGCGGAGCCCGGGGATCCGGCACGCGATATGTATATGTTCCGCAAATGCGCGGATACCACCCCCAATAACTGGGGTTCTATGTTCGGCGGTTCTGCCTGGTCAAAGGTTGAACCCCTAAGTGGTAAAGCTAGCGACCGGGACTGGTGGTATCTGCATATTTTCGATGCCTCCCAACCTGACTTCAACTGGGAAAACCCGAAAGTTCATGAATTTTTCCGCTCCTACCTGCGTTTTTGGTTAGACCGCGGGGTAGATGGTTTCCGGGTAGATGTAGCACATGGCCTAGTGAAAGATCCCGCGCTGCCCGATGATTTGGTAGGTCCGGATCGCCTGAATTATGAAGGTCCCAATAGCGACAATGGCCGCGCCCTGGATGTGGGGCCGTTCTTTAACCAGCCGGGAGTTCACGATATTTATCGCGAATGGCGGACGGTGTTAGATGAATACGGGCGCGACCGGATGCTAGTAGCCGAAGCCTGGGTGAATACCCCAGAACAAGAAGCTATGTATGTGCGCGAGGACGAAATGTCCCAGGCCTTCAACTTTTCAGTGGTTAACTGCCAGTGGGAGCCAGCGGCGCTTAGAAAAGTCATTCGCCGTACCCAGGAAGCATCCGCCTCGGTAGGCGCTCCTCCCACTTGGGTACTGTCGAACCACGATAAAGTTCGCCACGCCAGCCGTTTCGGCTACCCCAACGGGGCGAATACCGATAACGGGATCGGGGCAAGTGACCCGCAACCGGATAGAGAAATCGGTTTAACTCGGGCGCTATCGGCAACCGCGTTTCTCGCGGGACTACCCGGCTCTATCTACCTGTATAACGGGGAAGAATTGGGACTACCCGATGCCACCAAGCTCCCGGATGAGGCTCGACAAGATCCCACTTGGCAGCGTTCTGACTTTAGGGTACGAGGACGCGACGGCTGCCGGGTACCGCTGCCCTGGTCAAATGATTCTGGTTCTAACTTTGGGTTCTCCCCGGCGGGAGCTAGCCCCGCCTGGCTGCCACAACCAGATAATTGGGGTGGGTTGTCGGTACAAGCACAAGAATCTGACCAGGAATCCCCGCTAAACTTTTACCGCAAAATGCTTAGGGTTCGACGCGACCTCGGCCTCGGAATGGGCGAATCTACCTGGTTAGAAAGCGATCCGGAGGTACTAGCTTTACAAGTGAGCGGATCGACTGGCCGACAAGTAGTGGTAGTAACTAACCTGGGGGCAGGTTCGCGTCCCTTACCTAGGGTCGCGGTAGCAGATTCAGCAAAAACCCTTCTGGCCACCCCAGGAATTGGTTCCTCGCCTAGCCTTGGCCACAGTAGTGGAGATAGAATCGCGCCCGGACAAACTCTCTGGATCGAAATCTAGGGGTTTTCTGGACTTAACTGCGCAGACTCCCTCGAAAAGCTCGGAAATCAGGGTCATTTATCAACGTGAAACCGGTGTAACTAATGCCACTGCCAAAATAGTGGATTTAAGTCGGTCATTTTCCCTTTAACCGATAGCCTTAGAATTGTACGCCTTGTAAGGAGATTGAATATGGCAGACAACCTTACCCATTCTTTAGGTTCATTTACCCGTTCTATTTCTGGTCGTCGCGCTGAAGACTCCACTCCTATGGAGTTTTGGACTGGAATGTCGCAAGCGATTGTAGAACGTATCGCAGAAAACTGGGAAGCAACCACCCAAAAGTATGCCGCGGGACGCCAAGAGCATTACTTCTCGGCTGAGTTCCTAATGGGCAGAGCCCTGCTCAACAACCTGGATAACCTGGAACTATTAGAACAGGCGAAAGAGGCTACTAACGCCTTCGGTATGAATCTCACCGACGTTCTGGAGGCCGAACACGATGCCTCCCTCGGTAATGGAGGATTGGGGCGCCTAGCTGCCTGTTTCCTGGATTCTTGCGCCACTATGAACCTGCCAGTGCGCGGATACGGAATCTTGTACCGTTACGGACTATTTAAACAAGCCTTTGAAAACGGTAACCAGCGTGAGCATCCGGATCCGTGGATGGAGGAAGGCTATCCTTTCGTTATTCGCCGCGAGGAAGAGCCCCGGTTTATCAACTTTGCAGATATGCAGGTGCGGGCGATTCCCTACGATATGCCGATCACCGGCTATGGCACCGATAACGTAAATACTTTGCGTTTGTGGAAGTCAGAACCGATGGAAGAGTTCGACTATGAGGCTTTCAATTCGCAACGTTTCACCGATGCGATTATTGAGCGGGAACGAGTGGCTGACCTGTGCCGGGTTCTGTACCCGAATGACACTACTTTCGAGGGCAAAGTATTGCGGGTACGTCAACAGTACTTCTTTGTATCTGCCTCTCTGCAGGACATGGTAGAAAACTACATTAACCATCACGGTGATGACCTGCACGATTTCGCGAAATACAACTGTATCCAGCTAAATGATACCCACCCAGTATTGGCGATTCCGGAATTGATGCGGATTCTGCTCGACGAACACGGGATGGACTGGGAAGATGCCTGGCAAATCGTACAGAACACCTTTGCCTATACCAACCACACGGTGCTCGCTGAAGCTCTAGAAACCTGGGAATACGCAATCTTCCAGCGGCTATTCCCCCGGATTCTGGAGATCGTAGCCGAGATTGACCGTCGTTTCCGGATGGAACTGGAGGCACTGGGCTTTGACGCTGCCCGGATTGACTATATGTCTCCGATTCATGGTGGCCGTATCCACATGGCTTGGATTGCCTGCTACGCAGCATTTTCAATTAACGGGGTGGCTGCTCTGCATACCGAAATCATTAAGCGGCAAACCTTAAAAGACTGGTACGAGATTTGGCCACAAAAGTTTAATAACAAAACTAATGGAGTTACCCCGCGGCGCTGGCTAAAACAGTGCAATCCCCGTCTAGCTAACCTACTTACCGAAAAGCTGGGCTCTACTGACTGGGTTACCGATATGGATCAGCTCAAGAGCCTACGTAAGCTGGCTGATGACTCGGATCTAATGGCTCAGCTACTAGGGGTAAAGGCCGATAATAAACGAGACTTTGCCCAGTGGCTGGAGCAGCGCTCCGGACAAAAGATTGATCCATCTGCGATTTTCGATGTGCAGATTAAACGTTTACACGAGTATAAACGTCAGTTGCTGAACGCGCTCTATATTTTGGATTTGTATTTCCGAATCAAAGACAATCCGCAGAAACCTTGGCCGCATAGAGTATTCATTTTTGGGGCTAAGGCTGCTCCCGGTTACGTTCGAGCCAAAGCGATTATTAAACTGATCAACACTATTGGGGAACTGGTCGCTAGTGACCCTGAGGTTTCTAAAGTTATCCAAGTAGTATTTGTCGAGAACTACAATGTTTCCCCGGCGGAGCATATTATTCCTGCTGCCGATATTCACGAACAGATTTCTACTGCTGGTAAAGAGGCTTCGGGAACTTCCAATATGAAGTTCATGATGAACGGGGCGCTTTGCCTGGGTACTTTAGATGGCGCGAATGTAGAGATCGTGGATTCAGTTGGGGAAGAAAACGCCTACATTTTCGGCGCGAAAGAGGAAGAACTGCCAGAGCTGCGGCGCACTTACGATCCGCGCAAGCTCTATGAAACCGTGCCGGGACTTAAACGGACTCTGGATGCGTTTGTTGATGGCACTTTAGACGATGGCGGTACCGGTCTGTTCCATGATCTGCTGGGTTCGCTACTAGATTCCAACGGATACGAACCTGCGGACGTGTACTACGTACTGGGTGATTTCGCTGATTACCGGGAAGTGCGTGATCGCGCCGCCCTCGAATACGCTGACCAAATTGAATGGGCGCGTAAATGCTGGATCAATATCTGTGAATCCGGACGCTTCAGCGCTGATCGCACCATCAATGACTATGCTGAACAGGTGTGGAAGCTAGAAAGCGAAAAGATCTAGCGTCACCCCAGGTAAGAGCCGGGTGTTGCTAATTATTGCTACTAGGTTCACCCGGAAGTAACCGCGAATTCCTAGCAAGAAATCACAACTTAATAGAACGCCTGCGGGTGGGGAAGCTACTTCCCCACCCGCATTTTTCCTCTGCAAATCAGTATTTTTCCGGTTTTCGGGCAGCAAAGTAACAAGTAAGTAGCAGTGTGAAATAATAAAAGGGACTTTCAATAGCCAACGATGGAAAAGTCCTACCAAAGGAGATCTGTATGCATATTGCGATTACCCCCACCCCCGAAGATGCCTCCAAACTAGCGGCAAAACTGATTATTCCCCAGGTCAAACCGGGATTTAGGTTGGGGGTAGCAACTGGGTCTACCCCGGAAGGACTATACGCTGAGCTACGCGCCGCCCACGCGCAAGGACAGTTCAGCCTGGAAGAATGCACTGCCTGGGCTTTAGATGAATATGTCGGGATCGCTCCCGACCACCCCGAACGCTACCGTAACGTATTGCGCCGCGAACTGGTTGGCAGCGAAAAGACCGGTCTAAAGGACGAAAATTTACACACCCCCGCTGGCTCTGCGTCCGACCCTCACCAGGCTGCCCGCGATTATGAAGCAGAAATCGCTCCCGGAGTTGATTTACAGATCCTAGGTATCGGTGCCGATGGACATATCGGTTTTAATGAACCGACCGGCTGCCTGGCTAACCCCACAAATGTGGTGACCTTAACTGCCCAAACTATTGCCGACAATGCCCGCTTCTTCGATAACGATGAAGCTAATGTCCCCAAGCAGGCAGTCACGCAGGGGCTATCTACCATCATGAAATCAGGTCAAGCAGTATTGCTGGCTTTCGGCTCCCAAAAAGCCGATGCCGTTGCCGCAACGGTAGAGGGCGCGGTCAGTGCTTTTTGGCCCGCCTCCATTTTGCAGTACCACCTAAACGCCATCATCATCGCTGATGAAGCTGCCGCCAGCAAATTGCAACTAACCGATTACTATCGGCAAACCTGGCAAGCTGAATACCCGGATTTGCCGCTCAGCTACTAAGCGACTTACCTAACTGCCGTCCTGCCCAAAACTTAGACTTGTCCCTGTCTAGGTTTTGGGCAGTTTTCACATCTAACAGGGTGCAACTTGTAGTATCTGGCTATGACTATAAAAGTGGCCATCAATGGATATGGGAATTTAGGACGCGCGGTTGAAAGAGCAGTTAATGCCGCTGAAGATATGCAGGCAGTCGCGGTATTTACTCGCCGGGATCCTAAAGATTTAGAAACTGCCGGAACCCCGGTTTATTCTGTCTCGCAGATGGCAGATTTTTCCGGAAAAGTTGATGCGTGTATTTGTTGTGGAGGCAGCGCCACCGATTTACGTACCCAAGGACCGGCAGCGGTTAAATACTTTAACACTGTTGATTCTTTTGATACTCACTCCGATATTCCCGCCTATTTCGCAGATATGGATACTGCCGCGAAAAAGGCGGGACATTCTGCCCTGATTTCTACCGGTTGGGATCCGGGGCTGTTCTCGATTGCCAGGGTAGTAAGCGAATCGGTACTCCCGAATGGCTATACCCAAACTTTCTGGGGACGCGGGGTATCTCAGGGACACTCGGACGCGATTCGCCGGATTGAAGGTGTCGAGGGCGCAGTGCAATACACTATCCCCAACGAAGCGGCAATCAAAGCGGTAGAAAGCGGAGAGAACCCCCAGCTGACCACGGCAGATAAACACTCGCGCCTATGCTATGTGGTTGCCGCCGAGGGCGCAGATAAAGAACGGATTGCCCGAGAAATTAAAGAAATGCCGAAGTATTTCGCAGACTATGAAACCACCGTGAACTTTATTTCTGCCCAGGAACTGGCGGATGATCACGCCGGGATGCCCCATGGCGGGGAAGTGATCCGGGTAGGGCATACCCGCGAGGAGGTTAAACACTTGGCTCGCTTCCAGCTGCAACTGGACTCTAACCCGGATTTCACCGGGTCTATGGTGACCGCCAGCGCTCGCGCCCTAGTTCGCCTACACCAGCATGGACATCGCGGAGCCGCCAGCGTCCTCGATCTTCCTCCCGCTTGGTATTCCCCGTCCTCCCCTGAGGAATTGCGAGCCCAATTGCTTTAAATCTGGGCAGCAAATTATTGGTAGTCATTTGTGGGCAGCACTACTAAGTGCTGCCCACAGCGATGCCACACCGCTTCCGCTGCGGGCAGGAGCCGGCTACTAGTTTTGGGTTAACTGGCGACGGCGATTTTCTAAGCTCATTAATTCGGTAAAAATCTGTTGATAGCGCTCATCTTGCGGATCACAGCGTTGCAGCTGCGCCTTAGTATCGGCAATTTGACGGGCAAGATCACCGCGAATCATCGCCCCCCACACTCCGCGGGCATAGTCATTTAGGCGCGCTGGTTCATCTTGAGGAAGGGGCGAAACCACCAGCGCCGACACCAATCTTTTTAGTTGCGCAGAGACACTCGATCCTACAACTTCCACCCACCGTTTATTTGCTAGCAAGATCGCCCGCTGCCCTTTGCGCCCCAATTCGTCCTCGGCTCCTCGCCAAAGCTCCGCATATTGGTCTAATCCGCCCAGGGAAGAAACCGCCGCGAAAAGGGCGCTAAACATGGGTACCCGAAAAGCAGCCGGAGACACCGTTTCCACCCCGAGCCCAAATAGGCTGGCTGGCAACTGTAATAAGCACTCCAGAGCTTGTCTTTCCAGACTGGCAACTGGATCGGAACTGTCCGGCAAGCTAATCGCCCCAGGCACACCGGGCGTGGCAGAGTTACCGCCTTGTCCAGATCCGACGGCTCCGCTGGCCCCATAGGGGCTGGCTGCCATACTATTTCTTGCACCTGACGTGCTGGTAGTTTGCCTCCGAGAAGCATTATGCACTATCTGGCGCACCTCATTCTCTGGCATCCCCACCCACCCAGCTAGGCGGCGAGTATATTCCGAACGCAATGCTACATCCCGGATCCGTCCCACTATCGGGGCTGCCGCTCGTAAACCTGCCACTCGCCCTTCAGAAGTATCCAAGTTATGGGCTTTCAAAGTGGTGCGCAAAACAAACTCAAAAAGGGGGCGGCGCGAATCCACCAGAGCCCGTACCGCACTGGCTCCCTGTGCTTGCCACAAATCACAAGGATCTTTCCCCGAAGGCTCGATAGCCACGAAAGTTTGCGAAGCGAAAGCCTGGTCTTCCCCAAACGCATGCAGAGCCGCTTTTTGCCCGGCCTGATCACCATCGAAAGTAAAAATAACTTCCCCGCCGCGTGCCTTGCCCGAAGATAGCAACACCCCGGCTGCCGGATCAGCGTTATCCCCTAGCAGGCGGCGCACAATCTGCACATGATCAGAGCTAAAAGCAGTACCGCAGGTCGCAACCGCGCATTCGACTCCCGCCAGGTGCGCAGCCATCACATCGGTGTAGCCTTCCACCACCACGATACGGCGCTGCTTGCTGATCGCTTTCTTTGCTCTATCGATCCCGTACAGCACTTTCGATTTCTTATAGACCGCAGTTTCGGGAGTATTCAGATATTTCGGTCCTTTATCGTCCTCACCTAACCGACGCGCCCCAAAACCTACTACTTCCCCCGTCAGATTCGAGATGGGCCAGATTAACCGTCCTCGAAAACGATCATAGGGGCCGCGCTGCCCGGCAGAAAACAGCCCCGATGCCGCCAACTCTGGCTCAGTGAATCCCCGTTTACGCAAAAATGATAGCAGCGCATCCCAGGAGGCAGGAGCATATCCCAATGAGAACTTGGCCGCTATGTCGGCATCGAAACCGCGGGCGCTCAAAAACTGTTGTGCCCCTACCGCTTCTTTACTACCCAGTTGGGAACGAAAAAACTGGGCGGCGTTGCGATTGGCTTCCAATATCCGCGAGCGCGACACCCGGTTAGGATCCTTCTTTTCTGCAGCCCCGGTATTTTCGTAATGCAAGGTGACACCGGTTTTATCGGCTAGGTATTGCACCGCTTCGGTAAAAGAAAGGTGATGAACATTTTCAACAAACTTAATCACATCCCCACCTTCACCGCATCCAAAGCAGTAATAGTACCCCTGCGCGGGGCGCACATGAAAGGAAGGGGTGCGTTCATCATGGAAAGGACAAAGCCCTTTTAGGGCGCCGACCCCGGCGGGACGCAATGCTACCTGTTCGCCCACGATTTCATCAATGCGGGCACGCTCACGCACCTGATCGATATCTTCGCGTCGAATTAACCCAGCCATGTCTTAATCATAGGCGAGGGCGGAGCGGACAGGATACGGGTTCCGAATCTTACAGAGAGCGGAACATGCCACACAGGCGGGCATGCCACTGGTTAGCAGTAGTGTCGGTCAAAGAAGCGATTTGATCGACTAGGGCTCGCAACCGGCCGTCATCTCCCGAGGCTTCCCGCCAAGTAGTCCGGTGTGGTTCTTCCATCTCCTCCGGACGTTCCCAGAGGGCGTCAGCAAGTTCATAGATAGTGGTGCGTTGCGCTAGATAAATAGGTTCAGTTTCTCGCGGCGCCATCATATAGGCGGCAGCTATCCCCTTCAAAAGCTTAATTTCGGCGAGGGTCGCATCGGGAATAACTAAATCTGCATCATAGCGGCGCAAGGGACCGGTTCCTGCCGCTTGCAAAGTAGCGGCCGAAACCGCAGAACAGAAACGCCCTATCAATTGGGAAGTCATATTCTTTAGCCGCGCCATATCCCGATAGGAACCGTCGAAACTAGCTAGCCACTGGGGCAGGGAGCGAATCCGTTTCCAGGCGTCTTGAAGTTCATCGCCCGGGGCGTCCCCGTACCAGTTAACTGTAGTTTCATACACCAAATCTAAAGACTTGCTTTCCCCCAAGGTGGCCGGATCTAGCTCTCCGGTTTGGATAGCGTCTTCCACATCATGCACCGAATAGGCAATATCGTCAGAAATATCCATGATCTGTGCTTCGAGACAGCGCTGATGCGGAGGAGAAAACTTGCGCATCCAATTGAAGATCGGGGCATCTTCGCGGTAGCAATTGTATTTCTTGCGTGAATACTCGCTGTTCGCCCCCTGTCCTTTTAGCCAAGGATATTTACAAACCGCATCTAAAGTGGCACGGGTCAGATTAAGTCCCAGAGGGCGCCCCCCGGCGCTCAAAACTTTAGGTTCTAGGCGAGTCAGTAGGCGGAAAGTTTGGGCATTGCCTTCAAAACCGCCAATATCGTGGGCAACCTCGTCGAGTGCTCGCTCCCCATTATGCCCAAAAGGTGGATGCCCCAGATCATGGGCTTGGCAAGCAGCATCTACAATATCGGGGTCACATCCCATTTCCTGCGCGATTGACCTGCCTACCTGGGAAACCTCTATCGAATGGGTCAGGCGGGTACGAATAAAAGAATCGGTGGCCGGCCCGAGCACCTGGGTTTTTGCCCCCAGACGCCGCAGTGCCGAAGAATACATTATCCGGGCGCGATCTCGGGCAAATTCGGTGCGATGCGATGATTTTGGTGGCTCCTCCTGACAGCGTTCGCGGTCACGGGGAGAATAGGGCGCGGTTTTCATATATTTCACTCTAGCCTGTGCGCAAGTATTTCCGTTTAATATCCGCCCTGATCTAGAGAAGTATCGAGCTTGGCGGCCTCAAGGACGCGGGCAGCCGCCGCATCTACCTCTCGGGTAGCTAACCACCCCTCGGGCAAATGAGTTTTGCGGGGGTTGCCCCGCCGCCCGCGTTTACCTTCTGCCGCTGGGGGGAAAGGTAAGGCTGGATCCAGGGTAGAAAACAGTTCCTCTAGCTCTTGCAGACTATTAGCACTGGTGAGGGCGCGGCGAAAGCCTCCTCCGACAGCGAAGCCTCTAAAATACCAACCCAAGTGTTTGCGCATATCCCGCAGGGCGCGTTCTTGGTTTCCCATCCACGAACTAAGCATCTGCGTGTGGCGCAGCGCCATTTCACATACCTGTCCCAGGTTAGGGAGAGCGCGATTAGCCGAGCCGTTAAGCGCGCTGGCCAGGTCATAGAATAGCCACGGCCTCCCCTGGCAACCGCGCCCAATCTCTACCCCCGCACAATCGGTTTGTGCCAGCATTGCCAGGGCGTCCTCGGCAGAAAAAATATCGCCGTTACCCCAAACCGGGATTTCTAAATCCTGTCTCAGCCGGGCAATAGCCGCCCAATTAGCACTGCCCGAATAGTATTGATTGGCGCTGCGACCATGCAGCACCACGGCACTCGCCCCCATTTTTTGTGCCAGTTTGCCGGCTTCCCGATAGGTTTCGTGTTCAGTGTCGATCCCGATACGAATCTTGGCAGTCACCGGCACGGGAGTATCGCGCCAAGAATCTTTCTCGCCGTCCCTAGCCCCAGCAGCCACTGCCGCCACTATCTGCCCAAAACGCTCTATTTTCCAAGGCAAAGCTGCCCCGGCACCCTTGCGGGTCACTTTGGGCACCGGACAACCAAAGTTAATATCCAAGTGATCAGCCAGGCCTTCGCGCACCAAAATTCGGGCGCCTTGATACATAGTTTCCGGGTCTACTCCGTGCAGCTGGACGGAACGAAAGGTCTCTTCCGGGTCTGGTTTAATTAAATCCAGAGTGCGAGAATTGCCTTCCACCAGGGCGCGGGCAGTAATCATTTCACAAACATAGAGCCCGCTGGCCGTCCCACTCGTGGAGGTAATTCCTAAGTCCTTTAACGCCTGAACGGCCTGTTCACGACATAGGCGACGAAAGGGAGCATTAGTTACCCCCGCCATCGGCGCCAGGGCGATGGGGGTGCCAACCGTTACTTCCCCTAGTTTAGTTGACATCCCGACCGCCTCCTTTAAGCGTGGTTATTATCGCATCCTCCCCTACTAGATGCGCAGCTGGATGCTCATCTAATTTTAAATCTTCCCCGGAAGAGGAGTGAGAACCCCGGGGCGAGGAGGACGCCCGCACAAATTTTACGAGGAAGGTTCCCACCAAGGTAGTCACGGGAATCGCCAACACTAATCCGATCGAGGCCACCAGGGTTCGCACGATTTCCTCCGCAATCTGGGAAACTGTGAGCAGCTCTAAGAAGGGACGCTGCGATAACATTGCCAAAATCAAAGTTGGTAGCGCCGTGCCCACATAGGCGAAAGCCAGGGTATAAACCGTAGACGCAATATGGTCACGCCCAATCCGCATCGCCCGTGAAAACAGTTTTCTTCGCGGCATTTGTGGATCAGCTTCATCAAGTTCCCAGACGGCGGAAGCCTGAGTAATGGTCACATCATTTAAAGCCCCCAAACCGGCCACCACTATCCCGCAAATAAATAACGAGGGCAGCGCCAGGGCAGGTAGCTGGGTACCCAAAATCAAGGCATCCTCGTCACTAGCTCCACTTAGCCCGGCTGCCCGAGTGCCAACATAGGCGAGCAACACCGTCACCATCAGCCCTAAAAGCGTTCCCACAAGCGCGGTAGTCGTGCGGATAGTTATCCCGTGCGCCAAGTAAACCGAGAGAAACATGATGGCACCTACCCCCGCTAAGGTCACCAACATGGGCGGTTTTCCCGCCATTAGAGCTGGGAGGATAAAAAATACGATCACGACAGTGGAGGCTGCCAGCCCCAATAGCGCTAGGAAGCCCCGTCTTCCCGCCACCGCTACCACGATGATCACATAGAGCAGCCCCATGATAGCTAAGGCGTTCCCCCGTTTGATATCGGTAAACAAGAAGGGGGTACCGGTAGCCATGGCATCGGTGTCATAAATCATCCACACCGCGGTACCGACTCGAATCGCAGACTTGGATTCTTCGGGCACTCTAACAGGGACGACCTTACCCTTCCATTGCCCTTCCAGCACCTTCACGCATACCAAGGGTTGGGTTTCAGGCAATCCATTAGTGGGATCAGCTGACCCCTTCGGCATTTTCAGCCCCGCAATCAGACATTTTTCCCCGTTCAAGCCCGTCACCTGACCACTCAAACGATTAGGTGTTTGCTGAGACCAGTCCGGCTGGGTGTCCCCTAGGGGTTTCGGACTATAAAGAGCGACAATACCGATAATAATCGCTAGCAAAACTGGTACTACCAGCGCGGTTAAAATCAGTCTAGCCCGACGTAGGGCTCGCGAGTCCGGGCGAGCCCTACGCGAAGAACTTAGGTGCTGATGCAAAGGCACCCTGCCCTTAACAGCCCACCAAGCGGGTAGCTAAGTAGGAGGTTAGCTCGCTAATCTTTACCCGTTCTTGCTCCATCGAGTCCCGTTCACGCACAGTTACGCACTGGTCATCAAGGGATTGGAAGTCATAGGTGATACAGAAGGGTGTGCCAATTTCATCCTGACGGCGGTATCTCCGGCCAACCTGCCCCGCCTGGTCATACTCAACATTCCAGTTCGCCCGCAGTTCTTGGGCAATCTCTTGCGCCGGGCCGGTCAGTTCGTCTTTACGTGAAAGCGGCAGCACCGCAGCCTTAACTGGGGCGAGGCGCGGATCTAGACGCAGTACCGTCCGCTTATCGACTCCTCCCTTAGCATTGGGGGCTTCGTCCTCGTTATAGGCCTCTACCATGAAGGCCATTAACGAGCGAGTAAGTCCCGCAGACGGCTCTACCACGTAGGGTGTCCAGCGCTCACCCTTTGATTGATCAAAGTAATCCAAATTCTTACCCGAAGCCTGCTGGTGAACACCCAGGTCATAGTCGGTACGGTTAGCGATACCCTCAAGCTCACCCCACTTCGATCCCTGGAAGCCGAAGGCATACTCGATATCGACAGTGCGCTTGGAGTAATGAGAAAGCTTTTCTTGCGGATGCTCATATAAGCGCAGGTTATCTTCACTTATCCCCAAGTCCCGATACCAAGCTAGCCGTTCATCAATCCAGTACTGGTGCCACTGTTCATCGGTTCCCGGTTCTACGAAAAACTCTAGTTCCATCTGTTCGAACTCGCGGGTGCGGAAAATAAAGTTTCCGGGGGTGATTTCGTTACGGAAAGACTTCCCGATCTGCCCGATCCCGAAGGGCGGTTTCATCCGGGCAGAGGACATCACATTCGCAAAATTGATGAAAATACCTTGCGCGGTTTCCGGACGCAGGAAGTGCAATCCTTTTTCATCGTCAACTGGCCCCAGGAAAGTCTTGAGTAACCCGGAGAAGGCGCGCGGCTCGGTCCACTGTCCGCGTTTACCACAAGCCGGGCACGGCACATCCTGCATGGATACCTCATCAGCTGAGGGTAATTGATGTTTTTCCGCGTATGCTTCCTGCAGGTCATCTTCACGGTGACGGGTATGGCAGGCGGTGCATTCAATCAACGGGTCAGTAAAAGCCTTTAGATGTCCGGAGGCTTCCCAGACTTTTGGCGGCAAGATGACCGAAGAATCCAGACCGACCACGTCGGAGCGCGAGCGCACTACCCGGTTCCACCATTGCCGTTTAATATTTTCTTTCAGCTCTACCCCTAGCGGGCCGTAATCCCAGGCAGAACGGGTTCCGCCGTAGATTTCCCCACAGGGGTAAACAAAGCCACGTCGCTTTGCTAGATTGATGACACTATCCAACTTCGAGGGCGTTTCAGCCACTGTATTTCTCCTTAAGCTCAACTTGCTGCGCCAAGGCGCTACCACCCCAGATTCTACCGGGTTGCCTGCACTTTCCAGAACCCGAACGCTGGAGCGTGACTTACAACTCTAAAAGCAGGATTAACCCTCCAAAAAACCCGAAAATTTGCTTTCACCTGAAGTTTTTAGTGCGCTGGGAAAGCTTTTCGCGCCTTGGTCTTGATAACGGTTATCGTTTATATTATGAGTTATGCAAAAGAGAATGAAAAAAATAATCTGCGCCGCGGCGATTGCCGCTCTGGCACTGGGCGGATGCTCAGCGACTGCAAAAAACGGGAAAGACGGTGGCGGGAAAGTCGAGGCCGTAGCCTCCTTCTACCCCCTGGCCTACGTAACCAGCCAAGTTGGTGGAGATCTGGTGGACGTAACCAACCTGACGCCCTCGGGAGAAGCCCACGAGGTCGAGCTATCAGCGAAAGACCTCACCACCATCTCGCAAGCGGATGCGCTGATTTACCTATCGGGATTTCAAGCCGCTGTTGACGACGCGGTAAAAGAAGCAGCCCCAAAGAACACTTTGGATGTAGCCAAGGCCGCCAAGCTTAAAAAACTATCTGCCGACAAAGCAGCTGAACACGAAGCAGAACACTCCCACGAGGGCGATCACGAGGCAGAGCATGAAGCAGAACATGAACATGAGGACGAACACGAAGATGCTGGTCACGACCATCACCACCATGGTGCATTCGACCCGCACTTTTGGCTAGATCCCCAGCGGCTATCCCAAGTGGTACCGCAAGTAGTTGCCACCCTTAGCCAGGCCGACCCGGATCACGGCGATACCTTCGAAAAAAATGGAAAAGCTCTGCAAGACAAACTAGCTGACCTGGATAAAGAATATCGCTCTGGCCTAAATAAATGCGCCACCCCTACCGCTGTTACCGCTCACGAAGCCTACGGCTATCTGGCAGATCGCTACGGATTCGAGCAAGTGGGAGTAAAGGGAGTGGATCCGGAAGCCGAAACCTCACTGACTCGCCTACAGGAAGTCGCCAATATTGCCAAGGACAAGAAAGTCAACGTATTGTTTTCGGAGAGCGCACTCGGAGATAAAGACACCAAGACTTTAGCCGAGCAACTCCAGATCAAATCTGAAGTACTTGATCCCTTAGAAATACAAGTAGATAAGAACCGGGATTACCTGCAGGTAATGCACGATAACCTGGAAAAATTGAGCAAAGCGATGAAATGCCAGTAACTGAGGACCTAACTTCTCTACCTTTTAGGGCGACGGATCTATCCGTCGCCCTACAGGGCAATTTGATCCTGGAAGATATTAACTTGCAGATTACCCCCGGCACTACCGTGGCACTATGCGGGGAAAACGGCTCCGGGAAATCCACTATGGTACGCGCCGCGGTGGGACTAAATCCGGTAACCTCGGGGAATCTAGAGATTTTTGGCGCCCGAGTGGGCGATAAAAATTATGCCAAAGCCCTCGCAAAAGTAGGGTACGTTCCCCAACGCAAAAGCGCGCTCGGTACCGTTCCAGCTACTGCCCTAGAAGTCGTACGTTCTGGATTACTGCGAAAAGGACGATTAGGCCCCAAACGCTCCGACCGGGAACGGGCCCGCCAGGCGCTAGCAAAAGTGGGGTTAGCCGGATCGGAGAATAAAAAGTTTCAGTTTATGTCGGGTGGTCAGCAGCAGCGGGTTTTGATTGCGCGCGCCCTAGTGCGCGACCCAGAGTTCCTAATTATGGATGAACCTTTGGCCGGGATAGACCGGCAAAGCGCGCAAAGTCTGGCTGGCATTACCGCTGAGGCTAAATCCACTGGTAAAACCCTGTTAATCGTATTGCATGAGCACGGTTTCTTAGCTCCCTTAATCGACCGAACCATCACCTTAGAATCTGGACAGATCGCCTCCGATAACTTAACAAAGACACTAGCCCCGCTCGCGGGAGAGGAGGCGAAACAGGAATGATTACTCCCACCACCAGCATTTCTTACCCGGCTCTAACTACCCCCAGCCTGCAACTTAGTTTCGCGCCCTCCCCTAGCCATCTCGCACCCTCTGCTATCCGCGGTACTCTCGCATCCTTACCGAGGTTTGAAGCCGATTGGGCAAGTTTATTGGCTTCTCCTTTCTTTTTGCGTTCCCTAATCGTGGCCGTCCTGGTGGGATTGAGCGCCCCAATTATTGGCACCTACCTGGTGCAACGTCGGCTGTCACTACTCGGAGATGGGATCGGACACGTAGCTCTGACCGGAGTGGCGCTCGGTTGGGTAGTTGGTAATCTAACGGAAGTTGCTGGCGGGGACGCTTTAGCGATCCCGGGAGCAGTAATCGCCTCAATCGCCGGCGCGGTGATTATTGAACTAGTGCGCGCCAAAGGTGGAGCCAGCGGCGACGTCGCGATGGCCTTGCTTTTTTATGGAGGGATCGCCTCCGGGGTACTGGTGATTTCCCTGGCCGGGGGCACCACCAACCAGCTAAATTCCTATCTATTCGGCTCCATTGCCGCCGTCTCTTGGTCAGACGTTTACCTGACGATCGCCCTATCGGTGCTGATCCTAGTGTTTGGCCTGGGGATGCGCCGCGAACTTTTCTCTATCTGCAACGATGAGGAGTTCGCCTTGGCGTCGGGGATTCCGGTAAGGCTGCTGACCATCTGCTTAGCGGTAGTTAGCGCCCTGACGGTATCGACTGCCATGCGCGTAGTGGGAGTGCTGCTAGTTTCCGCGCTAATGATTGTGCCGGTAGCCATCACCCAAATTTATGCTCGCTCCTTCAGTGCCACTATGGGATGGGCAATGCTGCTGGGAGTGGTCATGTGTATTGCGGGGCTAGTCTTTTCTTACTTCACCGCCGCCGCCTCCGGATCGGCGATCGTGATGGGGCTGATAATCCTGTACGCACTGGCGGCAGCGTTGCGTCCCCTGGTATATCGCCGGCATTTACAAACCCCGCAAGAACCAGCCGACTGTGGGCATCATTAGACCGGCCGGGTCAAAGGCTGGGATCTAAACTAGTTTCCGCCATTACCGGCACCGGAGTTACTTCCAGTAAATCCGCTGCGGCCTCTAAAATATCTAAGGAATTAATTCCTTTTTGCAGCGCTTGAAAAGTCGCCACCAGCCCCGGGACATTAGGGTCAACTGCTACCAATAGACGATCTGGCCCGGCGACTTGCGGAACAATTTCCCAATCGGCTCCCGGAAGCACCTGCCGGATTACTCGGGCGATTCCGGCTAGCAAAGTGGGATTGTCCCAGCTGGGAACCCAGGTGTCTGCGGAGGCCAAAGCATTCAGCAGTGGGCGTGGCAACAGGTAGGTTTCATCTAGCAGCATCCTTCCGGGCGAATCGAGCGCGGCAATAGCGAGGGCGCGGGCGCCAACTGGTAACGGTCGTGGCAGATCTTCCCTGCCCCCTGAGGGCGCGAGTTTGTTTCCTAAACCCGCAGCTACGGCCTCATTCATAGCCTCCAGCGAGGAATAAACGGGCACCGCCGGCGCAAAGGAGGCACCTTTTAGGTGAATCTGGGGCAGCTGCCCGCTGGGGCAATCGCCCTCCGATGTGGCTGCATGGGGTAATACCGGCAAGATGACGCGCCCATCTGCCAAAGCTGCCGCTATTGCTACCAGGCGTTGCCTTAGACCGCTAAGCTTAAAAGCCGCCGCCATAGTCGTATCTATCTCGCCTTTATCGGCAGAACTACTACGGCGAGCCAAGGCACGTAAAATCGCGTTTTCTTGCTTGGCGGGCATAGATTTACTGCCGGCAGATTCTGTCTTGGGGTGGCTGGAAATCTCCAAACTAAGCTCTCCCGCTAGCAACCACCAGGGCCTGTTCTAGGGTGAACTGCCCGGAATAAAGCGCTTTGCCTACAATCGCGCCCTCAACCCCAATGCTGGTGAGCTCGCGCAAAGTACGTAAATCATCCAAGGTACTCACTCCTCCACTGGCTACCACCTTCGCGGAAGTTACCTCGCATACTTCGCGCAGCAATTGCGTATTCGGGCCGGTCAAGGTGCCATCGCGCATTACATCGGTGACTACATAGCGGGCGCAACCGGCAGCATCTAACCGGGCAATCATTTCAAAGAGATCACCGGCATCTTTAGTCCAACCATGAGTAGACAGCGTATGTCCGCGCACATCCAGCCCCACCGCAATCTGGTCACCGTATTTGGAGATAACCTGGCAAGTCCACTCGGGATTTTCAATCGCGGCGGTACCCAGATTTACCCGGCGTGCCCCCGCGTTAAGCACCCGTTCTAAGGATTCGTCATCACGAATCCCCCCTGATACTTCAACCTGCAGATTTATCTGCTCAACGAGGTCGTGCACCACTTGGGTGTTATTCCCCCTCCCAAAGGCGGCGTCTAAATCCACCAGGTGTAGCCAGCGGGCTCCGGCCTTTTCGAAAGTGCGGGCAGCTTCCAGGGGCACCCCATAGACTTTTTCACTGCCAGCTTTGCCTTGATGAAGCCGTACTGCTTGGCCAGAGACTATATCTACTGCCGGTAAAAGTTCTAGCATTGTTCTCCCTTAGAAGCTTTGTGCCCAGTTACGAAGCAGTTCCATGCCGGCGTCGCCGGATTTTTCGGGATGGAACTGAGTAGCCGAAAGCGGGCCGTTTTCAACCGCGGCGATAAAAGGGGTTCCGTGGGTGCCCCAAGAAAAAATCGGGGGTTTCATCCGCGAGGATTGCCGATAATGCCCGGAAGGATCAGCCGTTACCCCGTAGGAGTGCACGAAATAAAAGCGCTCATCGGCAATCCCGGAAAAAAGCTGCGAACCCTGCCCTACCTGGATCTTTGACCAGCCCATATGGGGCAGAATCGGGGCACGTAGTTTTTCTACTGTTCCTGGCCATTCCCCCATCCCGGCGGTGTCCTCGCCGTGCTCAAGGCCGCGTTCAAATAGTATTTGCATCCCCACACAGATTCCGAGCACCGGCCGCCCGCCTGCTAAACGCCGGTCAATCAGGGTGTCACCGCGGCGAGCATGCAGATCCTTCATCACTGCCGCAAAAGCCCCTACCCCGGGAACAAGTAGCCCATCAGCCTCCAGGCAGGTGGAAAAGTCACTGGTCAGCATAACCTTGAGCCCGACGCGTTTTAAGGCGTTAACCGCCGAGCGCACATTGCCGGAGCCATAGTCGAACACCGCTACCTGTTTAGTCACCGCCCTTGTCCTCCCGTGTACCGGGGTCTTCCCCGCGATTATTATCTTCTTGCAGTCCCCGCAATTGCCGCAGCAAAATCCCCGGTAAATCGCGCAGGCGGGGAGGGCGAATCTCGGGATAATCTTCGGGGGAAGTCCGCCCGAGTAGCAGATCTTCTACCCGCTCATCAGCGCAAGAAACCAGGGGACCTGCCGGAATAGTCCGGTCAAACTGCCCGTCATAGTACACGCGCGCTGTAATCTGCCCCTGTACCCCCGGGTCATCATCACGATCCGAACGCAAAGTAGAAACAAACAGAACCGCCCCATAGGGAGTAATTTTTGAAACCGCGAGGGCGAGTTCCTCAGCCTCTGGGCAAACTGGCCGCTCCTCCCCTAGCAGCGCCTCTAACTCATCATCGGGAGTGGGAGTCAGGCGTTTCCACACTACACACCCGGACTCAGTTTCCACGATCCGGGCATCAATCTGGTGAGCTGCCATCATCGTGGCTAGCGGTACAGCCTCTAGTAGGTTGGTCAACACTAGCGCCACATCTCCGGCCTCGGGTGGCAATGCCTCTAAATGTTGCCAGGCTTGCAAATCCTGGTCTACTTCTTCACTAAATCCATCGAGCTCTTCCCCGTTAATGCCCGATTGGGCGATTACCTGGTCGAAGTAGTCTTCTGGTTTAGCTGCGGATTCATCATCGCCCGCCAAGTTTTCCTCACGGGGTTCTTTATCGCGCGGATCCTCTGGATCGGGAAAGTTTGCGGCGTTCACAGCGCACCCTTAGTGGAAGGAATCCCGTTAACCCGAGGATCGGTTTCTACCGCGCCCCGCAGTGCCCGCGCTACTGCTTTGAACTGTGCCTCTACAATATGGTGCGGGTCGCGCCCAGCAAGTACCTCCACATGCAGACAGATCCCGGCATTATAGGCAAAAGACTCCCACACATGGCGGGTCATCGAACCGGTGAAATGTCCGCCAATAAGGTGATATTCCTGGCCAGCTGGCTCTCCGCGGTGCACACAGTAGGGGCGTCCTGCCACGTCAACCACTGCCCGCGCTAGCGCTTCATCAAGCGGTACGGTGGCATCGGCGAAACGGCGGATCCCCGCTTTATCCCCCAGAGCCTCGCGCAGCGCTGTTCCCAGGCAGATAGCGGTATCTTCTACCGTGTGATGCACATCCACCTCAATATCGCCGCGAGCAGTAATATTCATATCGATCAAGGAATGCTTGGAAAGCGCGGTAAGCATATGGTCATAGAAAGGCACGCCGGTACTAATCTGACTTTTTCCAGTGCCATCTAGATTGATTTCTACCGTGATCTCTGATTCCGCGGTTTTCCGGGTGACTTTCCCGCTGCGGCTCATTTGGTTACCTCCTCGAATGCTTCACGAAATGCTTGATCTTCTGCGGCGGTGCCAATACTTACCCGCAAGAATCCTTCCGGACCTACCTCGCGAATCAACACCCCGCGCTCCAATAAATCACTGAACACTTGATGTCGATCCGGGAAGGGGCCAAAAAGCACAAAGTTAGCCTGGGTTTTAGGAACGGTGTAGCCTTTCGCCCCCAACCATGACGCCAAGTTATCGCGGCGCTCACGCAACTGCGCTAACTGTAGGAGCTGTTCTTCGGCATGCCCCAAGGCCGCGATTGCTGCCGCCTGGGTGAGCGCAGACAGGTGATAGGGCAAACGCACCCGCATAATATCCGCGATTACTTCCTTTGCCGCCACCAGGTATCCCAGGCGCAGTCCCGCCATCCCGAAAGACTTCGACATAGTGCGCGATACCACCAGGTGCGGGAATTTCTTTAAGAGGGCGAGGGCGCTGGGCTGATCGGGATCCCGGAACTCCCCGTAGGCCTCGTCAATTACCACCACCGTAGCAGTGGGATTGCCGGAAATCACCGGCCCGGTTTCTTTCGCTTGCTGCAAAATCTGCACTAGTTCAGCTTGGCTGCTGGCAGTACCGGTCGGATTATTGGGATTCGCCAACAGTAGCACGCTAGGCCGTACTTCCTGCAGTGCCTGGAGCAGGGCATCAACATCAATATTCCAGTCACTTTGTCGGGGAACCGTCACATATTTCGAGTGCGCGCCCCGCACGTATTCCGGATACATCGAGTAGGAATATTCGGTTCCTAACACCGTACGTCCTGGCCCCGCATAGGCTCCCAGCAGCTGCGACATCACTTCATTAGAGCCATTAGCTGCCCAGATTTGCTCCACCGGAAAGTCTAGTCCCGATTCACGCTTTACATAACCGCCGAGAGCCTCCCGCAGAGCGGTGAAATCTCGATCGGGGTAACGGTTTAGCCCCGCCGCCGCTTCGCTAACCGCGCGAGAAATATCGGCAATCATCTCTGAACTGGGAGGATAGGGATTTTCATTTACGTTTAACCGGGCAGCCACATCCAATTGCGGTGCCCCGTACGGGGTGACCTGCGTAAGTTCTTCCCGCAGTGGCAGCATGGGAGGCTGTTCCATAAATAATCGTTCCTTTCTGGCTCCCATTCTAAAGGCAATACCCAGATAATGCTTTGCCCTCGCCGATTAGCTGATTTCGTTTTCTAAGGACGAAACCGGACAAAAACGGCGAGGGCAAAACACGTAGCTATTTAGTCAGAAGCCGAAATCATGGTTTCGGCGGTGGCCATCGCTTTACCTTTTTCGTTACCCAGCGAGCCACCTGCCAGCTTATTCACCACTATGGCGATCGCGCCATCCCCGGTCACGTTAGTGGCAGTACCGATCGAGTCAATTGCCACATACAACGCAACCATCAGCGAATACAGTTCAGGAGAAAATCCCAGGAAGCCCATTAAAACGCCTTGCGCAGCCGCGATTGCGCCGCCGGGAACCCCCGGTGCCGCCACCATAGTAATCCCCAGGATAATGATGGCCATCGCCATTTTTCCAAAGGAAATAGGCTGCCCGGTCATCTGCATAACTGCCAGAGCAAAAGCAGTGATCTTAACTGTGGAACCACCCAGGTGGATGGTGGCACACAGCGGAATCGTGAAACCAGCGATTTCTTCAGAAACTCCGTTGTTGCGCGCACACTGATAGGTCACTGGAATGGTAGCCGCTGAAGAAGCAGTCCCCAGCGCGGTGAAGTAGGCTTTTGCCATCCGGCCAAGCGCGGTGAAGGGGTTAATCTTCGCAATCGCGCCGGCCACGGTGTATTGCAGCAGCAATAGCACCACAGTCAGGATCACCGACACCAAAATCACTTTGATCATCACTTTGATGACCAACGCAATCTGCCCCGAGTAGGACATGTTCAGGAAGGTACCGAAGATAAATAGCGGTAGCAGCGGAACAATCGCCCGTTTAATCAGCAACATGGTGATATCCCGGAACTCCGCGTAGGCGCGATGCAAAGTTGGGGTGTTCAGAGCCGCCATGCAAATCCCCAAGATAAAAGCCAAAATCAACGCACCGGTAACGTCTAGCACCGGGTTGATATTGAGGTTATCTCCCAGCAGGGAGGCCACCGCATTCTTGGGTTCTTTTAGTTCAGGAGCCGATTCGGTCAGGATCCGCGGGAACACCACCGATGCAATCCCGTAGGTACCGAACCCCGCGAAAAGAGTTGAGCCGTAGGCGATCGCGACTGTGGCCAATAGCCATTTACCGGCTCCCCGCCCTAGGTCTGCTAGAGCCGGCCCCACCAGCCCCAAAATGATCAAAGGAATACAAAAACTTAAGAATTTACCGAAAATATCGTTGAAAGTGGCGAAAGGAGAAATAAATCCTTTAGGAAGTCCCGGGATCATACCGATCAAAGCCCCGGCCACGATCGCCACCAACACCCAAAACAGCAGTTGTTTAAACACGCTGGGGATACGTTCTTTTGTGTCAGCCATACTTATTCCTATCTTTTCTTAACTAAATCGGCAGTTAACAGCTTCTTCGTGTGCCGGAAGATCTTCGGCGTCCGCAAAGGCAGTTAAGGGACGCGCCATTTTTTCTAGAGCCCCACGCTGATATTCAATTTGTTGCACCGGTTTGAGATACGCCATCACTGACAACCCACCCTCATAACGGGCAGTACCTCCTGTGGGGAGTACGTGATTGGAGCCTGCCAGGTAGTCTCCGAGGGGAACCGGGGTGTGGGGACCGACAAAAATCGCGCCAGCATTACGAATCTGTTCCGCTACCACCTGTGCTTCTACGGTATGAATCTCTAGATGTTCAGGCGCATAGGCATTGACGGCCGCAATCGCGCTATCGATGTCAGCTACCAGTACGATTCCCGATTGGGGTCCACTTAAAGCTTCGCAAACCCGCTGCGAATGTTTAGTCCGCTGCGCTGCCGGAACAATCTCTTTTTCTACGGCACTAGCCAGCTGGGGCGAGTCGGTAAAAAGTACCGAGGCCGCATTGGGGTCGTGCTCGGCCTGCGAAATCATATCTGCGGCCACCAGGGTGGGATTAGCGCTCTTATCTGCGATAATCCCGATTTCCGTGGGGCCGGCTTCGGCATCTATTCCGCAAACTGCGCGCACTAGTCGTTTAGCAGCCGCCACATAAATATTCCCCGGCCCGGTAATCACATCTACTGGCTTGCAAAGCGGATCGGGATCTACGCCCTCTTCCCCGCTAGCCCCATAGGCAAACATTGCGATCGCTTGCGCCCCGCCAACCGCGTAAACCTCTTTAACCCCGAGCAGCTGGCAGGCAGCCAAAATCGTGGGATGAACCTTGCCCCCGAAACAAGTTTGCGGCGGGGAGGCTACTGCTATCTGGCTCACGCCAGCTTCCTGGGCGGTTACCACGTTCATGATTACCGAGGACGGATAGACGGCTAACCCGCCAGGAACGTAAAGACCTACCCGCTCAACTGGGATCCACCGCTGCCTAACGATCCCTCCGGGCATTATCTCGGTTACTCGCTCACTGGGAACCTGAGCGCGATGTCCGGCGCGATTGTGGGCGATAGAAATATCCATCGCTTCGCGTACGGCAGGATCTAGCTGCTCCAATGCTTGGGCGAGCTCCTCTACTGGTACCCGCAGATTCTTTGGCCTAACCCCATCGAACTGTTCCGAAAGATCCCTCAGAGCAGCGGCGCCGCGCGTTTTCACAGCCTGCATAACGGGACGAATCTTTTCTGCCGCGTCCTCAATATTCATTTGGGCGCGAGGTAGCGCCTGCCGCAGTTCCATCCCGGTAGGCATGGTAGTGCGGAAATCAGTAATTGACAGCATGGGGATATGTTAGTTGGTTGATAGCGACAGATCGCAGACTAGTCCAGTAAATAGAACCTATTGACTTATATAGTGAAACTACTTTTGGTGCTTCTTCTGTAAGTTCCGCATTACCCAATCCCGGAAACCGCGATAGGTCAAGTAAAGGAGTACCGCACTTACCAGCCATAACACCCAGGGATACCAGCCAGGAATCGGGGACACCAGATATAGGGAAGCCGCTACCACGATCAGCCCAGCTAAGAAGCCACAAACCACTCCCAGCAGGGTGCTGGTAAGGAAAGTGTTCGACTTTTCTTGGGCATCTCCTTGATACCAAGTCACCAAAATCAGGGCGATCACCATCGCGATCAGGGAACCTATCCGCAGCCACATTGACATTCCAAAACCGTTGAAAACCATAACTCCGGCCAAGGACAAGGCCATCAAGGCATCTAACCACCACGGTGTCAAGGCCTGTTGACGCAAAGATTGCTGGATCTCCGCAGCAGACGTCCGGGAATCATCTTTCGCACTTACGCTTTCCGCACTGGTTTTAGCAGGTACGGCGTTCTCATTCGCGGACGCGGGAAGCGGATTCTCACTGGCAGTATCCGGAACCAGGGGCTCTTCAGAAAGGTGAGTTGTTTGCGCCTGCATAGGGGCTGCCGCCTGCGGGAACTGCTGATTACATTGGGGAACCTCTGGTGCCTTAGGTGCGGTTGGAGCCGGGAAAGCCGGTTGCGGCTCGGATCCAACCGGCTGGCCGACCGGTTGTGCTTGCTCAGACCGTAGAAAAGGCCAGTTTGCTCCGCTTTGCTGGTCTCCTTGCGGGAATCCGTGCGGTTCGGGGTTGCTCATCTAGCTCCTCCAACGTGCGTCAATAAAGCCATACTGCTAACAGTTTAGTATCATTTATCGCGTGGCAGATAATAACAGCGTGTCTTTACCGACGATTCCAGTGCGAGGAACCATCAAGTTAGGACAGTTCCTGAAGCTAGCGAACCTGGTAGAGGACGGTGCCGAGGCACGCGTGCTCATCCAAGCCGGTGAGGTTACGGTCAATGGTGAGGTAGAAACCCGGCGCGGCAGCGCCCTCTCCCCCGGCGATATCGTGCAGATCAACCTCCCTAATGGCACTACCGGAGCCCAAGTCTCCCGTTAATTCCCTCGCAAATGACGGGTTGCGGCTGGTAAAAGCGCTCGGCTAAGCGCGGGGGAGAAGTTTTTCCTCCTGCCCAAAAATTTGGAAAACGTGGCGGCGTTTTCCAAATTTTGCGCCCACCTAGCCTGCTCGGATAAAACTTCTCCCCC